>JAQTOC010000028.1 GCA_028713535.1 Candidatus Nanoarchaeia archaeon | reverse complement strand
AATAAGAATCGTTTGTTGCATCTATGATTATCTCTGGAGTTAGTTCATGTGCAAAAACCTCATTAAACTTTGAATGTCTTGGAAAAATATTTGCATGGGTGTTTATTTCTCTTAATGCTTCTGCGATTACAGCAACTTTTTTCTTGCCCAAATAACTGTAATCCTTTAAGCAAAGAAAATCGTTTCGGTCTTCTTCATTGACTCGTTTATTGTCCATGAGAAATATATTTCCGACTCCAATTCCGGCAACACAGCTTGAAACTAACTGAGCCAGACAATCAGAACCAACAATTAAAACTTTTGATTTATACAAGGATTGTTGTCTTTTTATCCCTAATTCTGAAGATTTATTCCTGAAGTCTTGTCTGATTCTTTGTTTTTCGTTCTCAGAGATATTTTTAGAAGCTAATCGTTTTGCTTCATTTTTGTATAGTTCAGAATCATAGCTCCATGCCCTATAAGTTCTGTCGTCTTCTGAGTGTATTATGCGATCAGTCATTGTTGTATATCCTCCATTCAGGGATGCTGTTTCTTCTTGCGTAGTTTAGTGCTTCATATCTGCTCCTTGCTATAATCGGTATGTTTGAAAAGTCAGAAAATCCGTTTACCATCTTACCGAAGTGCCCTCTCGTTAGATTCATTTCCCCACGTCTCAGGATATTTGCTAGAGTTTCTGCAGAGGCGTCCCTGCTTCTGTAAAAATCATATTCTCTGGTAAAATTCACTCCAATACTTTCCCAGTCTGTTTTTCCAAAACAGATGTAACCTGTTACGTTAACAAAAGGATGAACATAATATCCATCTAGGATTCTTGGAGCATCATTTATTCTGAATGTGGTTCCGTCAACTTTGATTGCAAAACCAATCTTTGCTTTTTCAAAATGATAATAATTTTCCTTTTTCTTGACTAAAAAAGGGGATAGATTCATATAAATTCCATAAATGTTGTTATTCATCTTTTCAAAACCAATGTTGTGGTCTTCCGCACGATTATTATTTTTAAATGAATTCTCTCGGTTTACCAAACCCTCTAGGCTGTCCAAAACCTTTTTTTGACTTGACAAAACCTCTGAAAAAGACTGGCCAAAACTTAATGCAGACTCCTCGACTGCTTTTTTTATTAAACCAGAGTAAGTTTGTTTCAAGTTTATTAGTGGGCTTTTAAATTGAAGATTGAATTTGTGTTTTCTGAAAAATAAACAATCAGCGTTCTGATCTGAATTTATTTCAAGGTCGTAAACTCTATGGTCCATTACAAGTGCATTCCCCAAAACATATCCTAGAAGAGAGTATTTGAGTTGAATGTCAGATATTCTTGGATAACTTCTTACAAAAGAAGAATTCAAAATCTCTTCAGCCTTGTTGTCCAGATTTTTTTCTATCTCCCGATTATTGAACTTATTAAAAACATCAACGACAATAAATCGTTCAACAGAATTATCTTGGATTTTTTCATAGCTTTCTTTTAGGTTATGTAATCTTGCCCTTGAATCATTAATCTTGCTCAAAAAGTTTTTGTCAATGTACCAAGCCATGTAATTTTCAATCAATTCTTTATTTTTCTCAAGAAACTCTTTCTCAAGAACAAGAACCTCTTCAGATTGCTCTATCCCATATTTTTTAAAATTATAATGAAGACTATCTTTTGAATCAGTATTTTTTTCTACAGTATGAATCCTGTCCTCCACTATTGCAAAAGGGATGTTATTCAATTCAAAAAAAGATAAAAAAGTGGGGACAGATTCAATCCCCCTAGGCAATGTATTGATCATTCTCCTGTATGCAGTTATCTAGGTATGTCCCTCCGATTGTTATTTGAGCAGCTTTTAACATTACCATGTTGTAAACCTTTTTGCTCCCTCCAACAGTTTCTTCTACCGGATGGAGTATGTCTGTGTAATTTGAGACAATATTATCTAATTCTATTGGTCTCTCAGAGTTGGTGTCAGGATAAACAACTGCAACCAAATCAACCTTGGTCTGTTCTGTGCCATCTGCTTTTTCTTTGTCCAATTTTTCTTGGTCATACCAGGACCTGACTAATCCTACAAGGTTTCTCTCTTGTATACTATATTGGTTATTAGCCCCATCTCCTGCAGGGTCCAGTAGAATCTCCACAATTTCCCTGAATGATTTTCCAAGAGAATCTGCAGGAAGCATCTTCCTTACAGCTTCAGCATACCCCTCTGGAGAAACAGTTCCTCCATTCCTTGTGATTTTTACTGGATCTACAAGAGCACTAAGTTCATAACGTATTGGTTTTGCCATTCTAACCTCCTTAATTTTTAACAAGTTTATTGACTAATTTTAATAAGAACTAACAAGGCAATAGCCAAACTTTTTTGTATTCTGGCAAAAAACCGCCAAAAAACAGGATAAAACCCGAAAGAAAATCTTTTAAACAAAAAACAACAGTTAATTTGGATGAAAAAAGACGTGATATTTATTGTCTGTGCGCATTCTGATGATGAAGCAGTTGGAATGGGCGGGACAATATTCAAGTACCTTGATGAAAATAAGCAGATAATCAAAATCATTTTTTCTTTTGGTGAGAAGTCACTCCCCCACATTAAGGATGAGCATACAAAAAAGACAAGGGTGGATGAAACAATAAAGATAGAAAAAAGGCTGGGGATGAAAACTTATTTTATAGGTGTTAAGGATTCCCAGATTATGAAGGAAGTTGACAATAAGAAATTAAAAATTAAGCTCTTGAATTTAATAAAAAGATTCAAGCCAAGCAAAGTATTCATACCTTCTTTTGGGGATTTTCATCTTACAAAAGATCATCAGGCAGTTGCAATGATTACCACAGATGTTTTAAAGAAGATGGATTATAATGGGGAAATTTACACTTATGAGTTATGGCTGCTTAAGAAAGAAAACCTGCCTTACATCTATGT
>JAQTOC010000027.1 GCA_028713535.1 Candidatus Nanoarchaeia archaeon | reverse complement strand
CTGATCTCAATTATGGTTTCTGGAACGTTTGTGCCATTCATTGCAATTACATTTTTGATTCCATGCCTTAGCAAGTTTAGAACATCTGCTCTTCCCTCAACAATGATTATCTCATCGCACTCATCAAGTGCAGGTCCAGCAGCAAGCTTGTCCTTTCCATACTCAACAACCTCCATCATTCTCACAGATCTCGCTACCTCATCTGTAATTTCCTGGCTGTCAGGCAGAATGTCGCTTGTTAAGGTTTTAAGCAATTCCTTAGCTCTTTCAAGAACAAAGCTTCTTTTTGTGATTCTGACATCTTCTATCTTTTCTATGACAACTTTTGAATTGCATGGCCCTATCCTTTCAATAGTTTCCAGAGCAGCAGCTATGATAGCTGTCTCTGACTTATCCAAGCTGCTTGGAATAGTGATTACCCCACTAGTCTTGCCAGCCTTTATGTCTGTCTTAACTTCAATTCTTCCGATCCTTCCAGATCTTTGCAGCTCCCTTAGCTCCAGATTTTCTCCAAGCAAACCCTCTGTCTGGCCAAAAATGGCTCCAACAACATCAGGCCTGTCTACTGTTCCATCAATCTGGATATGAGCATAAACAATATATTTAGCTGAAACTGGGCTTATTTTACCCATTTTTACCTCCTAACGCTAATCTTAATCACCTAACTAGAAAGAAACATAAAATACCCCTTTTCGCTAATTTTCCCTAATTTACCTAAATCCTGCGTTATACCCTGATTTGGGCAAATGATGAATTATGATTAATTATGTCTCCTTCAATGAAACGTGATTTTTTGTGATTATAATTTAGCCCGCAACACTAACCCCCAAGCTCATCGCCTTGGCTTTAGCCGCACTCCATTGAGTATTCTCATGGCGGGCCTGTGTTTTATAATATCTAACCTATATAAAAACCTTTCTATTTTTTTATAAAGAAAAAGGGAAGGTTTATAAATAAGATATACCTACTAAAGAGTAACAAACAGAGGTATAAAATGGATCAAAAAGAAGAAATTTTGGATAAAGCACAAAGAATAGTTTTTAACTATAAACAAAATTATATAGATAAAGAGACGACTATTTGTCAGCTAGAAGGCTTAAAGAAAGAATTAACTGACGAGATCATTGAAAACGATCTAATACCTCAGATAGAACTTATATCTAGAGAATATAATGTTAATATTAGAAGAACAAAAAAACTAGTTGAAAGAACAAAAGAAGGAGCAATAGCCCCTTATCTGAATAATAACGACCAAATAAATCTTAATGAGAAAGGAGCATATGACCAAATCCAAGAGATCCTTAAAGAAAGATTAGAACCTCTCACTCATATACTCGACCAATTTTATTAGTTTATTCTATATCTTTCATAAATGGAAAGAATATTACATCTCTTATTGAAGCAGAATCAGTTAGTATCATAATCAGTCTGTCAACTCCGATTCCTAATCCGCCCATTGGTGGCATTCCAAACTCAACTGACTTGACAAAGTCTTCATCCATCGGATGGGCTTCCTCAGTTCCTTTTATTAATTCTCTTGATTGAGCCTCAAGCAATTCTTTTTGCAACTCAGGATCATTCAATTCAGTATAAGAATTTCCAAGTTCCATTCCGCATATGAATGGCTCAAATCTCTCGATTAAATCCTTGTGTTTTCTGTGCAGCTTGCATAAAGGAGTTGATTCTTTTGGATGGTCAGTAATGAATATTGGCTGTATTAATTTGGTTTCAACCAGTTCTTCAAATACCAATTGTGTTGCAAGTCCTCTTGAAAAATCACCTTCGTATTCAATATTGTAGTTTCTCAATAAATCAATTAATTCCTCGTCATTGTACTCATCTAAGTCAATCTCAGCGAATTTCTTTATTGAATCTTTCATTGTCATTCTTTTCCAAGGAGCCTTTAAATCAATCTTGTTTCCCTGGTATTCAATCTTTGTTTTACCCAAAACTTTCTTTGCAATAAACTCAACCATTTCCTCGGTTAGTTTCATCATGTCATTGTAGTCAACATAAGCCAAATAACATTCCATAACAGTAAACTCTGGATTGTGGGTCCTGTCAATGCTTTCATTCCTAAAATCTTTTCCAATCTCATACACTTTCTCAAATCCACCAGTAACTAATCTCTTCAAATACAATTCATCAGATATTCTCATGTAAATATCCATCTTAAGGTCATGCAGGAAACTCTTGAAAGGCCTTGCATTTGCCCCGCCATAAATTTTTTGCAGAATCGGAGTTTCAACTTCTAAAAATCCTTTAGTATCTAAAAATTCCCTCATCGCCTTTATTATTTCTGTTCTTTTCACAAAAATTTCCTTGACTTCCGGATTTGAAATTAAATCTAAGTATCTCTGCCTGTATCTTATCTCCACGTCTTTCAATCCATGGAATTTCTCAGGCAATGGCCTTACACTTTTAGCCAGTAGTTCAAATTCTTCAGCATAAACAGAAATTTCCCCCATCTTTGTTCTGAAGATAGTTCCTTTAACTCCAATTATGTCTCCTAAATCAAGTTTCTTGAAAATGCTATACAATTTCTTTCCAACATCGTCTTCCCTTATGTAGAATTGAATCTGTCCGCTTTGATCCTGAATATTGCCAAAAGAAGCTTTTCCCATAAACCTCAAGGTCATAATTCTCCCTGCAACGCTTACCTTTTTGTTTGTTCTTTCTTCTTTTCCAATATCTTTGTTTTCTTCTAGGATATCCTGTGTATTATGTGTTTTTTTAAAGAAATAAGGATAAGGGTTGATTCCTTCTTCTCTTAGTTGTTTTAATTTTTCCTTTTTCTGCCTTATTAGGTCATTAGACTCTTCCATTAGAAAAATAGTTTTGAAAAGAATATTTAAATGTTTTTAATTAATACAAATATATACTAACCATTAAAAGAAAAATCCCTCTTTCAAAGGATCTTTCTTTTCGAATTGCCTGCCTACCGCGTGGATTGGGAAACTTCAAACCGATAAAATCCATCTTTTGTCTTCGTAAGGAAAACTGAATGTGTAGGAGTTCTCATTCCTTCCAGTAATTGCGAAAAACTCGAAAACCTGAGATCATTTGACCAATGCCCGCTCGGTGTAATCTTGCAAGGAAATTCTTTTCCTGTAAGACCCATTACACTCTCAGCTAAGTAATAGGGCACGCCCTTTTCGTAATACGAAGGAGCGATCATAAAGATACGGGCTCCGGAATCCGTAAGGATTTTATCTACCTCCGCCGAAGTCAGCATGTCTTTAGTTGTCCTCGACCCCAATCCGGCGCCTAAAACAAGAAAAAGCATAAGAAGCATAAGAAACACAGGTGTTTTCCCAAAAGAACGCATTTCAAACCTCCAGTTTTAAAACATCCTATAATGCCGCCTTTACCATGACTTTTAAAATTTTAAAGAGACTACGCTCTAAAAAACTAAGAATTAAAATAAGGTCTTCCAACCTTGGTTCTAA
>JAQTOC010000026.1 GCA_028713535.1 Candidatus Nanoarchaeia archaeon | reverse complement strand
AAAGAGACTACGCTCTAGAAAACTAAGAATTAATATAAGGTCCTCCAACCTTGGTTCTAATCTTTACAACAAGCCCGAAAGGCAAATTTATCAGTATTTATCAAGAAATTCTTATTTATTAATGTTACTATTCCTAAGTAATTATAACTTCCTCTTCAAACATGCATTGATAAAACCTAGATAAATAGGGCTTGGCTGCAGCGGTTTAGAAGTGTATTCTGGATGGAACTGCACTCCGACAAAGAAAGGATGGTCTCTTAACTCTAAAATCTGCATGATATCCTCGTGTTTTGCTTTCCCGCTGAAAACAACTCCTCTGTTCACAAAATCACTTAAGTATTTATTGTTAAACTCATATCTGTGCCTGAATCTTTCCCTTATCTCTGTTTTTCCATATAATATATGGGCAAGACTTCCTTCCCTGATTAAGACATTATGGCCACCAAGTCTCATTGTTCCGCCCATGTCATTTATGTTTCTCTGCCCAGGCAGTAAGTCAATAACAGGGTGGCTTGTATCTCTGTCCACTTCAGTAGTATGTGCATCTCTCCATCCTAAAACATTTCTTGCATATTCAATAATAGCCATCTGAAAACCATAGCACAATCCTAAATAGGGTAATTTATTTTCTCTTGCATATCTTACGCATTTTATTTTTCCCTCAACACCTCTTGATCCAAAACCGCCAGGAACAATAATTCCATCCAATCCTTTTAATTTTTCTTCAACATTCTCATCAGTAACCTCAGTGGTATCAATCCAGTGTATTGAAACATTAGAATTCCTGTAAGGTGCACAATGCTCCAATGCTTTTATTATGCTGATATAAGAATCCCACAACTCTGTGTATTTTCCTGTTATCCCAACCTTTATTGTTTTCTCGCATTCCTTTAATGTATGGACAAATTTTCCCCAGTTCTCAAAGTTTAAAACATCATTATGGTCCCTGCAGTTTAAGTTAAGACTTTTTATAACAGCTTGGTCCATCCCAATTTGTCTCAGGTATAATGGCATTTCATAGATGCTGACTAGGTTTGGAAGATTGAAAACCATGTTTCCGGGAACGTTGCTTGAAACACTTATCTTTTGTATTATTTTTTCTTCAATTGGAAGGTTAGACCTGCAGACAACAATGTCTGGCTGCACTCCTAATGATAATAAAGTTCTCAGACCAAGCTGCGCTGCCTTGCTTTTGTGCTCTCCCAAAGAGCTTGGTTTTAATATATAACCAAGGTTAACAAAACAGACATTTTCTTTTCCTTCTTCATAATTAAGCTGCCTCATTGCCTCGATAAAATATCCATTTTCCAGGTCTCCTATAGTACCGCCAACTTCTATCAGAACAACATCAGCCTTAGAAACAACAGCAAGCCTCCTTACAAAATGTTTTATTTCGCCTGTAACATGCGGAACAAATTGGACATCTCTCCCAAGGTACTTTCCAGCCCTTTCCTTGTCAATTATTGTCTTGAATATCTTGCCAGCAGTCAGATAATAATCCTTTGTTAAATTAGTGTTGTTAAACCTCTCATAGCTTCCTAAATCTAAATCGCATTCAGTCCCATCATCAAGAACAAACACCTCTCCATGCCTGTACGGATTTAATGTTCCTGCGTCATAATTAAGATAGCCATCAAACTTCATCGGAGCTACTTTTATTCCGTTGCAACTTAGTACAGTCCCCAAACTCGAGCTAAAAATCCCCTTTCCGATGCCAGAAATTACTGTTCCTGTGATAACAATATACTTTACTTTTCCTTTCTCATAGCCCTCAGGAATTTCAGAATAACCTTCCTCATCAACGCCTTTTCTGCCCAAAGAAATAACATCTTCTTGCATTTGTAATAAAATTAAAATATACTATATAAATATTATTATGCTGAAGAGAATAAGATCAGTTAATTTTGTTTACCTCAAAAAACCCTACCAAAACGTTTATAAACAAAAACATCAGAAAAACAACGCTAAGAGGCGATTTTTAAACCTGAAGAGGTGAATTATAACATGAATCAAAACCAACCTATCTTTATATTGCCAGAAGGCTATTCCAGAACAATTGGAAAAGAAGCCCAAAGAAACAATATTCTAGCAGCCAAACAGGTAGCAGAAACAGTCAGAACAACCTTAGGCCCAAAAGGAATGGACAAGATGATAGTTGACTCTACCGGAGATATTATAATCACAAATGACGGAGTTACAATTCTTGAAGAAATGGGCATAGAGCATCCAGCAGCAAAAATGCTTGTAGAAGTGGCAAAAACCCAGGAAGACCAGGTTGGAGACGGGACAACAACAGCAGTTGTTTTAGCAGGAGAATTATTAAAAAACGCAGAAGACCTACTTGATAGAAACATTCATCCTACTGTGATAAGCAAAGGTTATAGATTAGCAGCAGAGCAGGCCCAGAAAATAGTAAAGGAAATAGCAGAAAAAATAACAGAAAATGATTATGATATTCTAAAAAAAATTGCTGTGACAGCAATGACTGGAAAAGGCGCAGAAACAGCAAAAGACATTCTTTCTGATTTGGTTGTAAAGGGAATTATTCAGATTACAGAAAGAAAAGAAGGAAAACTTGAAATAGATAGTGATAACATAAAAATAGAAAAGAAAGTGGGCGATGGGATTTCAGATTCTGAATTAATATCTGGCCTTGTTCTTGACAAGGAAAAAGTTCACACCGGAATGCCCAATCAGGTAAAAAACGCAAGAATAGTCTTGATAAATTCTGCACTGGAAATAAAAAACACAGAAACAGATGCAAAAATACAGATAACATCCCCAGACCAGTTGCAGGCATTCTTATACCAGGAAGAAAAAATGCTCAAGGACATGACAGAAAAAATAATTAGGTCTGGAGCAAATGTTGTTTTCTGCCAGAAAGGAATCGATGATATAGCCCAGCATTATCTTGCTAAAAAAAATATTTACGCATGCAGAAGAATAAAAAAATCTGATATGGACAAATTAGCCAAGGCAACTAATGCCAAATTAATAACAAACTTGGACGATTTAAATCCAGACGACCTTGGTTTTGCCGGTCTAGTGGAATCTGTAAAAGTCAATGACGAAGAAATGACTTATGTTAGGGAGTGTAAAAATCCAAAGGCAGTAACATTATTAATAAGAGGCGGAACCGAGCATGTTATTGACGAAGTTGAACGTGCTGTAAAAGATGCAATAGGTGACATTATCGCAGCATTAAAAGATACTCGAGTTGTTGCTGGCGCAGGTGCAGTTGAAATAGAAGTTTCTAAAAGATTAAAGGAATTTTCAACATCATTGTCTGGGAGAGAGCAATTAGCAGTTCAGTCTTTTGCTGACGCATTGGAAATAATTCCAAAAACTCTTGCTGAAAACGCAGGCCTTGACCCAATTGACATGCTGACAGAATTAAAAGCACAGCATGAAAAAAACAAGTGGGCAGGAATTGACGTTTTCCAGGGAAAAGTTGTTGACGCCTGGAAATATGGAGTCATAGAGCCATTGAAAATAAAAACTCAGGCAATAAAATCAGCATCAGAAGTGGCAGAATTGATTTTAAGAATCGATGATGTCATAGCTGGAGGATCACAAAAATCAGGGCCTCAGCCATCACAAGGACCAACCGATTCAGAAATGTAATTAATTTATTCTCTTTATTTCATTATAAACACTTTCCCAGTTAGGAGTAGGAATCACTTTGATAATAGCGCTTCCTTT
>JAQTOC010000025.1 GCA_028713535.1 Candidatus Nanoarchaeia archaeon | reverse complement strand
TGTTTGCTCTTGTTTTCCTGGAATAACTGGGATTTCTATGCCTACACCCCACTTAAAACCAAATGCAAGAGAGATTTTATTCCAATTTTTGTTGTTTTCAAGATCTGGATGAAACCTTATTTCATCTAAACCAGCGTCATATAACCCTTTGAGATTTGATGGAGTTATGCTTTCTGGAATTGTATACAGGTGAATATGAAATTCTTTTCCAAATTTTTCCTTTAGCAGTTTTATATAGTGAATTGTCCTTTCCAGTCTAAGCAAGGGATCCCCGCCAGTTATTCCTGCTCCTTTTGAATCACACAGTTCTGCTTCTTTTAACATATCTTCATCTTTTTCAACTTTCCATTCGTTAGCAAAAACAAGATCTTTGTTTTTCTTTTCATCTGAAAGAGGGCAGTAATAGCAGTTTCTGGCGCAGATTCCGGTCACAAACAAAACAAGCTTTGAGCCTGTTACACATAACTGACAGCCTCTGCATAAATCTCCTGTTTTATAAGAATAATATTTTGTTCTTTCCATTTTATTATTGAATAGATTCTTTTAATCTTATCAAAATAGTTGACCTGTAGATTTCTTTGCTGGACATCCTTGATCTTGAGAACAAAGCTCTTGAAGATTTTATTTCTGCATTTCTGAAATGGGCCTTGAGTTTTTTTGCCAGCACGTTTCTTGTAAATCTCTGCGAATTCAAATAGACGTCATAGCCGAATTTCTTTTCCACAATCTTTGAAATAAAAACATCGTTTCTTTTTTCAACTTCTTTCCCAATAAAATCAAGGACTTCGTTGCTTCTTGGCCTAATCTGGACTATTGCTTCATAGTAGTTTGAACGAGATGGCTCAAAAGATTTGGGCGTGCGGGGTTCCATTTATTTTTATTACTTCCTCTGGTTTAATTATTTTGTGTTTTAGAGCCAGTGCAATTGTTTCTTTTCCCACAAGATTTGCTGAATCGCAATTTTCCAAGAACACAAGGAATTTTTCTTCGTTAACTTCCTTTCCCTTGTAGAATTTTTCTGAAACACAAAGTTCAATATTATTTTCCTTTATCGTTTTTCCAATTAAGTCTGAGTCTGATGCAGCCAGGACTGTTTTTTTAAGTCCTCCCTGGAATGTTTCATGGATTTTTACTAGTATCATATTTTGGATTTTACAGGATGTTTTGCACCGCAGGCAGCGCACTTTATTATCCAGACCTGGTCCTGTTTGATCAGCTTTGTGTCTGGCTTTCCACATTCTTTGCACAAGACAAAGTCCTTTGTAAACTTTTCTATTTTTTCATTTATCATTGCTGAATTTAATTTTCTTCCAAGAACAAGCCTTTTTCCATCTAAAACTGCAGGAGTTGCAAGTTCTCTCTGAAGATATTTTATCAAATAACTTGATTCTCGGTTTAAAATGTCACATATGCTTGAAAAATTATCTATCATTGTTTTATTTCCTTCTACGTGGCCTGCTATCTTTGGGATTTCAAACCTTTCTCCAGAATTTTTTATCTCTGGGAGTTCTTTCTTTGCTTTTTTTAGTAATTCCTCATAATCCATCCTGTTGTTCTTGAGGGCAGATTTAAAAAGGTTTTGGAAACATTTATATAATATTATGAATCTTTATTGATGTCTTATTTTTTACAAACCGAAATTTAAAAGAGGTGTTCTAGTTAGTTCTATGCGAGGTTATTTTACCTCTGTGGAAAGAGCCGGAATACCTCAGAAATGGAGAAAACTTTGAACATATTTAAACGGATTGTTAAAAAAGTATTTAGAGTCAAGACGAGATTTTTTGAAATTGGAAAAATTGTAGATCGGGACAAGTATACTGAAACTATCAAAACCCTGAATGCACTACAGCGTGATCTGAGATATAAAGAGCTTGAGCATCTGCTAGAGCAATTCTTATCAAAAAAATATGAAAATCGGATCTTGGTAAAAGATCTGAAAGGACGTGTTCGGAAATTTATTGTTATTAAGTGTTCGGAGGTTGTTAATGTTATAATCCCGATTGAGGTTCTTAATGAGGAATCTACTAAGGGGCTTCCTTTGCTGGCTATTAAGCTCTGGAAGTATCCAGCACTGCCTGTAAGGAAATTGTTCAGACTTTCATTTGGATCTAACCTTTTCTTTTTGGAATCTTCTTTGGAATCACTAAAGGACGGTCTAAGAAAAAATCTTAACTGGAAATTCTGGATGCTTTACTTTATCAATAAATCTCTCAGAGATGACGAAATGTTTAGGGTTGTTTTCGTTAAAGAGGATCATGGAGATAGGTTTGATATCTACTTTTTGGCAGAGGTTCCAACCAAACACTTTTTGAAGAAACAGACACGGGAAAACCCTAAATCTGTTGAGATTATTGATCTCAGCCCCAATTAGGGGCTTTTTTTATTTTGGTACAGTATATATAAATATATAGCCCCGCCAGGATTCGAACCTGGGTTGTAAGGTCCAGAGCCTCACGTGATTGGCCGCTACACTACGGGGCTATAAGAAAAAATTCTATTCAATCAGCTTTATAAATGTTGGTTTTGGCTGGAATATCTCGCCTTCCTTGAGCAGTTCCTGAATTATTTTCTCAGTTTACTGTTCTGGAAGGCCTGAACTTAGAATTATATCGTCAACCCTGACGCCTTCTTCTGTGCTTTTTTTCTCAATCAAACTTATGATGCTTCTCCTTGTTGTTTCTGTTTCATCCTCTTTTTCAATTTTTTCTTCCTTAACTTCTTCTAGTTGCGGAGTTTCTTTTGGTATTATTGATTCTGGTTTTCCATGATTCTTCAGGATTTCTGCCCTGTACATCAATTCAAGATTTGGATCCTCAACTTTTTTTACAGTAGAAGGAATGAGATAAAGCTCTTCGTTATATTCTCTTGGCTTTGCAATAACTAATACCAAATCCCCAATCTCAAAATTAATGATCTTTTTCGTGTCTTCGTTCCAGGCCTTTATCCTTATTATTGCGGTATTATCATCTATTGTCAAAGAAACATACTTACCGTCTGTGCTCTGGAACTTGTTTATCACTGTTGCAACAATGTTTACCTTAAAGACCTGCTTGTCCTTGACAAGAACGTAATTTGATTCAAACTCGCCAAGCTGTTTTTTATAGGTTCCATTAATCAAATTTGAGATCCATATTTTTTCTGAAGGTTTTATTCCGATTGCCATTTTATATCTTTGCTAGGAATCCTCTTTTGGGCTCAAAAATTTCCCCATCCCTTTTCAGTTTTTCTATTATTTCGTCTATTTGTTTTCCATCAATCCCTTTTTCTATTGCATATGAAGTTAGGTCTTCAACTGGAATTGCTTTTCCTATTTTTTCTGAAAGCTCTGATATTATTTCTTTTATAGCAATTATCTTGGATCTTTGGGAGGCTGGTATTCCGGTTGAGATCCTGTCTATATCAATCTGGCCGGTCTCATAATCGTAACCTACCTGCATCAAGCAATAACGAAGCAATTCAATTGCCCTTTTGGCATCATCTTTTGTTGCTGTTTTTGACAGCCTTATTTTTGCTGAGGCTTCTGACAATCTAACTAATGCTTCTAACTGCCTTGCTGAGATTGGAACTGGCTTTATTTCATCTCCTTTTGTCTGACTTAAATTTCTAAGGCCAACATAGAAACTTTTTATTTCGTCTACTGCTTCTTCGCTTAGTTTTGGAGTTATTTTTTGTTTTGCATATGCAATGTATTTTTTTAATAAAGCGAGAGGGACTTCATAAACTAAGTCGTCTGGTTTTCTTTGAAGTTTTAGGATATGAGATGCAATCTTTGAATCTATGTCTTTGTTTGGGATGTCTCTCATGGGAAAAATTAAATCAAACCTGTTTATCAATGTTGGAGGCATGTTAATCTGGGCTGCTATCATCTGGAATGGATCGAACCTTGCGAGCTTTGGGTTTGCTGCAGCCAAAACAGTTGTTTCACTTTTTAATGTTGCCTGGATGTTTGCTTTTGCTATTGTGATTGTCTGCTGCTCCATTGCTTCATGAAGAGATGATGTATCTTCAACAGAAATCTTGTCAAGTTCATCCAAACAAGCTATTCCGTTATTAGCCAAGACAAGTGCACCTGCTTCCAATGCCCAGCCCTTTATGAACTCATCTTTGACTACTGATGCTGTTAAACCTGCTGACGAGACTCCTTTTCCAGAAAGGTATTTTGCTTTTGGCGCGCATTTTGAAATAAACTGGAGCAGCTGAGATTTACCTGACCCAGGGTCACCAACGAGAAGCATGTGAATGTCTCCCCTTGTTTTTGTGCCGTCTTCCCTTATCTTTCTTGAGCCGCCCATTAACTGGAGGACCAAAGCAAGCTTTATTTCAGAATAACCATATATGGAAGGAGCCATTGTGTTTGTCAGTTTTTCATAAATACCTTTGTCTTTTGCAAGAGTTTTTATTGCAAGTTCATCTTCTTCATTGATTTCTATGTCTTCATAAGTCTGCTCAACTGGCTCAATGTTATTTGTTTCGCCTACAAGCTCATACCTTATTGACTGCGCACCTGTGTTAAGCATAACAGGAATTTCTTTTATTAAACCTATGAATCTTATTTTACAACCTGGAGTTGTTTTTCTTTCCATCTTTGGCTCTACAAGATCTTCTTTCAGAAATATTGCAAGCCTTTTTGGCTGTGCGCCGCCTTCAAGCATTTCAGGAGATTCTTCTATTACCAGTCTTTGTGCGTCAACCAGTTCTTTTGAAACTAATCTGAATTTTCCTTTTCTTCCGCATGAGCATCTGAAAGGCTCCCTGAACTTTGATTCTAACTGTAAAATTGTAAGGTTGCTGCCGCATGAAGGGCATTCAAATTTTGCAGAAACAACTTGGGGTCTGACATCTGAAGATTGTCTTACTATTCCCTCAAATGTTATTAATTTTGACAGGTGTATGGACCTTATGTCCTTGATTGGGACTTTTTGGCTGTCAGGAAGGTTGCTTAACCTGACTCTTATCAGTTTTTTAGTAAGGTCAAGGTTCTGGATTGCAATCTCTGCTGCTTTTAGAATTTCTTCAGGATCTTCCAGTAACATGTCTGACAGTTCTGGACTGAACAATGCAAGTTTTTTGAAGTCAATGACTATTGAAAAGT
>JAQTOC010000024.1 GCA_028713535.1 Candidatus Nanoarchaeia archaeon | reverse complement strand
ATGAACACAGGTAAACACAGATCGTATTAGGTCACGAAGGCGTTTCAGAGCATTGGGCCTTTACAAGGATGCACAATGAGCATACCGCCGAACCGCGAGGATTTGAATAGAATAACGTCGGCAGTCATCCAGTGTGCCTATCGCGTGAGCAACACGCTGGGGTGTGGCTTCCTTGAAAAGGTATATGAGAACGCGCTATTGCATGAATTACAGAAGGCAGGTCTAAAAGCAGAGCAGCAGAAACCAATTGCAGTCCATTATGATGGGGTTGTCGTCGGTGATTATTACGCTGACCTGGTAGTGGAATACGCCGTGATTGTTGAGCTGAAAGTGGTCAAAGCGATTGAAGATGTCCATGCAGCACAGTGCCTCAATTACCTCAAAGCGACTGGTTTAAACGTTTGCTTGTTGATTAATTTTGCTCACCCTCGCGTGGAAATTAAGCGCCTTGTCAATGGCCGTATCACGTGAGGGTTGTTCTACCCGTTAAGGAAGCCATCATCGCTTCGTATCTGTGTTCATCTGTGTTTATCTGTGGTTAATGATCATCAGAAGGAGAAGAAATGCCAACTAAGAAACCCATCAATCTTGCCGGGCGCGACTTCATCAGCGACCTGGACTTTTCCATCGCCGAGACCGAAGCCGTACTGGACCTGGCCGCGAAGCTGAAGAAGGAGTATCACAACGGCGTGCCGCATCCGCTCTTGCGCGATAAGACATCATTGCTTATTGTTACCCTGTAACTATTTCCGCTTTCCAAACAAACTTTTTTAATTTCAAAATCAACTTCATTTGCGCATGTGATCTGTGAGCCAGATGTTTCTTCAGTTTGTTCTTGTATGTCTTTTGTAAATTTCTGCCCCCAAGTCATTATTACAGCAGCCAGTGCAACAGTAAATCCAATAATCAGCACTGTAGCAATCAAAGGAGAAATTCCTTTTTTGTTTAGTCTCATTTATTTCACCTCTTTTTTATCCTTAAACATTCACAGTTACGACCTTGCCTGAGCAGGGCACATAATATCCCGGGACCACTTTAAGCCAGGGGATAACACCAACCTTGTTAATGTCACTAACACTTGAAGAATCATATTCAACCTGGTATGGTTTTATTTCCAGGCCTTCAAGCGTTTCATAATTCTGTTCTAATCCTGTTTTTTTTCCTTCCATTCTGAAAGTAAACTTTTCTATGTCCTTGTCCTTGAGATTTTTTAGGACAAGTCTCACAGATGATCCTGAATCTTGTGCGCCTGTGACTGTAAACCCGATGTTTTCGCATTCAAGCTTTTTCTCAGCCAAGACCCCTTCTTTTGCAGCTCTTTCCTCAACATAGTTTTTTGCCCATACAAAAGCAATCAACAAAACAACAATGACCAACCCAATTAATAAGATTGTTGCAATCAAAGGAGAAATTCCTTTTTTGTTTAGACTGTGCATGATATAACCTCTTTTTTGTTCTTGCATCCGTTTAGTTTGTTTTCATCTGTTTTTAAAACAGGAGTTACCTCAAACTTGACGCTTTGCGGAACGCTAACAGTTATTTTTTCTCCTGCTATTGGCTTTAATGGTGTTGCTGGATTTTCAAGCTTTGATCCAGGCTCGCCTGCTGCAGGATAATAAATTATGTTTAGTGCATCAATATTAAACTTTCCTTTGTTCACAATTGTCAGCTCGTTGCACATTTCATTTACTGCAACATTAATTGCCACATCTTCGCATACCATCTCTCCCTCAACATAATTTACAGTGGACTCAGTCATTTCTTCTGTCTGGCCTTTCATCCATATAAAAACCGAGGTGGCTAAAGCGACGCCAAAACCTATTAAAAGAATCCATCCAATTATATCGCCAGCACCTCTTCTGTTAATCATTTTAGCAAATTTCATGATTTGGGAACCTAACACAAAACTCAGATTTCCCTTCATTCTTAAAACCACTTCCACCTATAAAAACCTTTCTTTGCTCATTCTTTTCAAATCTTGAAACAATGATAAGTTGGGGCTGTCCTGCAATAACTTCAAATGGATAGACCTCTTCTCCAATCCTAATCCAGATTGTTGGCTGATATTCTATCTCCTTGTTGCATTTTTCAATCTCTGATCTGCTTGCCTCTGCCAGAAGCTTTAACCCGTCAAATTCAACAGTCGCAGAGATGCTGTCATAGCATCCAGGTATTTCACCTTCTGCAGGATCTTCTAGATAAACAGATTCATCAAGAAAATTTCCAAGATTTATGAAATTTCCCTTTTCATTTTCATAGCTGAATGCATATATCAATCCAAAACCAGGATTTTGTGACTTTGCATATGAGCTGTAAAAAGAGGTAAAGCCAACAAACTTGTTGACCATGTCAGCATCCTTAGTATAAATTAATGAATTTACAAATCTTGAGCTTTCTTCGTCATAATTTTCAGACAGTCTTTCAAAATCGCCTTCGATTGTTTCCTGGCTTGCCTTGTTTACAACAGAAGCAATTCCAACTAAAGCCAAAGCCAGGATAATAACAGCTAAAATATATATCTGCCCTCTTTTATTCATAGAATTATTTCCTCTTTATTATTTATAATCCTTTCTTCTTGAGATTTTCAATAGCCTTGAATATTCTCTTGCTTGTTTCTCCTGCGTTTCCTTCTCCGTTTACATGTAAAATCTTGTTAAGTTTGTCATAAAATCTTGCAACAGGCAACGATTCTCTCTTGTAAACTTTGATTCTGTGTTTTATTATTTTAGGTTTATCATCCTCTCTTACTGAAAGTTTGCTTCCGCATTTGTCGCATATATTGTTTTTTCTTGGTCTTTTATTGACTAAATGATATAACTCCCCGCATTTGAGGCATATTCTTCTTTTTGAAAGCCTTTCAACCATTGTTTTTTCCTTAACTTCCAGATGTATGAGCAAATCTATTGGATGATTTTTCTCTAGCCATTTGGTTTCTCCGATTCTTCTTGGGCTTCCGTCCAGAATAAAATTATCTTTTGGAATCCTCCACCTGAGTATTTTTATGACAATCTCGCTGGACATGTAGTTTCCCTTGTCAATCAAGGAAGAGATTAACTTTCCGAGTTTAGTTCCTCTTCTTTCCTCTTTTCTTAATAAACTTCCTGTGTAAATATATTTGAGTTTGTATTTTTTAGAAATAATTTCTGCCTGTGTCCCTTTTCCAGAACCTGGCGGGCCCATTATAGCTAGCTTCATTAAATACTATTAAGAAAATTAAATATATAAACTTAACCAAAGTAGTTTTCTGTGTCTGATTCTTCTTCCTTGCTCCAAGATTCCTTTAGTATCTTTGCTACTCTGTCAACTTCTTTTTTTATTGAAGGAATCTCTTTCATCACCCTGTTTATGTAGTCTGCATCTTCTTTTTCAGTTGTTGTTGTATAAAGCAGAATGTTTTCTCTTAATAACCCCATTGTTTTCCCAAGCATTTCCATCATGCTTTTTTTATCATCCTCCTTAAAGGACTTGGACTCATGCATTACAACAAATGTTTGGCTGAGAGGATGTATGCAGGAATCAAGTATGTTTGCAAAGAAACTAAGTTTCTCTCCAAGCCTCAACCTTATGTAATATAATAAATACTCTTCTCTTGTTTTCTCCAATTCATTTAATCTTATTTCTTTGTCTAACTCATTAAACCTTGGAAGCTTGTGTTTTTTTGAAAGATCATCATAAACCTTTTTTACATCAATTGTTTTTTCCATCATTAATTGCCTTCTTTATGTCTTTAAAAACCTTTTCAGGAAGCTGTTCCCCATTAATATTGCTTAACAAGCCTTCTTTTTTATAAAAGTTTATAACAGGCTCTGTCTGCTCTCTGTATATTTTTAGCCTGTTTTTTATTATTTCTTCTGTGTCGTCCTGCCTCTGTATTAATTTTCCACCGCATTTGTCGCAAATTCCTTGTTTCTTTGGCTGTAGGTTTGTTCCGTAAATCTTTTGGCAGTTGCTGCAAAGTCTTCTTAGAACAGTTCTTTTTATGATTGTATCGTCCCCGCTTACAATATTAATAACCTTATCTATTCTTGCTATTTTTTTTAGTTCTTTTGCCTGGTTTAATGTTCTTGGAAATCCGTCTAGAACAAACCCTTTTTTGTATTTTTCCTTGTTTATTTCCTTTTTTAATAATTTTATTGTCAATGAGTCAGGAACTAAGTCTCCTTTGCCCCAGTATCCTTTTGCCATTAAACCTTCTTTGTCATTTTCTTCAGCTAAACCCCTAAACATGTTTCCAGTAGATAAGTGATTTATATGAAGATATTCAGAAATAAACTCTGCCTGTGTCCCTTTCCCAGTCATTGGCGGGCCAAATAAGATTAAGTTCATAACATTAAGTTATTGACTTTAATTAAAAGCTTTTCTAGTTTTCAATTAAAACCAATTTTTTATTTTCATACCTGAAAACCTTTAATTTTTCAAGAAAATCAAACTTATAATCTTCAATGTTATTAAAGTCTTTTACAATTAAGTTTCCTATTAATCTATCCGAACCAGAATAGCTTACAAAAAATATTTTATCCTCAAACTCATCAATACTGTTAAACTTAATTAAAATGTCTGGTTTATCCTTGACAGCCTTTATTTCAAATCCCAAAGATGTTTTAAATATTGGAATTCCAGTGCTTAGATGTTTTCCGTACAAATTAGTGTCTTTGCCCCTTTCAATATGTTCATATCCAATCTCGTTTGCAAAAGTAATTGCCAGGACATTAAGGTAGTCATAAAGCCCAGTGTCCTTGAATTCTTCTTTTGTTGCAGAAAAAGAGATTGACATTCTCCTTGGCAATAAGTCTTTCTCCTTGCTTCTTGCAACAATGCCTGAAATTATTTTATTGTCTTTCTTAAGAAACAATCCGATTTTCTCGCAGTCATTAAGGTCTTTTTCCCACCAGTCACTTGTTGCTAATATTTTTGGGTATTTTTTGTTTTCTAGGTTTTCAATGTAAAGCTTAAACCATTCTTTGAAAGATTCTTCTTTTAATGGCCTTTCTTTGATGATTTCTATTCCTTCTGATTTATTTATTGCTTTTTTTACCTTTTTTCTTTTGTTTTTAGTTAAATTGTTAAGAATGTTTTCAATGCTGTCTGTTTTTTTTATGTATGTTATCTTGTTTGGCATAAAGAAAAATCCTTTCTCTTCCATTTCAAAAGCATCTTCTTTTTTAAACTCAAGTATCTCTATGATTTCCTCTTGAT
>JAQTOC010000023.1 GCA_028713535.1 Candidatus Nanoarchaeia archaeon | reverse complement strand
TTAGGGTTTTTAGTTCAAACAAAGGTTTAAATAATTTTGGTATATAAAATGTGTATGAAAATTGTGGACCCTGCTGAGTGGAGAAGTTTTGACAGGATTTACCAGAAATTAAGAATAAATGAGATAATTAAAAACATCAAAGGCGAGTCTGTTTTGGAGATTGGGGGGAGGTATGGATATATTTCTGCAAAAATTGCCAGGGATTTGAAATTAAGTGAGGTTTATTCTCTTGACAATGATGAGGAGCCTGTTGAGGAAGGCAAAAAACTTTATCCTTATGTCAATTTTATAATTGAGGATGTTTATGATTTTAAGCCAAAAAGAAAGTATGACACTGTTATTCTGCCTGAGGTGGTTGAACATCTGGAATTTCCTGATGAAATCTTAAAAAAAGTTGTTGGATTGGCTAATAAACGAATTATAATCACTGTCCCTAACAGGAACAGGGTAGATAATAAGTATCATTACCAGATATTTACAAAGGAAAGACTGGAAGCTATGATTAAAAGAAATGTTAAGTTTAAGGATTTAAGAATAATACCCGTTGCAAGGGATTCGGTTTTGCAGAGAAATTCTTTTTTAAAGAAAGTTGTTGGAAGAGTATTTTATTATTTTCATTTAGATTCTTTGGTCAAGTTAAACGCTGATTTTGAGAATTCCTGTTTTTTGGTTGCTGTTATTGACATTAAATAAACCTTCTCAGAATATTATTAATGAAAGAAAAATTAAACCTTAGTTTTGTCTGGAGATGCCTTATTGCCCTTACGTCTTCCCTGTCAAAAGACCTTGTTACGAGAAGAAGTATAAGGTAAATTATTATGAACATTAGAGTTAATACTGCAATGTAAATTATTTTGTTTTCTATAAATATGAAGCTCTTGATTATCATAAATATTATGAAGCTAATCACTGCTGATGCAAATATGTTCAGCAATTTTGGATCAAGAGGACTTTTCTGGACTAATCTGTGGCTGCATACAAACATTATCAAAGCAAGTATTACAAATGAAACTGAGGTTGCTATTGCTGCACCGTCTATCCCCATTTTTGGTATTAAGACATAGTTTAGTATGAAATTAATCAACATTGTTATTAATGATATCCACATCACCCAGTTTGTTTTTTTGAAGATTATCAGTATCTGGTAGGCAATCAATGAGAATGAGTATATGAAGAATCCGATTGAAAGTATTAACAAAGAGGTTCCTCCTATGCTGTATTCTGCCCCGAACAAAATTGAAAGAACCTGCGATGGGAAAAATATGAAAATAAACAAAGGAATTATGTTTATCATTGCAACCCATTTTATTACTGTTTTGTACAATGAGGAGATTTCTTCAAGGCTATCTGCTGAATACAAGGATGATAAAACAGGTAGGAATAAACCAACGACTGCCATTGTGAAAATATGCATTAATTGGGATGTGGGCATTACTGCGTTATAGATTCCTACTTCAGACATTGTTCTGAAGAACCCAATCATTATCGTGTCCATCCATAAAACAAAGAGCATTAATATTGTAGAGATTGTCAATGGAACAGAATAAGTTAACAGCTCTTTTTTCATTGGAATACTTTCTTTGCTTTTAATTAAGGAAAATAATTTTTCTGAGAAGAAAAATGCAAGAACCAAGCTTATTAAAATTCCAAGTACATAGGCTACTGAGATTCCCAATAACTGGGTTCCTAATATAATAGCGATTACTGTGAAAACTATCCTTGAGATGTTTTCTGCAAGGCTTTTTGAATAGACATCATATTTCATTACTTTGAAGCCCCTAGTTACTGCAAGGAAAATATTTCTTAAAACTGACAAGGGAATTGCAAATGCAAATACCTGGAGAATAACTGTAACATCTGAGTTGTGGAAAACTGACAAAGCTATTTTATTTGAAAATACAAACAACAAAACTCCTGCGATTATTGAAGTTATTGTTGAGATTGTTAAAGCAGACTTTATTGTTCCAGAGATTCTTGAATGGTTTGCCTTTTCGCTGTAATATGAAACATACCTTGTTACAGCAACGTCAAGACCAAACAGAGCTATTGCCCCAAGTATGCCAAAGACAGCCAATCCTGTTGAAATTAGACCATAAACTTCTGATCCTGACCTTGCTACGATGAACCTGTAAACATATCCAAGAAGCTTTGAGATTACGGTTCCAACTAAAATTATTAATGCACCTTCAGAAATTCTTTCTAGATTATCTGGTTTCATTGTGATTGTTTGAGTAAATAAATTTATAAATGTTAGCAATAGGTCTTAATTCTATGGAAGTCACCCATATAGGAACATGGCCTCCTTTAAAGTCAAATGTTTATTACTGTACTGCTTTAACTGGGGCATTAAGGAAGAAAATAAAGGTTAATTTTATCTCTTTTAATAAATTATACCCTAAATTTCTTTATCCTGATGAGGTTGAGGAAAAAGGGAATTGGTATGAGCTTAAAGAAGATGAAAATTTTAAGTTTGTTCGTTTAATCAATTATAATAATCCTTTGACTTGGATTAAGGCTGGGTTTAGGGTTAAAACTAAAATTGTACAAATACAATGGTGGAGTTTGCCCTTGGCTCCAATACTTACTTTTATCATGGTTATATTAAAACTAAGAAAGAAAAAAATTGTTTTAAGCGTACATAATGTTCTGCCACATGGATCTAATTTCATTGATAAATTAATGAGCAAGACTATTGGAAAGGGCTTGACTAAGTTTGCTTTTTCTTTATGTGAGAAGTTTTTTGTCCATTCTCAGGTTAATCTGGAGAACATGCACAAAGTTTATGGGATTCCTTACTCTAAGCTAGTTGAAATACCTATGGGAATCCATGATATGTACATCAAGGAAATGCCTTCTAAGTTGGAAGCTAGGAAAAGGCTTGGATTAAATAAGGAAGATAAAGTTGTCTTGAATTTTGGAAACATAAAAGACTACAAGGGAATAGATGACTTGATAATTGCTTTTAACAGCGTTAATAAAAAAATTAAGAATTGCAAGTTAATAATTGCTGGGAAAAACTGGGAGGATTTTGATAAATATCAAAAATTAATTGATAAGTATAATCTAAAAGACAAAGTTATATTGGACTTAAGGTATGTTCCTACTGATTTTGTAGAGAATTATTTTTCTGCGATGGATGTTTTAGTCTTGCCTTACAAGTATTTTGATGCGCAGAGCGGGCCGGGTAATATTGCGTTGTCTTTTTTCAAGCCAATAATAGTTACTGATGTTGGTGGCTTACGTGATTTAGTTTTGGATAAGAATGTTCTGGTCAAGGCAAGTGATACTAATGCTTTGGCTGAGAGCATGATTAAGGTTTTAACCGACAAGAAACTTTATGGTAAATTGGTTGGGGACAGCAAGGTTTTAGCCAAGAAATTCAGCTGGGACAGTGTTGCTGACAAGACTATTGAGGTTTATCAGGGATTGTGAGTTTCTTGTTGAGAATTTCTGATAAAGTAAGACTTTGTTTAACGATTGCTTTTGGCATTGTTAAATCAAAAGGATAAAGTTGAGGTCTTTCTGTGAAATATCTATTATAATTATTTAGTGTAGTTAAACTTGATCGTAATCTCTCTATTATGATGTGACATTTTGTTGTTTTGGGGTTTACATCCTTGAGTACTCTTTCACACATTATGGTGGTAAGATCCCTGAAATAATAAATGTTTTCGTTGTCTCCAACATAATTTTTGTAGGTTTTAAGCATATTTCTGAGTTGTTTTTCATTTTCGGAGATTTCAATTTTGAAAACTTCAATTATTGCATCCTCTTTTTCCTTTTCTGTCCTTTTTTTAATACTCTGGGTTAAAAGAAATAGCAGAACAGGAACAGAGATTAGGATAGTTAGACTAAAATAATTGAGCCAAAATTCAGACATAGTTGTTGCTGCTATGAAAATTATCCCAATAATTCCAACCCCAAAAATAATACCGTATACTACTAAGAAAATTTTAAACAATTTTTCTTCTGGTAACTTTTGAAAATCCATAATGAGGATATACTTTAAATCTTTATAAACCTAATGAAAAACAAGAGGGGGCAACAGCTAAAAATTTAAAAATATTTCGAATTTTTACATATTATTTCAACATATTCCTAAAAACTTTCAGCATCATTCTTGGATTAACCAAGATGTTTGAATAAGTCACATTTGCCATTGGGCAAGAGCATTTTTTATTCTGAATATATTTTCTTACTTCATTAGCTTGCTTTGAGTTCCATAATCTTTTAAAATCATAATTAAAGTCTCTTAAATTTCCCATTGATTTTGAATAACCTAAAACACAGCAAGGCCAGATATCTCCATAAGGTGAAATATGGGCGTTAGTCCATCCAGCATAGCAAGGAATAACTTGCCTTTTTTCTTTTATTGTCTGGACAGCTAAGTCATAGTAAAGCAATCTCATTGCTTGGGTGTTTCTTGTTAATTTATTTTTTTCTTTTAAATCCTTGTTAACAACATCTTTGAAAAATTCAACTGCTTTTTCATATTCTTCTATTGACGGAGCAATATCAGACTTTTCAGTAAATAACTCTGACCTTTGCTCAGCTATTTCATGGATATAAGAATCAACGTCTAATTTTTTAACATAGTCAGCTGTTTCTTTCAAATGAGGATAGCTCCATTTTGAAATTACTGTTCCTAATCCAATATGCAAATTAGAGTATTTTTCCTTTAGTTTTTTTAGTCTTGCAACAGTATCAACAACATTTTCAAAGTTGCCTTTTACCCCTCTTATCTCATCGTGCTTTTCTCCTATAGCATCAAAAGAGGGCTTAATCGTAAACTGAATTTTTGGATTATATTTATTTATTATTTGCATTATTTTTTCTGTTTGTTTTTCAATTAAGGAAGGAGTAATTGCATTTGTTGGAGTATGAATAATCCTTGGAGTTAAATGCTTACAGGCAAGTTCAACAATTTCAGGAAGGTCTTTTCTCAAAAAAGGTTCGCCACCAGAGATGTTAAAGAAATAAGTGTGACCAATGCTTTTGAATGATTTTTCTATTTCTTCTAACTTAAACTCATCTTTTAGCTTTTCAGGGTTATTCTGGTAATGCTTCCATAAATTACAAGTTTTACACCTAGAATTGCACAAATTAGTCACTGAATACGTTAATGTCAATGGCTTGGGAACTCTTGAAATATGAATCCTGGAAGCCCAATAACCTATTGTTTTTGGGATAAATTCGATATAGCCGAAGGACATACAGTTAGGCATTAAGAAATATTAATAAAGCTTGCTGTAATGGACTATATCTGTTAAAAGTCCTGGGTTTTTTGCATTTTTGAGAATAGTAAGTAAGTTGGTTTTAAAATAAAAGGTCTATCAACTAACTTAACAAAGAACGGAGTTAATAAAAAATCTATAAATGGTTTGGCTTTTGTTTTTGAATAGGGATTTATTATGTTCCTATTCTTTAAGGAAGCTAAAAATACAAAAAGATAGTTTAAGTAATCTGCATCTTTGAATTGTCTTATGTCCAGCCAGCCAAATGTATCTGTATTAATCTCGTTTAGGAATCCTTTTTCTTTTGCTGATTCCCTAAGCTGAATCCCTGGAAAATATTTTAATGGAAACCTTCCGATGTAAAATCCTTTTGGCAAATTTAATGCAAACCTAATTGTTTCCTTGAATTCTTCCTTGGTTTCAAATGGATTGTGAGTAATAAAATGGAAATGGCAGAAATCTAATTTATTTTTATATTTGTCCATTACTTTTACTATATTCTCTACTGTTTCCCGTTTTTGATATCTTTTAAATACTTCATAGTTTACTCGGTCAGAAATAGTCTGGACGCCCATCTGAATCCCTTTTAATCCTGCATCAACCATATACTTGAATTTTTCTTCTGAGAATGTTCCTGGGCTGAATTCAACCTGCAAAGGCAGGCCTATTTTTTCTTTATATAACTCACTAAAATGTTTTATTTCATCAGCGGTTCTTAGAAAGAATGTTTCATCCATTATGCCCATGCTTCCGATGTATGGAAACTCTTTTTTTATGAATTCCATTTCTCCAATAACTCGTTCTATGCTTCTTTTTCTCAGGAATGGCCCTTTGTTTTTGTAAATATTCTGGAGCAATGAATTTGAGCAGAAGGTGCAGGAGTGAGGGCACCCTCTTGATGTTAAAACATAATGCTTAATCAAACCAGCTTCAATCCAGGCCATTTGTTTCATAATTTCTTTTGTTAAAGAAATAATTTTGTTGTTTGATGAAATATAATGGGTAGTTAAATCATAATCTGGATCAGGGAACCTATCTAAGTCAGCGTTTAAACATCTTACTTCATTTTTAATAATTTTACCATTTTTCTTAAACCAAAAATTAGGAATGTCTGTTTTTTCAGGATTATTTATGAAATCAAGCATTGCCTCTTCCCCTTCACCAATACATAGAATATTCGTGTATTTCATGCATTCTTCTGGGCAGACAGTTGGATGTATCCCTCCCCAAACAACTTTTTTATTATCCAAAAGATTAGTGATCTGAATCGCTGCTTTTAGATGGCCTGACATTAATGAAATGCCTATGACATCTGAGTCTTTGCAAAATTCTTTTACTTCATTTAATAACTCTGGGCTAAATGTTCTTTTTGAGAAATTCTTTGGGTTTCTATCATCTAAGGGTAGAAAGAGCAGGTTAACTTTGTGGCCTTGTTCCTTTAAATAAGAAGAAATCTGCCTAGAGCCAATATTCAACAAATGACCATACAAAGAGATGAGAGTGATTTTTTTTGTCTTGATTTTCCCTTTAATAGGCTCTGGGGTCATATATGCGGGCGTTAAGAAATCTTAATAAAGATTACTGTAAGAAAAAATAACTATGCTAAGTAAGAAAGACCTTAAAATAATGCTTATAGCGCCAAGGACAACTTCTTTTGGAAAGAACGCTATAGTGAAGTGCATGCCTCCATTGGGGATAGCATATATTGCTGCTGTATTAGAAAAAGATGGGTTTGATGTTAAAATACTAGATGCTACTGTAGAAGGCTATGAGCATAAGGAAGTTGATGGAGAATACTTAACTTATGGATTGCCTTTAGAGGATATCAAGAAAAGAATTGAAGAGTATAAACCAGGAATAGTAGGAGTTAATTTTTCGTTTTCTCCGCAAAGAAAAAATGTTTATGATATTTTTAAAATAGTCAAGGAAGTTAGCAAGGACATTATCACGGTTGTTGGAGGTCCGCATCCGACCTACTTGCCTGAAAGAGTCTTAAAAAATGAAGACATTGATTATGTTTTTCTTGGTGAATCTGAATACAGCATGAGGGAATTTG
>JAQTOC010000022.1 GCA_028713535.1 Candidatus Nanoarchaeia archaeon | reverse complement strand
GGATGGGTTACTTAACTTTTCACAGCTTTATCTTCCAGGGCACAGAGGTTCAAAACAGGATGCGCCTCTTGTCCTGAACTTTAAACTAATTCCAACTGAAGTAGATGACATGGTCTTTAACATGGACATTGTCTGGAAATACCCATTGGAATTATATGAAGCTGCTGAGCAGTATAAGTCTGCATGGGATATTCCAGTTGAAACCTACAGAAAAACATTAAACACAGAGATGCAGTATGAAGGGTTGGGTTTTACGCATGATCCTTTTGACATGAACCAAGGAACATTGTGTAGCGCATACAAAACAATCCCGTCAATGCAGGATAAAGTGCTCGGACAGATGGACCTTGCTGAAAAGATAAGAGCTGTTGATGAGAGCGATGTTGCAAGATTAGTTATCGAAAGGCATTTCTTGAGGGACATAAAAGGAAATCTCAGAAAATTCTCGATGCAGCAATTCAGATGTGTTGACTGCAATGAAAAATACAGGAGACCTCCGTTAATTGGGAAATGCGTTAGTTGCGGAGGAAGAATAATATTCACAATTGCAGAAGGCTCAATAATTAAATATTTAGAGCCCAGCTTGGGTTTAGCCAAGAAGTATGAACTGCCTCCTTATTTGCAGCAAACTCTGGAATTATTACAGAAAAGAATTGAGAGCGTTTTTGGAAAAGAGGATGAAAAACAAGAAGGACTAAAAAAATGGTTTAGTTAATTTTATATATTTATAGTTGGTTTTAATCATCATGCATAAAAGAGGTCAGGTAACTTTGTTTGTAATCATAGGTATTGTTGTCATTGTGGTCATAGTTTTATTCTTGATTTTAAGCAAAAAAATAAACAAAGAAGAAACTAATGAAGCTGTTGTTTCTGAAGGAGAAGAGATTTATGAATTCACCCAGGACTGCGTTGAAGAAGTTGGAGAGGCTTCATTGGTTTTGATTGCAAAACAAGGAGGGCGTTACAAGGATGTTGAGAACTTCATAAATTACAATGGGAAGGAAGTTGCAGACTACTGCGTTAATATCCCTTCAGATCTTAAGATCATTGATGAGATTAATTTATACTTCCAGGATAATTTCATTGAATGTCTGGATTATTACTCTCAGTTTGAGAGTGCTGGATATAAAATCCAGCATGAGGATCCATTTGTCAGTGTTGGGTTTTATGAGGATAGTACTTTATTGAATGTAATCTTCCCAATCAAGGCAGTTAAAGGGAATAACCAGGTTATTTACAACGAATTTAGTCATTCTTCAGATTTTCCTTTTTTAAAATTGTATAGAACTGCGGTAAGGCAAGCAAATAGTGCAAAGATAATTAGCTGTGGCAAAGGAGTTGATGTAGTTGTTCAGGGCGGGCCAACGCTTTGCAATTCCATTGGAATGAGCAAGATATGCGATGTTTTTGAAGGAGGATATGAATTTGATTATGCAATTTAAAATGAAAAATAAATTAATTATTCTCATTGGATTTTTATTAATGTTGAGTGTACTCTTTGTAGAAGCTCTAACCCTTGAATGTGACCCTCCTTGCGGGGCTGATGAAAAATGCGAGCAAGGAACATGTGTTATTGCCCAAGGAAGTTGTTTGAATACAGGAGAGAAATGCGCTATCAACGCTGGTTGTTGCAGCGAAGTTTGCTGCGGGGGAACGTGCTGCACACAAGGCTCTTCGTGTGTGAATAATGTTTGTGGAGGAGTAGTTCCTGGTTCTGAAGAAGTCTGGGATGAGGGAATAACTGTCCCAATAAAAGAAACAGACAAGAATAAAATTGCGGATATATCTGCAAGCGATGGAAAATGCGAATTTGCAATTTATCCCTATAAAACAGGAGGCTCAGTTTTAGGAAAATATTCTTCTGTTAATTTTGGAGGAGCTATTTTTGGATATGCTCAAACTCCATTGTTAATCTGCAATAAATTTGAAAAAGAGGTTACTATTTCAGATGTAATTTCTTTTAGCGAAAATCTTGATTCGTGCAAAACTTCAAAGAATAAATGCATTAAAGCTAATGATGGGACTGATTGTGAATCCCAATATGAGTCTTGTGTAAAGATTCAGGAAGAATTGTTTACCTTATTCAAAAGTCTTTCCAAAAGAATTGATATTTCCAAAGACGATCAAGGGAAGTTGGGAAAAATCAAGGCTCCAGTGCTTTTTAATTATTTTTATGAAGATAGTTCAGGTTTGGATTTACTTAAAGCAGTTATTTCTTTAGATTCTCCTGGAGTTGATGGCAAAGTTTTATTCAGGGATACAGGTGGGTATTATCTGGAAGTTAATGCAAATAACGGGGGTTATGACAAAGCTCGTTTTAGGTATGGATGTCAGGATATTAAGTTATACACAAAAAAAATAACTGCAGATAAATCTGGAAAGGAATGGATTCCCACTGCATTGCGCCAGCTTAATGATCAAACTTGTGCGGATAAGCCACTTAATTTTAAATTTATATTGCAGGGAAACGATTATGTTGCAGGAGTTTTAAGCGGAAAATGTTTGTATGCTGTACAATATGTTCCTGACACAGGCTACCAGAGTTTATGCTTTGATGACAAGAATGCAGGAACTCCATTAAAGCAGCCATCTGATTGCAGTTGTTATAAAGATTTTACTAATGGAGAAAATATTGTTGGGACTGGAGCATGTGATGATGGAATTGACAATGATGGGGATGGTTTTTGTGATTTGGGGGGTTGTAGTGGGGATTTGGCAGGTAAAGAAGATGCTGCTTGCAAATGTGCTTATGCTAAATGGAAACAATCCAAGTCTACTAAAACTTGGGAAGAATGGTTTAAGGAGAATGGAATTAGTGAGTTTAAAAAACCACAATGCTCTGATGGAATTGACAATGACAATAACGGAAAGATGGACAAAGAAGATGAAAGCTGTTTTGCACTTAAAGAAGATGCAAATCTTGGTTGCGCTGGAAAGAGCATTATCACAGAATTTCCAATTTCAATCGAGGGGATTTATGATCTTAATAATTATGAACCTTGTAAGGAGAGTGAGGCTGCTTATTCTTCATGGGTTCTTATACCCGGAAGATGCGCCATGGCTGGGAAGGGTGCAGATGAAGACGGGGATGGAGTTTGTTCAAGCGAGGATTGCAATGATAAAAATGCCTTGGTAAAAAAAGGAGCAAAAGATGTTTGTGGAGATGGATTAGACCAGGATTGTGATGGAAAGGATTGTGTTGCTGAGTGCAAATGGGATGAATACAAAAAATGCAGTACGATTTGCACAGACTGTCAAGGAGTATGGACCAGACTTCCTGATTCAATGTTTCCTCACGTAGAGGGAGGGGCGGCAATTAATGATGGAAATTTATATGCGATTGCTGGCAGAACCAATTTAGGGAATAGGTTGTGGGGAATAGATAAATACTGCTGGCTTGTTGCATGGAATGCAAATCCTAAACCTAAATCCATGTTTAATCTTATAGGCGTTATGGAAAAATATAATTTTACTACAGGATTATGGGAAACGCATAATGAACCTGAAAAGAGATGGATCGCTCCAAATCCAGATTATACAAACTGGCTGTACTTACAGTATGATCCTGCTTTAGTTGGAGGAGGGGCAAATGCAGAAGAAAATAAACCCCTTGTAGGAAATAGTTTTGAATCTGTTGGAGACTGGATATATCTAATTGCAGGATATGGACTTCCTGCTGTAAATGCCCATGCTTTATCAGTTATTTATTCATTTAATCCTGAGACAGATTGGTGGGGAAGAGTTGCAACCATTGGAGTTGATTGCAGAACTGAAACTTGCGGGAGAGGCGCAAGTTATGGCCAACAAAATACAATGTATCATGGCAGCACAGTTATTGGAAACAAAATATATATTTTTGGAGGAATTTCTAATGCAGCATATGGAAGCAATGAACTTGATTTTACGACTTATGATGAATTAAAGACGAGCGGAGCCATGGGAAATAGTGTAAAATGGAATTCAGATTTGTTTGTTATTGATACTTCGAAGATAGAATATTTCAGCAATAAACCTTACACCCCAAAACTTCAAACTCTTTCATCTAATGGAGGGAGAGCTAAGTTAAAATCTGCTTCTAATCCAAGAAAAAGTCCGGGAGTGTTTAGTTATGATGGAAATGTTTATGTAATTGGCGGGAGAGTTTTTAATGCGGATGGAAGAAGTTATGCTTCCAATCAAAAAATGTTCCAGATGTATGACCCAGAAACAAACTCATGGACGCAACTGTCGAATAGCATTTATGAGCATGGTCTAAATCCTGGGGTAGTTGTTAAGGACAATAAGGTTTATGTTGTTGGTGGTTCTACTATTCCAAAACCTGCAGGAACAACCAATGTTGAATACTATGTGCTCAATGAAAGCAGATGGGTTGATGTTAAAAAAACCATAAATCAACCAGACTTTCCAATTGGAAACGGAATTGGTATAGAGTATGAAGGCAAGTTATATTATATAAGCACTGTTGGGGGAGGAACTAGCAAAGAATCTAATGATGGCAAGTCAAGTGTTTTGATGTTTGACCCCGAGGCTAAAGCAGAAGACTCAACTAAGTTGTATCAGGCCTGCAGTATGTTTAATACTTTCAAAGACAGTCCTTGCTATGAAAACGTTCCATTAAAAACTACTGCAGCTACGTGCACTTCAGGAGAAACTAAGGAATGCAATAGCGGATATGGAGTCTGTGAAGAACTTGAACAGGAATGCGATGGGGGTAATTGGGAAAGCTGCGATTATTCTGATGTTGATGATTATGAAAGCACTGAAACATCCTGTGATGAACTTGATAATGACTGTGATGGAACAATAGACGAAGGATGTGAATGCGAAGAAGATGACGAGCAGGATTGCGAATTACAGGATGGGGTTTGTGAGGACTCTGTTCAAGAATGCGGTGATGATCTTGTTTGGGAAGAATGTGATTACGGAGATGATTATGAAGAAGATGAGGACAGCTGTTCTGATGAACTGGACAATGATTGTGATGGAGATGTGGATAAACAGGATGATGATTGTGACACAACAAGTTCAAGCTCTTCAAGCAGTAATAATTGCAGGGATGGAACTAAAAACGGAGAATGTTCATCAACAAAGCCAATGAGGTGTGTAAATTCATTCTTGACATTTGATTGTAATGATTGTGGATGTTCAGGAGGAAAAACTTGCAAGGAAGACAATACATGTGGCAAAGAGATTAGTGAAAGCCAGGCATATAAAGAGGATGAAGATGAGGAAGAAGTTAGTCAGGAGTTTACACAGGAGCCTATTGTTGAAGATGAAGGAGGAGGGATTGGCTGGTTAATTTTTATACTTATAGTTTTGTTATTGGGGGGGATTGGAACTTATCTTTATTTTACTAAATTCAAAAAAATAAAAAAACCAATGGAGAAGAAGAATATGACTAAGAAACAAGAGCCTGTTAAATCAAAACGAGATCTGAGCAAACTTGTAGATTATATTAAAAATGCAAGAGGCAAGGGCATGCAGGACTCCCACATAAACACAAACTTAAGAATGGCTGGATGGGCAAAGGAAGATGTTGAAGAGGCATTTAGTTCTTTGAAAGAGAAAAAAAGAATTTTTAATTTTATTAAATTCAAAGGAAATAAAAAAGAACAGGCAAGATAAGGCAGCCCATTAAATGGCTTTTTGGAGTGTTTGTCAGCGAGGGAATTATTCCAATGAAGGTTGCAAGAATTAATACAAACAAACCCATTATTCCTGAGAGAATTATTGTTAAAATGATTATAAACAAAATTATTGAGATGCATAACTTCTGATAATTCACCTTTGAAATTAGGTTTGAAAATATTTTTGAGAGTTTTATGCACAAGAAAACAGCTGCAAAAGAGACTATTAATGTTACAGCAATCAAAATCAGAAACTGGTTCTGGGTCACTGTTTCGATTATTTCTAATGCGACTGCCACTGCCCCGTTTCTTGCTTTCTCCAATTTGTATAATGTTATTAAACTTAAAACCATGTTTACTGTGCTTAGGCCTCCGACTAAAATGAGGAATCCCTGCTGAGATATTTTTTTGATAAACTGAGAACCAAGGACAGCTCCCTGAGCTGGTCCGATTCCTGGCATGAATGAGCAGATTGCGCCTACAATGAATGAAACTATTGTTGTCTTTGCCCCTTCTTTCTTGTTTATTTTTGGAAAAGTGATTTCTTGTTTTGGTATTTTTGTTTTATCTTTTATGCTTAATATTAAAGTGGATAATCCAAACAAACCAGAAAGCAGAGGGAATAATACGTTATCTATGCCTATGTTTAATGTTAATACTCCAAGTATTCCAGAAAGAAAAAATAAGATTATTGAGTTTATTTTATTTTTTTCTCTTATTATGAGAAAGAACATTGCTGCAAGTAAAATATAACCAGTATAACTTTTTATTAATTCATAAGCCCATGGAAATATAACAAGCAGGGCTGGAGTGAAGATTACAGATAAAATCAAACCAGAAAAAGATCCAAGAACCATTAGCATTACTGCTTCATAACCCCTGCCTTTCAGCAAAAACCTGTGGCCTGGTAAAACTGATAGTGCTGTGTCTTCTGTTGGAGCTCCGAGAAAGATGGATGGAACATTATCCAGGAATGTATGAACAATGGCCATTGAGATAATTAAGGAAACAAGTATGATTGGGGAGACAAACTGCAATAACCAAGGAGAGATACTCAGGATTATGACTGAGACTAAATTTATGTGGATTCCTGGAGTCAGGCCTGTGAATGTTCCAAGGAGTATACCTACACCTATGGCGAGGAGTATATGTATAAACATGCCGAACGAATGTTTTGCAGCTTTTTATCCTTTGAGTGCTAATTAGTGAAATACTTACGGAAATTTAATAAACAGAATCTATTTCAATATGAACACATGAAAAGCCGCCTTATTGTGAGTGCAGTGATTGAGAAAGGAGATTATCTGCTATTTGGGAAAAAGCGGAAGAATATTGGGCCCTATCCTAACACATGGCATTTGATAGGGGGCGGTGTTGATATTGAGGGAGAATCGTGCAAAGAAGCAATTGTGCGAGAAATTGAAGAAGAAGCAGGTATAAAGGTTAAGATAACTGGAGAATTAGGATTTGATGAGGATTATGAGAAAGACAAGCATAATGAATTAACCCACTATATATTTCTAATCTATAGAGCAGAATATATCTCTGGAAACCCAAATGCAGACGATGATCTCACTGAGCTGAAATGGATTAAGAAGAATAAACTTCGTGAAATACTGTTAAATAAGCCTTCCATTAAATTATTTAAATCCTTGGGTTATATCTGAATCCTGGATGTTCTGGCTGCAGAGTTAGATGTTTATTTTTGAGATTTTTCCAAGCAGAGAATATTTTTTATTTATTAATAACGTGTTCACTGGGAGTTTTATTTTTAATTTTTCTACCACAAAATCAAGAACTGTGTTTATCACAAGATATGATGCTGAAATTCCAAGTGCAAACAAAAACCTTTCATATGCAGTAGTTGGAATCAATGCTATCCACTGATCTGCAGTCATTGGAACTGTATATATCCACGCAATTGTGCCTATGCAATGAGCTGTGAGTGTTGCTCCAAGACTTTTTAGGAACAAACTTTTGTTTGGAATCAGTTTTATTGCAATTGGAACCAACCAGAACAACGAATAAACCCATGCCTGTTTTCCAATCGGATGAAGTATGAAAAGAAGAATTGCCAAAGTTGGAATAAAAATACTTATTGTTTTTTTTCTTGTGCCAAAATAATATGCAGCAAAAAGCATAGGTGTTAATCTTAAGAGATTTATTATTGTAAAGGCCTTGCCTACTATAAGAAAATCAAGAAGTTCTGCAGACAAAACAACTATGATTCCAAAAACAGAACCAAGAAAGGAACTGGCTATCGGACCAAAGAACTGGAACAAAGTAAAATACTGGTTTTTTGATCCGATCACTTCTGAAAAATTTATTTTATTTCCGATAAACACAAGAAAAATGAATAAAAGGATGAACAAAATCCTCTTTTTTGAGAGCAGTTCTTTTATTTTCATCAAAGCCTTTTTGTTTAAATCCTTTAAATAGTTTATTGTGAATAATTGTAGGTTTTTTTGTTTTACAAAGCTTTTTAAATCATTTATCTAATGCTTTGTTATGAAATATGATGTATTCGGGATGGGTGCTGCATTGGTTGATTTTATAGTGGCAGTTTCTGATGAAGAATTAAAAGAACTTAATCTTTTAAAAGGAACATCAAAATATCTCAGCAGAGATGAATTCCAACAGGTTTATGACAAGATAAGAGGGTATAACATGAAGATGGATCCTGGAGGAAGCTGCGCAAATACTGCATGGGGAGTTTCGTTGCTAGGGGGAAAAGCTGTAATTGCTGGAAAGATTGGAATGGATACTTTTGGAGATTTTTTCAGGATTAAAACAGGATCTTATGTAAAGAGTGATTTGGTCAGAAGCAACAATGATAAAACAGGAAATGCTATTACATTTATAACCCCGGACCAGGAAAGAACATTTGTGGTTTATTCTGGGGCATCAATTGACCTTAAGAGAAGAGACATCAATCTAGATGATGTCAAGGAAAGCAGGA
>JAQTOC010000021.1 GCA_028713535.1 Candidatus Nanoarchaeia archaeon | reverse complement strand
AAAACAAAATGTAAATGACATTGACGGGTTTGCATACAAGGAGAAAGGAAAGGTTATTGTAAACCCAAAAACAAAGCTAATACAGAATTTAGACGAGTTGCCATATCAAGCAAGACACTTATTGCCTATGGAGAAATACATCAAGTTAAACTTAACCCAGCAACTTTACACTAAAAAACAAAGAATAGCGCAGATAATAACTTCAAGGGGATGCTCTGCAAGATGTGTTTTTTGCACAACTACGAACTTCTGGGGAAACTGCTACAGGATGAGATCTGCTAAATCTGTTTTGGATGAGATAGAGTTTTTAATCAAGGAATATAACATAGAAGAAATTCATTTTACTGATGATAATTTAACATTAGACAAGCAAAGGGCAAGGGATATTTTTAATGGAATGATTGAAAGGAAGTTCAATGTTGACTGGGCGACTCCGCAGGGGACTGCAGTTTGGGCCTTGGATGAGGAAATGCTTGAATTAATGAAAAAATCAGGATGCTATTCATTGATATTTGCAATTGAGTCAGGAAACCAAGAAGTTTTGCATAAAATAATAAAAAAGCCATTAAACTTAAAGTTGGTTGAGCCTTTGGTTAGAAAAGCAAAAAGCTTGGGAATAAGAGTTTATTCTTTCTTTGTTGTTGGACTGCCTGGAGAGACTAAAGAAAACATAAAAGAAACATTTAAGTTTGCAGCAAAAGTTCCATTTGACGGCGCTGATTTTTCCATTGCTACACCTCTGCCTGGAAGCGAATTGTATGAAATTGTTTCTCAGAAAGGCTATCTGTCAAAGGACTTTGACTTTGATAATTTACTTTATCATGAGGGAGTTATAAGCACACCTGAATTCAGCGCCAAGGAATTAACTGAATTGGTTGAGAGAGAAAGGATGAAGTATCATTTAAGGATTTTCAAGAGAGACCCGATATTTTTCATTAAAAAATACGGAAAGTTTTTCATTGAGAAGCCTAACGTTGTTTTAAAGAGGTTTATGAATCAGAAATTATACTCTAAGCTGTTTGGTGATAAATGAAAGAAGGATTTGGAATGGATTATGAAAGGTATGCTCTGATTAAATTAGCTGAAAGGCTAGTTAAAAAATATAAAATAAAAAATGTCTTGGAGGTTTATGCTTACAATGAAAAATCAATGCCTTCTCTAGCTTCTATTGGATTTGCAATTGCTGGATGCGATGTTACTTTGATTGGGGCGTCTGAAAAAGCCAAAAGGTTTTGGGATGAATTAAACTTAAAAGTTAACTTTCTTGACAAAGAACTAAAAGACATTAAGGATGCTAGCTATGATTTGGTCTGGAATTTTGCAAGTTTATTGACTAAAGAAAATAAAGAAGAAATCATCAAAGAGATGAAAAGAATTTCTAAGAACAAGGTTTTGATTGTCGGAGTCAATGGATACAATGTTGGAGCGCCAATCCATAAATTATTGCATAAACTAAAAAAAGTTCCTTGGACGCATGGAGACAAGAAATTCATGTATTACTGGCATGCCAGAAAGTTAATGAAGAATGAAGGGATGAATAAAATTGATGTTGGTTTTGTTGACTGCCCGCCATGGCCTGATACAGTTGGTTTTAGAGACATGAGACTGCATAAAATAAAGATTGACTGGGACAAGGTTGACTGGAAAGTATCAACTGTTGATTATATCAAGAATGGATATCCTTTATGGATTAAGTTAGTTTATGTTCTTGAGAGAATACCAATGCTGTTTCATATAAAAATGTTATATTCTCACTTATTTTACTGTGTTTTCTGAACAATCCTTTTTCCTCTTTTGTAGAATTCTCTGAATGAAACCAAACAAAATAACCAGCCGTAAACTCCAAAGAAAATAAGGACGTAAGCGAAGAACTTTGGTATGAATGCTGTTAGAATACTACCAAGCACAAAACCATAAACTATCATAGGACCATCGTAAAAGAAGTTTTTTATAAAGTTTATTTTTGATTTTGCCTTTTCTATTTCTGTTGATGCTCCTTCTGCAAATAATCTTCTGAATGATTCATACATAAATCTCTGCAACAAGTAAGCTGTAATTCCCAATAAAGAAAATAACCAGATGCTTGGCAGATTGATGTTGAATATCGGATAAAATTCTCCGTAAGTATTTATTAGTCCGAGTGTTGCTCCGATAAATAATAGTATAACCCCGAGGTTATCAAAGGTGTGATCTAGGAATCCTCCTGCTTCAGTTGCAGTCTCTCTTATTCTTGATAATGAACCATCTACCTGGTCAAAAATATAAGCTAGGATAAATAATATTCCTGCTGCGATATAACTTAAGGTTGTCGCAAAGTATAAGGATAGTGCACAAAGAATGTAGAGTAAAGCTACAAAAAAAGTTATTCCTGTAGGCGTTATCCAAAGAGTATTTTTTAGCTTTTTAGCTATAAAAACTGCAATTTTTCTTGAGATTCTTCTTAATAGAACTGCGTTAATATCTTCTTTTTTTACCCCTTCCATGTCTTCAGAAAGCTTGAACATGGGAATGGGTTAGACAGGGTCTTTATAAGTTTTTTGAAAAAGAATAAATACTAGCGTTTTTGGTTATTTTTATGATAATTGCGTTTTCAGGCATGCATGGAACTGGAAAAACAACACACATAGAGAAAACTGAAAAATTTCTCAGGGATAAAGGATATAAAACCAAGGTTGCACATATAATCAATCTTTCTTTAATAAATAAAATAAAAAAGGCTGAGCCTGAAAAAAATGGATTGAACAAAGAGTTTGGAAAATGGTATTTTACCCTGCCAAGGATTTTTATTTATGTTTTTGACTTAATTGTATTTTATTTTTATTCAATGCCTTACTGGTTTGGCAAGAAAAAGGTTTTATTGCTGGACAGATATTTTTATGATAGGTTGGCTAATTTTAACACAAACAATTTTTTTATTAAACTCTACATAATAACATTCAGATTTTTGATGATTAAACCTCTAACTTTTTTCTTTAATTTTGGATGGGAAAAGGCGTATGAAAGAAAACCAGAATACAAAGAAGAATTCTTTGCCAAATTAGAAAAGAATTATCATTTTGTTATGAAAGGGAAAAACATAATTAAATTGCCGGATAATGACCAACAATTTATTGAGGGGAAGATTTCTTCTTTTCTGAGAGATAGTAAATAAAGACTAAAAGAGCTACCAGGTAATTTATGATTACAACAATAATCTGATTGCCTAAAATTATCCCGTTGTCTATTCCCAGTTTTGCATAAAGGAAAAGTCCGACAGACTGCTTTATCCCAAGACCACTAAGAGTAACAGGTATCCATGTGAATATCATGGACAAGGAGTCTATTAGGATTACTTCAATTAAGGAAATATCTGCATTGAAGCTGATAAACAAAAGATACATTATCCCTGCCTGGAATACTGACTTTAGGATTGTGTAAAAAAGATTTTTCAGGATTATTTTTTTGTTATGCTCGAAATCCCTAAGCGTCTGGAAGAACAAACTTAATCTGTCCAAATATTTTTTTATAATATCCTTGATCTTTCTGGAACTTATTGTTATCAAGCCAAGAATGATTAATGCGATGAATACTAGAGCTATAATTATAATTTCTTTTGAGCTTAAGAATATCAATGCCCCGATTATTGAGAATATGGCCAGTACAATGAAGCTTATTATTTTGTCTGTTATTACGATTGCAAACCCTTTTCCTATCTCAAATCCTTCTTTTTTTAGGAAATATGCAAGAGAAAAATCTCCAATCCTTGCTGGAGAAACCATTCCAAGAGCCCAGCTGTGAAGATAGTATTTGAATGTTGTCTTGAATTTTATTTTTTTATAATGACTGATTAAGCAATTGTATTTCAATGATCCCATCAACATAAACAAGAAATAAAGGATTATCACAGGAATAAGATAAATAAATTTTAGGTTTATAATTGCATTTTCTATCTCCTTTAACCCAACCTGATAAATCAGAAAAGCGAAGATAGCTAAACCAACAATTAACTTTAAGGTTGTTTTTAGTTTTTTGTTCATCTTTTTGTCATGTCAGCAAGGAACCCAAATAAAACTATCTGGATGCCTGTGAACACCAATAATAACATTAAAAATAACAATCCAAGATGGCCCTGTATCCCTATTGTAAAGTGCATGTATATAAAATACAATCCAATCAAAAATCCGACTAAAAAGAACATCAAACCAAGAACACCGAAAAATTTCAATGGCTCAAAGTCACGGTATATCCTGAATATGTTTATCCAGGCTTTTACAGCGTAGTCCAATGGATTTTTAAACAACCTACTTTTTCTTGTTTTTCTTGTTTGGATTGAGATTTCTGTAATCTTCATCCTCTTCTTTCCGGCTCTTATTAATTGCTCTTGAGTATAGGTAAATGTGTTAATAAGAGGCAGTCCAGCTACTTCTTTTGTAAATGCCCTGAAGCCAGTTGTGGTGTCTGTTATTTTTGTTTTAAGCAAACCTGAAAAGACTCTTGCAAATGCAAGGTTTCCAAGTTTTTTGGTAAATGATTCTGAATACTTTCCTTTTCCAAACCTGCTTCCTAACACAAGGTCATAACCTTCTTCTATCTTTTTGATCATTAAAGGGATGTATTCAGAAGGATACTGGCCGTCTGCATCTGTATGGATAATAATATCTGCTTTTAGATTCAAACATGCTTTCATTTCGCTTTTGAATGTCTCTGCCAAACCTAAGTTCCTTGGATTGGAGATTAATATTACATTATGTTTTTTAGCTATGTCTATAGTCTTATCAGAGCTTCCGTCATTAAGAACAAGGATTTGGTAGTTATATTTTGTTTTTGACATGACTTCCTTTATTTCTGTAAGAATATTTCCAAGAGTATGCTCCTCATTATATGCCGGGATGGTGATTATTACTTTCATGTTATTTTTGCTCTTTTAAAGAGTATATATAGATTTTGCTTGTTTCTTTTAGGATTGGATAGCCGTATTCCTTGGTTGAGATTAAGTAGTCGTAGTCTCTTGTATTTTCTGGATTTGCTATAAACAAGTTATCGTTTGTTTTCAAGCCTATTATTGTCACTCCGTTATTTTTTTCACAGAGAGCCTCGTTTTTAGTTTCTTTTGTCAATTTTGTATTACAAGTAGTTTCATCTATCAATATGTTTGAGATTTTATCGTCGTTCAGGTATTTTCCTAGCCCTATCTGGGGGTTATTCTCCCAGGAGTTTGACATTGTGATTAATGCTCCATAGTTGATTATGTTTAAAAGTATTAAGAATGCAATGAAATAAGAGATTAAGTTTTTTAGTTCAAAACCCCTGCTTAATAAAATAAACGTGGCAATGGTTATTATTAGAGGAACAACCCATATACTTAGTAAGAGATTATTTAAGAGATATGTTACCCCTCCAATCCAGGCTAGTAACATGTTATTTGGTGGGAACAATGAAAAATAGGTCAGCTGTGAGCTTATCAGTAGCATTAATATGAAGAAGAATGTAATTAATATTCCCCACAAAATCCACCCCCGCTTTATTTTTTCTTTAGTATTTTCATAATATTCTTTTCCTAGGAATCCAGCGATTAGGAAAAGAGGAATCAACATTTCTACGTATCTCCCCACGGGTCGACCGGTTATCCAACTTAGATTAGTTAAGATATTAGTTACTGAGTTAATGTTGTGATTTGAGGCTAGGATAGTTACACAGATAAAGGTACTAAAAAGTATTATTGCAAATATTTTTTCTTTGCTATTTCTCTTTGGACTAAATGTGAAGATTATGCCGGATATAAAAAAAAGGATTCCGGATGCGATGAATATATATCCAATATATACTACAAACCACGTTATTAGTTGGGGGAGATAGCCTCCTGAACTTGTAACTAATATTTCTCTGGAATACCCGCCAAACAAACCTCTTAAGTTAAACCCGAAAAGTTTTATGTTTCTTATGAACCATGGTAAGGTGGTTATTAAAAAGAAGATTGCTGCAATTATCTTTTTCTTTATTTCATAGAAATGTTTTTTGAATGTTTTATATACGAATGGAATCAGGATTATTAATATTAGGGAGACTGCAGCAGGCCTTGTTAGGTATGCAAGCCCGACTGAAATTCCTGTTAAAATGTCCCATATGACTGTTTTACTTGTAAATGACTTGTAAATAAAATATACTGAGAAGAAAAACAAAGGATAGTACAGGTTTTCTGACATAACTAAATTTGAAAATAACAAGTTTGTTGGGATTATCATTGAAATAACTGTTATCAGAAAAGCTTTTTTTTCTTCAAGAAATTCTTTTGACAGCAAATAAATCGGGATTATCATCAACGAAGATATTATTGAGTTTATTATTTTCATTGAAAGAAAAATAGTATTCATGTCCTTGAAGACGTAGCTTACTGAAACAAGAAGCGGATACAATGGGGTGTACTGATTTACAATCTGGCCGAGAACTGTGAAACTATTTGAGTAGAAAAGGCTTCTTGCTAATTGCATGTAAGAATAATCGTCGCTGAATGCAACAGGATTTTTTATGAAAATGGACAGAATTATCTTTAACAAGACGGTTATCCCAAACAGGATTAATAGTTTTTTAGTTGTTTCTTTCATTTTTGTATAAGCAGGCCTCGTTCATTGTTTTGATCTCTTTGAAATTACATTCTTTTAGGAAAGTGCAATGCTCTCCGTGGCTTAAAATATAAATTATGTCCCACTTATTCATCAGCTGTTTTGTTTTTTCGCAGTTAAAATCAAATGCTTTTTTGAAATACTGGGTGTCTTCTATTAATCCCTGCTCAAGAATTTCCTTTCTTGCTGCAGGATGATACGAGCCAGAGGGAGTTGTCAAGTTGTAGTTTATTACTCCGTATGCCAATAAATTATCATGCTCTAAAGTCTTACTCAGGATTATAAACCTGTCGTCTATTAAAGGATAGAGCTGTATTATTTCTTTGTTTAATTCTGGATTATCTTTGGAATAGCTTTGTTCATGCTGAAGATAAACCAATGGAATTGAAACTAAAGCAATTAATATCAAGATTATTCCTATGTACTTATTGAACTCAAGGTTTTTTATCTTGAACTCTTTTATTTTAAAGAAGAGTATCAATGTAATTACAAGGTAGAATATGTTAAATGTATTTGGAGGGATTTTGTTAAGCAATGGAATTATGACTGCAATCCTTGTGAGCAAGAGTATTGAAATAATAGTGGGGATTGAATAAAAAATAAGATCTTTTCTTGATTTGTTCTTGTTCCAGTATATGAAAAATATTACAAGAAAAGCAATAAGAATAATTGTGTTAAATGAGATTATGCTTTTGATGCTTAACAATTCTGTTAGAGGATTTAATTCTTTTAATGGCTTTCCGAGAATATTCAGGAAGGGTTTCCATGAGAATGAAGTTATTAATAAAGAGATTATTGCTAGAACTATTAGTTTTATTTTATCTTTTAAGTTTTTTATCAAGAAGAATGATGGAATAATAATTATTGAAGTTATCAGAGTTACATAGGGGTGAGCTAATATTATTAATGAGTAAATTATTATGAATAAAATCATAAATTTAATGTCAATCTCCTTGTTTTTGTAGTAAAGTATCAATCCAATAAAAAACATCATAAATACAATGGCAATAGTTTCTGGAAACCTTCCTATGTTTGTAATGTTGTTTATCATCAACGGATTTGCAAAGATTAACAAGAATAATGGAATTGTATTTCCGAGCTTTTGGGTTTTGGACAAGAAAAGAACTGCAGCAAAACCCAGAGCATAAATTAGAATAAGGCCTATAACCATTGTTGATGTGTAGCTTTTTAGTATTAAGTAAACTGGAGATAACATAAAAAAGAACAAAGGGGCATAGGATTCAAGCAAAATAAAGCCGTTAAACCAATTAGGGACTAAACTGTGATAGCCGTAGTTTGTGAGGAAAAACAGCTCTGACATATGATTGGAGAGGTCTCCAAGATGGTATAAAGGGAACCTTACAAGGGAGTTTATTAGTATTATATTCTTGATTAGGAAGATTATCAGGAAGATTCCAGATGCTATTAGGATGCATTTTTTGAGGTTCATTATGTGTTCTTTTGTATGATAATTTATTTAAATTTATATGTAACCCTGATTAGGCATGACAAAGGTAGGAATCATAGGGGGTTCTGGACTGGATAATCCGGATATACTTGAAGATAAAGTAGAAATAGACATTGAGACCCCTTATGGCAAGCCATCTGACAAGCTTATTGAGGGAAAAATAAAGGGAATTGAGGTTGTTTTACTTGCAAGGCATGGGAGAAAACATAGTATACCTCCTACCCAGGTTAATTACAGGGCAAACATTTATGCTTTAAAAAAGGCTGGATGCAATGCTATAATTGCTACTACAGCTGTAGGATCTTTAAGAGAGGAAATTGGAAGAGGCCATTTTGTTGTTCTTGACCAGTTTATTGATTTTACGAGGCACAGAAAAACAAGTTTTTTTGAGAATTTTGATGATGAGCCAAAACATACAGCTATGGCTGAGCCTTTTGACAAGGAATTAAGGGAAAAATTAATTGAATCTGCGAAGGAATTAAAATTAATAGTCCATGAAAAGGGGACTGTCATTACAATTGAAGGCCCAAGGTTTTCAACAAAAGCAGAGAGCAATATGTTCAGGACTTGGGGCGCTGATGTTGTTAATATGTCTATTGCGCCTGAAGTGATTTTAGCCAATGAGTTAGGAATAAAATATGCTGCTGTTGCCATGAGCACTGATTATGATTGCTGGAAAGAAAATGAAGAATCTGTTTCTTGGGAAATGATCCTAAAAATCTTTGGAGAGAATTCTGATAAAATGAAGCGTTTATTGATTAATGTTATCCCTAAACTTGCTAATAAAAAAATAGATTTAAAATCAAAAATAAGAACAATTCCGCATTTTCCAAAACCAGGAATCATGTTCAGGGACATTACAACCTTGTTAAAAGACAAAGAGGCATTTAATTACATCTTAGATCATCTTTATGAAAGATACAAAGATAAGAAAATAAACGTTGTTGCCGGCATCGAGAGCAGAGGCTTTATTCTCGGAGGGGCATTGGCCCACAAGCTTGGGATTGGTTTTGTTCCATTGAGGAAACCTGGGAAACTACCTTGGTTTGTTGACTCTGTCGAGTATGCATTGGAATATGGAACTGATAAACTGGAGATGCACATAGATGCAATAAAACCTGAGGACAATGTTTTAATCGTCGATGATTTGCTTGCCACAGGAGGAACTGCGAGAGCTGCAGCAGAATTAATCAAGAGAAGGAGCGCAAGCATAGCAGAATTTGTTTTTATCATTGAACTTAGTGATTTAAAAGGAAGGGAAAAACTCAAAGGGTTTGATGTTTATTCCATGGTCTTTTTTGAAGGAGAGTAACCACTCCGAAATAGATAAAAAAAACTGTAACATTTATATAGATATTCTTTATTATATTTTTAATAACTATACAATCAATACTACTATTGAGAGAAAGTGAATTCACAAAAAGGAGGTTATGAAATGGAGAAAAAGAGGGAAAGATTTATTCTTCTTAGTGTTTTAGTCGCAATTTTAGTTCTCTTTGGATCCCAGATTATTCGAGCTGACCTAAGTACTTCTAGCACGACAATGACTGCTACAGGAGATGCTTATAACTTGAATAACCTTACAAAAGGAGGGGTAGAAGAGACAATTAATGTTACAATTGTTCATGATGGAACAGGGGACAATATAAGTCATTTTAACATTACATGGGATACAGGCAATTATACATTCTTGTATTTTGTTGATAGGGAAGGAGGATCACCAGACTTTGTTCCAGGTTATGTCGTAGCTACCAATGAGTTTGCAAACTTGAGTAACGCTACCTGGGATGCTGATGATGCTGTTAACTTAGAATGGATGTGTATGAACCTAACCGCAACATCTATTAGTTGTTTCAACAATTCTGTGGACCTTTTGTCAGTGGGAAAGA
>JAQTOC010000020.1 GCA_028713535.1 Candidatus Nanoarchaeia archaeon | reverse complement strand
TACACGGTTTATGTAAGATGCAAGGATGCAAAAGGGAATAAAAATGAGAGAGATTATTATATCAGGTTTAAAATAAGTTCTGGGCCTGACTTGACAGCACCAATCATAAGAGGATCAAGCCCGATTAACAATGCATACATTGCTTCAGATGTGGAAGACATGCCATTTACTGTGTTTGTTTCTGAGCAGAGCACATGCAGATGGTCAACTAATGACATAGAATACGAGAGCATGACAAATGAATTTTCATGTGTTCAGTCAAGCCTGGCAAGGAGCGTCTATGCTGATGGAACTTATGAATGCAAGACAACATTGAAAAGCATACACCAAGCAAAAATATTTTATGTAAGGTGTGCTGACCAGCCTGGGTCAAAGTCAAGGAATTACAACTCTGAGAGTTTTGTGTTTAATGTAAGGAAAGCAGATTCAGTAACTATATCAGAACTTAAACCTGAAGGAAAGTTCTATGCTGGAGAGATAAAATTAGAAGCTAAAACAGAGGGCGGGGCAGAAGGAAAAGCAAGCTGTTATTATGGGGATGCTGATACTTCAATTGCAAACATGATCAAGTTCAGCAATACAGACTCAACAACGCACAGCCAGGAATTAAATTTGAGCAATGGAGACTATAAATTTTATATTAAGTGCCAGGACGTAGCTGGAAACAAAGCAAGTGGAACCTTAGAAATAGAAATTGCAGCTGATACAGACAACCCAAGGTTCACACAGATTTATACAACGTCTGCTGTACTTCATGTTGAATTTGATGAGGAAGTTAAGTGTGAGTATGATGTTATCGATGATTTTAATTTTGGGGATGGAACTGTTATGTCTGGCGAAGATACCAAGATACAGGAAGCAAGCCTTATTGAGGGGGCAGGCAAGTATTATATAAGGTGCATGGATAAATTTAATAATGAATTGTTTGCTATTATATACTTATGATGAGTAGAAGAGGTATGATTTCTCCTGTATTCAAGTATATTTTTATTGGCATTGTTGGAGTTATTATTTTATCTTTTTTTGTGAGGTTTGCATTCAAGCAGGTTGAGACAAGCGATACAATAACTGAGTTTACTGAGGTCAGAACCTTTGAGGACATGCTTATCTCTTTTTCAATTTCAGGAGAGTCTGTTACTCCTGCAAATTTTAATACAAAGGATAAATTAAGCTTAGACCCTTTTAGCTGCGACAGCTTGATTGCTGGAGATACAAGGCTAAAGACGAGCAAGGTTATTTTTTCTCCTGCAGAATTTAACAGCGACTTTTACATATGGAGCGTTGATTGGAAGTATCCATACAAGATAACAAACCTTTTTTATGTTTCTGACAAGGAAACTATGTTTGTCTTGGTTGGAGGAGACCTGGCAAAGAGCCTGAAAAGAGTAAGAGATAATCAGGGCAATTCTAACAGGGATTCAATTCCTGATGTTTTCAGCGTGGACTACCAAAAGCAAATAGATGAAAATTATGTCAATGGCTTAACTGAAAAATACAACAAAGTCAGGATTATTTTTGTTGATGGAACAAACAACATTAAGAATGTAAAAAATGATAAGTTGGAGGTTGTTGAAGTAAAAACAAATAAATGCAAGGATGAAACCAATTGTTTTGGTTCTGTTGTTGCTAATGGAAAGGAGTATGCTTTCTTTAGCAGGGCATTGCTTTATGGAGCTGTTTTTTCCTCAAACTATGGGTGCAGCTATAAAAGGGCTTTAAGTGCAATGAGCGTTGTAAGTGGAGTATATTATAGTAAGGCTGGAGAGCTTTCAACTAAAGTAACTGGATGCGACTATTCTAACTTGAGAAGCATATTCTTGCAGAAAGCAAAAACAGGCAGTGAATTTTTTGACAGAGCAACTAAACTTGACAATGCAAACAAGAAACTAAGGGAGGAAGACTGTGAGACTGTATTCTAAGAAAGGAGACATTGGAATGATAGAAACGATTATGGTAGTCATAGTTATTTTAATTATCTTAATCCTTGCTGCGGTGTTTTACTTTAAGTTTCAGAAATCAGGCATTGAGGAAAAAACCGGGGAATTAACTGATCAGAGAGCAAATGTTTTATTGACTTATGCTACAAGGATGCCTGAATTACAATGCAGCTTCAGAAACAAGGAAGAAAGTTCATGCATTGATTCATTAAAGATAATCTCTTTTAACAAGTTAAAAAACAAAGAAGATTACTATGATGTTTTTGGGTTCAGAACTTTAAAAGTCAAAATAATTGCCTCGCCTTTTGGAACAAAAGCAGGAGACTGCTTGAAGGCTTATACTTTAGATTATGGAAACTATCCTGGGAACTGTGACGAATTTACCATCTACAGCAATCCAAAACCAAACTTCGAAAGCAAGAGCGTTGTTGGAATCCCGGTTGTTGTTTACTTCCCTGTTAAGGAAAAATACTTAATTGGAAAACTGGTGGTGGAATCTTATGAATAAGAAGGGACAGACAGAGATTGTTGGACTGGTTGTAATAGTTATTATTTTTGTGATAATAGGGGGCATTTTCCTTGTTTTTTCAGCAAAGAAGACTACAAATACTGAAGGAAGGGAAAGTGCACAGGCTTCAAAGTTTATTGTTTCTTTACTAAAATATACACCTTGCAAGGAATCTGAGGATACTATCGAAGACATAATTGCTGGATGCAATTTGGATGAGCCAGCTCCTTGCGGAGATAAGAAATGCAAAGAATTTATTACAGAAGCTGCAAAACCTGCCCTGGATGAGTTTTTTGGCAGCAGATATGTGTTTACCATAATTAAGGGTGAGGCTGATTTTGTTAAAATCGGGAACTGCACTGGTTCAAATACCATTGCAGAAGAGTACTCGGTTGGCAGTTTGAGCCAAAATCGGGCAAAAATAACAGTTGTTTTGTGCAGTAATTAGTTAACAAGTAGTAGTTACAGAAATTCTGGGTGAAACCAGGGTTGGTGTTGAGTACAGGCCCTGTAGTGGCTGAATTCTTGGGTTTTAGCTATAAATTATATTCTAGAGTATATAAATGTTTATAAAACATTTTTGGGGATGTAGTTATACCAATGGTTGTAAGATGGCTATGCCTCTTGTCTGGGTGTAGTTAGTAATATGCGACTGTTGGTAATAACGAATCCTAAAAAGAGGGATTCATCACATAACACGACTAACACAAATACGGAGGTGTTAATACATGCAAAACTTTGCATTGAAAGCTAAGAGCGCTATTAAAAAGGTTGCTGCACTTGGTGCTGGTGCTGTTATGCTTGGTGCAACTGTGGGTGCCGCAGCTGCTTTGGATTTAGGAGAATACCCAAGCCCATTTATAGTAAGTGGAAAATATGACAGCTCTAACGTATTGGTAGTAGGTGCCAGTGCAGATGCTTCAGATACATTGGGGGCAGTAGACATAAGTAACGGCCTTCAGTTTGAAAGCAAGACCTGTTCTGGATCAGGCGGTTCAGTAACTGTATCTGGTGGAGTAACAGAAGAGATTCCACTTGGATCTGCAGTTGCAGATGCAAACAGTTATACCTTTGATACAGAATTAGAAGATGACGATATAAACACATTTTTAGATACAACCATCACTTTCCAAAGTGCTGACTATGATGTACATGAAGTCTTGGCATTTGCTGATGGAAACTCTACAATCGAAACAAGTTTAACCAGCGCTGATGATGACTACGAGACTGACGTTGCTATGGAAGTTATGGGAGATGCAATTAAGTACTTCTATTTGTTTGACCAAACAATTCAGCCAAACAAATCCACTGCTGCATTACCATTGGAAATTAAATTCTTGGGTAAAACCCTAAAAATTACAAACGTGGATTCATCCTCCAATAAATTTACAGCATACGTTGGAACCGAATACTTCATGGGCGTTGCAGACTCTGTTGAGGTAAGTGGAAAGAAAGTTACACTTGCAAACGTAGGTTCAGGTGGAGCAATTGTTGTTGATGTAGATGGTGTTTCAGAGACAATTCCTGCTGCAGGAACTGAAACTGTAAACGGAATTGAAATAACAAACGATGAAACATTCTATGAAGACAACAAAGACCAAAGATCTGCAACATTGGTTATTGGTAAGGAATCACAGGAAACCTACCAGGATGGAGATCCTTATGTAGGTGAAGACGAAGACGACCCTAACTGGGTATGGGATATTGATAACTTAAATGACAATGCAGCTTCAAGTCTTCTTGCAGGAGCAGCTGACGTACCAACAAGTACTGCATCGACTTCATATGGACCAAAGTTAGGTATTGAAAACGACTTTGTCTGGAATGATGACTCTGACAACCCAATTGGTGTTGGAGAGTGTTTGGATTTACCAAACAACTATGTAGCTATCTGCCTAGACAGCTTGACTGTTAAAGATGATGATTATCTCACTTTAACCTTTGAGTTTGATACCTCGGCTGATCTTAGTAAGTCATGTGGAGGCTGTACAGCATTGACTGCTGCTAAAGCAATCTACATACATACAAACAAGGATGAAACTTTGGTTGTTGATGACAGTGGATTGGACAACTCTGGTAACATTACATCAGACAAAAAGACAGACAAGATCTGGTTAACTGACTTATATGCTGTAACCGGTGCTTCAGACACAGATAAATTATCTGTTTATTATGAAGACACTGACAACAAAGTACAGTATGCAGGTTATGTAAACTCAGATGATAGTGCTGCAGTAGAGTTTGGTTACATTGAGTCTGACAACACAAAAGGATCAGATGCAACATTGTATGTCACAGCAGGTACAAACGGAGTAACTCCAGAAGTAAGGTTCTATGATGCAACTTACTTATCTAGCTACGAGAACATATCAATGAACTTCAGTGCAACTGCTGACGTAATCAAAGCACTTGGAGATACTTTGTCCTCAGAAGAAGCTGGAGAGGTTGTATGGAGTTCTGGTGGAAAAGCTCTTTTGACAAATGTTGGTACAAAAGATGAAGACCAGAGAACACAGTACGGAACCATTTTGAGAGACCAGAAGAGCCACGGTGCAAGTGACGAAGTTGTAATGGAGATTCCAGGAGACGAGGTCTTTGCAAACGTTGTCATAAAGGGAACTGCTGCAACAACATCCACATCAAGCAGTAATTGTGCAATTACTAAAGTTGATGTAAAAAGCATGTTGGACACAGAGGTTACAAACCCAGCAAACTACAACTTGATAGTTGTTGGTGGTCCAGCTATTAACGCAATAGCAGAACAGTTTATTGGATCAGCTGACGACTTCAGAGCAACTTACTCAGCAGGTGAGGCAGTTATTAAATTAGTTGCCAACGGCGACAAAGTTGCAATGGTTGTTGCTGGATACAATGCAATGGACACTAGAAGAGCTGCTAAAGTATTGAGCAACTACAAAGACTATGCATTGGCTGGAACTTCTGTTACTGTTAAAGGTACAACTCTAACAGACATGACTGTAGTAAAGGGTTAAACCCCTTTTCTTTTTTATTTTTTTAACAAGAATTCTTAAGTTCAGGGCAACCTATACAAAATGCTGGAGGATTTTCAGACTTTAAATGGGTTCTTAGTGACTGGTAAGCTTTATTGTTCCATATTTTTTTTATGTTGGTTTTTAAAAGATTTCCAAAACTGAACTTTCTTGGGTCTGATCCGTGGATACAGCAAGGAGTAATAAATCCGTCAACAGTAATATAGCAGGAATTCCAAAGCCAGTTGCAGTTATTTTTTGTGGGCTCTATCATGGAGTAGGAAAGGTCTATGTTAAGGGATTTTGCCTTTTGTTTATAATCTTCAAGCTCTTTTTTGATTTCACTGTATTTACTTTTTAGAGTTTTTTCTTTCATATAATCCCATTGTTTCTTGCCCCAAGTGTGAATGCCCTGTATGTTTATTTTTTTAATATTTAAAGTTTGAAGAAGCTCAAGCAGTTTAGGAATCTGGTTAAAATTATCTGTGGTTAATGTTGAATTTATGATTATCTGGGTATGTTCTGCTCTTTCTGCAAGGTTTTTTATGTTTTCAATTACTTTTTCATAACTTGAACCGGTTCTTATTGATTCGTATACTTTTTTGTCTGCTGCATCTAAAGAAATGAATATTTGATTGGGCTTTGAATTAAGGAGATTTTCTATGTTATTTTCATTTAGAAGCATGCCATTTGTTATTATCCATGTGAATATTTTCTTTGATCTTGAGTATCTTATCATCTTGAAGATATCCTTGTTAAGCAAAGGTTCCCCCATGCCCTGGAGGTTAAGCTTTCTTGCGTTTGGGAACTGATCAAGGATTTTTTTAAAGTTTTCAAATTCCATGTCTCTTGCTTTTCTGTTCCAGATTGGCTGGTCACACATCTTGCATCTTAAGTTACAGTTTATTGTTGGCTCTATCTGGAGAATTGTTGGAAGCATAGGGACTTTTTTTGGCTTGAATCTTACTGAATATGCTTCAAGAAATAAATAGAACAAAGATTTTGGATCCTTTCTTAGGTTTTTGAGGTTCATTTTAGTATTGCTTCCCTGAAGGCATCTACAACCTTTTTTTCTTCAAATTTTTCTTTAATATGGTTGTATCCTTGTTTGACAAGCTTATCCCTTAGTTTTTTATCTTTTAATAAAAGAATTATAGCATCTGCTATCTGCTGGGAATTTCCTGGTTCTACCAACAATCCGGTTTTGTTATGTATTACTATATCTGGGATTCCTCCTGTGTTTGATCCTATTATTGGCTTTAAACAAGCTAAGGGTTCTGCTGCTGTAAATCCAAGTCCTTCTTTAAGGCTTACTAACAAACAGACGTCTGAGATATTGTAAAAATGAGGAATTTCCTTAAATGGGAATGTTCCAAGAAATTTTATTTTATTTTCTAAGCCTAGTCTTTTAACAAGGTCTTTTAATCTTTTTTCCTCGTCTTCCCAACTTCTTCCAATTATAAGCAGGATTATATTTTCTTTTTCAAGGATTTTAACTGCTCTTATCAAATATTGCAGGCCTTTTTCTGGTGAGAGTCTGGCGTTTGTAACCAGGACTTTTTGGTTTTTAATGCCAAGCTCTTTCTTTAGATTTGGGTTGTTGTTCTTTGGCGAGACTAAAGCCATGTCAACACCAAATAAAGGAATTATGTGGGTTTTTTTAGCTCCATACTCTTTTGCTTTTTTTTCAATATAAGTGGACAAACAAATTACTTTTTTTGCTTTTTTGCAAGCAAGTTTTGTCATGAAGTCAATTAAAAACAGTTTTATTTTTTTTTCAAGAAATGGCCTTGGGAAAAGTTCGTAGTATTCATAAAAATCCTGGCACATTAAGAAAACAAAAGGCTTTTTTGATAAGACTGCAGACAAGCCTGAGATTGGGCAATGAGCAATTACCAAGTCTGCCTTAATTTTTCTTGGTTTTAGTATAAACCTTATAAGACTTTTTTCATAACTAATTTTTATATTGTCTTTAGGCGGGTTGTTTATTGATTTTACTATTTCTTCCTTGTATTTTTCAAATCCAAGAATTTCAAGTTCGTCAGCTATTCCAGACATAGCATTTACATTTTTATAATGCGTGTCTCCATGAGTTATAAATAATATTTTCATTTTAGTAAATTACGATAAATACTGAAACAACCCAGATTATTAATCCTAAGGTTATTGGCTTATCCTTAAATAATTTTTCTGGATGCCTTGCAATGATTGATCCCTGCTCAACAAGGTAAAAATACCTGAAAATCACGTATAAGGCAAAAGGAAGGGTATAAATCAGATGAGGGTACTGGCTTAAGAAACTGTAAAGGCTGTAGGCTGTTATTATCAATGTTGTTGAGATAATCATTAACGCAGAATTTGTTTCTTTTGTGTAATATTTTAAGACGGGTTTGTGGTTTAATGAATTTTCTTTTAGCAATAAAGAATCTGCTTCTCTTTTTCCGACAACAATAAACAGAGCAAGGAAAAACGTACAGGAAACTAGCCATGGCGATAAAGTTGATTCTATTATGAATGCACCTGAAACTGCCCTTATTACAAAGTTTACTGAGATTATCAATATGTCAATGAAAGGATGGTTTTTCAGGCAGAAACTATAAGCCTGGGTTAAAACAAACAAAGCTAATATTGAATAAAGAAAGTGTATGGAAAGCAATGAGGAGATTATTATTGAGGAAACAAAGAGGATTACTGCCAATATAACGGATAATTTGATTGAAACTTTGCCTGAGGCAAGGGCTCTTAATCTTTTTTCTGGATGCTGCCTGTCTTTTTCTATATCTTTTATATCATTTAATATATAGTTTGAAGAAGATATAAAGCATAAAGCTATGAAACCAATTATAACCTTAATTAAGATATTTAGATTAAAAAATGAACCTACAAATATTAAAGGAAGAAAAACTAACAGGTTCTTGTAGTATTGCCTTACTCTCAGCAGGTTTAGGATGTAATTCATAGGCTTTTTAATCACGAAAATCTTTATAAAGATTATTAGGAAGGAGTTTTTATATGTCCAAGGTGGTAGTTCTCAAAACAAGGCCTGAAACTGTTTTAAATGACTATGAAGAATTAATAACAAGAGTGGGGATTAATAAGATATTTAACAAAAAAGACGAGATTTTGTTTAAGTTAAACCTGTCTTGGAGTTTATACTACCCTGGTTGCTCTACAGAACCATGGCAGTTGGAAGGAGTGGTTAAGAGTTTTAAAAAATATGGTTTAGAGAATATAATTCCTGTTGAAAACAGGACTGTTGTGACTGATGTATGGAAAGGAGCAAGGGGAAATAAATGGCTGCCTATCCTGAAGAAATATAATCTAGAATATAACCCCCTTACTGAAACAAAATGGGTTAAATTAAAGGGAGACTTTGATTTTGATGCTATTCCTCATATTTTTCCTGATGGATTAAAAATCCCTGAGATTTTTTATAACAAACCTATTGTTCATCTGCCTACATTAAAGACACATGGACATACAACAATGACTGGAGCCATGAAAAATGCTTTTGGAGGCTTGATAACTGAGAGAAGACACCACAGCCATAAAATGATACATGAAGTTCTGGTAGATTTGTTGAAGGTACAGAAAAAAATCCATCCTAAGATGCTGGCTGTAATGGATGGAACTGTTGCTGGTAATGGAAATGGACCAAGAACAATGATTCCTGTTGAAAGCAACTTAATTCTGGCCTCTCAGGATCAGGTTGCTATTGATGCTGTTGCTGCCAAACTGATGGGTTTTGACCCAATGAAGATTAAATTTATCAAGATGGCCCATGATTATGGACTTGGAAACGGAGATGTTGACAGCTTAGACATTGATGGGGTTGATATTAAAAAAATCAATTTGCATTTCAGCACTGGAAAAAGTCCTGTTATTTTTTGGGATCAGATATTTAGAAAAGGAGCTTTTAGATTTGTAGAACCAATGCTGTTTCATACTGGCTTGTTTAATATACCTGTTTTTTTAAGCGCATTTTACCATGATAAGTTATGGTATAATACAATTGGGAAGAAAAGAATAAATAAATTCATGAAAACTTCGTGGGGGGAAAAGTTTAGGGAATATGAAAGTTGACATGCATATCCATACAAATGCAAGCAAGGAAGGACCTATTTCACTAGATATTCTAAGAAAGATTTGTTTAAAGAAAAATATTTTTCCTTTTATAACAGACCATAATACCATCAAGGGGGCTTTAGCTTATAGAGAAAAGTATAAGGATTGCGTTATTGGAGAGGAGATTAAAGCCTTGCATGATGAGGGGATAGGAGATATTACTGGTTTATTTGTTAATGAAGAGATCAGGGAAGGGTTAGATATATTTGAAGCAATAGATAAAATAAAGGAACAAGGAGGTTTAGTTTATTTTCCCCATCCTTATGACAAATTTAGGAAAAGTGCTTTTTTTGGGAGGGGGGAGTTTGACTTGAAAAATAAAGTTGATATTGTTGAGGTTTATAATTCCAGAGTTTTAAGAAAAGTTGACATGAGGAATGCAATGGATTATGCTGAAAAGATGAATGCAGTTAGAGGTGCAGGAAGCGATGCTCACTGGCCTATTGAGATTGGAAGGTCTTATGCTGAAATTGATGAATTTGACAGGGACAACCCAAAAGAATTTCTTAGAAATCTTAAGAATGGAAAAGTATTTATGATTAAAAAGGGAAATCTGGTTTTGTTGACTATGACAAGAATTTATGCAAAGATTAATTCTAGGTTTCCTTGATCAGTTTAGCAACTTCTAATCCAGAAATCAGAGCGGAGTTCATATTTCTTATTAAAGGATAGGTAATTTGAATGCCTGCATGATACAAAGAAGGTATTGGTGTTTTGTAGTCTGGTTTGTATAAAGAATAATTCTTATCATAAACTGGCTCTGCGTATTTTTCCCTGAAAATTTTGTACCAGTTTATCCTTATATTTGGAAAGTATTTTTTTAATGAAAGAAAATATTCCTTGAAGATTTTATCGTCGCTGAGATTTAAATCCTCTTCAGAACCGCCGTATCTTAATAACCAGGTTATTTTTTCGGGGTAGGCATCATATAACCAAGAATGCTGCATTATCATCTGCAGTTTTGGCTCTTTCAGGACATTTAGCCAATAATGATCTGACAAGAATTTATCTGTTCCAATAACTATGGAAATCGCTGGACAATATCTTATTCTTGATAGTTTTTCTTCATACGTTTTTGGAAGGCCTTTGGATATTTTTAGGAATTCTGGGATTGGAATTGTGTTGATTAAAATATCATATTTTATTTTTTTATTATTAACCTTAACTTCTTTTTTGGTTAAATTTATTTCCTGGACTTTCTGGTTTGTTAATACCTTGGATTTATTTTCTTCTATTTGTTTTTTCATGTTTTCTATTAATAAATCTAAACCATTTTTAGGATAACCAAAAATACCCAATGCTTCTTTTGCTTTTAGTCTGTAAGCAAACTGCTTTGCTGAGATTTCCGAAAGAGGGATATTAAACTTGTTTTTTGCATACAATTCATAAAATAATTTTTTAGTTACACCCTTTCCAGCATACTTTTTCAACCATTTTTCTGCGTCCAAGCTGTCTGGGATCTTTTCTGGGTTCATCACTGTAAAAACATAAAGGCCGAACAAACCATACCTTATTTTTTCTTTTAGATTTAGGTAATTAAATCTTAGTAGTGCCAGAGGATTTGTGAAATTGTAGAGTTTATCGTTAACCAGAATTGCCATCTTTATTTTTTTCCAGGTCATGTCTGCATTGTTAAATCTCCTAAGAAAGGAAAGAGTCACAGAATCGTGGCTAAAAACATGGTGATAATACAATGGAATCTTGTAATTTTTATATTCAAATGAAGCAGCAAGTCCTCCAATATAATTATTTTTTTCAAGGACAAGTATTTCATTTTCTTTTGACAATTCTATTGCTGCGGATAATCCTGACAGGCCTGCCCCTAAAATTATTATTTTCATTTTATTAGGTTTTTGAATTCTGCATTGTACAATGGATTTTGTTTTATAACCTCTCTTGCGTATTTTTTTCCTTTAAGATTGTACCATATCACTGAGTTGTATCTTGAGGCTATGAATGCGGGAATGTTAAACAAGGGAGTTTTGAATATTATTGTGTTTATAACTGGAATCTTCCTGAAGAATAACTCCCATCTTACGATTGGATGCTCGCCTGCTATTGCTGGCTTTAGCTTTTTTACATCTAGTTGATCTCCAACGAGGTTGTATTTTGTTGTTCCAACTCCAAGCTCTTCTGCGACTTTCAGGTATTTGACTTTTTCAGCTTCGATTCCTGAAAATGCTGCTGCGACTGTGTCCAGAGCAACCAAGTCATTGGAAGCAAAAACAGAATTTCTTATGATTGGCTTTCCAGTTCTTGGGCCGTTGTCTTCTAAGCAAATTGTTGCATCAAGAACAGCAAAATCAAATTTCAATGCCTTGTTTATTTCAGGGATTGCTTCGTTGGCAACCATATGAAAATTATGCCTGAATTCTGGAATGCAGCCCCACTGATTTTTTAATGCAGCGGTTAATACGGTTACATTGTGCATCTTTAAGACAGGCAGGGTTATTTTACAGTCAACCAGAGTGAGTATTTTTGGTATGTACAAATGCTTGAAGATTTTTCCGTTTACTTCAATCCTTGTTTTTTCCTGTTTTGAAAGATTTATCCATGTTGCATTGTACTTTTTTGCAAGAGACTTATACCCCCACAATGTTCCTGCTTTTTCGACCTGTTTTACTGTTGCTACATTTGCATCGCCAATGAATATGTTTTTGAACTTTGACCTTAAAACTTTAAGAACCCCTTCCAGAACGTATGGAGATGTGTTTTGGCCAGGAACCACATTATTTGAAAGAGCGTTAACCTTGATGAAAATGGATTCTCCTTTCAGAAAATTTTCATAATCTGCCAATTTCATAGCCTTGGCTACTTCGTTAAACACATTTTCCTTTATTTTTATATGACTAACCTTGCTCATATACACATAGCTCCCTGTAACACTTAACTTCTTTGTATTGTGAAGAGGCGTGACCCTTTCTTTCCAATAATAAAAGATTTTTATCTTTTTCTGGATTATTTAACCTCAGATCTGAGCTGAATGTAAGATATTTTAATGTATTTGATTTTGGCTTTATTTCAAAACTATATGTGTTTAGGACTTCTTCTTTCAGCTCTTCTGGCCAGACAATGTAAATTGAGTCATTAAACTGCAAACCTGCCAAGGTCATGGCAAGATTTTCCCCTGCAAGCGCTTTTCCAGGATTGAAATCCTGTTTTATGCTTTTAAGGTCTTCTTTTAAAATAACATCGTTGGTTTCTCCAAAGTAAGGATAGATTACCAAGGGGATAATAATCAAGGATATTACTGCAG
>JAQTOC010000019.1 GCA_028713535.1 Candidatus Nanoarchaeia archaeon | reverse complement strand
ATTCTTCAGGATTTCTTCGTTCCCTGATTCTACACCAAAAGAAAGAATCCAGCAGCCGGCTTTTTTCATTGCATTGAATGTTTCTAAATCAACAGTATCAACCCTTGAATTGCACATCCAGTTTATTTTTAGGTTATTTTGCTGGATTAAATTGCAGAGCTCAATTACCTGGTCTTTTTTGATTGTAAAAGTGTCGTTGTTAAACCAGAAATTTTTAATTTTATACTTATCTATTACTTCCTTGATTTCTTCAACTATAATCTTTGGGTCTCTTAATCTTATTTTTCTTCCGTAATTTTGTGGGACTACGCAAAATGTACAGTTGAATGGGCAGCCTCGTCCTGTAACTATCGTTGTGAATTTTTGACCGTTGTTTGTCAATACGTATTTATTTAGAGGCATAAGGTCTCTTGCTGGAAATGGAAGTTTATTTAGGTCTTCAACATTCTTGTATTGTGTCAGGCCTTTCTTTTTAGTTTTTAGAACTTCTTTCAGATGGGCTTCTGGTTCTCCAACCAAGACTGTATCTGCACCGCTTTCTTCCAAAGACTTTTCTGGCAGAGCGTTTATATGGAAGCCGTATATGGCTATGAACGTTCCAGGATATTTTTCCTTTATTTTTTTTATTATATTTGAGTCGTTTATGAAGGTTGGAGTTGTTGTATTTACCAAAATAAAGTCATATTCTTCAAGAGTCTTAAGAAAATTTTCAATTGTAATGTCTTCTGCTATTGCATCTAAAAGTTTTACTTCATTACCTTCATCCCTTGCTATCTGGGCGCATATTGCCAGAGTTATTGGAGGATATAATGCAGAAAAATAGCTGGCTTCATGCTGGCATCTGCCTTCTTTTACAAATTTTTCCTTGTTTGGCGGGTTTAGGAATAAACATTTCATTTTTCTTTGTATTTTAGTGATTTCAAGAATCTTTTATAGATTAACCAGCCATCATAGAAAGTTCTTAGTCTGGACTGGCCTTCGATTCTTTCTGGTTCTGTTGTTGGAACTTCAGTTATTTTTCCTTTTAATTTTAATACTTTAACTGTCATCTCCATTTCTATGTCAAATCTTTTTGACTGGACATCTAGTTTTTGCATCATGTCTTTTCTTATTGCCCTGAATCCGTTGACTGCGTCCTTTAGCCTTGTTCCGAATACAAGATTTGTCAGAACAGAATAACTCTTGTTGCCTATCTTCCTTATGAAAGTAACGTCCTTGCTTTCTGACTGGGACATAAACCTTGAGGCAATAACCATATCATAGCCATCTTCTATTTTTTTAATCATCAATGGAATCTCCCTTGGGTCTTCATTGCCATCTGGGCTGAAATAAATTAAAATATCACCTTCTGCTGCAAGCATTCCTTCATAAAAGCCACGGCCTCTTCCTGATTCTTTCTGCCTTACAACTTTCATGCCAAGTTTTTCAGCAAGCTCTATTGTCCCGTCTTTTGAGCCTCCATCTACAAGAAGGATTTCATGGAAACTTTCTTTGTTAGGAACCTGGTTGTACATTTCTTCAAGAGATTTTACTTCGTTCAATGTCAAAAATATAAGGGATGTCTTCATTTTAGTATTTCATTGAATATCTTAATTACGTAGTCAAGGTCCTCTTTTTCCAGATATTGGTGGCAGCCTATATAAAATGCATTAAGCCCAAGATAATCTGCATTTGGCAGCTTGTTTAAATATCTTTGTTTTAGGAAACTGTAAGCTGGCTGCTGAGTTGGTATTGAGTAAAACAATGGCCTTGTTTCCACGCCTTTTAATTCCAATCTTTTCCTAAGGTTTTTTCTTGAGATCTTAAATGGATCTTGGATTACGATTGGGTAGGCAAGATAGCTTACGTCTGTTGAGAACTTTGGAAGCTTTAAGATTCCTTTTTCCTCAAATTCCTTGAGGTTTTCATTCAGGTATTTCACGTTTTGCTGCCTTTTTTTGAAGATATAATCTGCTTTTTTTAATTGAGTTAGGGCAAGAGCTGCCTGGAATTCCATTGTCTTGAAATTATAACCAATAATGTCATGGATAAACCTTGGGTCATAATCTATGTCTGAATTATTGTTCTGGTGAGGGCATTTTCCTTCTCCTCTTGTACATACATCACAGGAGCAAAGCCTACCGTTTGCCTTTATCTTTTTTGTCAGAATACTTATCTGCTTGTCGTTTGTAACTAATGCGCCAAATTCTCCTGCCTGGATATTATGTGCAATGTAAAATGAAAAATCTGACATCAGGGACATTGAGCCTGTTTTTTTTCCATTGTATAAGGTTCCATGGGCCTGTGCTGAGTCTTCAAATACATGGAGATTAAATTCTTTGGCTATTTTATTTATCTTGTCCATGTCTGCAGGATATCCCATTAGATGGACAGGAAGTATTAAGGAATATTCTTCTGGGTTTTTTTCTTCTTCGAGTAATTTTTTTATTTCATCTGCTTTTATGTCAAAGGTTTCTTTGTGAACATCAACGAAAACAGGATTAAAATTTGCTTTCATAACAGAATTTACTGTTGCTATGTAAGTTAATGGAGTTGTGATTATTTTTGATTTTTCTTTTATCTTAAGATCTGGATGATATTTTAGTGATTCAAGGCCTGCTATCATTGCAGAGGTTCCTGAATTAAATGAGGTACAGTATTTTGTTCCTATATATTCTGCGAATTTTTCCTCAAATTCCTTTACTTTTTTGTGTTCAGAAATTCTCTGGGAGTCCAAGACTTCATTAACTGCATTCCTTTCTTCTTCTTTTATCTGGAGGTCCCCTACAAATATTCTTCTCATCAAGATTTGATTTTTTTGGGCTTATTTATAGTTTTCTATGGTGCAGTTGAATATAGGTTTTGGATGGGATAATTATTTAAACAAGGGATTTGAGACAGATTTATGCCTAGGATAAGCAATATACTGGAAAAGGGGTTTGGATTATTTACGATTGGAAACAGAGCTTTTACTCCGCCTTTTTATGCGGTCATAGAGGTAAATGACAGATGCTGTTTAAGGTGCAAGCAGTGCAACTTATGGAAAACCTCCAAAGGATTTCACGGAGACAGCAAGGGCAAGCAACTAAGCCCTTCTGAGATTGTAAAAACAATTAGGGACATAAGAAAATGGAATCCTCTTACTAAGACCTTGATGTTCTGTGGGGGGGAACCGTTTTTAGAGAAGGAAATCTTCAGATATGTCAGAGTTGCAAAAAAACTGGATTTTTTTACTACAATTACTACTAATGGTTTTTTAATAAATGAGGAAATGGCATTTGAAATTGTTGATTCTGGTTTAGATGAATTATGTTTTTCCTTGGATGCTCCTTTTGCTGAAATTCATGATGACATAAGAGGAGTCAAGGGAAGCTTTGAAAGAGTAATGAAAGCTAACGAATTTATCAACAAAGCTAAGACCCAATTAGGAAAAGAAAAACCTAATTTGAAAATTAACACTGTTATTTCAAATATTAATTATAAATATCTGGCTGAGATGCCTGTTCTACTTAAAAAAATGGGAATCAATGAATACAGCGCACAGTACATCACTGTAATGAGGCCTGAGATTAAAGCATATGTTGATAAAATGTTCAGGAGAGAGGTCAGTCCATCCCAATGGATTCTGCCAGATGAGTTCTTGGTTCCTAAGGAAGATGAGAGAGGATTTTGGAAAGTTATTGAAAACTTAAAGAGAAATGCTAAACGAGAAGGGATTAATCTTAGTTTAAGATTATATGACAAGGTTCAGCCATGCTCTATACTTTGGGGGAGTTTATTAGTTGACAATTATGGAAATGTTTTTCCGTGCACAATGATAAGAGACCAAGCAGGAAATGTAAGAAACAGAGAGTTCAAGGATATTTGGAACCATCCAAGGATGAAAAGAGTAAGGAGCCTTTTCAATGCAAGGAAGTTAGACCCTGTTTGCAAACGCTGCTGCATTTATCCTAATGTTATTTTTCGGTAAGGTTTTTTAAGTCATATACCCAGATTGCATCTTTTCCTTGTAAGCTTATTACCTTTGTGGGATTGTATTTTGTGTATAACTCATAGAATCCTGGTTTTTCCGGAATATTGTAAGGATGCATCATTACGAATCTTAGGGTTTGGTTGTTTGGATGATAATACTGGATATAATCTTGTAAGTCTGCTTGTCTTTTAAAGAAGCTTTCAAATTGCGAATTAAATTGTAAGTTGTATAAAGAGTCACCTTCTCTTGTGTAATAAACAATCGTTGTTGGAGTGATTGGAATAAATGCATCTGTTTCCTCCATCACAGATTCAAGATATTTTGCTAGTGGTTTTGCTGAGTAGCTTAATAATTCGTTTGCGTAGAAGCAGTCTTTTTCATTTACAATACAAACTAAGGGGTTTTTATTCATGAAATAGGGCTGGTTGTCCAATGCTGTTGCAAATGAGAAAATTACATAGACGATTAGGAAAGATAAACATATTGTCCTGTGGTGTTTTTTTATGAAGCAATACTTTTCTGAAAATACAAGAGACATCAAGAATATTATTCCTATTGCAAAAGGAATCATAACTCTAAGTAATTTTAAAGCCAGGAAGAAGAAATTAAAAATGAGGAAGAACGCTACAAGGTATAAAATGAATTTTTCTGCCTTTGTTCTTTCTTTGTTTTTTATTAATCTGTATAAAACATAAAGAGAAATAACTAGGAGGAATGTATCAAATGGATTTATATGCAAAATGAATTCATAGATATTCTGGAAGAACATTTTTCCAAAAACAATGCCTGAGACTTCTCCATAGATGTTTGAGTAACCTACAAAAGCATCTCTGGCGTTTTTTATGTTAAGGTTGAACGGGAGCAAGAAGAAAAACAAAAATGCTATGAATGACATGATTGAAAGATTTATTGCTGGCATTATCCTTTCATGAGAGAACTCTTTTATCTCATTCCTGTATTTTAACAAGAAAATTATTCCTGCAAGTATGATAAATGCCCCGCCCGGGAACTTTGTTGCAAGAGATAAACCAAAAAATGAAAATGAGAGTATAGAGAATATTTTTTCTTTCTTTGAAGATTTTTCTGAGATGTAAAATAAATATAGGAAAATCAATCCAATTACTGTAAACGTCATGTAGATTATATCTGTATGAATAAATCTGGAGTATCTTAATAGGTAAGGGAAGAATGCAAAGAAAGAAGCTACATATAGTGCTGAGTATTTATTCAGAATTAGGAATGCTAGAACTGTTATTGCAAGGAAGAATAAAATACCAAACAAAAACATTGATGAATGACAGTAATTCTGCGCTGCTTCTAGCTGAGGTCCTATTAATAATTCCCTTCCTGGATAAAATGAGGGCTGGACTTGAGATACTTTTGAAAAGTCCTGGCCAGATAGCATGCAGCCAGCTCCGATGATTATATTCCCGAGTGGGGGCTCTGAAACTCCAGAAAGCCCAATAAAATAATTATGAGGGTAGAAAAACAATAAACCAACTGGAATTGTGGATTCGTCATCCCCAGTGTAGGATAATTCTGAGTAGTTGTATAATCTTATAAATAAACCTAAGATAATTATTACAATTAATAATCCGAGAACTAGCTTGTCTTTTTTTAGCTCTTCAAACATAAAATTAATGATTTAATTTAGTTTAAGTATTTTATTATATATTTGTATATATTGGAGACACAAAAAAAGAGCTTTTTAGGCTCTTTTAATATTAGTTATGACCCTTGTCTCTTTTCTTCTTCTGTAGACTAATCTGATATTTGTCTTGCGGAATCTTTCTATTTTTTTGATTGTAGGTATGCCTACTCTTTTGATTGCTCTCCTGATGGCATCTTCTATTTTCATTTTTTCTTTAAAGCTTTTTTCTGATTCGGTTTCTTTCTTTTTGAGTTTTATTTCTATTTCAGGAAATTCATGTTCGGTTGTTGCAATAAATTCCGCAACCTCAATCCATCTGAAGGGGATTTGCATTTTGAATATCTTTATCTTTTTTAGTTCTTTTATGCTGGCCCACCACCAAGTCTCTCCTTCACGGATTCTTTCTAGGATTCCTCCACTAATCTTTCTTCCTTTTTTGAACCTTCGAGGATAAAGTATCCTGTTTAACTCTTCTATCAGTTCATTGAGACAGTACTTGTTAAATGAAATAAACTTAAATGAAATAAACTTAAAATGTTTTTCCATGGTCTTCCTCCTTTCATGGAATTTTTTTTAGAATTAAAACTACTTTATTTCTTCTTGCTGAATTGATTAATATTGAATATGATTATCTTGTGGACTCTGCCCTTTCCCATCCATCTACGTAATGCTTGTTCTTGAATTTAAGCTCGTAGTACATAGAGAACCACATTCCAAACCTTGCAAGTATCAACCTTAGTGTCCAGTAAAACTCCTTTAGGTTTTTTGCGTATGTTAATGCTGGGAATATCCCTTCTTTTATTTCATTTGTGAAGGATTTTACCTTTGGGAAGTTTGGCTCGTAATTTTTTAGCTTTGTATGGGCATTAGCTGTTCTTTTTCTCTGCAAGAACCATTCTTTAATGCTTTCAGGATTTTTAACATAAACTGTTGCTTCTGGTACATATCTTATTGAGAAGCCTTTTTTCCAGAAGTAAAATGGAATTATTGAATCTTCTGCCACGTCTACAGGGATTTTATCTACAATATTGTTTCTGAATGCGAAAATGTATGCTGAGGCTTCAAGGAATTTGTTCTGGTCTGAACGTTTTTGCCTTATTCTATGGGCGCCTGCATCTGCCAATAGATGAGACCAGTAACCAAACATTGTTTCTTTTGAATCTACTGGAATAACACGACCGGCTGTAACTCCAACAAAAGGATCTTTGAAAGGCCTGACCATTTCATTTACTGAACTTTCTCCAAGGAAAACATCTCCATCTGTAAACAATAAAATATCTGATTTTCCTTTTAGTTCCTTAAATAATAGGTTTAGTGCGAAGCTTTTTCCTTTTCCAGGATCTTTGAAATGCTTTACTTGCTTGTATTTTCTTGAGTAGCTGTTTACTATCTCTGTTGTGGGCTTGTCTGGAGAGGAGACAATCAACTCATAAGGATAGTCTATTTTCTGTTTTATTATTGACTCAATGGCTTTTGCAATTGTTTTTTCCTCTTTGAATGCGGTTATGACTATTGAAAGTTTTGGAGACAGCATCTTTTTTGTTTCTACAAGCATTTCTTCTATTGTTATTTTGTCCATGCAGCTTGGTTTTTTGTTGCATTCGTTTTTGTAGCAGACCAAGCAGGGCATTTTTGGGATTATTTTCTTTCCTAAACTAAAAATATCAATTTCATTATAGGATGTTGGCCCAAAGAAGACAATCGTTTTTCTTTTTAATGCTAATGCGACATGCAAAGCCAATGAATCACTGGTTATCACTAAGTCGCATGTGGACATAACTGCAGGAAACTCATAGAAATTGTTCCCGCAGCCAGAGTTTATTATTGGAATGCCTGCTCTTGCTATTATGACATCATTCCTTTCTATCTCTTCTGGCCCGCCGAACAAAATTATTTTTGCATTTAATTCTTTGTACAATCTTTCTGCAAGTATTATTGTCTTGTCCATGGACCAGCTTTTATGCTGCCATCTCTGGCTTGCTCCAGTGCTTAGCCCGATTACTGTATCAGATTCTTTAATGTTGTACCTTCTCCTGAAGCTTTTTGCTATTTGTTTCTGTTCGTTGTTAAGTTCTAAAATTGGTTCGGTGTCGCATTCAATGTCCAGGATTTTTTTCATATGCTCCTGGTAGGTTTTTGTGTTTTTCTTTTTTAGAATATCATTCATTGGCTTTTTTCCAAGCAAACTCATATCATACCATTCTTTTGCTGTTGAAGTTGGAACTATTTTTTTGTTTTTGTCTAAATGGTAACCAATTACCCTTGTGTTTAATTTTGTTGCTAGCTCTGCTGTTTCATAATCATCATCAAGATTAATTACCAGATCAAAAATATTCTGGATTTGGTCTTTTTTATATACTAAGATTTTATGTATTAATGGATTTGTAATCAGAAGATCCTTGTTGATTGGCTTTGTCAGCCAATAAATTTTTGAGTCAGAATACTTTTTCTTTAATCCTCTGAGTATGAATGTGGTTCTTACAACGTCTCCAGAAGCGCCGAGCTTTATAATGAGTATATTCATGCTTTGTTTTATTTTTATGTGGTTTTTAAGGTTTTTGATATAGTATTTACTACATAATAGTAATATTTATAAATTAATCGTTGTTTTGGGTTTTATGGAAAAATTTATGATTACTACTTTTGCTCATGGGAATGGGCCATATTCAAGAACAGTTGATTTAGGTTTAGCTATTAATAATATTTTAAAAGAGAAGAAGGAAGATCCTTTAAGCATAATTGTTCCTCTGGTTTATGGAGATAGACAGAAAAATATTATGTTGGAGGACTTTGGAGATATTATCAAGAATAACCCTAATCTGATTCTTTTTGATGAGACTTATGGGGAGATTTTGAATAAGCTTTTCTTTAAAACTGGCCATTATAAGGAGAATTTAGAGTTGCTTCTTGAAAAACAACCAGAACTTGAGGAACAATTAAATAATCATCTTTCAGGGAAGTTTAAAGTTAAGAATTTTGGCGGGGATGAAATTGAGGTTTATCGTGATGATATTGCTTTTGAGATATCTCATAATCCAAGAGTTGCTACTCATTTTGCTAAATCATATTATACAACCATCGCATTTTTCTCTGAGATATTGAGAAAGGCTGCTAAAGAAAGTTCTTTGATTGATGGACCAAATGCATTTGATAAGAAGCTTTTGTTGGAAGTTGCAGAAAAAATTGCTGATAAGATTGAGAATGATAAAAAAATGCATTTTATGCCAGAGCCTTTTGTTTTTTCTTATGACTCAAATAGAAAGAGACTAAGAGGGGAAATTTTTACCCCGCCATTTATCCATCTGCAACCTGTTAATACTGAAGATATCAAAGAGGGAATGTATGTTATGGTTACAGGCATTGATGGTTTAATGGATTTATTCAAAGGAGTTAAGGATTTTGGTCAGGAGTTATATTGTCCTCCTTTTGTGAATATCGAGGGGGTTGGACCAGAAAATAAAAAACACCCTAACTTTGTTTTTAATAGAAATATTGATTATCAATTTGCTAGAACCGGATGGAGCACAGTTTGGTGGTCTCTTATGAGCAAAACTCCATTGATTGCACCGAAATATACGAAAGGAGATGATCCAGAAATTTACTTTAATGAATTGAGCGTATCACAACTTGGATTGGCGGTTATTTTTGATTCATCAAGAATCCCAAGAGAAACTTTACAAGATGCAAATTTTCTGAGACCTAACTTAGAGAACGTTAATGAATTGTTAAATCAGAATTATGGTAAAGTGGATGGAATGGATTATACTGCAGATATTATTGTTAGGGATTTGATGGGAGCGGATATTTCTAAGTTCAGGATGAAAGAGCCTTGTTTGCAAGGGTATAAATCTATTGAGGTCTTATTGCCTGATTAACTTTTCATATTCTTCCATGTATTTTTTGTATATTAAATCCCAGTCATAATTCCTGGATTTTTCAATGTTGTTCTTAGACATTTTTTTTGCTATTTCTGGATTGTCTAAAACCTTTAGAATTTTTTCTTTTAAACCCTTAACATCGCCATAGTTAACAAAGTAACCGTTGTCAGGATCTTTCACTTCATAAGAAACACCATTGACAGGAGAAACTACAAGTGGAAGACCTGCAGCCATTGCTTCAAATAAAGTTAAAGGAAGCCCTTCCCTGTAGCTTGGCAGGGCATAAACATCTGCAGCCTGAAAAATTAATATTTTATCTCTGCCTCTTATTGGACCTAAGTACTTCATATTTTTATATGGCTTAATGAGCTCTTCAACTTCTTTTGCCTTGCCTTCGTCAGGGCCAACCCACACAAACGAAATATCTTTTCTTTCTTTTGTTATTTCTATTGCAGCTTTTGCCAGAATTTCCGGGCCTTTTGTTGGATTTAATCTTCCAAAGAACAAAACAAGCTTTCCTTTAATGTTATTATTTTTCTTGAAGTTGTTTGGGATTATTTTTTTAAATAAAATTTTGTCCATGCCGTTTGGGATTACTTTTATTTTTTCTTCTTTAGTGTATTTTTTCAAGAAAGTGTCAACTTCCCAAGGTGTTATTGAAATTACTCTGTCTATCATTTTAAAGGATAATTTATTCAGGAACTTATCATTAATCCATAAAGGAATTTTCAATATATTTGGCCTGAATGAAGAATCTGTCCAGGGGCAGTGGGTTGTATGAATGTGTTTTCCTTTTTTTATTCTTGATGCTATACCTGTTAGTAGAATGTATAAATGACCTGAAACGTGACTGTGATAAACATCAAACTTTTTTTCTTTTAATAACCTGAGTAATAATGTTGGCCAGATATATGTGAATATTGAAAGCTTAAACCAGTATTTTAATCTATGAACATGAACTCCGTTTATTGTTTCTTCTTTTTTCTCTATTCTTTTGGTTTTGTCTGAGTCACAGCAAAAGACATGGACTTCATGGCCTTCTTTAGACTGTCTTTCTGCAAGCTCCTGCATAACCTGCTCTACCCCTCCAATGGTTGGAAAGTAAAACATGTTGATATGGCAGATTCTCATAGTTTTTAGAACTTGGAGGAGTTTAAATAATTTATTAGGCCCTGTACCTTATTTTATCATACCAGACTTTTATGTAAACAGGAAGGAAGTTTCTGTATATTGGCTTGAATATATTTTCCCTGAAGAAGTCAAATATCTGGACAAGGAAGCCAAGAATGTATGTAGGCAACTTAAACTTGCTGTGGAACTTGATTCTTTTTTCTGTTAGTAAAGTTATAAGGAGAATCCTTGGGATTAAACCAATTCTTCTTTTTGTTACAGTGCCCCTCATAAGGTTTAAGATAAGAGTTAAATATTCATTTTTCTTTTTCAACCTTATGTGCTTGAACCTGTCCCAGTAATTTAAGTGTGCTGCAGAATCTTTTTCTTTTTTGATTGTTCCGTCTGCTTTTGCTTTTTGATATAAGGTGCTTCCGGTGAAAAATACGAGGTTATTAACAGATAGGTAAAATGGCGGGGGCAATTCCCTGATTAAATTTATCAGGTTTAAGATATCCTGGTTTGTTTCATAAGGATTACAGGTAATGACGTCGTACATCACTGCTATTTTTGGATACTTGTTTAGTATTCTTGCTGATTTTCTTACGTCTTCATCTGTCTGGTTTCTTAAGTAAACTTCCTTGTTGACTCTTTCAGAACCCTGGATGCCAATTATTATATCTGTGCAGCCTGCGTCAGCTAATAGTTTTATTTTTTCTTCTGTTATTGTTTTTGGGTCTGCAAGGCATTTAAATCGTATGTTTACTTTTTCCCTGTATAACTTGCAGAATTCTTCTATTTGTGAAAACGGCCTTAAGGAAAATGTGTCATCCCTTATGTCAAACACCTTTAATGAAGGGTATTTTTTTCTTAGAAACAAAATGTTATTGATTATGTACTTGGGGGAGTGCCATCTTAATGACTTTCCTTTGTATAACTCGTTAAGAAAATTATTGCTGCAATAGGTGCAGCCGTATGGGCAGCCTCTTCCTGTCAAAAAGAAAACATAACCTCCAAGGTGCCTTTCGTGGAATGGAATTATTTTTCCTCTTTCTAAAATATAATGATCCTCTAGGTCATAATCTGCGAATGGGAGCTCGTCAAGATTTTCCCTTAGTGGCCTTGGCGGGTTTTTGAAGATAATATCCTTGTATCTTATCCAGAAGTTTTTAACACTTGAAATATCTTCTCTTTTTTCAAGCTTTTCTATTAATCCAAGGAATGCATCTTCACCTTCACCAACACAGACAAGGTTACAATGATTAATGCATTCTCTTGGAGAGATTGTTGCATGGATTCCTCCATAAACGATTGGAACGTTTAATCGTTTTAAATAATGAATTACCTGTTCTGCCCTTAATGAGGTTGATGCATATGCAGAAACTCCTACTAAGTCTGAGCTTTTGCATAAGGTAAGTAACTGCTTAAGCACAGATTTTTTGTATAGTTTTTTGTAGTTTTCTGTGTATGGAAGGAATATTATTTTTACCCTGTGATTGTGTTTTTTTAACAAACTAGAGATAGATCTGATTCCCTGGTCTGAGGGTGTTACTGCTGTTGAAATAAGGGTTATTTTCATTGGTTTTTTCAAAGAAAAGGAGTTTTTAAAGATAGTTGTGGAGTTTTAGTTGCTTGATAATAGCTTATCTACTGCGTTAACAACTTCTTCATTTGTTATAGAATTCATGCATTCTTGGTTTCTTTTACCTTTCCTAAAGCACTTATAAGAACGACATTCTGTGCATTTTTCTGGGTGGAATATTACTATGGAATTATTTGAATAGGGCTTCCAGAGCTCATAAGGTCCTGCGCCCATTAGTTCAACCAAAGGAACATTAAATGCTGCTGCAACATGCGCTGCTCCTGTGTCAACAGAAATAACCAAGTCAGAATTTTTTATAATTGCAAAAAAATCCTTTATCGAGTTTCCTGCTAGATTAACTGCTTTATTTTTCATTAAGGAAATAATCTCTTCATTAAGGGAGATATCTTTTTTAGATCCGGTAAAAAATATCTTTGCTTTTTTTGTTTCTATCAATGAATCAGCGACTTCTGCAAATTTTTTATTGTCCCAGAGGTGTGTTTTATGGTTTGGGGCTGTGTGGATTATTATTTTTAATCCTTTGCCCATTAATTTTTTGTATTTTTCGTCTGTTTTCTTGTCAACAAAGATTTCTGCCTTTATTTCCTTGGGGAATATGTTTAATGTTTTAAGCACATCCAAATTGTAGAACAAATATTGCTTTTCTTTTAAACAAGGCTTGGTTTTTTTAGTTAAATAATAACCTTTGCCTCTTCTTATTCCTGAATTGGAACAGCCAACCCTTATTGGAATTTCAGCTTTTTTTAACAATAAACTTGTTAGTTTATCTCCTTCAAAGAAAATAATTCCTACATCATATTTATTTTTTTTAAGTTTTTCAGCGTACCAATCAAAATTTTCTTCTATTTCTTCCTTGTTTATCTCAATTATTTCGTTCAGGTTTGGATTTAGGGAAAGAACTTCTTTCATGCCTTTTGGAATAATTATGTCTATTTTTGAATCAGGATACTGGTCTTTGATTGCTCTTATTGAAGGAGTTAATACGATTAAGTCTCCAATTAACCAGTGAGCCACTAACAGAAACTTTTTAGGATTATTAAGAATTATATTTTTCTTAAGAACATAAGGGAGATAGTTTATTTCCAGAGCAAGATTTCTTACAATATCCAAGGTTTTAGTCCTTAATGGTTTCATGGAATTGGTTAAACAGCTAGATTTAAATAATTTTACTATTTCAGCATTTTTTTCTGCCGAAGGTTATCCAGTAGCCCCCTTCTTTAGAAGTTTGATGGATCCATTTTAGCTGCTTGTAGAACCTTATTAGAGAATTTGGGGATTTGCTTTTATTCCACACCCCGCATATTTCAACATCACTTTGGATATATGGAACTGAGCTGGGAATTGTTTCGTAATATTCTATGCTGTTCTTTTTGAACCATCTTAGCACTTCTCCTATTGTATGGGTTGTTTCATGGGGATGCAGATATTGGTCGTTCCACCAGCCTCTTGCTCTTTCCTTATCTTTTAAATTTCCTATCTGTAATCTTATAAAATAATCCTTTACTTTCTGATTGTTCTTGAATATTGTTTTTGTGAGAAGCTTCCTTGTTTTTAATGGAATCCTTCCAAATTTATTATATAGACCTATTGCAATGAACCCGTTTGGTTTTAACAACTCAAGGATGTTTTTGAATCCTTTATAGGCATCTCCTGTATGGTGCAACACGCCAAGACATAAAATATAATCAAATTTAACACCTATCTTTTTTATCTGGTTTATGTCAAGAATGTCAACTTTTTTTAAATGCCAAGAACCGAGGTTAAGTTTTTCTTTAAGTTTTTCTGCCTTGTTTAATGAGGAATCTGAGAAATCTATGCCCCAAACACATTTTCTTCTTAAAGACAAGAATGCAGAGAGCTGTCCTGTTCCAGTTCCTATGTCAAGTATGGATGCATTTTTGGGTATGCTCTTATCCAAGATTCTGGCAAAAGGATATGCAGCTATCTCCAAATCTTTTTTTGAGTTGAATTTTTCAAGTTCATAATCGGGGAATGGAGATTGGTTATAAAACTGCTGGACCTTATTTCCTACCTGAGTTGCCATATTAAAATAATGCGTATATTATTGGGGATAAAGCACTGGATTGCCCAAAGATGATTATGATTCCTACTATTAAAAGCATGATTATTATCGGGAGCAACCACCAAGCTTTTCTGACTTTCAGGAAACTCCACATCTCTCCTAAGAGTGATTTGTTATTTGCCATTTTATTTTTAAAATTTCGTTCTTTTTTAATCTTTTGCTAGTTTCTCAGAGTCCCAAATATGCTCTGGGTTGTCTTCTCTTTTAATTAAAAACTTATCTAAAACCAAGTAGTCAATGCCTGTGCCCATCATGCATCTATATGCATAATATGGGGACAGAACAATTGGTTCCCCCCTGATGTTGAAAGAGGTATTAATTAAGATGGAAGTTCCTGTGTATCTTCCAAATTCTTTAATGAGATCATAGTAAAGAGAGTTATCTTCTTTTCTTATTGTCTGGAGCCTTCCTGAACCATCTACATGAGTAACAGCAGGAATTTCCTTTTGGAATTGTTTTTTGATTGGATAGACCATTAACATAAAATCTGTTGGCTTGGGTATTGGGATGTCGCATTCAAAGTATTTTTTTGCATCGTCTTCACAAACAACTGGGGCAAAAGGCCTGAATTTTTCCCTGTGCTTTACTTTAAGGTTTAAAATTTCCTGCATTTCCGGATTTGTTGGGTTTGAGAGAATGCTTCTGTTTCCAAGAGCTCTTGGCCCCCATTCCATCCTTCCCTGGAACCAGCCGATGACCTTGTCTTTTAATAGAAAGTCTGTTACATCTTTTATTAATTCTTTTGAGTATGAATACTCTGTGTATTTTATGTTATTTCCGTCGAGGAATTTTTTTATTTCTTCATTTGAGTAGTCAGGTCCAAGAAATGCATTTTTTAATACTTCTCTCTCTTTTGCTGAATTTAACAAAGAATAATAAGAGTATAATGCTGCGCCCATGCTTGTCCCGCCATCGCCTGCATCTGGCTGGATGTAAATGTTCTTGAAAGGAGTGTTCTTCAGTATTTTTCCATTTGCAACCGAATTTAATGCAACTCCTCCTGCAATACATAGATTTTCACATTTTGTTTCTTTGTATAAATGTTTTAGAGTTTTAAGCATGACTTCTTCTGTTATTAATTGCAAAGCTGCTGCTATGTCTTTATGTCTCCTTTCCACTCTTGATTCTTTTTTTCTTATTGGGCCAAATTCCCTTATGAATTTCTTACTTGGCATGTAAACTTTGTAATGATATGAAAAATAAGACATGTCTAATTCAAAACTTCCGTCTTCCTTTATTGTGATTAACTTTTTGAATTTATAATAGTAAGGATTGTCTTTGTTTGTTCTTCCGTATGAACTTAAACCCATTACCTTGTATTCTGAGTTATTTACTGAAAACCCAAGATAAGCTGTTACTGTGCTGTATAATAATCCGATACTATGAGGAAAGATTAATCTTTTGTTTATTGTTATTTTGTTATCTTTTGCATAACCTAAGGTTGTTGTGTCCCATTCACCCACTCCGTCTATTGTCATTATTGCTGATTCCTTGAAGGGGCTGATTAAATAAGAACTTGCTGCGTGGCATAGATGGTGTTCTATGAAGAAAATGTCTTTTTTATACCCAAGTTTTTTTCTTACTATCTTTCTTATTTTTAATTTTTCATTAAGCCAGGAAGGCATTGCCCTGTAAAACATATTAAAGCTAAATGGGAATTTTTCTATTGACTGGTATAAGATCCTTTCAAACTTCTGCAATGGCTTTTCATAATATGCAATGTAGTCTATCTGATTTATGTTTATTTTTGCGTAATCCAAACAAAATTTTATTGAGTTTATCGGAAATGAGATGTCGTGCTTTTTTCTTGTGAACCTTTCTTCCTGTGCTGCTGCTATTATTTTTCCGTCTTTTAACAAAGAAGCAGAGGCGTCATGATAAAAACAGGATATTCCAAGAATGTACATTTTAGAACTGCCTATAGTAATTTTCTATGGGTTCTCCTCCTGATTGTTTTTTTATCCAGTATGTTTCCTTGAACTTGTTTTTTTTAAGGCTTAAGAAGTGCTTTCTGAATATTCTTGAAACTATGAATGTCGGGCCTATTGCAAGGATATAAACCAATAAAAGCAGGATAAAGTTGATTATTGAAGCTAGGACGTTTCCAAAGGAGCTAAACCCCTCTCTTAACCCGATTAAAAATTCTTTTTTCATATTATGTAGATTTTTATTAATGTTATGATGATTATGAATAAGGTTAGGGCAAGAATAAATCCGATTGTCTTCCCTCTTTTTCTTGTTTTTGTGTCTTCTTCAAATTGCATTTTTTAAAACATTAATCTGGTTTTATAAGCATTCTTTGTGTATAACTTATATTTTAGGGTTTTTAGTTCAAACAAAGGTTTAAATAATTTTGGTATATAAAATGTGTATGAAAATTGTGGACCCTGCTGAGTGGAGAAGTTTTGACAGGATTTACCAGAAATTAAGAATAAATGAGATACTTAAAAACATCAAAGGAGAGTCTGTTTTGGAGATTGGGGGG
>JAQTOC010000018.1 GCA_028713535.1 Candidatus Nanoarchaeia archaeon | reverse complement strand
GTGTGCTCTTCCGATCTAAAAACCTAAGAGCAAACAGAATTAATGCTGTTGCAATACATGGGGGGTTATCCCAGAATAAAAGGACAAATACACTTGGATTATTTAATGATGCAAAGGTTGAAATCTTGGTTTGCACTGATGTAGCTGCAAGAGGACTTCATATTGACAATGTGTCTCACATATATAATTATGATTTACCAAGAGACCCGAATGACTACATACACAGGATTGGAAGAACTGCAAGGGCAGGAGAGGAAGGGAAAGTAGTTAATCTTTTGTCTTCGGATGGATATGAGTCTTTTTCAAGGATACAGAGAGACTATTCTTTTTCTGTTGAGAAAAAACAGAGGCCTTTTTTGAAGCAGATTGTTGTTTCAAGAGAAACTCAGGAAAGAAGAATGCATCAAAGACCACGGTGGGCTCACCGTTAATATTCTTTTGGATTGAAAAACTTTAAATAAAACCTTTATTGGTTTATGTTATGGAAATAAAGCTATTCAACACAATGTCCAGGAAAAAGGAACTATTCAAGCCAATCAAGAAAAACAAGGTTGGTTTTTACGGGTGCGGACCTACTGTTTATAATTTTGCGCATATTGGAAATTTAAGGAAATATATTTTTGATGATTTATTGAACAGGATGTTCAGGTATAACAACTATGAAGCTGTTTATGTAATGAATGTGACTGATGTCGGACATTTAACTTCTGATGCTGATGAAGGGGAAGACAAGATAAAAAAACAGGCTGAGAAGGAGAAAAAATCTGCCTATGACATTGCAAGATTTTATGAGGATGCATTCTTCAAAGATACAGAAAAATTAAACATATTAAAACCTGAAACTACTTGCAGGGCTACAGAGCATATTGATGTTATGATTAACCTAATAAAAAGAATCGAGAAAAACGGGTATACTTATTCTGCTGGAGGGAATCTTTATTTTGATGTTTCAAAGTTCAAGGATTATGGGAAACTTGCCAGGTTGAAATTAGATGATCTAAAAGCAAGGGTTGATGTTGACAAGAACAAGAAAAACCCTGCTGATTTTGTCTTGTGGTTTACTGAATCTAAATTCAAGAACCAGGAAATGATGTGGGAAAGTAAATGGGGCAGAGGATATCCTGGATGGCATATTGAATGTTCTGCAATGTCAATGGAATACTTGGGAGAGCAGTTTGATATTCACACAGGAGGGATAGATCATATCCCTGTTCACCACACAAATGAGATTGCACAGGCAGAAGCTGCAACAGGGAAGAAGCCATGGGTTAGGTACTGGATGCACATTGAGTTTTTAACATCTAATGAAGGGAAGATGGCAAAGTCAAAAGGCGAGTTCTTGACTTTAAATGGCTTAATCAACAAAGGATATGATGCGTTGGATTACAGATATTTATGCTTAAACACACATTATAGAAAACCTCTGATGTTCAGCTTTGAAGCTTTGGATTCTGCAAAGAACGCAAGAGAGAGATTAAACAACAAGATTTTGGAAATAAGAAAGAATGTTGACTTTTCAAATGCTTCTTCAAGAGATTATCATGAAGAGTTCCATGAAGCAATCAATGATGACTTGAATATGCCAATGGCCCTGGCTGTAATGTGGGATGCTTTAAACGACAGGGAATTAGGCGACAAGGAAAAATACAATTATGTCATTGACTTTGACAAGGTTTTTGGATTGGGATTGGAAGAACTTGAGGAGAAAACAGTTGAAATTCCAAACAACATACAAAAATTAATCGATGAAAGAGAATTGGCAAGGAAAAGCAAGGACTGGAAGAAAGCTGACAAGATAAGAAATGACTTAAGCAAGAAGGGTTATATTTTAAAAGACACTGCTAATGGCGCGGTTGTTGAGAAGAGTAATATTTAAAAAACAGTTGTTTATATAAATTATATGAAATTAAGGATAGTTCAATTAAATTTCTGGGGATTGCCCTGGCCTTTCTCTGTCTGGAGGAAAACAAGGTTACAAGACTTGGTTGAATTCATACAGAACAACAAACCTGACATCATAAACTTGAGCGAGGTCTGGTTTGGAAGCGATGTTGAATACTTGGAATTAAAACTCAAGGATTATCATTTTTCCCATACTGACTTTGGGGCACTTAACGAATCTGGTTTGCTCACTATCTCAAAATATCCAATTAAATTCAAAAGATTTATCCCATTTAACAGGAGCGAGCTGTTTTCAAGAAAAGGAATTTTAATCTCTGAGTGCAAGATAAACAAAAAAACATTCAAGATAATCAACACTCATTTTTTCCATTCAAGAAAATTACACAAGTCCTATGTTGTCAGGGAACAGCTTGACAGGCTAAAAAATTATCTTGACAAGAGAGTTCCCACAATACTTGCTGGCGATTTTAACCTGGATTATGACAAGATAAAACTGCCATTTTTTAAGATAATCTCAAAAATCAACGTTCCTACCCTGAACAAGGAGAACAGATATACTCATAAGTTGTTTAATGGGCTTTATTCAATCAACTTAAGATGTGACTTGATATTTTCCAATTTTAAGGCAAAAATACTCAAGAAAGAGATTTATAAGTTGCCATTGCTTTCTGACCATTACTTGGTTTTCAGCGAGATTATGGTTTAGAAAGGTTTAAAAATAGCCTTAGGATTTCTTTTGTGTTAATTAATTTTGTTTAGAGGTGATCTCTTATTTACTTCTATGTATTTTTTCCTTTTGATAAGGGAGAACCTCGGAAAGAAGGAAGTATGGTTTCAGTAGTTATACTTATAGCTGTTTGTTTGGGAGTCCTTGGAGGCTTTCTCGAGAAGCTTTATTATCTGAATAAGGAAGAGAAGGATAAGAAGAAAGAGAAACAGTTAGAGAACGAGAAAAATAGTAAATTTTAACAAAGTGAGAGAGATATGAAAAACGAGATCTATGGAAAGTTTGGTGCAAGGTCTTTTAAGCCAGATAAGGGGGATGGAAAGAATGAGAAACTGGTTATATTAAAAATTCTTTCTGGGTCTTTTTGCGGAGGTATTGGGCTGGATATTAGACGGATTAACCTTGAACTGAGAGACTACAAGGGAGAGAAGACATTTTCTCTGGTAATTGAGGGAAGAGAAGCAGCTGAGCAGTTCAGGAATGGGATTAGTACAGAATATTCAATTTCCAATCCGGTTTACTTTACCGGGCGGGTGGTTATGGGCTTTTTTGTCTCTGGAGAACTCCAAGGAATTATACCTTTTCCAGAGCTCAACACTTCTATGTGGCCGTCTATGTAAATTTTAAAGAAAGTTGAGGAAACTATGAATTACGTTTATGGACCATTTGGTATGAAAGAATCTACTTTAAGTTCCCTTGAGGGGGAGGAACTGATTGTATTGAAGATTGTTGGTGCAGGTTGGGTTTCTGCTGAATCTGGAAGAAAGGATATCTACCTTATATTAAGAAATTACCATGGAACAGAGAGGTATTTTGTTATAGGCGGAGAAGAAGCTTCCAGGCATTTCATGGATAACGTTCATGCAGAATATCCAATTCATGGTATTAATCACCTTATCGGGCTGTTGGTTGTAAGTATTATGGGACCGAATCAACAAGGAGTCGGCGTAATCTCCCTTGGAGGAATGAATGTTTTACATTGGCCCCCTCAAACAAATAACCCATCAGGGAGCGGGGAGGAAGAGGAAGAAGCTGAACGCTGAGTGAAAAAGAGAACAAGAAATAAAATCTGCTAAAATTATTTTAAGAAGAGGTTGCATTAATTGCAATCTCCTTTTTGCTCCTATAATATATACATATATAACTATAAGCTTTTTATACTCTAAACAATAATTATTTTTATGGATTTATTGTTGTACCAGGCGCTATTTGGCTTCTTTGGGGGATTTGTCAGGGCTTTTTTTGGAATATTAAAATACATTAAAACAAAAAAAGGAAGGAAAAGGATAGACTGGATATATTTAATAATAACTTTGGTTGGTTCTGCGTTCATGGGTGCGTTTTCTTCGTTATTAATCTCAGGAGACTATAAAATAAGCCTTGTTGCTGGTTATTTAGGGATGGACATTGTTGAGGATTTAATAAAGATAATATTTAAAAAGGAACACTTGTACAGAACATAAGATGATTGAGATATTTACTATTGGCGGTTATACTGAAGTCGGAAAGAACATGACTGCCATAAAATACAATAATGAAATTGTCATAGTTGACATGGGTTTTTTTCTTCCTAAGCTAATCTCCTTTGAAGAAGAAGGAGGAGACAGAAGAAATTTAACTGAAAAAGGCCTGATTAAACTGGGAGTTTTTCCTGATGACACTCTTATTTCTTCATTAAAAGATAATGTAAAGGCAATCGTTTTGGGGCATTGCCATTTGGATCATATCGGGGCTGTTCCTTTTTTAGCTCCTAAATATAACTGCTCAATTTATGGAACACATTATACTATTGAAGTTCTTAAGACAATGATGGATGATGACAAGATGAGAATTAAAAATCCTTTAGTTGCAATGAATACAGGAGTTATGAAAAAAGTTTCTGATCATATTGAGATTGAACTGATTAATGTTACACATTCTACATTGCAGACTGCGATGGTTGCAATACATACTCCTGAAGGAATTATTATTTATGCTAATGATTTTAAACTGGACAGCCATCCTGTAATTGGAAAAAAGCCTGATTTTGATAGATTAAAAAAACTAGGAGATTCTGGATTTGTAAAGGCTTTAATCCTTGATTCTTTATACGCAGGCGATGACAGGAAAACTCCAAGCGAGAAAGTTGCACGTGAGATGCTTAAAGACGTAATGTTTGGAACTGAGAACACTGGTAATGCAATAATTGCTACTTCTTTTGCTTCACACATTGCACGTATTAAAAGCATGGTTGAATTTGGAGAGAAACTAGACAGGAAAGTTGTTATTCTTGGAAGGAGCATGATGAAATACATTGGCTCTGCTGAAAAGATTGACTTGGTTGATTTTAGCTCTAGAAGTGAGATTGTTGGTTATGGAAACAAAGTCAAGAAAAGACTGGGGCAGATACAGAAAGATGGCAAGTCTAAATATTTAATAATCTGCACTGGTGGACAAGGAGAAAATGGTGCTATCTTGACAAGGATTGCAAACAACCAGCTTAACTTCAAGTTTGATTATGAGGATCATGTTATTTTCTCAAATAAAACAATTCCTGTTCCTGCTAACATTGAAGCAAGGAAAAATCTTGAGAAAAATCTTAAGAACCAGAAAGTCAGGATCTTCAAGGACATACACGTTTCTGGACATGCTGGGCGTGAAGATTTAAGAGACTTGGTTAAAATGATTAAACCACTTAATATAATTCCTGCTCACGGTGATTCTGCTATGCTAAATCACATGGTTGACCTGGCTGAAGAGATGGGCTATGTAAAAGGAAAGAATGTTCATTTTTGTTCTAATGGAAGCAGAGTGTTTTTGAAATAATGTTTACTTTGGTTAATAGATATTTACTTTAGTTTACATATTGTGGTAGACTTATTTTTCAACTGTCCGATTTTTCCGGACAACTCTTTAACTTATTCTCAATCAAAGGGGGTGGCAATTTGCCCTGATCCTTTAGAATTGGTTGGAGTAAAGTTTAATTATTCTTCCATATTTCATTAAAGAACTCAATCTGGCTTTTTATTATCTGTCTTGACCTTATCAAAATTCCTGTTGGTTTTTCTCCCCAGCTTACCAGAACCATCTTATCATTGCAGATACTGATGTTGGATGGTATTGGAAAGTTAGTATATTTCACATGCAAGTATTTTCTTTTTTCAAATAAGGACTTAAGCTCTTTTCTTGCCAAGCCTTTAACCACTAGTTTTTTCTCTTTTCTTTTTATGTCATATCTTTCAAAGAATTTCTGGATTTCTTTGTTCTGCTCTGAGACGTCCATAGCGAAGAAGTAATAGATGTCATTTGGCTTGGCATCCTGAATCAATTCGTTGAGCATGGCGATTACTCCTTTTGTGTCTTCATAGATTTCTGCCTGCTGTTTTTCATTAACAAGATTTTGCATAGATTTTAGCTTAGGTATTATCCCTTCAAACCTTTGTTCTTTTTCTTTGTATTCTTTTAGAATAATATTTGGATCTACTGTCTGATATATTTTCATCTTCCCTTTTATTATGTATTTTATTATCCCCTTGTCTATTAACGAATGCAATGTGTTATGTATCGTTGAGCTTTGCAGGCCTGATTTTTCTATAATCTGGCCTACTTTGACTGGACCTAGTTTTAGCAAGGTAATGTATATTTTTGCTTCTGCCTGCGTGAATCCTAAGCTTTGGAGTATTTCCTGTTCCATAGACTTTCAATAGAATTGTTATATATAAATCTTTCTAAAAAGCACTCCAAACTTGGAGAGTTATTATTTAAATAATGATATTGTTATTACTATTGTATGACAAATGAACAAGATTTGGATAGGAAAGAGAAGGCATTTTCAGATAATCCAGTTATGATGGGTTATGATAATAGAATCTTTGAAAGAGACCTGGATTTGGGTTTTAGGTTTCCAGAAGGTAAAATAATCACTTCAAATGGTTTTATCCTTTTAGATGAAGCTATAAAAAGAATAAAGGAAAATACCGGATACCCTGTTATACTTAATATTGGAGATTCCTCTACTTCGGGCTGGGACAGCAACAAAGTTAATGAAAATCCTAATTCTCCTTTTTTTAATTATAAAACTTATTCAGATTTGTTAAGGGAACAGCTTTTTGCTAATGTGATTAATGCAGGGGTTCCTGGTTATACAAGTTATCAGGGCAGAAAATATCTGGAAGTTTTGTTAAAAAAGATTGCAGAGGAGAATGTCAATACAGATTATGTTACAATTTATTTTGGAAATAATGATTGTACTTACAACCAGATTGAGGACAAAGTAAGATTAGATCATAAAAAACCGTCTTTTGGTAGTCTTGGAGAAAGAGTAACTGCTGAAGATTGCAAAGAAAATTTGAGGGATATGATTGAGACAACTCTGGAGTACGGTGCAAAACCTGTATTGATTGCTCCAGTGATTCGTTATGATTGGGAGCCTGGAATAAGAGCAGATCAACATAGAGAGGAATCATTAGAAATTTTGAAAAAATTAAACGGAAGTCAGTTAGCAAAGGAGATTGAGATGGCAAGAGAGTTATATGAACAGGGCAGATATAAACAGGCCTGTGAAGCAGATAGGATATTGCCTAGACTAAAAAAGGACTATAGAGAAGCCATTCTACAAACTGCAAGAGAAACTAAGACTGATTTAATTGATGTACAGAAACAAATTCCTGTAACAAATAGCTCTTATTTTGCGGATTATTGCCATCCTCTGGAACCTGTAAACCAGATGATTGTGGATGAATTCAGCAAGATTAGGGAAAGGGATGTGTTTCATAAACCTTTTTCAGAGAAGGTTAAAAATTTATTTGGAAAGAGTAAAACAAAGAATATTGGTGCTCCCCCAGATATTTATACACTTTATTAGTTGATTTAGAAGTAGGATTCTTTTACGTATTCAAAATTCATGCTGTTTTGCATTCCTTTTTCCAGATTATCCGGATATTCAGTATTCATTAAACTATATGTGTATTTTGCCCTTAGTTCTTCTATGTTTCTGTAGTTTCCCTGTTTCATTACTGTGTTTAGTTCTGGAATTGTTTCTTTATCATATTGTATTTGACTGAAAGAGATTCCTACAAGAAAAACTATCAGGATTATGGTTATTAGTTTCATTTAAAAGTTTTAATTTTTGGTTTTATTTAAAGGTTTTTGTTTGGTTTTCATTGGAAGGGGGAGTGAAAAAAAGATATATTTTTATAGATTAAAGATACTTATTTATTTTATGATTAAACTACTCGAGCAGAAATGGTTTAAATGGGGGATGGTTTTAATTATCGGGTTAATTTTATGGTTTGCTCCAATCCAAAAACCTCTTACTCAAAAAGAACTTGCAGGCATTATAATTATATTTTCTATTTTGGGACTTTTATCGTCTATAATTTCAGTATATCATATTAAATTTGCAAAAAGTAAAGATAATTTTAAATCTGATAAAGAGAAATTTATTGCTTATTATTTTAACAAGAAACATATTAAGTTTTTATATGAAAAGAAATTAAATCTAGGGAAAGATACATTTACTCCTGATTTTTATTTACCTGAATTTGATGTTTATGTAGAATATTGGGGGAGATGGGATAAAGATTTTGATTATAAACAAGCATGCCGGAAGAAGAGACAGACCTGTGAAAAAAGTAAAATAGATTTGATTGAATTATTCCCAGATAATTTGTCTTCATTTTCTCAATTAGATTGGAAGTTTACTGAGAGATTACTTAGTGTTCTTAAGAAGAGGTAAATAATTTAGATTGTAGTTTAGGATAAGTAACTTTTATTTCTTCTGGAGGAACTATATTTATCATTGTTAGCTTCCTTCTACTATATTCTCTTTCAAGAGCTTGATCATAGTCTCTCCATAGAATTCCGTGTCTTATACAAATATTATGCTTTCTTACATTTCTTCTAAACTGCTTAACTTTTTTGTCAGTCCAATTTGGATGGATAAAGTAATCTTCAGAAGTTTGATTCTTAATTCTCCCATTGTATCTATCAAATGTTTGGTCTAGAGGTCTATATCTGCAATCTGCTATCTGGACTCCCCATTTATAACATTGCCTTCTTTTTAATTCCATATGAATGTAGTCATAATCCCAATTATAGATCATAAAAACGTAAATGTCTTTTCTATTATAGCCTGCTTTTTCTAGTAGTTGGATCCATCCTTCAACTATGTCTATTGCTCTTTGAGAATATGGAAAATCCCAAGCGACTCTTACATTTTCAAATCTTGCTTTCTTGAGCATTTCTGCTAAGTGGGGCTTTTTCATTAAAATTCTGCCATCAAACCCACTTTGACATTCACATCTAAGAGCTTTTCCTTGATAGGTGGTATTTGCTAACATTTCTAAGATTTCTTCAATATAGGGATTTACTAAAATATTATTATCATAGAAGATTAGATGATTTGAACATATTTCTTTTTTTATTTGTTCTGCGTTTTTGAATGATTTTTGTTCTAATTTCCAGATTCCACAGAAAGGACATTTGTTAGTACATCCTCTCATACCATGAATGATTTGATAGTCAACGTCTACTAGATCATATGCGGGCTTACATTTATCTGCTCCTTTGTGTTGTCCAATAAATACTTTATCACAACCAACATACTCCTTACAATGTTTTGGCATTAATGTTGCATAGATTCCTCCGACTGTGATTTTTGATTTGGGATATAATTTTTTATAATATTGGACTGTTTCTTTTACATAATCTGCCCAGTAAGTGAAAAGGGAGGTTACGAAAACTCTATCTGGATAAAAGCTTGCTTCTTTGTTTCCTCTTATTAACTCAATCTGATTACCTTCTTTCCTATAATAAGAAGCTAATTTTAGTAGACCAATTGGTAAGAAATTTGAATGATTTTTACTTTTTGTTGGTATTGGGAAATTTGGTTCTACAAGTAATATTTTTTTAATTTTCATTTTTTTCTATTTTGAATTTTGCTTCTTTAATTTTACGATTTAGAGTCAAAATCTCTTCTTCTGAATATATCGAAGATAAGATTAATTTTTTCATTTTGTTTGAGTCACTTAAACTTGATCCAAAGTTTTTCTTTGTAAAGAATTCTTTATCGTATATTTTATTCTTTTTAAAAATTTCTATTTTATCCATCACAAAACTTTCGAAGGTTCCCTTAGATCTCGTTGAAATAAAATCGATATAAAAATATTCAAATAACTTAATTATTGCAATAAAACCTGCGGTCTTACATAATAAGTAATTTTTATTCCCCCACTCCAAGTTAAATCTTCTCTCAAATGCAGAAAATAATTCTTTTAAGATTCCGTATATTAAGTCATACTGTTTTTTATTATAATAATTATATAATACTCCTGCATGAGTATCTTTATCATTCGTTAGTAATCTTGAGATTGTCTCTACAAACATGCCCTGACTTATTATTCCCTCCCCTATCCCCAACATATTTATTTGATGAGTCCAGAGTTTTATTGATAAATCTTTTTTTTCATTAAACCATTTAGTAATAGCATTACATACATGCAATTTTTTATATTTTAAAGATAAGGCTTTTAGATCTGTTAGAATAGACTTGTTTACTGGTTTTTGTGTACTATTTATAGTGGCAAATAAGTCTGCTTGGTCTGAATAAGGTATGTTAATAAAAATTGTTAAAATAAATTCAAAATTTGAATTGAGTCTTTCTAAAAGTTTAGGATCATCAATATATCTAAAACCTGAAAATCTATGTTGACCGTCAATTATCTTGATTTGTGTCTCATGGGTGTCAAACTCAATATATGTCTCTTTTATTGTGACCAGACTCTCCTCCCCTTGTGAATATTCCTCTTCTAAATCCGAAGAATTTCTTATTGGATCTATACTTACGATAAGATTATTTGGGAAAAACCCTCCTTTTTTTTCAATATACTCCCCAATTTCTTTAAGACGGGGCATACTTTCTCTTCTTTGAGTTCCAAACTTTGATTCTTTTTCAATAAGATTTTTATTTTCTATAATCTCACTTACTTTTTTAAGGGCATCATAATCTTTTTCGTCATAAGACCTTTCTCTAGTAAAAATGGTGGCACATTTTCTAAGATCTCCTAGTTTCATTTTTCCGATATAAAAAGAGTTCCCATTTTGCTCTACTTTCATTATAGGAGATATTCTAATCTTCATTTTATTCTTTTAGCGGCCTCATCTATTTCGTCATCAGTTTTTTCTTTAGTAACTAAAAAATCATCTAGCGGGTCATTTTCAATGTTCAGATTTTCCCAATGGTACTTTGCAGTATCAATATTTTTAATAATTTCTTTTAAATATTGTATTACTTCATCTTTTCTTAGACCCGAGGCTTGATAAAAACTGATTCTATCTTTAATATTTGTTTGGAGTGTTTCAAGCATGTTTATTGCGGGTTTTCCTTGTTTCTTATAAATTGTATTACGATTATATCTTTCCCAGGTTCTATTAATAAATATTCCTAGACCTAAGCTTAGGATTGGACTTATAAATTTTAGATAGGGTTCACAAAATTTATTATCTGGAAGATTGAAACAAATAATCTGAGAGATTATAAAAAGATAGGTTAAAACCATTGGAAATTTTAATAGAAATATAAAATAGTAGGAATAGTCTTGTTTTAAGATTCCTTTTAGAGTATTTGTTTTTTTAAAAACCATTGATTTAGAGGATCTTCCTTGTTTAAATATTTTTTTAGTTTGTTCTTATTTTGTATTTTAAACATATTGATCTGATTTGTTCTTTATTCATTCTTTTTTACTTATCTCCTCCACCCCAACAAACATTATAAATTACTCTTTCCAAAATAAACTCAATGAAATTTGCACATCTGGCAGACTGCCACATCGGAGGCTGGAGAGAACAAAACCTAAGAGATCTAGGCTTAAAATCCTTTGAAAAAGCAATAGATATCTGCATAACTAATCACACAGCTTTCATTTTAATCTCAGGAGACTTGTTTAACACAGCCCTACCTCAAATAGAACTAATAAAAGAAACAGCAAGAATACTAAGAAAAGCAAAAGAACACAACATAGACATATACATAATACCAGGAAGCCATGACTTCTCAAATTCTGGAAAAACAATGCTGGACGTATTAGAAAACTCAGGTTTAGTTGAAAACGTGTTTAAAGTAAAAGAAAACAAACTAATAATAACTGAAGACAAGACAGGAGTAAAACTAGCAGGAATGTTAGGAAGAAAAGGCTCTTTAGAGAAAAAAGACTATGAAAACCTAGATTTTAAAGACATAGAAGAAGAAAAAGGATTCAAGATATTCATGTTTCACACAGCATTGGAAGAGTTTAAACCATCAGATTTAGACAAAGTAGACTGCATGAACACAAATGAATTACCTAAAACGTTCAATTATTATGCAGGAGGACATGTTCATTACAGGTTTGAAACTAATTTCGGAAAAGGAAAACTGGTTTTTCCAGGAGCTTTATTCCCAAACAATTTTAAAGAACTAGAAGAATTCAGGAATGGATCTTTTTATCTAGTAGATGATAAGTTAAACACAGAATTAGTAGAAATTCCAATAAAAGAGGTTTTAAGCTATCATATCAATGCAAATGATAAAATACCAAACCAAATCACAGATGAAATATTAAACAAAGTAAATGATTTTAATGACAAGATTGTTTTGTTAAGAATTGAAGGAACTTTGAAATCAGGAAAAACTTCAGATATTGACTTTAAGTTAATCAATGAAAAACTAAAAGATTCTTACATTGTTTTAAGAAATACAAATAAGTTAGAAACAAAGTCTTTTGAAGAGGTTGAAATTAAAAAAGGCAATGTGGAAGACATAGAAGAAAACATTGTAAAAGAGCATCTGGGACAGATTGAAGTTAATAATTTAACAAAAGAACAAGAACAGAAAATGATAAAAATACTAATGGAATTACTAAATGCAGAAAAAGAAGAGGGAGAAAAGAATTATGACTTTGAAGACAGATTATATAAGAGTTTTATTGAGGAGTTAAAGCTAAAGGAGGCATTTGGGTAAAATGGAAAAAGTTGCAGCTGTTATTTTATGCGGGGGCGTAGGAGACAGGATAAAAGAATATATCAAGGAAAAACAAAAATTTACTCCATCTGGAAACCCAATCCCAAAAGTACTGCTCCCTTTGGCAGACAACAGGACTATTTTAGAGCATTCAATGGACATTGTAAAGAGATCAAATGTTGTTGACAAGATTTATTTAACCTTGTTTTATGAGCCTGAATTCATAAGAAATTACATTGAAAGTAAGAATACTTTTCCAGTAGAGTTTGTTGTTGAAAAAATAAAGATGGGAACTGGAGGTTTTTTGTACTTAATCAAGGACAAGTTAAAGCAGCATAAAAATTTCTTTGTAAATAATGGGGATAATCTTTATGATGTTGACTTAAAAGAGGCATTAAAAGTGCATCTTGAAAATAATGCAACTGCAACAATAATATTAAACAGGTCTTTTAATGTCCAGAACAAGAGCGTAGTTGAACTTGATGGAAAAAAGATTTCCAAGTTTGTTTATTGCTCAAAAGAAGGAGATGCGTTACTCCACAGCGGACTTGCTATTTTAAATGCAAAAGTATTTGATTATCTCCCAGATGACCCGGAATTTTTGTTAAATGGCAAGGATGGAATCAGCCTGGAAAAGTATGTTTATCCAATGATTGCTGAAAAAGGCGAATTGTACTATTACCTTCCTGAGAATGATCCTTTGTGGTTTGATACTGGGACAAGGGAAAGCATTGAAGAAGTCAACAGATTGTGGAAAAATGATAGTTAAAAAAATAAGATTAAACAACATAAGAAGCTATTTGATTGAGGAAATTGAATTTCCTGAAGGATCTACATTATTGATGGGCGATGTTGGAAGTGGAAAGTCTTCTGTTTTATTAGCTATTGAGTTTGCATTGTTTGGAATAAAAAGGCCTGATTTAACCGGGGAGATGCTATTAAGAAAAGGAAGCGATGAAGGCTATGTTGAATTAACGATTAATGTTGATGAAAAAGATTATGTGATAAAAAGAGCGTTAAAAAGAACTTCTTCAGGTGTTTCTCAAGATACTGGATATGTTTTTGTTGAAGGAGCAAAAAGGGAAGGAACTGCATTAGAATTAAAAGAGTATGTATTAAAATTATTAAATTATCCAAAAGAATTAATAACAAAGTCAAAGTCTTTGATATACAGATATACAGTTTATACTCCTCAGGAAGACATGAAATTAATCTTATTAGGGGAGACAGAGCTGAGGTTAGACACGTTAAGGAAGGTTTTTGGCATTGACAAATACAAAAGAATAAGCGAGAACTCAAAGATAGTATTAAGCAAAATAAAGGAAAAACAAAAAGAATATGCAGGATTTATCTCTGACTTAAGCCAGAAGATTGAGCAAAGAAACAATTATGAAATAGAATTATCAGCAATTAATGACAGCATTAAAAAAATAAAACCAATCTATGACGAGCTTTCTCTTAAAATAAAAGAAAAAAACGAGTCATTAAGGATTTACGAGGATAAAATAAAAGAGGAACAAGAATTAAGAAAAAAACTTGAACTAAACAGACTAAAAATCAATTCGAGGACAGAAAAAACAAAGGATAACTTGGAAAGAATAGAAAGAATAAACACACAAACAGAAAAACTAAGAGCAGAGATATTTGATTATGACCTAGAGGATATCAAGAAATTAATTTTATTCAAGAAAGAAGTTTTAAATGAAACACAAAAAGAACTTGATTTGATAAAAAACAGTTTATCTGAGATCTTGGTTCAGGAAAACCAGTCAAATAAGCTAAGAAATGACATTTCTGAATTGACTTTCTGCCCTTTATGCAAACAAAATGTTACTGATGAGCATAAACATAATATTTTAACAAAAGAAGAGGAAAAACTGCTGGAATTTAACATTAAAAAGAGGGAATTCATAGGAAAAAGAAGCGCTATTGAAAAAAGAATAACAGATTTGATAAAGGAGATAGACGAATTAAGCGACAAAAAAGCGAAAGCAGAGCTGATGTTCTATAAGAAGAAAACCGTTGAGGAAAAAACAATTGAAAAAATAAAATTAGATGAAGAACTGGTTTTATTAAAAAAAGAAATTAACATTCTTAGTGAATCAAACCAGGAAACAGCTGAGAAACTAAGGAAATTCTCAGGCATAGAATACATTTACAAGAAAGAAAAAAACAATCTTGAGGCTTTAAGGAATGAATTCAGAGATGTTGAGATAAAAAAAGTAAGGTTCGAGTCTGAGATTGATTCTATAAACAGAAACATAAAAAACGTTACAAATGAAATCGATGAGAAGATAAAACAAAGGGAAAAATTAAATTACATAACTCAGTTAAGAACCTGGATTGAAGAATCTTTCTTGAACATGATAATAGTTATGGAAAAACAAGTTATGCTGAAAGTGCATTATGATTTTGATGTTCTGTTCCAGAACTGGTTTAACATAATAATGAACAATGAGGATATTTCAATAAATCTGGATGAGGAATTCACACCAAAGATAGTCCAGAACGGGCATGACATTGAGTATCACTTTTTGTCTGGAGGGGAAAAAACAGCTGCAGCATTGTCATACAGGTTAGCTTTAAACCAAGTAATAAACAACTTGGTTTCTGACATAAAGACAAGAGACTTAATAATACTTGATGAGCCCACAGACGGCTTTTCTTCTGAGCAGTTAGACAGGATAAAATTAGTACTGGATGAGTTAAACATAAAACAGATATTGATTGTAAGCCACGAATCAAAGATTGAGAGCTTTGTTGATAACACGATTAGATTCAAAAAAGAGAATCATGTAAGCAAGATTATTTAGGAAGATTTATAAGTTTGAGGATAATTATCTTTGATTTGATTTTGATCCTGAAAGGCGTTTACTAAGAGGTGTTACTTAGTTAGAATTCTATGTTCAGAATTTAGTTGCCTGGAAGGACTGCAGAAACAACATCAACTAAATTTAGGAGTTTTGAGATGAAAAAAATAGTTTTTCTGTTGCTTTTCATGTTCTGCGTTGCTTTCACGAGTTTTGCGCAGGATGATGAACCAACCGTAACTCTTGTCCTCAGCAGGATTTACGAGGGAGATGATTGCACCATTGGTTTGCTCTACCTCGGGCAAACTACTTTTACAGGTGAAGAGCTTTGCTACACCCTCGAAAACCCTTGGCGGAACGACGAACCAGAGATAAGCAGCATCCCGCCAGGAACTTATCAGGCATTTCTGAGGATAAGCAAGGGAGGTATTAGGATTCAGTTAGTTAACGCGCCGGAAAATGTGCGTTCGGCCATACAGATCCATGTAGGCAACAATCTCGAAGATACTATTGGATGCATACTTGTGGGTTTGGAGGTTGATAGGAATAACTGTGAGGTTAAGCAAAGCAACGATGCTATGCTCAAACTCCTGAGCAAGATATTTGGTGTAGAACGCACACCAGAACCTGAAGATGAGCTTCTAAAGAAAAACATCACGCTCATTATCGAGGGAGCCGAGCGCGAAGGTTACTGGGAAGAATAAATAAACATTCAATGAAAGAGTAAGAGGAAAATAAAATGAAAAAATCATTTTACCTAATCATTATGCTAAGCCTTATTGCAGGCTTAACTATTTTCTCGCAAAATGAAGCAACAGCTTCTAAAAAGGATAAAACAGCTACATCCGAAAGCACGACCATACTTAATGATGACGAGGTCATACCAGCAGTGGTTTCTACCATCCCTCCAGTCGAACTTCAGGATATAAATAAAGAATTCAAACATCTTATAGATATTTATCACGCGGCCCAGAGCGGACAGGGACAAAATCTAAAGGCAAATGAGGGCATATACTTTCACAAACCAATACTTGCGCTGGTAGAAAGAACCAAAGAAACAGACAACAATAATGGATATCCGAAAATAATTCACGAAGTTGACGTTTCTGGTACCGATACTGCTTTTAAATTTGTATTGATGCTGAGCAGTCCTGAATTTAGGGAACTTTGCAGAGAACGGATACTAAAACGTGATACGGAATGGCTTGATGAAAAGAAAATTACGCGAGAGAAGATTGACGTGCGACGTTGGCCGATAAGGGGACTTTCTATCCAGGCAAAAGGTAGCCAACGCTCTGAAATCTATGGCGAGTTTAACAACCTTAAATTGCGTTCTTTGGAAGACTATTATTCTTTCTGGCTGAGGATTGAAAATTCCAAGGTCGAGGCATTTAAGAAGTTGCTTGGAGAAGGAAAAATCAGATTTGATATCTCAATATCCTATTCAAACATAACAGAATCTTCTGGCATCGTCTGGATAACTGCAGCTGCATCCATCTCAGCGGCTATTGAAAAATTTATCAAAAGCGACAATATTGATGAAAACGGGCTGATATTCCAAGACACTATTAATCGGTTGGAGCAGGAAATTAAAACGCAAATCAGTGTAACAACCATCGCT
>JAQTOC010000017.1 GCA_028713535.1 Candidatus Nanoarchaeia archaeon | reverse complement strand
TCACCTTTTTTAACTTTAATAGAATAATCCACCAGTATGTTAGCGAGTTTTTGTATCCTTGGATCCATGATATAACACCTCTTTAATTGAAAAACCTAAACAATATATAAATCTAACTAATCAGGGATACCATACCAAGTATAAATACCAAGATTATTACGCTGCCTAGAATCTTATAATGCAGTTTCTGCAGTTGTTTCAATTTTAAGCTCATCAGAACAATAAGTATCCCTTCTATCCCCCCGCCAATAGTTCCAACAAAACCAATAATGTCATTAAAACCCACCAAGTTTCTAACAATTAAAAATAAAATCAAAGGAACCAAACAAGCCAAGCTCCAGGCATAGATTTTTCTTATGTTATAATCATAATTAAACGTCTGTCTGACACCCAGGCCTATTGTCAGAAACGAAGTTGACATCGCAAATATCGCAAATAAATTTCCCATGCCTATCATCCATGGGCCGACTTTTTCTCCAAGTCCAATTGTCCCTATTTCAGTAGTCTCAGTTCCAGTCACACCAATAATGGTCAAACTAAAAACAATATAAAAGATTACTGGGATTAAACTCCCCAGGATAACTGCCTTGGTTAGGTATTCTTTGTTCTTTCTAACTTCTTCCTTGACCTCAGGGATTGCAATCCCCCCAAGCAGTGCAAATAATATCACTCCATATGGAAAGAATAAATGACCCATGTTTGTATAAGCAAAATTTTCAATGTTTATCTTGGGAATTATTGAAAAACAAATTATGCCGGCAATGATCAGAAGTATAATATTCAGGTAAACTTCCCATCTTCGAATAAAATCCAGCCCTTTATACACAAAAAAGGAAAATGGAGCAAAAAAGATCAGCGAATAATAAAGTGAATTCCCCCCAAATACTGCAGCAAGAGACTGGCCCACCCCAAAAATATATGCAACCAACGCGCCATAATTTACAAATATCATTACAGCGCCCATGACCAACATTCCAATTTTTCCCAGATATATTCTGGCATAACCTGGCAGCTGGTGATTTCCTTCTGTGTTTAAAACAACCTGAGTCAATAATAAGTTTAAGGCTAAAATAATAAACCCAAGGACCAGAATTTGAATAACTCCTACCAAGAGTCCTACCTTTGAAATAACATATGGCAAACCCAAAACTCCTGCCCCAATAATGGTCCCAATCATCGTGGCAGTGCCTTCAAGAACATAACTATGTTTCATCTATGTTTAAGGTTGGAATTGGTATTTAAATGTTTTATTGAAAAGGTTTAAAAGAAATGAAAAAGTAGTAATCTGGGGGCCTGTAGCATAAAGGACTAGTGTAACCGGTTTCGGCCCGGTTGATCCAGGTTCGATTCCTGGCAGGCTCATAAAAAACATTTATATATTAAATAAAATCAAGGATAGTATGAAAGAAAAACAGATTGGGATTACAGTAAAAAAAGAAGAAGATTCTTCTGAGTGGTACACTCAGGTAATTCAAAGAGCAGACTTGATTGAATACACAAAAGTTTCTGGATGCTATGTTTTAAAACCAAGAGCATATGCAATCTGGGAAACAATACAAAAATACTTTGATGCTAAAATAAAAAAATCAGGAGTAAGCAATGTTTACTTTCCTTTGTTAATTCCTGAATCTTTGTTAAACAAAGAATCACAGCACATTGAAGGGTTTGCCCCAGAAGTGGCATGGGTTACTCACGCAGGAGATTCAAAACTTGAGGAGAGGCTGGCAATAAGACCAACTTCAGAAACAATAATGTATGATTCATATTCAAAATGGGTAAGATCGCACAAGGATCTGCCATTAAGATTGAACCAGTGGTGCAATGTTATAAGATGGGAATTCAAAAATCCTATCCCATTTTTAAGATCAAGAGAATTTTTATGGCAGGAAGGCCACACTGCATTTGCAACAAAAAAAGAGGCTGACAAGGAAGCAAGGGAAATATTAAAATACTACAAACAAGTTTTAGAAGAATTATTGGCGGTTCCAATGATAGACGGAATGAAGTCGGAAAAGGAAAAATTCGCAGGTGCAGAATATACATTAAGCATTGAAACATTCCTCCCTACAGGCAAAGCGATTCAGGGAGCAACAAGCCATTGTTTGGGACAGAATTTCTCAAAGGCATTTAATATCTCATTTTTAGATGAAGAAAACAAAAAACAGTATGTATGGCAGAATTCATGGGGATTAACTACCAGAACAATTGGAGTAATGATCATGATGCATTCTGACAACAAAGGGCTGGTATTGCCCCCAAATGTTGCAATGAACAAAGCTGTGATTATTCCAATTATCTTTGAGGATACTAAAGACAAGGTTTTGAAAGCCTGCAAGGAGATTAAAAAAGAATTATCCAAACTTAAACCTATCTTGGATGACAGGGAGGATTATTCTGCTGGATGGAAATTTAATGAGTGGGAATTAAAAGGGATTCCAATAAGAATTGAGATTGGACCAAAGGATGTAGAAAACAAAGAGGCTGTTTTAGTCAGAAGAGACACAAATGCAAAGACCAAAGTAAAAATAAAAGACATACAAAAAGAAATTGATTTAATTTTGAAGGAGATTCAAAAGAATTTGTTTGATAAAGCAAAGAAATTTATAGAGGACAGCATTGTAAATGTTAATTCTGTTTCTGAATTAAACAAGACTGTCAAGGACAAAAAAATGGGCTATGCTGCCTGGTGCGGTTTAAAAGAATGTGAGGAAAACATAAAGGACAAAGCAGATGGAGCTAAATCCTTGAACATTCCATTCAACCAAAAAAACCCAAACAAGAAGTGCTTTGCATGTGAAAACAAAGCAAAGTATTATGCTTATTTTGCCAAGAGCTACTGATACAAGTATATACCAATATCTTAAAAAAACCATACCTCCATGAGGGGGGCAGGTTTTAGAAAGAGTCTTCAAAACGCTTTTGTGATGCTTTTTCTTCAAACTGAATTTCATCTAGCAATGCTGCAAGCCTTGATTGATCTTCTCGGTTTAATGCAGGACTAAAAAACTGAAAGATTGCATGAACTATGATAGTCTCATCAGCTAGAGGAAATTGAATGTTCTTATCCCCTGCTTCTTTTTTTAGATCCTGCAAAATCAGATGGTAGAGATTGTAAAGCGCATTTTTTTTAAGAATCCAACTTTTCCATCCTCCGTGCCAGGCTTCGACTTGTGGAAATGATTTTTTAACCCAGGGGGTGTATCTACGTGATATTTTTGTGATATAATTTGCTTTTTTATTTAAAATAAATTTATTCAAGTATGCCCCCCCAAAAACCAAAATGACCCAGAAAAGAACAAAAAGTAGGGTTTCCATTAGTAGTTATCCTCCTTAAAAAGATGGTTAGAAATTATAGACTTAATCTGTTGGATGTATCTGCCAGCTTTTGCCAAGCAAGTTAAGTTTAAAGGTATAGTTCTATCAGAACTATTTTCACGACTCTTTTTTAGAATTAAATTTTAATTATTTTAGACTACAAACAAGGTTTATAAACCTTTTTATTAACAATACAGACATGGAAACCCTAAAAGAGCTACTGGAAAAATCAAACAAGATCCATCTAGATAACCATGGAAACAAGGTTTGGTTTGGCAGATGCATTTTTCTTAGCTGGTACTGCAAGGTTGGAACCTGCAAGTTTTGTTACAGGTCAACACAAAAATCAAGGATTAAGCACGAAGAAAACGCAAGAAGGTCTTTAGCTTCACTTTTAATTGAAACTTTACTGTCAAAGAAACTTAACTGGAGAATTGAGTTTTTAACTGGGGGTTATGGGATTTATTCAACAAAAGAACTAGTAGCTATAATGAAACATGTAAGTGAATCATATGGAGAAAAAATCTGGTTAAACCTCGGTGCAATCAAAAAAGAGGATCTTGAAAAGTTCAGGCCTTACATTAAAGGAATAGTAAGCTCAATAGAAACAATAAACGAAAAATTACACAACAAAGTCTGCCCTGACAAAGCAATTAAACCATATGAAGAAATGTTTTCTTATACTGGAAACTTAAAGAAAAGCATGACAATAGTTATTGGTTTGGGAGAAAAAAAAGAAGACTTTGAGGATCTGGCAAAATTCATTGAAAAACATAAACTGGACAGGATTACATTTTATGCTTTAAAACCTGTAAAAGATACTCCATATACTGCTGGACCTTCAACTGAAGATTATGTCTGGTGGATAGCTAAAACAAGGATAAGATTTCCCAAATTGCAGATTATTGCCGGAACCACATATGAACGAGCTGCTGAAAATAAGTATAAAGATGAGATTTACTTGCTGATGAAAGCCGGGGCAAACGCAATAACAAAGTTCCCTGCAACAAAGAAGTTTAACACAGAAGCAGCAAAGAATATTGAAAAACAGATTAAAAAAGCAGGAAGAGAATTCACAAGTAGCTTAACAAAATTACCAAAAACAAATTGGGACAAGGAAATTGATTCTCTAAGTTTAGAAGATGAGCTTAAAAAAGACATGAAAGAAAAATTAAAAGAATATATGAAAAGAATGAGCAATTAATCTTGGGAATAAGCTAAAACAATTTCTCTTAGATTATCTTTTGAGCCAATTTGATTGCATTTGGTTAGGTTATCTAATTCTACCTCAAGGAAGGCTTTAACGTCTGATCCAGTCAGATTAAATACTCTTAAATAATCTCTTAATGAATCTGCAGCACTTTCGGCTGCTTGTTCATCCCAGTTAGCAAGCAGTATGCTAAGTTCGTTTTTAACCTCTTCCTTTCCGTTTGAAGTTCCCAAAGCATCAAGTATCATTTGTGAATAGTTTGCTCTGATGTTTTGTGTACCTGTATAACTGTCTTCCATTTTTCCTCCGATTTTAATTTTTAAAATTAAAAAAATAAATACGTATAATAACTTAATGTTATAATCATAACATTTATAAGTAACAAACCAGCAAAAGGAGCATGGCAACAATAAGTCACCTGGTAAAAAAATATGTTGATGAGAATCCGTTCATAGTTGAAGGAATAACAAGAGGAATAATAAGCAATCCAGGATTAGCAGAGGAATTCAGGCCAAAAATAGAAAAAGAGCTAAAGAAAAAAGTAGATTTATCTGCAATAGTCATGGCCTTAAGAAGATACACAGAGAAAATAGAAGAAAAACACCAGCTAAAGAAAAAGAAGAAAGTAAGCTCTGAGCTGGTAATCAAAACAGGCTTATGCGTATTAGCCCTAAAAAAATCATTCTCAATATTCAAGAAGCTTGACACAATCTACCCGATGATCAACTATGAGAAAGGAGATATATTCAAGGTATCTCAGGGAAGCAACAGCATCTCAATGATTGTAAGCGAGGATTATACAGACAAAATACTCAAAATACTGAAAAATGAAAGGATATTAAAAAAACAACATGATCTGGTGGCAGTAAACATACTGTTTTCAAAAGAATATTTGTTTACTCCGGGAATGATTTACTTAGTTACAAGAAATCTTGCATGGAATAACATAAACATCGTCGAGCTTTTTTCTGCCTACAGCGAACTTTCAATAGTCATAGAAAAGAAAGATTCTGTAAAGGCCTACGAGGTTCTGCAGGAGATGATGAACTAAAAAGAATAATTTTAAATAGATAATTTTTATTTTAAGAATGATGAAGATTTTAATGGAAAAAGAAGCAGAGGACTTTCTGGAGAAAAACAAGATCCCTGTTGCAGAAAGAAAGATTGTTTCAAGCAGAGAGGAAGCCCTTGAGTTCATCAGAAAAATAAAATTCCCTGTTGTCCTCAAGATAACTGGAAGATTGCACAAAACAGAATTAAAGGGAATTTCTGTGGATGTAAACCACCATAACTTTGACAATGAATTTGAAAGAATACAAAAAATATCAAAAAGAGTTTTAGTACAAAAATATGTTCCTGGAAAACAACTGATTATTGGATTAATCAAAGATCCAAGTTTTGGCCACGTGATTATGTTTGGCTTTGGAGGGATTTTTGTTGAAGTTTTCAGGGATATCTCCTTCAGGGTATGCCCAATAGCAAAGAAAGACGCAAGAGAGATGATAAAGGAAATCAAGGCTTATAAGATTCTAAAAGGCGTGAGGGGGGAAACTCCCATAAATTTCAACCAGCTTGAAGAAGTCCTGGTAAAAATCTCTGAATTCCCGAAAAGATATGGGGAAATAAAAGAGCTGGACATAAACCCAATCATGGCCAATGAAAAAGAAGTCAAGGTTGTTGATGCAAGAATTATTTTTGAGTAAGTTTTTGCAGCCTTTCTACAAATATTTTAAAATCTGACTCTTTAACGTTTGCGCCACATGCGTGATCGTGGCCACCGCCATATCCTTCCAGTCCGTCAAGAGCTTTTTTTATCAAAGGAGGCAAAACTCTTTTTGAATGCCTTATACTCATCTTTACAGCATCATTCTTTTTTCTTCCAATAATCAATAATGTGTTTGGATGCTCATGAATCAACTCATTTGAAAGCGGTCCAGTATGGCTGTTTTTTGTCGATGGATAAATAAACACAAGCGACTTTGTTTTTTTGTCATAACATTCTTTTGCTTTTTCAAGCAGCGAGCTGTACTCCTTGTTAAATCTCTCAAAGTTTTTATACAAGAACTTTCCTGCAGGGGTCAGCTGATTAAGAATTTCGTATGGACTTTCTATTTTAAGCAAAACAGAAACGTTATTCCTTATCTCTTCAATTGTCCCTTTCAATGCAAAGGAAAAAACCTTTACTAGCTTCCCAAACTCTGAGTCAAAAAGAATATCGCCCGGATCTTTTGTTTTAAACAATAAATCAGGATATTTTTTGATAAGGTTGTTGAAATGATCGGGAATAAACCAATCGCCTATAATACCTACTGCACTAAGCCAGTCATCTTCATTAACAACTTCATTGCACCAATAACTGGTTGGCCTGGCATCTTTTTTATTTGAAAGCCTTGGATTAAAGTATTTTACACCTTCGAGTATTATTGGCTCGTGGTGGTCTATCCAAACAACTGGAACATTTACCTGGTCAACAAATTCCTGGGTGACTATCGGCTTATCCAAAATAAAAACCTTGTCAGGGCTTAATTCCTTTACTTTTCTCAGATAGATTAGATCAAGGGTAGGAGAACTTTTAACGACAATTCCTCTCCCTTTTCTAAAATGTTTTCTTAATAACAAGTATGAAACTAAACCATCTGGATCATCGTCATAAAAGAACAGGGGATTTGTACTTTTATTTAGAATTTCTCTTATTTCATGAATGTCTTGTTTGGGAATCATCAGTATTTATACTCAGCGAAGGCTTTATCAATCTTTTCCTTGCTCCATCCCTTTTCAGACAATCTCTGCCTTATCTTTTCCTCAGAAAATCCTTTGTTAATATTATCCTTGATGTAATTCTTAAGCATAACCAAATCCACTGTTTTTATTGGCTCTTTAACTTCAGGGGTTACTGTCTGCCTTGGATATAAACCAGGGGTTTCCAACTGGGTTGTCGGCTGAGGAGAGATCTTGGCATATTCTTTTTTCTCTTCGGGGTTTTCATTAAGAATATTCCTTCCAATCTTAAACTTCTGAGCTTCCCCAACAGGAGTTTCTGCGGGTTTCTCAAGTTTTTCCTTGACATCCTTTTCTTCAAAGCCATATCTTGCTTTTTTTCTTTTAATGTAAATAAACACAAAAATAAGAACTATAAAAATAACCACTCCTATCAGTATCAAGATGAAGGACAAGTTTGATTTTTTCTCCTGGAATATGCACTTGTTATCTAAGCAAGCGTAACCTTCTTTACATGTGGCGTCATCGGGGCAGGTTCCACAGTTTTCACCTTCTTCAACCACACCATTCCCGCAAACTCCTTCCTCTTTTATTATTTCCTCTCCTAACTCCTGGTCAACTGCAACAGTCCATTCCTGTTTCTTTGAATAAATTCCATCTGAAACAGCAACAGAAATTAAGTACTGACCTGGATCTGTTGCTTGATATGTGTATGAAGACAGGTTCTGGCCCAAGATGGGAAATCCATCAAGATACCACTGATATTCCAATATATCATTGTTTTTATCTGATGCAATTATACTAAATTCCTGAGGACTTCCAAGTGAAAGAGTCAATTGAGTCAATTCTGGAGAAAAACTGGTTATGGTTGGGGGGGTGTTTGTGGCTTTTACTTCTAATGTAAATGTATTACTTTTGCCTTCATTCTCGTCTTCATCAGCTGCAATAATAACAACAGATTCATTTCCTGACCAGTCTGGATCTGGAACAAAGGTTACTTCTGCTTCATCAAATATTGCATCAATATTAGTAAGATTTGCTTCAAGGAAGAAAGTCATGTCTTTATCATCCCCGTGCTTGAAATAATCCAACAAATCCAGAGTGAGGTTTTGGTTCATGTTAAAACTCTGGTCTGGGATTCCTTCATCCTCATCAATCAATTCTGGTGAATCCTCAATGTTTGTGACTGTTACTTTTATGTCTCCAGTCAGAACACTTTCGTCAGCAGTTGATAGGCTGGCATTTATTTTGAATGTAAATTCCCCATACCAGTCTATGTCTGGACTGATTGTAAGGGTTGCCCCGTCAATCATCAGGGTTGCATCTGTTGGCTCAGAAACAATTTCATACTCAAGAACAACCTTTGGTTCAAAGTAATTATCAAGGTTTATGGACTCTTCTGAATCCTCGTCCATAGTAATGGATCCTATTGTTTTAGTATAAGTTACTACAGCTAAGACTAAGTTCAATGAAAGAATAATCGTTAAGAGATAAATTAGTTTTTTCATAATACCCTCTTTTAGATAAAATAATGGGGGGGTTATATATAAAAAGGTTTTTGTTAGCCTAGATAAATTGTAGGCAGCTAAAAACGCAACTCAGGAGGATTATAATCTAGTTTTTCCTTTGCAATGCTTATCAAATCCACTGGGTATATTATCTCTATAGGCCCTTCAAATCTGGATGATCCTGCATGAACAATCATTTTACGGATGTCTCCTTCATGGACACAAACTTTCCAATTGTTGTTCTCATAGAATTGTTTTATTTCTTTCATGGCAAGGTCAATATTATTTTTCCCTCCAATTTGGACAACATCCAGGTCTGGCAATAATCGTTTAGAATCTAATTTTGGATTAAAGAGATAACTTGAAGAGAAAAACTTTCCACGTAGATCCCCTATCTGGATCATTGGCTGATTAAAAAATATTGTTAAGATTAAATCTCTGCCTGCCTTTTCACCAAGTCTTGCAATATAATCTGGCATTGATGGGTTGTAATCAGATTTAAATTTAATAAATTTATCATAATCATCTATTGCAAACTTTTTATACTCTTCAGCAATTTGTCCTTCAACTTTTCCTTTGTATGAATCTCCGGGACTACAAAATAGAATCAATTCTGACATGTTTTTATCTGACAAGCCCTCTGGATTTTTGTCCAGAAGAGGTTTTTCCCCTATAAACTCTTCCCTGATCGTAAGCGAGCCATTCCATTCCAGGATATTTACTTACTTGGACTCTGTCAGCCAAAATAACTTCATACCAATAATAAAGACCGTCTTCCAAAATTTTGTATGAACCAAGAACCTCACAGTTAATATATCTTTTGTTTGCTCTTTCTTCTGCGACCCATTGGTAGGTTTTACCAACAACTTTTTTTCTTCTCTGGGCTCTGGATCTTCTTCCGCCCATTGGCTTTGGTCTTTTTCTTCCACCTCTTGGAACTCTTACTCTTACAATAATATAACCTTGTTTAGCCTTGTAACCAAGTGCTCTTGCTCTGTCAATCCTTGTTGGATTATCCACTCTGACTACAGTTTTACCTTTTCTCCAAGAAATAAGTCTTTCCCTAAGCAAGGCTTTCAAATTAGCTTTAGGTTTCTTATACAATGCCTGAATATATTTTAAATATCCCATTTCAGTAAGATTCTAGCACGAAGCTAACATTTCTTAATAGAGCTGTCTTCAAAATTATGTCTATTTAAAACTTTCTATTCTCCGATAAATTTATAAATGCTGTAGAACAGCCATTCTAAAATGTCAGAAGAAATCGAAGGTGACACAAGGGAAACACTGGCAACAACGCTTAGACCCGGAAGATTCGCTATTTTAAACGGAGTAGCATGCAAGGTAACAAAAATAGACATATCAAAGACAGGAAAACACGGGCATGCTAAATGCAGGATAGAAGCTACATCCATTCTGGATGATAAAAAAATCATTGTTGTTGTACCCGGGCATGATTCAATAAAAACTCCAATCATAGAGAAAAAGACTGCCCAAGTATTGTCTGTTTCAGACAATAAAGCAAATGTGATGGACATTGAAAATTACGAAACCTTTGATCTGGAAGTACCTGAAGAATTACAGGGCCAGGTTGTTGAGGGAGCACAGGTATTATACTGGGTTGTTACAGGGACAAAGGTTATGAAACAATTAAAGTAAAATGGCAAAATTTGAAGAAGCAATCAACAGGAATATGAAAAATGTTTTTGTATGCAGAAGATGCAAAACTAAAATAAGGACCACCATGGCAAAGGTCTTGAGAAAAAAAACTAGCTGCAGGAAATGCAAGAGCAACGCATTAAGGCCTGTAAGGAAAGGTAAAAAGGTTTAAAGATGAATTATGATTTGCTTTTTGCTATCATTTTTTACGGTTTAATTTTTTTATATTATATAAAACACAAGAAAAAATTTACTATTGAAAACAAAATATTTATTCTATACAAAACAAAGCTCGGATTAAAGCTGATGGACAAAATTTCAAAGTACTGTCCGAGATTACAAAGATTTTTTTATTCATTTGGATTTGTTTTTGGTTTTATCGGAATGTTTTTTATTTTTTACATGCTTTTCAAAGGAACATTAAACTTATTGTTTTATAATGGACAACCTGCACTGGCACCAATCTTGCCAGGGGTTGCTGTTCCAGGACTGCCAATACTTTCATTCTGGCATTGGATTGTTGCAATTTTAATATTAGCTGTGCTGCATGAATTTTCACACGGACTTGTTGCAAGACTTTATGATATAAAAGTAAAATCTTCTGGTTTTGCATTCTTAGGCCCGATACTTGCCGCGTTTGTAGAGCCCAATGAAAAAGAATTAAACAAATCAAAAAAACATGCACAACTATCAGTTTATGCTGCCGGCCCTTTCATAAATATATTGACTGGGGTTGTGTTCCTGCTCATTTCAAATTTATTGGTATTTAGCGGCGTACAGATTATTGGTGTTGCTGACGGATCTCCAATTGATATGACTGGGATTGGAATAGGAGAACAGATACTAGAAATAAACGGAAACAGAGTAGAATACCTGTCTGACTTTAAGAATATACTATCTGATCTTACTCCAAATGAAGAAGTCACGATAAAAACAACCCTTGATGAGTACAAGATTACTGCGGGAAGCAATCCAGATTCTCCTGAACAAGGCTATCTTGGAGTTACTGTTGACATGATATATCCTGCAGATTCTGGTTTTATCAAGTCCAGTTTAGTCTGGATAAGATTGTTATTGTATTGGCTGTTCATTGCAAGTGTTGGAGTTGGCTTATTTAATCTATTGCCTCTTGGACCTGTGGACGGAGGAAAAATGCTTTATGTCGGTGTCTTAGCAATTACACATAAAGAAAACCTGTCTAAAAGGATATGGACGATTGCAAGCTCATTGTGTTTGTTATTAATAATAATAAATTTGCTTCCATGGCTGTATAAATTACTGATTTTTTTAATTAAACCCCTGGCAATACTTGTTCCATAATACAAAAAGAAATTTAAACTGTGGTTTTTTATTGTTTTTATGCTGGTTGATGTTCATGCTCATTTAGACTTCAAGGAATTTGATTCTGACAGAGACAATGTTATAGAAGAAGCCAGAAAGGCTGGCGTTGTCAAGATAATTAATTCAGGAATAAACCAGAAGACAAATGAAAAAACACTTGAATTTTCCAAGAAATATGATTTGGTTGAAGCTTCTCTCGGATTGTACCCTATTGATATGCTCAAACTAAATGGCAAACAAATCAACTCATGTTTAGAATTCATAAAGAAACACAGCAAGGAGATTGTCGCGATAGGTGAGGTCGGTCTTGACTATCAGGAGAGCCAAGATAAAATCAATCAGAAAAAAAATTTTAAAGAAATAATTTCATTAACAGAATCATTGAAACTGCCGATGATTGTTCATTCAAGGAAAGCCGAACAGGATGTAATTGACATGCTTGAAGGTTCAAAGATAAAAAATGTTGTCTTACATTGCTTTTCCGGCAACATGAAACTTGTAACCAAGGCAGCAGAGTTAGGATTCAATTTTTCCATCCCATGCAACATTGTTTTTTCAAATCATTTTAAAAGCCTCGTCGAAAAAATACCATTAAAACAGATGCTGACTGAAACTGATGCGCCCTATCTCTCACCAATAAAAGGACAGAGAAACGAGCCAAAATACATTGAATATACTATACATGAAATAGCAAAAATAAAAAATTTGACTGAAGAAGAAATAAAAAAAATAATTTTTATGAATTATCAAAGAATTTTCTCTTCATAGAAACATTTTTAAACTATAATCGTTATAAAATAATAAACATTTTCAACAAAATATAAAAAATAAAGAGGTGATTGTTGTGGTTGTTAAAAGAAGAAAGGTAGCAAAGAAGAAATCTACAAAGAGAAAGGCCACCAAGAGAAAGACTACCAAGAGAAAGACTGCTAAAAAAAGGAAGAGATAAGGGGCTTTTTTTATTTTTTATTTTTTATTTTGATTAAGAATAAAGGTGTTCTGGTTTGTTTCTGAAACAGAAAAGAAAAATCCAATTAGAAATATTTTTATAGTGGAAACCTTCGTATAAAATTATGATTGCAGGAATCTTAACCGGGTTATTTTCGTTTGTTACAGAAAATGCTATTTACCAGTATATTATCCAAAACAAATATCTCTCTTCTTTGGCAATTTTTGCGATAACATTCATAGCTGCAAATATTTTAGTTTTTATCTATGATCAGATTTTGTCAAGGATTGTTAAAAAAACAAACACAAAGTATGATGACCTTTTTGTCCAGAAAACAAAAATACCCTTGCTGCACATTTTGTATATGGTTGGCATTATGGTTGCACTTAAACCTCTTGGTTTAAATGAGACGTTATATAAATTATTAATGAAAATAATCACAAGTTTAATATTGCTTGTATTTACACTGCTCGCATCAAGAGTTGTATGCATACTGATTGATGTCTGGGGGTACAGATGGGCAAAGAAAACAAAATCCACAATTGATAATGACTTGGTTCCTTTGTTTAAAAAGACTGTAAGAATTATTATTTTTATTGTGGGAATCATAATTGTTGTTGGCGCGTGGGGAGTTGACATAACTGGATTACTTGCTGGAGCAGGAATTGCAGGATTAATACTTGGGTTTGCATTGCAGGACAGTTTAAAAAATATTTTTGGAGGAATTTCCTTGATACTAGACCAGTCGCTAAAAGTTGGAGATAAAATAAAACTTGAGACTGGAGAAAAAGGGGAGATAATTGATATCGGATTAAGAAGCACAAAAATAAGGACATATGACAACCAAACAATAATCGTTCCCAATTCACAGCTTGCAAACGTAAGTTTCTTTAATTATGCAAGACCTAACTTAAAAGAAAGAGTTAATCTTAAATTTTCTGTTGCTTATGGGAGCGACATTGATAAAGTAAAAAAAATTGTTTTGGATGTGATTGAAAAACACCCAAAGGTTGTCAAGAATCCAGATCCAATGATTGCCTTGGAAGCCATGGGCGAATCATCATTAAATTTTATTGCAAGGGCATGGATTGCAGATTACTCTGACGAAGAAGATGTCAGGTTTGAGCTGACAGACAGCATCTACAGAGTTCTAGTCAAAAATAAAGTAGATATACCATTCCCAACACAAACAGTTTATTTAAAGAAGGAGTGATGCAAAAATTAGGGATCTACTGATTGTAGGCATTGATCCGGGCAACACTATTGCTTTTTGCGTTATTGATGAGAGAGGAAACTTGTTAAAAGTCAAAAGCTCCAGAGAAAGCTCTTTGAATAAAGTAATCAATGAAATCTACAAATTTGGAAAACCTGTTGTTGTTGGAACTGATAAGTCAAAAGCTCCTTATGTTATCAATAAATTCTCGGCAGAGACTGGAGCAAAAATAATAAAACCAAAGACGGATATGAAGCTTGAAGAGAAAAAACAATTTGTCATTGTAAAAACAAGGAATAGCCACGAGTTTGATGCTGTTGCTTCTGCAGTGTTTGCGTTCAAACAGATTAAACCCTTATTCGACAAGATAGACAAGAAGCTTAGAGGGGAAGATAAAAAGATTATAAGGCTTGTAAAAAAAACAATATTAGAAGAAGGAAATATTTCAATAGCATTAACAGTCAACAAAATAAAAAAGAATCAGGTTCTTGGTAGCCAAGCATGAATCCTTCCTCCTCAGCAGATATTTCATCATTGTCAACCATTTCTTCACGGTCCTCTTCAAAGTAAATATTACCTTTTTTGGATTCTACCATTTTGATCTAACCTCCTTATGGGCAACTGTCTTAGCTGGTGGCTGAAGATATTCTGGATAAATTCTGGGTCGAGATGGTTTCTTATCATTTTAAACACCTCCAAGGAAAAAATATGTAAATTTGATTTATAAGGCTCATCCGAGGTTGTCAGGGACATGTATACTAGAGAATATATTTAGAACTCATCAAGTGTTTTAATGCTGCCAAACCTAAAAATAAAAGTCTTAGCGCCCTGCTCTGAAACAGCCTCCTCCTTGAGGATTATGCCAGATTTGGAAAGGTCATCAAGTTTTCTCTGCAAAGTTCTTAAACTAATATCTTTTTTAGAGATATCCAATAATTCCTGGGCTGTTTTGTCTGGATTATCCTTGATTAATTCTATGATTTCTTTTTCCTCATCTTCCATTTCATTGATGTCCCTTTTCTGGTAATCTATTAATTGTGAGACTGCAATTGTGGCATGTTCCAAGGAAATTGTTCTCAGGGCTTTTCTTTCTGCAAGATTTCCAGATTCTCTCAATAAAAATAATCCTGTCCTTATGTCTTTTAACTCATATGCTTTTTGGACAATTAAATTAAACGCTTCTTCACTGAATACGCCTTTAACAAATGCCAGATCTTTTCTTTCCCTCAATATATCCTTTGTTTGTTCTAATGAATAAGGTTCAAAATCAATATTTTCCAAGATTAACCTAGATTTTAATCTGTCTTCGAGTGTTAAAAACCAATCTTTCTCGTTTGTGATCAAGAATATTGTTTTCCTGTAGATTTCTTCAGCAAGGAAATATAAAAACTGATAATCCTGCAGCTTATCCACTTCATCAAGAACAATAACTAAACTTTTCTTGTTTATCAAATCCCTTATCTCGTTAAATAATTCATCGGTTCTTTTATTGTGGGTCCATTTATACCCGAGGATTGAGCAGATATCCAATGCAAGCTTGTAGCTTGTATCCTTTTTCCAGCAGTTGACATAAATTATAAGGATATCATCTTCATAATCATGGAGTTCTTTCAAAACATGTTTGCAGCAGACCGTCTTTCCAACCCCTGGCAAACCACTTATCAAAATATTTTTTCCGTTTCTCTTTTGAAGCAGAGGCAGGATACATGAAGCAATATATTTTTGCTGGTTTTCCCTGTGCCTGACTAGTCTTGGCTGGTATGAAAAATCCAGCATAATCTCATTTAGAAACAATGATTCAGAATCCTTGAGGACATCATCAAACAAGCCCATATAATCTAGTTAAAATGTTTACTTTTATTGTTTTTGGTGATAAAACATAGGATTTTCAAGCGAGAATATCCATAGCCTCTGACTTAGAATTAAATTCAATCTCAGAGGCAACGCCCCTTCCAATGTTAAAAAATGCGCTTGAGCTTAATTGGCTGAACAAATCAAGGAACGTATTCTTGGTTTCATATCTTACTAGGTCAGCATCAGTTATATTGCTTAGTTCTTTTGCTATCTCTATTGCCTTGTCCTTGTCGCCAAGGTAATCAACAAGGCCAAACTCATAAGCTTCCAATCCAAGATAATAAATTCCTGTGCTTAGTTTTTGAGTCATGTCCAGAGTGAGATTCCTGTTCTTGGCAACATCAGAAATAAATATTGAATGTATTATCTTTAATTTATTTTCAAGTATTTTTCTTTCATCATCGCTTAATTCCTTGAAAGGGGTTCCTGTGTCTTTATATTTGCCGGACTTAAGGTCAACATAAGTAACTCCGTACTTATCAAACAAACCTGAAAATTCAAGATAACCAGAATAAACACCGATGCTTCCAGTTATAGAAAGAGGATTTGCCACAATCTTATCTGAGGCACTGGCAACCCAGTAAGCGCCTGAAGCTCCTGTCTCCCTTATGTATGAAACAACCGGCTTTTTTGCCTGCTTGACTGCCCTCGCAATTTCTTCTGAAGCAACAACTGTACCGCCGGGGCTGTCTATTTCAAGGATAATTGCCTTGATTGATTTTTCCTGGTCTGCCTGTTTAATATAATCTACAATTGTTGTTGAGTCTACAACTTCCTGATTAAATAAACCAGATCCTGTTGTAATTGTTCCTTGTATGGGAATTATCACAATCTTGTCTTTTATATCTGCCTCAAATTTTAATAAGGTAGACAAGCCATATGAAACTAACAAGAATAATACTAATATTCCGAGCATCTTCCAAAATTTAGATTTCATTTTTATTAACCACCATCGTATTAGTTAACTTATCTAGATATCTTTGACCGGTTTTTTTAAACAAATAAAGACAGTCGAGTATCAAGACTATAAACGATATTTTTGAAATATTCCTATTAAAAATTTGCATAAAACTAGGTTTTCCTGTCCTTGAAATAACTTTTATTTTAAATATTAATTTTCCGATTGTCTGCTCAAAGTAAAATTCAAACACAGCAAAATAAATAACTGTCAATAATGCAATAACAAACAACACAAGAACAGTATTAAAGTTAATTGTAACGTCTGTCAGAATGGTCTTTGTGTTTATCAATGAATTAAAAGGATAAACAATTACTAAATTAATAATGATTATGTCTATGATAAATGCAAAGAATCTTTTGGCTAAACTAGGAGAATCCTGATTTAATATTTTGTTTATCTCGGTTTTCCTGAGCTTCATGCACATTATGGCTTTAAAAATCTATATAAAGCTTTATTTTTTCTAAACTATATGAAGGAATTTTATGATGAGCTGAATAAAAGGCTCAGCAAAAAGAATTATGACCTAAATGAAATCATAAAGCTAAGAACAGAGCTTGGAAAGAGATACAAGGTAAAACATCTCCCAACTCTTGTTGAAATCTTTCTTCATCTCCCAGAGGACCAGGCCGAAAGAATAAAAATTCCTGCAACAAAGCCAACAAGGACGATTTCTGGGGTTGCTCCTGTAGCTATAATGACAAAGCCGATAAAATGCCCGCACGGAAAATGCGCAATGTGCCCTGGAGGTCCAGACTCTTATTTTGGGGAGGTTCCTCAACGCTATATTGGATATGAG
>JAQTOC010000016.1 GCA_028713535.1 Candidatus Nanoarchaeia archaeon | reverse complement strand
TGTTGAACTCCATTTTGAAACTGCCTTTATTAAATTGTTGAAGGATTTATAATAAATTGTCAAAATCTCAAGAACGTATCCAGAAAAACCTTTTATGTAGGATTCTGCCCCATAAACCTTTGCTACCTTTGCAAATCTCTTTGATAACCTTATATGATCTGAGTACTTTTTGTTTTTATTTACAAATTTGACATGCAACGGGCTTATGTCTGTTATGTTTTTTGCTTCTGATGCTTTGTTTATTTCTAGAATTGGAATTAATTCTATTGTGTAATGCTCTTTTTTAATCTGGAAATAATCTCTTGATCCATGAAGCTTTTCTATTTTAAAGTGCTTTCTTAGTTCTTTTTCAAGTATTTTTGAAATGTCTTTTTTTTGATACTCATTGAGATTAAATTTAACATAAATATCAATGTCATGGTTTCCTGTTAAATGAGTATTCTTAGCCCAGGAACCGCCTATGGATACTTTTGTGTTTTTTATTTTTATTCTTTTAATTATCGAGTTAATTATACTTATTGCTTCTTTTGTTTCTGAAATACCTGGCTTAATCCTATTTATTGTTTCTTTCAGATTTATATTCTTCATTATATAGATTTTAGAAAAGGTTTTATATTTAAGGTTTTTTATTTTAGGTATGATCCGGATTGGGCCTGCTGGAAGCTTTAAACCAAGCACATTAGATTCTGTTAGGGCTTTAAACTCTGTTGGGTTAAATGCAATGGAGGTTGAGTTTGTTTACGGAGTCACTATGAAAAATGAACTGGCAAGGAAAATCGGCGAGGAAGCTAAAAAAGAAAAAATTGAATTAAGTGTGCATGCTCCCTATTACATTAATTTAAGTTCGTTAAAAAAAGAGAACATAATTAAAAGCAAGAACTGGATATTGGAGAGCTGTGAAAGAGCGCATCATCTAAATGCAAAACATGTTGTTTTTCATCCTGGATTTTATCATGAACGAGGCAAAAAAGAGGTTTTTGAAATTATTTTGAATAATATACTAGATATTAAGGAAACTTTAAGGAAAAGGAAACTGGATGTTAATCTATCTCCTGAGACTACAGGGAAGCACAGCGCTTTTGGCGATTTGGATGAAACGATTGAGCTGGCTAAAAAAGCAAGAATTTCTTTGTGTGTTGATTTTGCTCATCTATATGCAAGGAACAATGGAAGAATTAATTACGAAGAAGTTTTTAATAAGTTAAAAGTTCTAGATTTAAAGCATCTGCATTGCCATTTTTCTGGAATTAACTTTAATAACAAAGGCGAGAGAAACCATTTGAACATTTCAAGCGAGAAACCTAATTTTAAAGAATTAGCTAGGGTAATTAAACATAAAAAAATGGACATTACAATAATATGCGAGAGTCCGAGACAGTACCTGGATGCGATTGATATGGTTAAGATATTAGATAAAGTTTAGTTATAGATGTATATATATATTATGGGAAAAAAAGGCACTCGGATGTGCTCATGAGTTTTTCTACTGATTGGATTTGGGAAATTTTAGGTTATTTCTTTTTTATAAGGTCAAACATAAGGCCTAGCAGGATCAGCAGGGCTGATAATGGGAGGATATATCTTGGATCAACTTTAGTTTCGAATTGGTCTGAGAAGATATTGCTGTTTGATAATGCCACGAGCATCACCGCACAGACTGTTGTGAATGTGGTGAAGGGCAGTTTTTTGATGAATTTCCATATCTTTTTTCGAAAGATAAAGATAACTACGATGAGTATCACCAGGATGATGATTGCTATGATGTCAATCCATGAACAGATTGCTCCAATCTTCCTGAAGATAGACTCGAAAAATTCTTTTAATTCCCATTGTGGATCCACCCCTTTCATTTTGGCTCCTTTCAGTTATTCCAAACCTTTTGGGTCTGGGTTAATTGTTTTGATTCTTAGAATTCTTTCTTAATATTATTTAATTGCTGTTTATCATTGCTCAGAATATATAAATTTTATTGTTCAGAAATTGTTATTTGAATAGCTAAATGCTTAAAAACGAATGAATTGTAGATAAATTATGGATATTTTAGAAAGATTTAGGGGGAGAGATAAAGCAATTCTAGAAGAAGGAAAGATTGCCCTTTATGGTATTATTAAGCATGTTCAATCAGTGGATAGGCTAAAAAAGACGGATGAACAACTAATATTAAATTCGTTTATTGATATAGTATTAGATCATAAAAAATATGTTACTAATTTTGATGAGACTCCTCCTGCTTATAGTGTTGCTCCAATTTTAATTGATAACTTGTGGATTCCTGATCGTCCTGAATTTGTGATTCAAAAAGAGGGAATCAAGAAAGATAATCGCATAAGAGCTGAAATTCTGATTGACGAAGGAGTGTACTGGGGAGGACAAAGAAATAATACTGTGAGAAAGTTTCCATATAAAATTGCTATTCCAACCCTTGTTGATATAATTGATATAAGTCCTATCAATATTGGTTCTTTAGAGGATATAAAAAAATATGAATCTTTTATTATTTAATTCTTTGTTATTTTAGCTACAAAGAAACCTTCTGTGTCATTATCCTGAGGCCAGATTCTCAGGCATTTTTTTACTTCATCTGAATAAGTTTTATTTCCAAATTCAAGAACTGTTGGGCTTTTTTTAATGTCCAGATTAATATTCTGTATTTTTGCATTGTCTCTTTTTTCCAATAAATAATCAATAACGCCCTCGTTTTCTTCTGGTTCAAGAGTACACGTAGAATAAACTAAAGTACCATCTTCATTCAAATTGTCAAACATGTTAATAATCAAACCTTTTTGGGCATTTGAAAGTTTTTTAACCATACCGGGATTATAAATGTGAGGAGTCTTGGGAGATTTTCTTATTGTTCCTATTCCAGAGCAGGGAGCATCCAATAATATCTTGTCAAACTTTGAATGGATAAACCTGGCGTCCATGTTTGTTTTTATTACATTAATGCAGCCGCACCTTTCAAGATTAATTGTCAATGGCTTCATTCTTATGTAATCAAGCTCGTTTGCAACAATCAAACCAGTGTTTTTCATTAAAGCACTTATTTGAGTTGTCTTTGATCCTGGGGCTGCACAGCAATCCAAAACTAAGTCATCCTGTTTTGGAGATAAAACCAATGGAGGGATCATTGATGCTGCTTCCTGAACATAAATCTTTCCAAGAAAATGCTCTTTTGTATTTCCAATGCCTCTTTGATTAATCCAGAAACCTTCTTTGCACCAAGGAATTGGTTTTAATCCTGAGAAAGATTTTTTAATTTCAGGAATTGTGGCTTTTAATGTATTAACCCTTATTGATTTTCTTAGAGGAATATGACATATTTTTAAGAATTCATCAAGATCTGTCAGTTTTGCATACCTTTCAATAAAATTCTGCTTGAATTCCATATGTTAAACAGATTAATTATCTTTAAATATTTATAGTTTTTATCAGAGCAATGGAGTGTTATTTCAGGAAAGGGTATTCTGTTTATGATGAGAAAGGGAAAGACCTTGTGTTAGTTTGTCCGCATTCAGGACCTGCATTACACGCTGTTTCTGCAAGGGATGACAATTCTGAAACTGTTGCAAGCCTGTTATGGAGCGAAGTAGGAGGTAAACTTGTTGTTTCCAACATTTCAAGGAGCAGGCTATATGGGGTTGATTTTAACAGGGATATTCCTTCTTTAAAAATTGCAATAAATGCACATAGCTCATTTATCTCAAATGACCAGGAAAAAATGAACCAGTACATGAAGAAATATGCGTGGGTTGCAAAGAATGACCAAGAATATGAGGAAAAACTGAAAGTTTATCAGGGATTCTGGGCAGAGGTGCAGGAACAAAAGTATGTTATTTTAATACACAGGGCATTTGACAGGATGAAATTTATTCCAAGCCTTATGGACATTACAATTTTTACTGAAAGAAAAATCCAGAAGAAAAAAGTCCAGGAAATTATAACAAAGATAAACACAAAGTATTTTGATTTTTTCAGGAAGATAGAAGGGGATTATAAGAATGCGATAATGGCAGAGACAAAAAGAACTTTGTTGGATATTCTGAGAGTACATAACAGTTTTGATTTAAGCAAGATGGATCCAAACCACAGGGAAACTATACTAAAAGATTTGGAGAAAATAGAGAGATATTCTGACAGGATTTCGTTGAACAGATTGAGGAGTAATTTCAGCCCTGGAAATTATTTAGAGGCTGTAAAGTATGCGCTTGAAAAAGTTCCTATCCCTGAAATAACATTGGAAAATGTTTTTGATGGTGCAAGCGCATTCGGGCCAAAGAGAAAATTGTTTCCTGTAAAGGACAGAGTTGTACTTCAAATAGAGCCATGCTTGTTTTTGAATTTCTGGCACCCCCAGATGGCTGCAAAGATACTTAATAATATAATCACTGAACTTGAGAATCTATAGAAAGGTTTTTATATTAGTTTACGGTTTTCAATTATAATTAAGAGGTGATAAAAGTTGGCTGCCAAGAAAAGCCCTGCAAAGGTCTCAAAAGCAACAAAAAAAGATTTCTATGAGGACATTATCAAGGAATTAATAAATCATAGTATTAAGCTACAGGAAAAAAATGCTGAGATGGTTTCTGCTGTGAATAGCTTGGTCAACAAGATGACAGAGATGGTGGAATTGTTTGAGGATGCAGCAAATCACATAAAGTCTGGAACTGATGAGCCACTGGTTAGAAAATTAGAGGTTTTGCTTGAGCAGAACAAAAACATTGCCAGAGGCTTGATATTTTTAGAGAAGTATGTCAGGGACAAGGCTTTGGCTGGAACAGGTGGTCTTCCCAAGCAGATGCCTAAATCCCAGTTTTAAAAATGGATGATATTTTGTTTATGAGGGATTTTGATGAATTAGAAAGAGAAAAAGAGCTAGAAAAAGTTCTTCAGATTGTCACAGAAGATCCCTTAAGAATGCAAAAACTGAAAACAGGAGAGAGATTTCTAAAGGCATTATTTTATGCTTCTTATGACAGAAGAAAAGAAAAAGTACAAGTTGAAACTTTGTCAAGAAAAGAAATATTCAGGAGAGAGCTTGAGTCAGTAAGAGTAGAAAAAGTTCCAAGACAGGTCAGTTTTATTGAAAATCTGCTTCCTGAGGCGCCTGAGCCACCAAAGAATGTTGATTTTCCAATAACATATACATTGCTTTTTGTGAATAACACCAATTTGGTTAATGTAAGGATTGAAAATGAGGCTGGGAAAATAGTTTATAACTTAATTGCTCCACAGCTAGATGATAAGGTTGTTTCTGAATGCAAGGACAGCATTAATTTACGATATAAATTTGACAAGAATATATTAAAGGATAATAATTATTTAACTAAGAAATTTGAGAAAATCTTCAAGAAGAAAGGAATGGTTTTTGATTCGAGAGAACTGGAGAAAATAAGATACTTGATTGACAGGGATTGGAACAATTTTGGATTTATTGAAGGATTATTTAGAGATGGAAATGTTTTAAGTATTATTTGTGATGGGTTTAACAAGCCTTTTTTTGTTGAGTATAAAAACCTCGGGAAGATTGAGACTAACTTGGTTTATTCTAATGAAAAAGAAGTTGTTGACTTTATCAAGAAATACATAAAAAAGGCTGGTGGTGAGTTTGACCATAAGAAGCTTAATTACAATGTCAAGTATGGAGAGTTCAGGATGCAGGTTAATATGGGTGAGCAGGGAGTTAGTTCTAAGTTCATTTTAAGAAGAGAGTAAGTTTTTTAAAGAAGGGTTTTATGTTTTTGTTTAGGCACCAGTAGTTTAGTGGTTAGAATTGGGCGTTGCCAACGCTCAGACCGGGGTCCAACTCCCCGCTGGTGCATCTTACCTTTCTGGCATATTTGGTGGGACATACAGAGAATATACAGGTTGTTTATAAAAAATAAAGGACGGCGTATATTTATGAAAATCGACCCATATAAACACAAGGAACATTTTTTAGAATGGAAAGAAAAAGTTAAGAATGGAATCCCTTCTTTAAGTGCTTATAATTCTGATTTGGTTAAAAGATATGTTTCTGATATGGAAATGGGGATTAATGTTGCTGGAAGCAGTAAAAAAGGCTCTAGAAGTTATCCTAGATTGAATACCTTAAGGCATAGGCTTATCTTCTTAGCTAAGTTGTTCAAGGAAAGATTTGATATTGATAAGATTACTGATATTTCTGAAGAACAGTTGTTTAATGTCTTTTCTGATATGAGGAATGGGAATTTTTTAGGTAAACGCAATAAGAAATATACTTCTGTTAGAGATTATGTAAAGGATTTTAAGGCTTTTTGGCATTGGTATCAAAAGATCAATCGTAAGGAAGGCAAACATCTTATAGATATCACCTTAGATTTAGATACTTCTAAGGAAAAGCCCAAGTGGGTTTATTTAAGTGAGGAGCAGATTAAAATTTTGTGTAATAAAGCCAAGTATGAATATAGGGTTTTGATAATGTTTTTATTTGATTCTGGGATTAGAGCTCCTACTGAATTAGTTAATATCAGAGTTTCTGATTTCTCTAATGATTTTAAGGATTTGTGCATTAGGGATGAAATCAGTAAGACTTTTGGCAGGAAAATAAAACTAATGCTTTGTTCTGATTTTGTTAAGGAATATGTCAAGGTAAAGAAGCTTAGCGTTGATGATGCTGTTTTTAAGCTTAGTCCTAGTGTTACTAATAGATATTTGAAGAGATTAGCTTTGAAAGTCTTTGGCAGTTCTAAGAGTTTAGCTGGGGAGTTATATTCTAATTTAACTTTATATGATTTTAGGCATAACTCTTGTTGTTATTGGTTGCCTAGATACCAGCAGGAAGCTGGTTTGAAGTATAGGTTTGGATGGAAGAATTCTGATAAGATTCATTATTACTCAGAAATGCTTGGTATGAAAGATAACATAACTGAAGAGGATTTGTTTATTGATACCAGCAAAACTGAAATTGAGCAGAGACTGGAGAAGAGTGAGAAAGAAAGAAGTCTTTTGCAGGAGAAAGTTGGTTTAATGGAGAAACAGATGGAGAAGATTTTAGAGATGACTAATCAGCTTTTGGAGAAGGTTGGATAGTTCTTTTTGTTGTTATCTCTTTCGTTTTTTTCTCTTAGCTTTTTCTGGAACTCCCTCCCCCAATGAAGTTATTGCTGATATTTGTGCATTTTCACAATTAAACGTTTCTATGAATGGTTTTCCTGTTTTTTTAGTTTCTTTAATTGCCTCAACTATTCTTTTACCAGGAATTGTTTTGCCTTCTTCAGCCTGGATTTTGTATGATGTGTGGATGGTTGCTTTTTTATAATCATCTGTTACTTTTGTTGCTCTTAATAGTTCTTCATCAAAGTTATCCATTATATCTTTCATTCCGGTTCCTCTACCATAGAAGTGGTGGATTTTGTCGCTACCACCCTTTGTTATTTTTAATTCTACTAAATCTTGATCCGTAAGCGGTATATGAAAGTCAGTGTAATCAATAAATCTTTGGTGGTTAATTCTCATTTGAAGATGATAGTGAGGATATCTCCTAAATCGCCGATTAGGATGGCCTTCTAAATCCATTTTTTTGCAATCTAAAGACCATTCTAACTCTTTGAAGTTTATAGTTAATTGTAATATTTGATTTGGATCTTCTTCTGTTAGATCATTAATATTTCTTCCAAATGTTTCAGTATTTGCAACCCATCGAAGATAAGATTCTATTTGTTGTAATGAGTATTTCTCAAAGAATTTTTCTCTTTTAAAATTATCTTTCTTTATTCCTTCGGGGTGGAGTAACCAATGTAAACAGGGTTCTTTGTTTTTAAATTCTTTTAATTTAGAGTTACAGAAGCAACAAATTCCTTTTTTGAAAGCATTTTCGAATTCTTCGTATAATCTATTGTGGTTTTCTATCTCTTTTCTATTTCGTTCTTCGATTTCTTCACGAGATAAACTATTGATTCCATCCTCTATTTTTTTAATCATTTCGTCTACTTTATTTTTCATATTATTTAGAAGTATTTTCTGTTCTTTTATTAATTGGAGTAACTATTCTTTTAAAAGCATCTACTCCCATAAAACTAGTAAAGAAAGTAAAACCCAAGATAATTAAGAAATTAGTAAATACATCTTCTTTTGGTATTTTAGTTAAATAAATATATCCTGTGGATAGCATAAAAATAATTATGGAGATAGAGAGATAAAAGAAAGGATCATACTCTTTTCCAATTAGGATTGAAAGTAGTTCTCCTAATGTTTTGACTAAAGCAAATATAAAAAGCAGTATAGAGAAGAGGAGGAGTAAGGTTAGTATATAATGATTTAACCCTTGGAATCCTTGAGAAGAGATGTCAGTAATTGTTGATTCTACAACTTGAAAAAAGGTTTTTATGATAACTAATAATAAGATAATTGCTAGAACTTTGAAGGGGATTTTTAATTTTTTGTGAATTGAAGCATAAGTTATTGTTCCAGCGATAAGCATACTAACAAATACAATTAAAAAAAGGAATACGTTATTTGGTAAAAGAAATTCTACAGCAAGTCCTAAGAGTCCAAGGACTATGAGCATCACCCCTCCAAATAGAGATAGATTTTCTTTCTCCTTTTTAGTGAATCTGGGGAGGATATATATCAAAAAACTTCCAATTATAAGGATAAGACTCCCTGTAAGGAGGCGTTTATCTTTTAGGAGTAGAAGAAATATTACTCCGGCAATTATTGTAATTAATTCAGCCCAATGATCCTTGCAGAATTTCTTAATAGCAGAATATATCCTTTTTACTTTATCTTTAAAATTATCCGATTTAGCCTTTAAAGGTTCTTCTTCTGGTTTCATATGTTCTTTTGGTGGATTAGCTCTTAATAAGATTTTATATATCTTAGAGTAGAAGAAGATTTTTCTGAAACTCAGTAATTATAATCTTTTTGTATACTTTTCCCGCTTCTTTAATTTCTTTTTCTCTTTTGAGAGCCTGTTCTTTTTCGCTGTGGGATTCAAAATAAACCAACCTTTTAAAACCATTTCTTTGGGTGTATTTTGCTCCATTACCCATCTTATGTTCGGTTATTCTTTTAATCAAATCTTCTGTAAAGCCAGTATAATAACTTCCATCTTGACATTCGACAATATAAACATGATAATTTGGAGTGTGTTCTTTTGCTTGTAAATATGCTTCTTTATTTCTATAAAAGAATCTCTTTTTTTGATGATTTTCATTAAAGAGTATCATGTACTTGTACACGAAAACGACTATATAAAAGTATCGTGTATGTGTACATTATGAGAGCTAAATATACTAATATAGCCATCCCTGAAGAGTTGGCAAAAGAGATTGATGAGTGCATCAAAAAGTCTAAATTTGGGTTTAGAAGCCGGGCAGAATTTGCTATTGAGGCCATAAGAGCTAAATTGAAGAAATAAAGGAGTATAAAGCCTTCTTAAAGCAAAACTTTAATAATTTCTGGAATTATATATTCTTATGACTCAAGCAACTCGAGAAGTTTATTTTATAACCTTTTTAGAAAACGTAGATTCTTCTATATTAAATTTAGAATTGGAACATGGATTTAAAGTTGATTCTTTTGATGAGCCCCGTTTTATAGATTTTATGAGTACCTTAGATAAAAGTACGGATTTGGGTTTTAAAGGAAAAAACATCTCCTTAGAATGTTTAAATCGTAATGATAAGAGAGCCTATTTTATTAGTAATTCTTTTTTCGTTAAGTATTTTTTAAAGGAGGGTCAAGAGTTTTATAATACTTTTTATGTTGGGTATTTATCTCCTTTGATTAGAAAAGCGAAGTTATTCAAGGAAGGGAATATTTCCATTCCATTTGGTTATTTTCATTGTGGAGAGGGGAGTCATTTTAGACCTTCTATGACTATTGCTCTTAATCAGTATACTCGTCCAGTTCCGTTTATGTTAGAAGAGGATGAAGCTAAACCCTTTTCTAAATTTTTAAGAGATTTTAAGTTTCCTTTGGACAAACCATATCTTCAATTAGCTTTTGAAAATTTTGAGGAATCCTATCACGTTCATGGAAATGATTTGGCATTTCTTTTAAATATGATTGCTCTGGAGATTTTATTTAATGATGGGCCAATGGAACTTAAATATAAAATTTCTAGAAACGCAGCTGTTTTATTGGGAAAAAATATCGATGATTTTAAAATTATCTTTAAGGATATTAAATCTCTTTATGATCTGCGCAGTGGATTAGTACATTCGGGGATATCTAATAAGATTAAGGATGATGATTTGATTCGATTACAAGATTACATAAGGAGGTCAATTAAAAAGATTGCTGATCTGAAATTGGATAAAAAAGAACTTATAGATTTCTTGAATTCAAAGGGATTTTGAGGGAATTTTTGATTTTCTGTTTGATATGAATCTTTATGTTTATTTCAATAATCTTTATAAGTTTTGGGATGTTCTTAAGATAACTGAGTTAGAATGGATACTTCCCTTAAAGATAGATTGGAGTTGGATATTAAGAATGGCGAAAGCTCTACAGTAGAGTTTATGCAAAATTATCCTTCTAAGCCCCACGATCTTGCGAAAGAAATCGCTGCTTTTGCAACTACGGGTCCAGGTACTATTTATCTGGGAGTAGATAAAAAATGTAATATTGTAGGGATAAGCCTTGATGGATATAAGTCTAGAAAAGACACGAAAGACGAAATCCAAAATAGACTGGCTAATCTTTGTAGAGAAAATGTTGACCCTCCAATGGATATAAGTGTATGGTTTATTGAATACGATAACAAACAAGTAGTGAAAATTTTTATTCCAAAGGGCAGATATCCAGTTTATTACTCCAACCATGTACCTTACTTGAGAATGTTGACTACATCTAGACCTGCTAGTGCTCAACAAGTGGAAGAATTATTTGAAAGTTATTTTAACAGTATGAAGATATTTGTAGAAGGAAATTCAAGAGAGAGAGTCTTTCAAGCTGGTAACAAAAAAAACTCTGAAAATCCTTGGTATGATTATTCTAGGAGAACTTCTTTTTTCTTATCTGTTTTGTTACCTTTAGCTGACTTTGAATTAATGTGGTCTGATATCAATGATCGTCAAGTTGATTCTGAACTCGAACAATTAAAGTATGATATAAAAAAGGCAGGGGAGGACCTCTTAAGATTAAGTTGGGATCATAAAGCTACACACTTTAGAATAAAGAGTTGGTTGGGTTTTATTGCTGGATCTTTAATTAAACTATCTGAACCAGAGTTTTATTTAGATGGGGGGAAATCTTGGTTACAATTTCAAAGAAAAGGTAATGAACTTTTAGAAGAAGTGCATATAAGGATTCTTGAGGTAAGGGGAGGGATTAGGATTCCTTATCAAGATTTTTTTGGACCCTTAGAAAAATTTCATCAGTTAGTCAAGGAAACAGAAGATCTTTGGAAAAAAAGGAATAGATATCTTAATAGGAACGAAATCCCTTTTTTTAAAGATATGCTTAGACGTATTGCTTATGAGTTCTACCATTTTTATAATGTCCCACAGTTTTTTTATTTTTTGTATCCCGAGCCAGACCTTAGAAGAGTAATTTTTGATCTTAGAACTCTTTCTTCGTCTAAATATTTTGGGTGCAACAAGAAAATGCAATCTTTCGATGAACTTGAAAATAAGATGGAAAAAGTATTAGAAGACTTACGTGAAGTAGATGGATGTTTAGAACCCCCTTACCCCCATTTTCTAAAAAGATCAAGGAAACCCCTCAATAGCCCATAACTCGTTTATTCCTCCAAGTATAGAAATTTCCTGAAAATCCAAAGTTTTTAAGATTTGGAGGATGTCTTGGTCCAGACTCCAATTTACTTATTAAGTTTGAAAAACTACTATCAAAAGTATATTTTATGATTGAATTACAGTCTGGACAATGATAAACTGGCTTTTTTAATAGGTATTTTTCCCTTAAATCTTTATCATTAAAGATTCCTATTGAGTTTATCAACTTTCTTTTTCTTGTATTGTAAATATACCTTGCTAAGATGTTAAGTGAAGCGAATTCATCTTTATTTGCTGAAATATACTTGAGCATATAATTTAATGTAAATTCTCTTGTATGTTGACTTTGAACGTTAATATTTACTTCTCTTCCAGATATCTTTTTGAACAAACTTACAAGATTTGAATCTTTCTTAATTATTACATTTTTTGAATTGCATTTGTGGTTTGCACAATAATAATCCTTTGAATTGTAATCAAATTTTAAGAGGTTTTGCCCACAATTTAGGCATTTTCCCCTAAGTCTGTTGTCTAATCTTCTTCCATAGATTATTGCGTGTATATGGATATTCCAACCCTTTCCCATATTTTTAGCTTCTAAGACATAAAGAGCTCCTTTTATTCTATCTTTAATATACTTAGATTTAAGGAATTTGATAAATGATCTTTGTAGATGTTCAAGGCCCCATTTGAAATTTTCATAATTCTTAGGGGATATTGTTAAAAAATATAATTGATTATTATTCCTATCTACATCCAAGGAATTTAGAAAGGGGATAAACTTTTGTCTTAGTTTCCTCTTTCTTGTGTTTGAACAGACTGGGCAAGTTCTTAGATTGCATCTATAAGTCATGTATCTTGCTTCAATTTTGCAGTTGCATTCCCTTAGATACTTATATTCAGTTTTTTGTCCACATTTTAGCATGGAATTGATAGATTTGGTGGGATAACCTAAGATAAATAACTCTTCAGAAAGAGGGATTAACTTATGGTCTCTTGGAATTGTGCAGGATAGATAGTTATCTAATTGTTGAGATATTGCATTAGTACTAAATAAAGAGCCTTCGGCTCTCTCCTGATTATTGACAAGCCTCCTGCTAGTCGGCTTGTTGAAATTTTGCCTAGCTAAAGCTGTAGGCAAAATTTCTTGGTTAGAAGGGATAGTGCAACAAGCCTGGTCTTGAGGGAGGCTCATTTTTTAACCTCTTTGGCTAGTTTCTTGTCTAATTTACTAAGGAGGATTTCTATTCTGGTTAATTGTGAGGCTTCTCTTAGTTTTTGCCTGCATAATTCTGAGATAGTTACCTTTCTTTCAGAAGCTTCTTGTTTTAGAGCTTCTAGAAGGTTTGATTCAAGGAAGAGGTGAATCTGGGAGTTTTTTCCCATTTTCTCTTCCTCCTTTTAGGATTCCATCCAGCTTTTGGTTTAGTTCCTTGAGCTTGGAGATTATTTGTTCTGAATAGTCTTTCATATCCTGGAAAACTAAATAAGGAATAAGGTTTTTGTACAAAAGATGAGTTTACCCCAATCTGATGTAAACAATAATGAAAAAGAGCAGGAGAAGCTCTCTAAACATAATTATCAAGAGATTCTTGACTGGGCGGAAAATCGTACTTTTACAATAAAAGAGATTATTAAAAATTTTGGTATAACTAAACCTACTGCAAAGAAATATCTTGATTTGCTTGTTGAGGAAAGAGCGTTAGGATATTCCAATAAATTAGATCAACCAACTCAAGATTATAAGTGGGTTTTTAGAATAGCTTATAAAATCACGAAATGGGGGAAGCAAAATATGTATTATTTTCCCACTCCTAATGCTTCTAAACTCTATGGGGTTTTAATGGATAAAATTAAGGAAAATTCGAGAAAAGAGACTTGTAAGATTCTTATTAATGATATTTGTGATACGTTTAGAGTAATAGAGTTAATGGCTATATTTGAAGAGAAAAGGCTATCTAATACAAGATCCATTAAGGCTCATTTTAAGAATAAAGGGATTGAATTAACTAGCGAACAGATTGAGAAGAAGAAAGAAGAATTTATGCAAGAAATTAGATCTTTTTCTAGCACAAAGGTTGATATTACTCTGCCTTTTAAAAATGATCTTAGAGATGTAGATGGAGAGATGTATCTTAAAATTAAGGATAATCTAATTAAAGTGGAAAAACTTAGAAAATTTTTAAATTTAATAAGAGAGAATATGTCCGATGAAATGTTTTTTGTTGCTTATAAGGATCCTGCGAATAGGGAGAGGATATTTAAACCCATGATTGACAATATGGTAAAATTATTCTATGAATTAGAAGGTTCATCATCTTCCTTGTAAACCTAATAAGGTTTTCTTAACTTGATTAAGGTCATTATTGAAACCCGAATAACTTAGCCAGACCCCTTCTTCAAGGGAAAATAAGAATAGGTCTTTATCTGTGATTATTTCATAAATATAAGAATTAGGTAGAGATTTGTAATTGGAAGGAGATACTAAATAAATATTTGAACTCTCATCCTCAATTAGACCCAGATATTCCCCGGTTTGAGGCTCAACGATTGGAGCTTTAATTAATCTCTTTATATCTTTTTCACTACCCATTTCTTGGTCTGTGAAGGCGATCAAACAGTGACCCCCTATTTCATTTGTGTTAAGATCGTAAAGATTGCCACAGATTATATTTGGATAAATATATCCTGATTTTAGTCCTACGCCCTCTGCTCCAGAGAGATACCAATCTACAGATCCGGGTTGGTATGAAACAATGTATTCTTGGTTGGGGTTATCGGATACTATCCAACTTTCTAGTAAGATATTTTTTGGATTGTTTTCAAGACATCCTTTTAGTAAAGAATTGTATTCTGCTTTATAGAGTAAGGCATAGTCTTCACAATCTCCTCCTTCATTAGCAAGAAATTCTTGGATAGACTGGAGTTTATCATCCTCAAGGCTTGTGTTGGTATCTGGAAGATATTTGAAATCCCACATCATAGAATTTACAAGATTAAGGCAACCTAACTTTATCTTGCAACTGGGAGGGGAATACTTTATGCGTATGCAAATGTTATTTAGGAAATCTCTTAATTTATGTCCTTCTTCAAGATAGGCATTATCTTTAAACCATTTCATTGATTCTTTAATTTCTGTTTCATAAGTTTCAATTTTTTTAATTGTTGGATCAATGTTGGAGGTTATTGTTTCATAGTCTTTTTTCAAATCTTCATATTTTTTAGTTGTTTCTTTAACTATTAAATTTTCTTCAGTATATTTGCCGATATAATACAAAAGTAGAAGTGTTTCTGCTAGAACAATAATAAGTAGAACAATAAAAATACCTTTTTTTATTCCTTTTTTCACCATCTTTAAGGATATTAATGATTAAGAAAGTTTAATAATTTTTGGTTTTTATTCTATTAAAAACTCTTGTAGTTTATCCCTTAATTCAGTTTCAGAACATTCTTTTTTACTCTCTGTGTAAACGCAAATCGGAAATGTAATTGAGAAAAGTCTTTGTTCTTTGCATCCTATACAATCACATGTAAAATTAATAATATAAGTACCGTTTTCGACTAGACTTGGATTGAATATATATCCTTCTTCCATAACTCTTGAATCAAATAGATTTATTTGCAATAGTTTAGATGACCCTGCAGATAAATTGAAATTATTTAGATTGTCTTCATCTCCGGTATAAATATATGCCCAAAGACTATCTGTTTTATATAGGTCTTCCCAATAGCACTCAATATCTTGAGCGTCCATTTTTCCAAAATTATAGAGGGTTATGGGGATATTATGTCCTCGCCATCTTGTTTCTGTATCTTTAATCTTATCATTTGTTAGGCTTGTTGAAGAAACAAACAAGTTTGCAAAATCTGGAAGATCTTCAATATGTGCTTCATAAGGTTGGCTTGTTTTTTCAAGGATATCTTTCTGTGCTGTATCTATTTCTATCCCCCGGTTTCCAATTATAAATGTGAAAATTACTAGGGCTATGGTTGCAATAGCTAAAACTATGGTTGCAATAGCTAGAGCTATATTTGCACCAGCTAGAACTTTTGTCCATTTTTCCGTGGACTCAGTAAATCCTGCTTGAGATTTTAATATTTCATTTTGCTCTCTTTTTCTGTCTAATTCTTCAATATAGTCTCGTCCTTTCTCTGATAATTGGATATGTCCTTGTGGGAGATGGTGTAGGAATTCCTTTTTCATGAGCCTAGCTATATATATCATAGAATTTGGATATCTATCTTTTAGTTTATCTATACTTATACCTTCTGGGTATACTTTTTGTAATTCTCTTAATAGTTGAATTTCTTGACTTTCTTTCATTTTAAGGTAATGTTTCACAAGCAGACCCATCATTGTCTCGGTCTAAATCGTGAATATCATTATTTACTCCTCCACAATATTCGTATACATATTGAGCTTCTGCGTGAGTATCAAAATAGTCACAATTATAAGCATTATAATTACAGATTATAGTATCTTCATCTTCATTTTGTTCTGTTGCTTTGTCTAAATCTTTAAGTACAATACCTTTTTTATCTGGAATCGTCTTTTCACAACCATACCCGTTCCAACACTTATCTCCTCCACATTCACAGCCCCATGTCATAGCTGTGGTGCATACCACATCCTCTCTTCTTTGAGACCCACAAGAATCTGCACATCCGCTACTAAAATAGAGCCATTCCCCACCAGCATTAATGCATCTTTCTTCTGAAGATAATTCTGGGGTTTGGTCAATTTCTCCATCATTTGGACATTTTTCCTCTAGAGATGATGTTGGGGTTTGCTCAGATTTATCATCATTTGAATTAATAACTTGAATATCTCTTGTTTTCTGTTGATTGGTTGGTTGAGAACAACCTACTAAAAGGATTAAAATGCTGAGAGTAAGAAGGATATCCAGGATTTTCATAATTAATCGTAATCCTTTCAGATATATAATCTTTTTTATGTATTCTTTTGGTTAGGAATAGTTATAAATTCGATTTTCTTTTATTTTTTCGTAAGATTTCCATATATTCATGAAAGTCCTTGCCCTTTATGGGCATCATGCTGAGGAATATTCCTTGGGGAGAAGGGTGATTGAAGAGTTTTCTAGACTTTATACTCCTGATCCAGATGAATTTCTTGCACTTAAGATGGAAACATTTGTTCTAAACCCCGGGTTTAGCGAAGAGTCTATTAGAGCTTTTGGAAGTGAGGCCTATAAAGAAATAGCTTCCTTAATTAAAAACTATAGACCGAGAGTTTTAGTTGATATACATAATAGCTCTGGAGTTCAAGAAGCAAAGGGATATGTGAATTGGAAAGGATATAGAGTTTACCTAACTTTTTCTCAACCTGTTTGGATTTTTTATTTGAATCCTAAGGTTGATTTAAAGTTTAGAGATGATCTCTTGGAATCAGAGCTTTTTAATACAGTTTCAACAGTGGTTTGTGCTGAAATGTCAGACTATAATCCTTTAATGAAAGAATTATCTAAACCTGCGATTAAGATAGCTAATAAGTATGATGTAAGATTTTTAGGTATGGAGGTTTTTCTTCAAGGAGAAAAGGGAGTACGATTTTTTGGAAGAAACCGAGCTCTTTTAGATACTCCTATGAATAAGTCTATTATAGAATCTTCTGCAGAGTTTTTAAATCAGCTTTATGTTTATACAGATAGGTATTTATGAATGATTGTTTCTCTTGGAATTAGGTCAGGAGTTTTGTTTTTAGATAATCTGATTTCCTTTCTAGTTTATTTAAGAGTTAGTTATTCGAGGTATTAGACAACAATCTTTTTAAATAAACGGGCATGTTTTATTAATATGTCTATTTTAGATTCAATTGATGATTTTAAAAAATATATGAAAGAGTTAGAATCTTTATTTTTTATAGTTGGGGCTTTAATGGTATTTTTAGCTTTTTTATTCAGATCGGAGTTTGTAAACTTCCAGCAGGAACTTATTTATTTAATGATTACTTCATTAATTTTGTTAGCCATTATAGGTATGTTTATAATTATTACGGTTTGGACATTTATAAATTGGTATAAATATAAAGGAAATATTATCATCCTTTTTTCATTTATGTTCTTTTTTATTTTGACAGTATTATGGGTGGGTTTTGTTTATTTAGAATATCCAATCTTAATAATTAGTTCCTTATCATTTTTATATTGGATTTTTGTATCTTTACTCTTAGGGGATTTTATTTTTTATCTTAGATTTAAACTTATTAGACTGAATAAAAAATGGTATTTTCATTTAGTTCTAAATATTTTGATTTTTTTATTCATCTGGAAGGTTATGGGGATCTTTCAAAATTTTCCAGATATTGAAAATTTAAATGATGTTTCTGATTTTTGGTATTATTGGATGGGGATTTTAGCTTTAACAATACTCGTTTTGCTATTCGATACAGTTGTTAGTCTTTTTAATAAGAGTAGGGGGGCAGGGATTCTAAAAGAACTTACCCATAACTTTGAAAGATATGATTTCTTTTTAATAACTAAGATAGAAAAAGGAGTGAAATGGATTTGTAATGAATTCAAAAAAGAATTTAATAAACTTTAAATATTCAGTCTAATTTTAGGGATATATTTTTGATCTAAATTTATTGGTATTAAAACCGAGATAAATTTATTTATATCTTATACAAAAAACCATCTTTTGTGGAACATTATCTATACTGTTGCACAAAACGCCCCAACCTTTTTTCTATTTTTTGACAATTCTGAATCATACTTTTTATTTTTCCTTTATTGGATAAGAGTGTTTTTCTTTCTTTTTTATTAAATGCATGAACAAATGTATTTCTTATGCTATTTAATTCAAGTAAAGTATCCTTTTCAGATTTACTTATTCTCTGATAAATAAAAGCTAATCTAATCAGGAGACTGTCTTCCATCCGTTTAATAAGTGGCATAATTTCGTTATATCTTTCATCAGAGTTATCGAGGGGTATATTCTCTTTTCCTTTTATTTGTTTGATTAAAAGAAACCTTAATTGTTCCCCTAAGTGCCTATGTAAATCTACTATTAATTCTAAATAAAACCCTTTATTCAAACACTCATTTATCTTAGATTCGTTGTATTCATCAAGTAATTCAAGTAATTCATCAGAATACTGTGTAAGACTCCATTGGATATCCGCTTCGCCTATAGCTGCATTCCAACTCATCATTTTTCCACTTAAATCAAAGAAGTTTCCGCAATCAGGGCACATAAAAATACTTCTATCTTTTTCATCAAATGCAAAATCTTCTTTACAACCCGGATAACACATATCCCTAATTGGGCCAGTAAGGCATCTCCCATCTTCATATATGGGTTCTGAATATATTTGACACCACCCAACCACTTCTTTAACCATAGAATTTCCACAGTTAGGGCAATTTAATATAGTTTCTGTCATATTTAAGCCTAAATCTTTGCTAATTAAATACTTTTTGTAAAGGAATCGTTTGTTTTACAAAATCTTTATTTTGGAAAACTATTTAAACTTCTTAATCTTGTATAATTTCAACAGCCTAAAAAGTTGTCCATGACTTATGCCAACAAGATGACTAGTCCCGCTGGTGCATTTGTATCATTATTCCTGCTTTTCTTCATCAGAATTTTCTTCATCACTTTCATACATTGCATCTGCGATGTCTTCGATTGCATCAGCAATTCTTTCGAGCAGTTTTTCAATTCTGTCTAATCTTTCTTCATCCATTTTTTAAACTCCTCAGTTCAGAAGCTCGTCAACTTCTTTTTTGCCTTTGCTTAATTCATTGACTTGTTCCTTGTCCAGCCTTAACAAAAATGCCTGGAACTCACCAATGTGGGTTTTTTCCTCTTTAGCTATGTCAAGGACAAGTTTTTTTATGTCTTTATTCTCAGTCATTGAAGCAAGCTGCTCATACAAACTAACTGCGTCTAATTCAGCTATCATCCCAAGCCTCAGGATTTCCTTGTCAATGTCCTCTTTTCTTACTTTTGAAAGATTTATCGGAAGATTAGATAACATATTTATCACCTCTTTAGGTAAGAAGATTAAACGATATTTAAATCTTTGTTTTGATTAACAGATAAATATAAAAAAGAGCTTGATTAAATTTATTTCAGAATGAATCAAGAAAACAAATTCAGAATATTTGGATGGGCTTGTGACATAGATGAGACTATCGCCTGGACTGCAAGAGACTGGGCTGTGGAATTAATCAGGCAGTTTGGAGCTCCTGAAGGATTAAGTGCTGAGGAAATTGTTAAAAAATATAATTATGTCCAGGATGTTCCTGACTGGAAAAACAATCCAGAAGCAATGGCATGGATTAAGGCTCAAAGAGCTAATGGAATTTCTTTTGAAAATTTATCTTTTATTGAAGGGGCTGTTGAATATGTTAATTTAATTCATAGAACTGTTTTGCCTCTTTTTGCGTATGTTACGTCTAGAGGAAGCCATGCGAAAGAAGAGACAAGGAACTGGCTCAGCAAGAATTTTCCTTTAGAGAACATTATGCTTGTTGACAGGCCTGGAAATTTTCGTTTTGAGGATCAAAATGTGTGGAAGGCTTCTGAGTTAGTGCGTTTATATGATACTGGGGTTGAGATTATGGTTGATGATAACCTTGGATTAATACCTGAACTGGAAAAATTAAAATATAAAGGAACTTTACTTTCTTTTGGCCATAGTGCTGAGGATTTTAAAGGAAGCGCTATTATCAAAGTT
>JAQTOC010000015.1 GCA_028713535.1 Candidatus Nanoarchaeia archaeon | reverse complement strand
ATGGAAGTTGAAGAGATAACAAAGAAAGAAATACACAAAGCATTAAGAGCAAGAGTCACATTACAACAGGCTTTGGAAGACATAAAGAATGTTAATGGCGGAAGCACTGAAAGACTAAGACCAAGGATGGCAAGCAGGCCTGTACAACAACAGGAAAGGTTTGTCCAGGAAAGAGTTAATCAGGAAAGACCAAGAACAATGCAGCAACAACCAATGCAGAGACCATACCAGAGAAGACCTGTTTTGGATGAGGCCTTAAATAAGACTTTTAAGGACATGATCAATGAACAGATAGGAACAAGGGGAGCTTCAATACTTGATGACAACAAGGAAGTCCTTGGAAAAGTTCCTTTAACAGAATTGATGGCTACTTTAAGAAACTTAAAAGCAAGCGCAATTGTCATGGACGGAGAGATTGACAGGGATCTTGTCAGGATTGCAGAAAGAGCAGGGGTAAAGTATATTGTCGGAACTTCATCTAAGATCAGACCTGGAGAAACAAAAATCATTATTTTAACTCAAAGAGAACTTTGAGTTCTTTTATTTTTTATAGTTAAACTTAAAAATATTAATCAGTTATTTTTATTATGCATAAATACAAGACAGAATATTATGAGATTGAGTCTAACATAAAACTTTTTTGATACAAAAACTTTATTAATACTTATAACTGAAAACTATATAATGAACAAGCCAAAAAAGAGGATTGAAATTTCTTTCAGCACGTTAGTAATGGGCACTTTAATCCTGATTTTTTTAATCTGGCTTATTTTTTTCAGCGGAGTCTTCAAGAAAAACTGCGAGCAGGATGAAACTTGCTTCAATGAAAGATTAATGGAATGCAAAGGAACAAAGTTCATTGCTGTAAGAAACGGGAATATCTACAATTACTTGATTGAGGGAAGAAAAAAAGATTTCTGCATTTTAGACATTGAATTAAAAAAAATGGCTGTTGGAACTGACTTAAACCTTAGGGGAAAGCTGGAAGGCAAGTCCATGAAGTGTTATGTCCCTAAAGATAAACTAAATGAAGTCAAGGAAATAGAAGGATTGATTAATTATTGCACTGGCCCTTTGAAAGAAGGGATTTATGAGGTCATGATAGAAAAGTTATATGGTTTGTTAATACAGAATTTAGGAGATATAGTTGGGGAAGTTAAGAAACAGCTGTTTAGCTTTTAAAAATAAAATTGTAGACACGCCCCGAAATGGATCTAAACTAATAGATTAGCTACCTTGATTTTTCCTCCACCCTGCTACCCCACAGACACCTTTATCCTTACTTAGGGCTGCTTCATTCCTGACCTGACCCGGTTCATAAAAACAAAGACCCTGCAGGACAGGGCTTCTTAGTACGAACCAAGACTAAGCTACCAGTCTAGGCCTCTTCCGAGGCTTCGACCCCACCATGAAGTCCGTTTGCGGTTACAGGATAGGACTGGCTTCCCGGTCTAGTCTACGGCTTTTTTTGTGTTTTTTTGGCTTTTAAAGGTTTTGATTGTTAATCAAAAGATTCTTAAATAATTGTTTTATCAGGTTAGGTATGCGGGCGTGCCGGAGCGGTCAAACGGGACAGACTCAAGTCTGCAACATGAGAACCTGATATCAAGTGAGATATCTGTTGGCTTAGTGTCTACGCAGGTTCGAACCCTGTCGCCCGCAGAATTTTAATTTTTGTTGGTGAGCGAACATTTAAATATAATTTATTAATCCTGTTTTTTATGGCAGATGCATTGGATCCAGAACCATGGTATAAAGCTGAAAGAGATGGTTCTTTAGAGGATTATCTTAAGACTCGTTCTACTTATGTCTCACTACTCTTCAAAGGATATGATATATTTGAGAGATTGAAGGAGTTAGGAGTATTAAAGTCTGGTTCAGGTGTAAGAGTGATGGATTCTCTTTGGCTTGATCAATGTTATATAGTTACTGAAGACTTTAAGTTGGAAGGTTTGCCTGGAACTTTTGCTGGAAAACCAGGAAGACATAACCCTAAGGATATTCTAAAAGAAAATGGAGCTCCTTGGGAATTTCTAGAATAACTTGTTGACAAAGATTGAGTATAATTGATGTCAAATTCTGGAGGTTTTCTGTTCCCTTGGGGATGTAACGACAAAGAGTAATTTGGGAGGTTAGGTTTAGGAGAATATTAGAACATATATTATTGTGCTAGTATTATATTTAAATAAAGTTTCTCCGTTATATACAAAATATAAAATGGAAATAGATTTTGAAAAAATATTCAAGTACTTAAGGATTGAAAATGCTTTAATTTTATTGGGGGTATTATCATTTTTAGTTTCATTATATAATGAGTATATTTTTGGAATGAAAATCAGTTTCTGGTTTTTATTTTCCGGTGCAATATTTCGTTTTTATAATATTAGTATTGTAAATGGAATTTTTCTTAATTACATGGATAAATTTAGATATAAAAGAAAGACTCTGGTGTTTGATAAAGATAAAAGTGTTTATAATGAGACGGAAGAATATGTGGTTCCGTTTAGAAAATCGTGGTGGATTCATCTTGTTGATTTGATATTGTGTTTGTTTTTAGTTTTATTGCTTGTTTACCTTTATGTTACTACAAATTAGAAGCCCGATATTATCCTAATCTTTTCTATGAGCTCTCAAAATTATTGGATTTAATGTCTATTAGTTACTTTTCTGAGTAGCAAACAATTTATATATTAATTATTCTAGTCTATATTAGGTGATATCAAGTTGAGTATGATTAAAGAGTTTATGGAATTCTTGAAAGAATATAAAGTAGTTGCTCTGGCTATTGCATTCATAATGGGTGTGGCTGCTACAGCATTAATCAAATCTCTTGTTGATAATGTTATTATGCCTGTGATAACTCCTTTTATTCCAGGAGGGGCATGGAAAACAGCAACCTTTGTTCTAGGTCCTATAACTATCGGATGGGGATCTTTTTTCGGTGAACTGATTAATTTTGTAATTATTGCATTTGTAGTATTTATGATTGCTAAGAAAATTATGAAAGAAGAGAAGGTTACTAATAACTAGTGTTGGACAAAGAGTTTTACCTTAGAAAGTTTTAAATAATTCATTTTTGTTTTACTTTAGTATGGAAGAGAGGTATGTAGTTGACACTTCTGCAGTTATTGAAAAAGCTGTTACAACTATGATCGACAAGGGAATTGTAAAAGGGATGATATACATTCCAAGAGCGGTTATAGCTGAATTAGAGAGACAGGCAAATGCAGGACAGGAAACAGGCTCGCTTGGATTGGATGAACTGCAAATGTTGCAAGAGTTAAGCAGAACAAACAGGATTAAAATTGAGATTATAGGAACAAGGCCAAATTACATGCAGATTAAGTATGCAAAGATTAGCGGTGAGGTTGATTCTTTGATTGCTGAGCTAGCTTATGAGAAAGATGCTATTTTAATCACAGCAGACAAGGTCCAGGCTGAATCTGCAAAAGCAAGAGGGATCAAAGTCAAGTTTGTTGAGATGATTCCTGAATCCGGAAGACTGGAATTTGAGAAATTCTTTGATGACACAACTATGAGCGTCCATATCAAAGAAGATTGTTATGTTTATGCTAAAAAAGGACAGCCAGGGAAATGGAATCTAACAGAGGTGTCAAAGGAAAAAGTGACTGGAAGAAGAATTGCAAACATGGCAAAGGAAATAGTTGAAAAAACAAGGATGGATCCAAAGGCTTTTGTTGAGATTGCAAGAAAAGGTTCAACAATCGTACAGTTCAGGAATTACAGAATTGTTATCGTAAGGCCACCAGTATCAGATGGATGGGAAATAACTGCAATAAGGCCATTGAAGGTATTAAACTTAGAGGAATACAAACTTCCAGAAGCTATTGCTGAAAGAATAAAAAACAAATCAAGAGGAGTTATAATCGCTGGAGAAACTGGATCTGGAAAAAGCACTTTTGCCCAGGCAATTGCTGAGTATTATGCAGCTCATGGAAAAATTACAAAAACAGTTGAGTCTCCAAGAGACTTACAATTAAGCGATAACATAACGCAGTACAGCAAGAATTTTACTTCAAGCGAGGAAATCCACGATATTTTATTCTTGTCAAGGCCAGACAATGTTGTGTTTGATGAAGTGAGAGATACTCCTGACTTTAATCTTTATGTTGACTTAAGGTTGGCTGGAAGCAACTGCATTGGAGTTTTGCATGCTGCAGCCCCGATAGATGCAGTCCAGAGATTTATTTCAAGATTAGACACTGGGATGATACCAAGCGTCTTGGATACTATAATATTTATTGAGAATGGAAACATTGGAAAGGTATTAACTTTAAAGATGACAGTTAAAATTCCTTCTGGAATGGTTGAATCTGACTTGGCAAGGCCTGTTGTAGTAGTAAGTGATTTTGAGACTGGCCAGGCAGCCTATGAAATATATAGTTATGGAGAGGAAACTGTTGTTATTCCTTTAAGCGATATTCCAAAGCAAAGCTCTAGCCCTGCAAGAGAAATTGCATCAAGACAATTAACAAAGGAACTGCAAAAATACAGCAGCAAGGTCAAGGTTGAGGTAATAGACGACCACAAAGCAAAAGTGTTTTTGCCTAATTCTGAGATTGGAAAGTTTATTGGAAAGCAAGGGAAACACGTTGAGGCTATGGAGCAAAAACTAGGAATTAAACTGGATGTTGAGCCTTTAGAAGGAGAGGAAACTGAAACTGAATTTAATATCGGAGAAAGCAAAAAAGATATTGTGTTTTATACAGGCGAATCAAACAAGGAAATTGATGTTTATCTGAACGGACAGTTTTTATTGTCTGCAACCACAAGCAAGAAAGGCGAGTTAAGAGTCAACAAGAGAACTAAAGTTGGGGATATTTTGTTTAAGGCGATTAACAGAAAAGAAAAGGTTGAATTGAGAGCTTAGCTATGATAAACAGAAAAAAATGTTTATATCTTCTAAAGAAATATGATGTTAAGGACAACTTATTGAGGCACAGCCTAAAAGTAAATGAAATTTCTATGTTTATAGGCAAGAAACTTAAAGCCAAAGGAGAAAAAATTGATTTAGAATTATTAGAATGCGGGAGTTTGCTCCATGATATTGGGAAACGGCTAGGAGACAAACTTCAGGTAGATCATATCGAGGCAGGAGTTAAGATACTAATTAAAGAAAAGTTAAATTATATTATTCCTATTTTAACAAAGCATTATATTGGTGCGGTAAATGAATTAAGAACATGGGAAGAAAAAATTGTTTACTATGCTGACAAAAGGGTGATGGAAGATGTTCTAGTTAGTTTAGATGAAAGACTTAAAGATCTGAAAAAAAGATATCCTTGGTTAAAAGATATTATAAAAAAATCAGGACCAAAAATAAAGAGAATAGAAAAAGAAATCTTTGATAAAATCGAGGTTTTTTGATTTTAATTTTTTTAATGAAATGTTCTTTTCTGTAGGTTTTATGTCAAAAAACCTCGATTTTAATCTTTTATTATTTAATTTTATTAATTTTAAAGGTTAATTTAGGATTTAATTTACACAAATATGGCTGATTTTTGTTTTTTTATTTCATATTAAATAATATTTGCCTGTTTTATTATGAACCTTCTATGCTAAAACTGTTCTTTTTTTAAGAAATTTATAAGTTTGTTCACTACTTTCAGATTAATTGCTGTTTTTTTGTAGTATAGCCTGTAATATATAGAATTGAGAAATAGGCTTCTGCGTTAGAGTATATGACCATTTTTTAGATTTTAAAAGAAATAAATTTTTTGGTAACTCTCTTAGAGTGGTGGAAATATCGTTTGCAAATTATATATCATGACTATTATTTTCCAATTCCTTAAGAATTTAAATACTCAAAATGAGGATTAATCCTTAAACAAAAAAGGAGAGGTGATAAGATGAGTTCTAAACTATTCCAGAAAGGAATTGTTTTATCGACGACTGTGATGTGCTTAGTTTTGTTGTTGGTACAAGTTGTACCTGTGACAGCTGCGACAGAAAATCAAGATAAAAATTTTAACACACCAATTTATATTAAAACTACTGCCGGTGTTCAGAAAGCAACTTCAGCCCAGCTGAAAGATATTTTGCTTAAACATGGATTCCAGATAGAGGAAAGAGACGGAATACTTCCTGATAAAGACTGTTCGGTAAGAGCAGCAGGCGGAGTTGGTGTTTATGATGAAAAAATAAGCTTAGGAACTAAGGGCCAGATTAGCTTTAACTTAAATTACCTTGGAACAGGAAATGGTGAGCTTGTTGCTAAAGACGGAACAATAAACAGATTGAGCCTTAGCTTCAAACCAACAAAGGTAATCAAGAGCGATTCTGAAACATTAATATTCGAGGCAAGTGCCAGAGGCGGATTAAACAGAAAAAAGATGAACTTTGATTCAATCCTTGTTACATATGACAAGAAAGAGAACAAGGTTTCTGTTGTTAATGAAGATTACCCAACATTCTCTGTAGAAGGAATGTCTGTTAGTTTTGTTGAAGGATGTTTGGATGAATCCAAACATTTCTTTTTAGTTACAGGAAGAGGGAAACTTGCTGAGGAAAGAACATTAGGAGAAGTCAAAGCTATATTAATCAACCATCCAGAGTTTGTTGATGATTATGAAAGCCTTAAGTGGATGACTGCAGGAGTTACAACCCCAGTTATCTATGACCAGGATGGAGATGGTTTTGATTACACCCTAGACTGTAATGATAATAATGCTGACATTTATCCAGGAGCAACTGAAATTCCATATGATGGAATAGACCAGGATTGCAATGGGAATGATTTGAGAGACGTAGATATGGATGGTTATGAATCTACTGTTGTTGGTGGAGATGATTGTAATGATAATAACCCAGATGTAAATCCAGGAAAAACAGAATCATGCAACTTAATAGATGATAACTGCAATGGATTGATTGATGAAGAAGATGCACTTGGATGCGGTATTTATTACTATGACTTTGATATAGATACTTATGGTATAAACGATCCAAAGTGCTTGTGTGTTCCAACAGATTATTACACTGCTATAACAAATAGTGATTGCAATGACAATGATAATACAATCTATCCAGGAGCAACTGAAGTTCCTTATGATGGAATTGATCAGGACTGTACAAGTGCAGACCTAACAGATGTTGATGGTGATGGATATGATGCTGTTGTTGTTGGCGGAACAGACTGCAACGACAATGATGCAGCAATAAACCCAGGAGCAACTGAGACTCCATATGATAATATTGACCAAGATTGCAGCGGTGCAGACTTGACTGATGTTGATGGAGATGGTCATAATGCGGTTGTAGTTGGCGGTGATGATTGCAATGATAATGATATAACAATCTACACAGGTGCTACAGAAATTCCATACGATGGTATTGACCAAAACTGTGATGGAGTAGACTTAAGAGACGTAGACGGAGATAGTTATGAATCAACAATTGTAGGCGGAACAGATTGCAATGATAATGACAAGACAATCTACTTAGGAGCTACAGAAATTCCATATGATGGAATAGACCAAGACTGCAGTGGAGCTGATTTAACAGATGTAGACGGGGATGGTTATGCATATGATGTAGACTGCAACGATAATAACCCAAGTGTAAACCCCGGAGCTACAGAAACATGCAACAATGTAGATGATGACTGTAATGTAAACACATTAGATGGCTCTGGAGATATAACTCCCTTGAATAGCAACCAGTTTGGTGTTTGTGCAGAAAGCTTGCAGTCATGCACTGAAGGAAACTGGGTAGACAGCTATACTGGAGTTGCTAACTATGAAACTGAAGAAGCTAACTGTGATTCCTTAGACAATGACTGTGATAATAGTATAGATGAAGGATTGACAACAATGTACTACCAGGATTCAGATGTTGATGGATTTGGAAACCCATTAAATGCATTGGATGTATGCAGTCAGCCAGAAGGTTATGTAATTGACAACACAGATTGCGACGATACAAATCCAGCAATAAAACCAACTGCTAGTGATGTATGTAATAATGTAGATGATGACTGTAATATAAATACAGCAGATGGCTCTGGAGAAACAACTCCATTAAACAGCAAACAAGATGGAGTTTGTGTAGAAAGCTTAAAGTTATGTACTAATGGAATATGGACAGATAACTATGCTGGAATAACTGGCTATGAATCTGATGAAGCAAGCTGTGACTTATTGGACAATGATTGTGACAATAGTGTAGACGAATTAGTAACTCCAACATTCTACCAGGACTTTGATTCTGATAACTATGGAAACTCTGCTGTTTCACAGAGCGTATGTACACAGCCAGAAGGATATGTAACAGACAACACAGATTGTGATGACGCAAATGCAAACATACATCCTGGAATGACTGAGTTGTGTAATGGTATAGATGAAGACTGTGATGCATCAATTGACGAAGAATTAACTCCTTTAAGTGCAGACAACCAAAACGGAGTTTGTTTGGGTGCATTAAAAGTATGTGATGGAGTTAACGGATGGATTGAGCCAGACTACACAATAATACAGGGATATGAGGCTTTAGATGCTTCATGCAACAATATTGATAACAACTGTAATGAACTAGTTGATGAAGGATATGTTGCAACTGTTACAAACTGCGGTGTTGGATTTTGTGCAGCTACAGGTTTGATGCAATGCGTTAGCGGAGTTGAATCAGACACATGTACTGCTGGAACACCAGGAATAGAGACTTGCAATGGTGTAGATGATGACTGTGATACATTTGTTGATGAAGAATTAGCTCCTTTAATTGCAGATAACCAGAATGGAACTTGTGTAGGTTCAGTCAAAACTTGTGGTGGAATTAGTGGATGGATTGAGCCAGACTACACAACAGTACAGGGATACGAGGCACTAGATGCTTTGTGTAATGGCATCGACAATAACTGCGATGGATTAATTGATGAGGGATATATCCAGGTTGTTACAAACTGCGGTGTTGGATTTTGTGCAGCTACAGGTTTGATGCAGTGTGTTGTTGGAGTTGAATCAGATAGTTGTGTAGTTGGAATACCAGAAACAGAGATTTGTGGTAATGGCATAGATGAAAACTGCAACGGAATGGAAGACGATGTATGCCCAATATAACCGAAGCTTAAGCTTCTTTTTTTCTTTATTTTTAGTGTTTTTTCTTATACTCTTATAGAAACTAACCTTTTTAAATAAAGAATTCTGGAAACTCTTATGGGCCTGTAACTCAGCTTGGATAGAGTGCCAACCTCCTAAGTTGGAAGTCGGGGGTTCGAATCCTCCCAGGCCCGCTTATACTCAAAACTTATATATTGTTAATACAAAAATTTATATACGATTATTTATTGATTTGGTGGAGGTGGGAAAGATGGGATGCGGTTGTGGATGCGAAGATAAGAAGAAAAAAACCAAGAAATAATTTTTCTTTGGTTTGAGGTGTGAAATGACAAAAGCAGGTGAGATTTATATTTGTAAGATTTGCGGTAATGTTGTCCTAGTCAAGGAATCAGGAGAAGGAGAACTAGTCTGTTGCGGAGTACCAATGGTTTTGGTCAAGAAAAATGCCAAATAAAAAAAACATAGATACAATAGACGGGAATACTGCAGCAGCACACGTTGCTTATGCATATTCTGATGTTGCAGCAATTTATCCTATTACTCCTGCGTCTGCTATGGGCGAATTAGTTGATGAATGGTCTTCTAAAGGAAAGAAAAATATTTTTAATAAGACAGTTGACGTTGTTGAGATGCAGTCTGAGGCTGGTGCAGCAGGCACAGTCCATGGTGCTTTGACAGCAGGAGCTTTGACAACCACGTTTACTGCTTCGCAAGGATTATTATTGATGATGCCGAACATGTTCAAGATTGCCGGTGAATTACTGCCGGGAGTTTTTCACGTTGCAGCTAGATCGTTGGCTTGCCAGTCTTTGTCTATTTTTGGAGACCATTCAGATGTTATGGCTGTAAGAGGAACTGGCTTTTCAATGATTGCTTCAAATTCTGTTCAGGAAGTCATGGATTTTTCGATTATATCTCATTTGACTGCGATTGAGACAAGAGTTCCTGTCTTGCATTTCTTTGATGGATTCAGGACAAGCCACGAAATACAGAAAATTGAGATTCCTGATTATGAAACATTAAAATCTTTTGTAGATATGAAAAAAATACAGGAATTCAGGAAAAGAGCATTGAATTCAGAGCATCCTGTGTGCAAGGTTGGTGCGCAAAATCCAGATGTTTACTTCCAGGGAAGAGAGACTGTAAATTTGTATCATGAAAATGTAAAAAATGTTGTAAAAAAATATATGAAGTTAATTGAGAAAAAATTTGGAAGAAAATATGATTTGTTTGAGTATGTTGGGGATAAAAACGCTGATAAATTAATTGTTGCAGTGGGTTCTTCCTGCGAAACAATCGAAGAAACTGTTAATTATCTTAACAAAAAAAAGGAAAGAGTCGGATTAATAAAAGTAAGATTGTACAGACCTTTCTTTGAAGAAGAATTCATTAAAAAAATACCTTTAAGTGTTAAAAAAATTGCTGTTCTGGACAGGACAAAAGAACCAGGAAGTTTGGGAGAACCGCTTTACCTAGATGTTTCAAGAGCATTAAAGGATAAAAACATAACGATTATCGGGGGGAGATATGGATTATCATCTAAGGAGTTTACCCCTGCAATGGTCAAAGCTGTTTTTGACCACTTAAGCAAGAATGGATTTAGTGATTTTACAGTTGGGATAAATGATGATGTTACAAACAAATCATTGAAACTTGGAGAAGAATTTGACTCTGAACCAAACGGGGTTATAAGATGCAGATTCTGGGGTCTTGGCTCTGATGGCACTATTGGTGCAAACAAAAACACAATAAAGATCATAGGAAATAATACAGACTTAGAAGTTCAGGCTTATCTTGAGTATGATGCTAAGCAATCTGGAGGAGTTACAATTTCTCATCTAAGATTCAGCAAAAATAAAATTAAGTCTACATATAAACCCACGCAGGTTGATTTTGTTGCATTGCATCACAGGGCTTATATTGGAAGGTATGATATTTTGGAAGGAATAACTTCTGATGGGATATTTTTGTTAAATTCCCCTTGGAAAGGCGAAGAGGTATTTAATAACTTGACAGAGGATATGCAAAGGAAGATTATCAATAAAAAAATTATTCTGTATAATATTGATGCAACTAAAATTGCCAAGGATGCTGGCTTGGAAGGGAGAATAAACACTGCGATGCAGACTGCTTTCATTATGGCTTTGGGTTTTAATTCAAGATTTTCCAAGATAATCAACCCTGAAAAGGCAATTAAATTAGTTAAGGAATACATCAAGAAAAGCTACGGAGACAAAGGGGAAGATGTTGTAAGAAAAAATATTTTGTGCGTTGAAAAAGCAATGAATTCACTAGAAAAAATTGAAGTTCCGAAGAAAATAATAAGGTCTGCTATTTTTAGAGAACCAATAAGAAGAGAAAATGATTTTGCAGCAAATATCATATGCAAGATTGCCAGATTAAAGGGAAATGAGATTCCTGTTTCATTGATGCCTGTTGATGGCACGATCCCTACTGGAACAACCAAGCTTGAAAAAAAAGGACTTGCCCACGAAATCCCAAGGTGGATTCCTGAAAACTGCATACAGTGCGGCCAGTGCAGTTTTGTCTGCCCTCATTCTTCTATTAGAGTAAAACAAATTGATAACAGAGATTTAAAACATAAACCCATAACGTTTAAAACAATAAAATCAAACACACAAAACAACAGGGATTTGCAATACAAGGTTCAGGTTTATCCAGAAGATTGTGTTGGATGCAAGAGCTGTATTTTAGTTTGTCCTGGAAAAGGCAAGGATAAAAAAGCATTAACTAGCAGTCCTATTGATGTTGAAAGAAGAAACGGAGAGGTTGAAAATTCTATTTTCTTTGAAAGTCTGCCAGACGATGTTCTGGATGGATCAATAGAACACAGCCCTAAAGGAACACAGTTCCACAAGCAGATGTTTGAATTTCCAGGAGCATGCACTGGCTGCGGAGAAACTCCATACCTAAGATTGGTCACACAATTATTTGGAGACAGAATGATTATTGCAAACGCTACAGGCTGCAGCTCAATTTATGGTGGAACATTCCCTGTAATACCTTATTGTAAGAATAAAGAAGGGAAAGGACCTGCATGGGCTAATTCTTTGTTTGAAGATAATGCAGAGTATGGTTTTGGAATGAAAATGGCTGTTGAATCAAACAGAAAACAATTGTTAGATAGTATTAATGAATTATTGAAAGTTAAAAGCATACCTGAACTTGATAAGGCCTTGAAAATAAAAATTAATGAATGGGATGAAGTAGATGATAAAGCAAAGGAAAATTCAGATAGGATTAAAGAATTACTGGATGTTGCTTTGAAAAAATCAAATTCAAAAAACAAGAAATACCTGGAGAAAATAAAAGAACTTGAGGATTTCTTGATTGATAAAAGTGTCTGGATTATTGGCGGGGATGGATGGGCATATGACATTGGATTTGGTGGCCTGGACCATGTTCTTGCACAGGGGAAAAAAGTTAATGTTCTTGTTTTGGATACAGAGGTTTATTCTAATACTGGAGGGCAGGCATCAAAGGCAACTCCACTTGGAGCAATTGCCAAGTTTGCTGCATCTGGAAAGAAAACAAACAAGAAAGACCTTGGCTTAATGATGACAATGTATGGAAATGTTTATGTTGCAATGGTAAACATGGGCGCTGATAAAATACAATTGATCAAGGCTGTTTTGGAGGCTGAAAGATATAAAGGGCCTTCATTGATAATTGCTTATTGTCCATGCATCAACCATGGAATTGACATGGCTAATGCCCAGGAAATAAGCAGGATGGCTACTGATTCTGGTTACTGGCCATTATGGAGATACAATCCTGAGCTGGTCAAGGAAGGAAAAAATCCTTTTATTCTGGACAGGGTAGATGCTAAGATTCCGTTCAAGGAGTATTTAATGACTAACAAAAGATTTTCTTCTTTGAAGGTTGTAAATCCCAAAGATTCTGAGAGATTATTTAAGGAAGCTGAGAAGAGTGCAATGGAAAGAATAAAAAGAATAAAGGCTATTGCCAAGGGATTTGAGTGCAACAATAATAAATAAAATGAATTTAATCAAAACAATCAATAATTTAAAAAAAACAAATGTTTCTAAAAAAGTAAACAAAAGATTAAATGAATTCAGGACTTTTAGGAACAAAGGAAACAAGGAATGGTTTTCTGAGTTATGTTTCTGCATCTTGACTGCTAATTCAAAAGCAAGAACAGCGTTGAAAATACAGGATGAACTAAAAGGAGGTGGATTTGCTAGATTTAATCAAGATAAGATAAGGCGATGCATAATAAAAAACAAGCATAGGTTTCATAATAATAAAACTAAGTATATCATCGAGGCAAGAAAATATCTGAATATCAAGGATTTACTTAGAAATAAAACTTCAGAGGAAGCGAGAGAGTTTTTGGTTAAAAACATCAAAGGTCTCGGATACAAGGAGGCCAGCCATTTTTTGAGAAATGTTGGTTATTTTGATTTGGCAATACTAGACAGGCACATACTTAATTTGCTTGTTGAAAACAGGCTTTTGGAGATGAAACCTGACTCGTTGAATAAAAGTAATTATTTAAAGATTGAAGATAAGTTTAGAAGATTGTCTGAGAGATTAGGTATGAGTATGGCTGAATTGGATTTGTACATGTGGTATATGAAGACAGGAGAAGTTTTAAAGTAATGCCCTCAGAATAGAAGATTTATACTTATGTGGTTTATAGCTCTCTTTTATTTTTATAATCTTTGGAGAAAGACCTCTTTCCTTCAGTATTTTCTTTAGATTTTTATTAAATGAACTTTGATCATAACCTAGACAAATTATGTCTGGTTTTATTTTTTCTATTATTTTGTATTTATCTCTTTTGTATCCTAAATAGACTTTATCTACGTAACTTAATAATTTTATCTTTGAATGTCTTTTTTTCTCAGAGTTCTTGGGTTTTTCCCCCTTTAATTTATTTACTGTAGAATCCCTTGCAATTACCACAATAAGTTTATCTCCATAGCTCTTTGCTTTTTTCAGGAAGAACTCGTGGCCTGGATGAAATATATCATAGGTTCCAAAAACCAAGACTTTTGTCATTCCTCTGTTTTGGTTTTGGACTTTTTGAATATTTTGGTTTTGAAGAACCCTCGTTTTTTGTTTTTTGGACAATCTTTGGCAATATTTTCATTTATCAAGGCCAGATTAATATTTGAGAGATTTCTAAATCGTTCCTCTGTTTCTTCTTTGTATCTTAATAGGTCTGTTTCCATTCTTTTTATTTTTTCAACAAGATTTTCCTCTTCAACAGGTTTTTCCTTTACCTTTGGTTTTGGCAGATTGTAGAATTCATATAAGTCGATTTCCGGATTTATAAACCGAATCTTGTTTTTTATGTACAGACTGCCAATACTCTGTCTTAGACCTCCATCTTCTATCTTCACCTTTTGCAGAAGGTCTTCGTCTATCTGAGTTAAAGTATATTCTAATTTTGAGCCATCGTTTATTACCCTGAAAGGAACTCCGGTAATAACTTTTGTGTTTTTGATTGCATTTTCGTACTCTATTTTTCCATCTAGGTCTACTTTGAATGTCTGATAACTTAGACTTACTGCCGCTGTTGGATTATGATTAAGGCGATCTGTGATATAAGACGGGCTTATTGTTATATTAAACTTTATTTCTTCACCAAAAAGAGAGGTTGTTACCTCTTTTTTAATCCCCCTGAAATTGACTGGAATATCATATCTCATTGTATTTATATCAATTGCAGAAAAATTTGTGAAACCTACTGTTGCGTGATCGTGACTCCAACTTACTACGTTTTTATTGTATTTTTTGCTTATTGGTTCTATTTCTCCTGTATTAACCCTGCATTCTACTGGAGTAACTGTCTGATCAGGGATTGCCAATTCATTTAAAATCTCTGAATCTGCCATCGGGTAAAATGCAATCTCCTGGGGAGAGATTCCTATTGCTTGTTCATGTTCTTTGAGCCTTTGAACTATGTACATTTGCTTTTCAAGTGTGGCTTTAGTTATTTTTACGTTAAGATTATCTGTTGCATTTAATTTATCTATTTCTTTTTTTATTGCAGAATTATAATTACTTACAATCTGCTCCCTAAAACCTTTCCTGTTATTTTCTTCATGTTTTTTTCCAAGATCACTCTGAAGATATGCTTTCCAGTTGAATTTTCTTCCGTTGTTCTCATAAAATGGATAGAATATGTTTGTTGGATCTTTCCATGCAGGAAGATATGTTTGTTCCATCCCTCTTATTTATTATTTTTATTTATTTATTAATCTAACAGAATTCCGGATAGTTTCTGGGTTTATTTGGAAATCAGTTTTGCTTCCTTAATAACTAGTTCAGCTACGTTTTCTGATTCTTCTTTAATATGGTATTTTTCTATAGAAATCTTTTTGCTGAATATCGGACCATTAATCATTAATGTTTCTGCTTCTCCGCCTTCGAATGCAATGTTAAGCCCATTTTTTTTGTTTAATAAACTGAGCTTGTCTATGTCTTCTGGTTTTATTATCTTGTTAAGCCATCTTTTGTTTAAACCTTCTGCCATGACTTTTGTTATTATAAACTCAAATCCCTGATTTATTATCTCCCTCATCTCTGTTTCCTGGTCCATGTGCCAGAGCGGAGAGAATATTTTTAGGTTTAATGAGTCTGCAACCTTTTCTATCCTTTCCCGTTGATAGTTTGAGAATAATGCGCCGGTTATTATCCCTTCTATATTATAATCTTCTTTTGCTTTTATCAATGCTTTCTTAAGGTCTTTTAGTTCTTCTTCTTTTTTTCCAAGAGTTGTCTGCTCTATCAATGGAATCCCTATTGAGATTGACTGCAACTTAGTCATCTCTATTCCTGGAGTGTGGAACATGAATGAATCTGGATTTTTGCTTTTTATTGTGATCATACAGCTTATATCGTAGTTCTGTTTTAGCATAGAATACATTGCATATATGCTGTCTTTGCCAGAGCTTACCAATGCGCCAAGCTTTAAATTATGTTTTGGATAAAATGTTCTAAGATACTGTGAGATATACTTGAATTTATTATTTTTTGCAAGTTTTTTAAGAGACTTATGGAAATTAGAGCCGTATTGCGCCGCCTTTTTTCCCCTTTCTGCTATTTCTTTATTTAATCCAAGTTTTAATGCTGCTTCCCTGAGAATTATTTTATTCTTATTTTCTTTTAATTTGTATTTTTCTGGAATCCTTAGGCAGTATCCTGCTAATTTTTTGTCCAGAAAGGGCATTCTTAATTCAAGATTGTTGTTCATTGTGACAACATCGTCTCTGTAAGTATCTCTTTCGTACATCTTTAACAAACCAGAGAGGCATTCTTTGTTTATGTTTGTTGATTTTTTGTGCCTTTCATAACCTGCAAATAGCTCTTCTGAGCCAAGGCCTGAGAAGATAACCTTGCAATTGTCTTTTTTTGCTTGCTCGCATGCAACATAAAATGGAAGTGCTACTCCTACTTTTGTCACATTTGTATCCTCTATCAACGGAACTATTTTCTTAATGTATTTTTCAACGTCTTTTTCTTTTACTTTGATTATTTTTAATTGAACTCCAAGATATTTTGAAGCTTTTTTTGCATAGATGATGTCTTCTGGCTCTTTCATATTTGGATTATCTAATCCTGCAGTGTAGCATGTAAACTTCTTCCCAAGTTTTTTAAGAATTAAAGTGATTACACTGGAATCAACTCCGCCTGAGAACAAAACACCGAACTTTTTTTCAGGAATCCTTTTTTTGACAGATTCTGTAATTAATTTTATTAATGTATCTGTTATTTTTTCTTTGCTTTCCTTTAATTCAGGAGTTATTTTGAAAAAATCCCTTTCTATTTGAGTTAATTTCTTATCTTCTAAGTTATAAATTATTATTTTTCTTGGATTTAGTTCTACTGGGTTTATTATCCCAATTTTTTCAAGAGCTTTTTTTTCTGACGCGAATGCAAACAGATCTGTGTGAGAATACCATAATGGTTTTATCCCGATAATATCCCTTGCTAATACCAAGTGGTTGTTTTCCAGATAAGCAAATGCATAAACTCCGTCCAGTTCTTCAAGTATTTCTTTTATTTTGTCAATTCCTTTCTTTTCCAAAAGCAATGCAAGCAAATGAGAATCGTTTTTTGCATTAAGATTATATTTTTTGTTTAAGTCTTTCCAGTTGTAAATCTCGCAGTTTGAGATTAAGACTCCTTTATTTATTATTGGCTGCTTGATTTTATTTACGACTGAATGCAAACAATGCCCCAAACTAAAATCTTTTTTTGAATAGTAACTTACATTATCTTTTCCTCGGTTTTCTATTTCCTTTAGTCCTGTCTTGGCTAGTTTCAGGGACTCTTTACTGTTAAAAACACCTATAATGCCGCACATGAGAAATATATAAGGAAGTATATTTAAAAAACTATTTATCCTTTTTGGCTTCTATTTTCTTTTTATTATACATATAAGGTTGAAGGACTTTTGGGATATTAACAGAATAATCCTTGTTCTGGTGGTTTTCCAAGATAGCAACCATTGCCCTTGAAGTTGCGACCATCGTGTTGTTTAATATGTGCAAAAAGTCCCTTGTTGCATCTTTCTTGAGGTATTTCATATTTAGTCTTCTTGACTGGTAGTCTGTGCAGTTGCTTGCAGAGGTTACTTCCTTGTAAGAATCCTGCCTTGGGAACCATGCTTCTATGTCATATTGTTTTGCCTGTTTGTCCCCTAAATCTCCGGAGCAGATTTCAATAACCCTGAATGGGATTTCAAGACTTTTAAAAAATTCTTCTGATATTTTCTGCATCTCTTCAAGTAATTTATACGATTCTTCTGGTTTTGAAAATACAACTTGTTCTACTTTATTGAACTGATGCATCCTGAAAAGACCTTTTGTGTCTACCCCGTGGCCACCAATCTCTTTTCTAAAGCAGGGAGTTACTGCACACAGCTTTATTGGAAGGTTGTCATATGGGATTTTTTCATCCTTGAAAATTGGAACCAAGGAATTTTCTGCTGTTCCAATTAAATACAAATCCTCATTTTCTACTTTATAGATGACTTCTTCAAAGTCAGACATGTTTACTACCCCTTCCATGGTTTCCTTTCTGATTAACATCGGGGGTATTACTACATTAAAGCCTTTTTTAACTAGAAAATCAATACCATACCTCTGCAATGCCAAATCTAACTGGGCTAGATCATCGAATAAATAATTGAAGCCCTGGCCTGCAAGTTTTCTTCCTGCCTCAAAGTCTGCGAGCTTGAGTTCTTCTATAAGCTCTGCATGATTCTTTATTTCAAAGTTCTTTTTTTCTATTTTGCCTGACTTTCTGATTTCCTTGTTTTCAGATGCATCTTTTCCTTTTGGAACTGATTCATGAATGATGTTTGGAAGCCTTAGCAAATAATAATTTATTTCGTTCTGCAATGTTTCAAGGGTTGCTTCTTTTTCTTTTATTATTCCAGGAATATCTTTTGCTTCTGCAAGAACTTTTTTTATGTCTTTGCCTTTCTTTTTCAGCTCGTTAATCTCCTGGGCAAGATCATTTCTTTTTTTCCTTAAGTCGTCTGTCTCTTTTTTCAGGTTTCTTACAAGAATATCTTTTTCCTTTATCTCATTGATTAACTTTATTTTATCTTCCTTAAATCTTTTTTTAAGGCTGTCCTTAATAAGGTCTGGGTTTTCCCTTATCACTCTTATGTCAATCATGGTTTAGCTTAGTTTTAATAATTATTTAAAGATTTCTTATTTTGATTATGACAAGAACATTAAGTTCTCTGGATAACATAAGATTTAAATATGAGTTTTCTTCTAATTTTAGAACCAAAAAGTTTGGTAAGGAAAAATGGCTAGACAAGACATAATAAAACAGATTCTCGGAATTGTCATAGTTATTATTATCCTTATCAGATAAACTTTCTTTGGTTTCTTTTTTTGTCATTGAAAAAGAAGCCATAGACAGAAAACTATAAACAGGAGGAATGAAAATGAACAGAAGCGGGGGATTATCCCAAAAAACATATGGAAAAAAAGAGGAATGGAATGAGGCACTGAAAGGCTGGGAGGAGCAAGTTGGAATTAATCCATTGGCGTCCCTAGATGGAACTTTGGTGAGGGCGTTGCAGTATATGCTAGAAAATGGTTCTGACTTGGTTTTGGACCAAGATGGTCTGGAAGCAGGAAAAGGCAGATTAGCATCAGCATTGAGGAACAATGATTTGAAAGAGATTATGTCTTCTGTTGCAGGCCTTGGATATGATCATTCTGGTTCTGATAGAAACTATTCTATATCTGCAAAAAACATCATTAGGCTATTAGGAAGCAATGGAACTAATGGATTGGGAGGTTATGTCTTTGTTGTAAGCAGCAACCTGGATAAGAGGATAGCAGAGATAGACTCAGCCAACAGACCTTCAGAGGATTATTCCAAACCGGTTTAATCCTTTTATTTTATCTTTTTGAAAACAAAACCTTTTTAAACCCTGAATTTTCAAGGTTAGCTATTAAACCAATGATAGGAGGTTTAAAATGGAATTATCAAAGGAAATCATAGAAAAGGCCTTCGAGGCCATAGAGGTTGCAAAGACAACCGGTAAAATAAAAAAAGGCATAAACGAAGTTACAAAGGTTATTGAAAAAAATCTTGCTAAACTTGTTGTTGTTGCTAAAGATGTCAACCCACCTGAAATAATCATGCACATAAAACCACTTTGTGATGAAAAAGGGGTTATTTGCATAGAAGTTTCTTCAAGAGAGGAATTGGGAACAGCTGCAGGATTGCAGAGGCCTACATCTACAGTAGCTATCGTCCAGGAAGGAGACTCAAAGAAGTTACTAAAAGAAATTACAGACAAGCTTAAGCCAAAGGAAAAGGCAAAGAGACAGGCTAAAGAAAATTCTGAAGAAACTACTGAAGCAGAAGAATCTTCTGATGAGGAAACACAAGAAGAGTAATCAAGATGGCAAAACCACAGCAACAGAAAGATAATAAAGATCATAGGGATCAGAAACCTGCTAAAGAAGGATCTGAAAGATTGTTTACTGATGCAGTCCCTGCAATGGTTGAGGAAATTATCGGAAGGACAGGAACAAGAGGAGAAATTGTCCAGGTCAGATGCAAGGTATTGGAAGGAAGGGACCAGAGCAGGGTTTTAAGAAGGAACGTCAAAGGTTCTGTCAGGGTTAAAGATATTCTCATGCTTAGAGAGACAGAAATTGAGGCTAGGAAACTAACAAGGGGTAAGAAGAGTTAAAATGGCTAGATGCACTTTTTGTGGGGTAACCATGGAGAAAGGAACAGGGAAGATGTTTGTGTATAAATCTGGCAAGATTGATTATTTTTGTTCTGGTAAATGCGAGAAAAACTTGCTTAACCTAAACAGGAAGGCAAGGAAACTTAAATGGACCAGCTTTTATGAAAAAACAGCAAAGAAAGAAGAGACTGAAAAATGATAGAGAGGACATTAGTCTTATTAAAACCTGATGCAGTTCAAAGATCTTTGGTTGGAAGAGTTCTTTCTCGGTTTGAGGATGCAGGTCTAAAAATTATTGGAATGAAGATGATTTGGATTGATGAGAAATTTGCTAAGATTCATTATTCTGGAATTGGCGAGAGGCATGGAGAAAAGGTCTTAAAGAACCTTGTTGATTATATCCATGGAGGACCTGTAATCGCCATGGTTATAGAAGGAGTGAATTCTATTGAAGTTGTAAGGAAGATTACAGGAACTACATATCCTAATGAGGCTTTGCCAGGAACTATAAGAGGGGATTTTTGCCATATCTCCAGGAAGTATGCTAATGAACATGACAAATATGTTGGAAATTTAGTCCATGCATCTGAAAACAAGAAAGATGCTGACAGAGAAATTTCATTGTGGTTTTCTGCTGACGAATTATTTAATTACAAAACAGTGCATGACATACATGTCATTTAATTATTTTCTCAATAAACCGCTTATGGTATAGTTTGTCTGATTGATCATTAACTCATAAGATTTTTTTCTTATGGCTTCGTTAATAGAAAATATGCAGTTATTATATGAGAGATTTATCTCTTTGTTAAATTCTATTAGTGAGTTTACCCCCTCTCTCACGTTTTCGCATGAGTCTTTGAGGCGATCAATTGAGCGCCAGGTCCTGAATGTTTCATTGAGGATCTTCTGATATCTTGCTGTCCTGTATGAAAACTCAATTGATTTATGAAGAGTTGTCTGGAAAAGATTTGCTTGGTATACCAATGTTTTTATTTCTTCCTTGTCATACTTGTTGCTTATTTCTGCCAACCTTCCTTTGAATATTATTTCATTTAATTTTTTGCCTTCTTTTACAAGACTTTTAAGCGGATCGTGAAATTCTGATTCCTGGTTTCTGAATGTTTTAAACTGGGACAGGGCAAACTTGTATCTTTGTATCTGAGCGGGAATTGCATCCTGCTCTATTTCTTTTTTTATCTGGAGGTTATACTTGTTTTTATCAATTAATTTGTAGATATCCTCATAAACCTCTTCAAGCTCTTTTGAGTAAAAATTAATTATTTCCACTAAATCTTGGTTTAGCTGGTAAATCAGGGATTGTTGATTTGGGAATATTGCTTCAAGCGTATACTCTCTTTTGTTCATTCCAACTTTTTCTTTTATAAAATTTATGGCTTGGTTTTGAAGTTTTGGTATTAAATGATAATCTATTTTTCTTGCTTTTTCTAATGCCTTTTGACCTTTGTTTATTTGTTTTAGTATTTTTTCAAGATTATTTAGTTTTGGTGCTGGACCTGCAATTGGTTCCTGTATCAATTCTTCTTCGAGTAAGGAGTAAGAGTCTGTATCAACTTCTGGAGGCTCTTCTTTGATAGTCAGATTTTGATTTATTTGCGGGGTTGAGCATCTTATTAAGCCATTGACTTTTTTTGGTTTTTCATTTCCGAGAAGACCGGTCCTTGTTCTAGTCCCAAAATAATCATTCATAGCTCTTTCTGGTTTTGCAGATTAAAAAGAGTTGATGAACAAAAAGGAATGATATTCCGCTTTTTTATGGAAATTTTTCAATAGAAAAATTATTTAAATGAAACTGTGTTGAATAACATATATGTTTCATATACATCCTCATGGCTTGCATCATTTAGACAGGCGCCATCTCCTTGTCGAGGGAAGAAAGGAGTTATTCCTGCATATTTTAATAAGGGGGCTGGGAGTGTCTTTGCTTTCTTTTTTTATTCCAATTTACTTGTTAAAAATTGGATTTAGCCTTACTGAGGTTTTTATTTACCTGCTGATTAAGTGGGGATGTTTTGGATTGCTTGCTCCAGCTGCAGCAAAGATGATACAGAAGATTGGAATCAAGGAAATGTTGATAATAAGAATTCCGTTGTTTATCTTGGTTTTGGCTTCTGTAATATTTTTGGAAAATAATCCAAGCCTGCCCTTGCTTTATGTTCTTGCTGCTGTTTATGGATTTGTTGTTTTGGTTTATTGGCTGTCTGTTGAATCTCTTTTTGCAAGGTTTTTGGGTGAGAGACACAAGGGAGAGAAAACAAGCAAGTATTTTGCACTCCATAAAATTGCTGAAGTCGCAGGCCCTATAATTGCAGGTCTTGTTGCATTAGAAATCGGATTTACAATCTTGTTTATTATAATTGCTTTTATTATGTTTGTGAGCGTTATTCCTTTATTTTTCCTGAACAAAAATTTGGATCATCCGAAGTTTACTTTTTTAGCTTTTAAAAAATTTAAACAAAACTTCAGAGACTTTAAGTTCTTAATCTTAAAAGGATTTGAGGGTGCGTTGGTTACTATTGTCCTGCCGATAATCATCTTCTTAAATAATCTAAATGTTTTTGAGATAGGGATATTAATGGCTATGGTATCCCTCCTCAGTTTCTTGTCTGCATTTAAGGTGGGAAAATTGTCTGATGCACTGGGTTTAAGGAAAGTTATAAGGCTTGGGGCGGTTCTTTGTGCGATTTGTCTTGGTTTAATGGGGTATTTTGTAAACAGTGTTACTTTTGTTGTATTAGCTTTAGTTTTTGGAGCACTCTCTGTTCTTATTGATCTGCCTTATGAAACATATTTGTTTGTCAAAGCCAAGAGATTTAAGAGTCCGATGGAATATGTTGTTTTCAAGCAGATGTCTGTGGCTCTTGGAAAGGTTATCTTGTTTGGTTTGTTAATGTTTTTGAGCTATAAGTTTGACCTTATCTTCTATATTGACAGCATTGGCTCTTTGATGTTTGCTTTGTTTTAAATACTAATTTTTACTGAAAAGGTTTATATTCTGGTTTTATTTGATTGATTCATGGCGATTTTAGCAGACAGGTTAAGGAAGTATCTGGATAAGGATTTTTGTGTGGAGCATACAGATGCGAAACCCTTTTTTATTTCTGGAATTACACCGGGAATTGTGAATGGATTGGACTTAGGAGACTATAAATTTATTCAATGTTATTTTAAATGTGGAGAAATAGATTGGATTACTCTTGCAGAGGACCATAAAGTTAAATTTAATAAAATATTTAATATTCATCTTAAAAATCAAAATTTTTGGAGGGATAAGCTTAGAAAATACCTGATCTTGAAAAAGAAATTAGACAAAGATTTTGATATTCTCGCTAAAAAGAATTTGTCAAAACTTTCT
>JAQTOC010000014.1 GCA_028713535.1 Candidatus Nanoarchaeia archaeon | reverse complement strand
CCCAGAGTATTACCAAGAACATCTAAAACCTGTGATGGGCTTTGACGCAGAAAGTAAACCTCTAGTCTCAAAAGAACAGCAACCTATTTTAGTTATTTATGAAATTATTTATTAAATTAAAAAATTTCTCATTAATTCTATTCCAGTCAAATTGCTTGCCGAACTCAATCCCTTTCTTCTCAAATTTCTTCCTTAGTTCAGAATCAGTTAAAATTTTAATAATTTTCTCACTTAATTCTTCAATGTTTCCATATTTATATAAAAATCCATTTTCATTATCCAAAACTGTTTCTCTTAATCCTGGGGAATCAGCATTTATAATCGCAGTTCCAGAAGCAGCAGCATCTATTGCTGTCAAGCCCCATCCTTCTTTCATAGAAGTATTAACTAAAACCCATGAACCATTGTACAATCTGGATAAACTTTCATTGGAAATAAATCCCAGGAATTTAATATTGTTTTGCAATCCCAAACTATTAACCAGATCTTTTAATTCTTTTTCCTTGTAACCTCTGCCAGCAATAAGCAAACTGGCATTCTTTACTTTTTTTAGTATTAAAGGCATTGCCTTGATTAAATGATCGATGCTTTTGTATTCATTCAATCTTCCAACAGAGCAGATTGTAGGAATGATAGTTTTCCTTCCTCTTTTGAACATTGCAAGGTCAACTCCGGGATTGATAATTGAAATGTTTTTTTCCTTAAGCCCAATTTCAATCATTCCTTTCTTAGAACTCTCAGAGATTGTGACAAATTTCATTCTTTTGTAAATCAACTTCATTAGATTATCTTCAAAGAATTTAGAAAAACCACCAACAATACTTCCAAGTTCCTTGATGTAAACGTCTCCAAGCCTGTGGAAAAAAATACCCATTTTCTTTTTTCTTACATAAATCGGAGTGCCCCAAGGAACTCCATTATAAGCCTCTACCACAAAATCATATTTATTGAACAGATAATGAAAAAAAGCATAAAAAACAACACTGACCCTTGTTCCTCTTCTTATAAAATTTATTCCATCATAACTTTCTTTTATATTGCAGTTCTTAAAGCTGGAACAAAACCAGTCAATATCATAACCTTTTTCAGCCAAGTCGGTAAATAATCTATGTACATATAATTCTGCCCCTCCAGCGTCGGGGTTTTTTAAATCTCTCCAGTTAAGCAATAATATTTTCATCTTTTAAGTAATCATAGCAGCTCTTGAATTTGTAGCCTCTGCTTAAGCACCATCCAATGTATTTCTCAACAACATTAAAAATCTTGTCTCCGGAGTTTCTTTTTGTGTACAGCGGAACTTTCTGGCTTATCTCAATAAACTCCCATGGATGGAATCCCAAGACAGCAAAATTAAGTTTATACAATTTAGTTGCAATTTTTGCGTATCCTAATCCGCCAAAGTTTCTCAGGGCAAATCCAAACAGAGGAAGCCTCAAGAAGGTGGATGTAGCCCATGGAATCTCAATAATATTATTTTGTTTGAAGATTCTCCTGCTTTCCAAAAAATGATTGTATCTCCCAGGAATAAAAACAGGGTGCAAAGAACTATCATAAACAAAACCAGTCTTGCTTAATTCCCTGAATCCAGGGCAATTCCCTCTTGGAGCCCTGAATCCATAAATCTTCTTTCCTATTATTTTTTCAATGCCTTTTTTAGCATCACTAATTCTTTCAGTTCCTTTCTTGTTGTAATTATCTATGTGGCTATAACCGTGACAGCCAATTTCATGTTTCTCAGATACCTCTCTTATTAACTCTGGATATTTTTTTGCAAAGTTTAGTGTGACAAAAAATGTGGCTTTTAATTTGTACTTATCCAGCAAGTCTAAAATCCTTAAAAGGCCTCTGTAGCTCTGGAGGTACATTTCCTCTTCGCTTATATAAATAAGATACTCTCTTGGCAGATCAAACTCCTCAACATCAAAACTAAGTAATACATTCATTTTCTTCCAAACCTCAGCTTTAAGATATTCAAGAACATTGGCCATGCATATATCATCTTGAATGTGCTTCCTTCCATATGAAATGTAGGAACAAACATCTCAAGCATCTTGGCATTTTCTTTCCTTAGTTTATACAATAATTCAACATCAAAACTAAAGTTTGTGCATATAAAATCATTAAAGTTTATTTTATCCAGAAATTCCTTCTTGAAAAATTTGGCGCCAGCCTGCGTATCCCTTATGTTTAATCCAAACAAGATTCTAACAAAAACATTCCAGCCCCTGCTTGCTAACTTTTTGACAAAAGGCTCATCAACTCTCATAAATCCTTTGCCTTTCCATTTTGAGGCCATAACAACATCATATTTTCCAAGGCAACCCAACATTTTCTTGATGAAATCAAGATGGAACGCATCATCAGCATCAATATATCCAATGTATTTTGTCTTGGCTATCTTCAGCCCCTCCAAAACTGCCCCGCCTTTCCCAAGTTTCTCAGGAAAAATAATATAATCAAAATTATCTCTCTGCTCTTTCCATCCCTGATAAATTTTTATGCTGTTGTCTGTGCTTCCATTGTCAACAACCAATATTTTTATAGAATTCCCAAAAACCCTGTCAAGGGACCTAAGAGTTCTGCCTACTCTTTTTTCCTCATTATGTGCCGGAATTATAAATGTGTATTCAGCCATTTTTAGTGGTTCCTGCCAATATCATCATTATGATAAACAACGCAAACATTAAACCCAACATTATGTAGGCAACCACCCCTATAGTTGAATGGAACAGCCATATAATCACTGCCTCCAAGACAACAAATACCCCCAGAATTAATAAGAATATATATTGTTTAATAGATAGTAAATAAAAGCTAATTACATATGTTAATGAAAACAAAGTCATTGTAGCCCCATAAACCCACATGTAAGGAGCCATTCCAAAATAGCTCTTCCCGAACAACAAGTTGATTGCAAACTCAGGGAACAAAAAGTAAAACAAGGTTACAGGAATCCCAAACAATAAAACCAGCCCAAGAGACTTGTACATTATATGTTTAGAAGCGCCTTTAGCCTCAAACAGTTCTGATGATTTTGGAAACATGACCATGCTTACGCTTAAAGTTCCAAAGAAAATTATTTTTCCCATTAATGATAACGCTCCATAATATCCAGATGATAATGGGTCTAAAAAATGCTTAACCAGTACAACATCAATTGTGTACATTAATGTCAATAAACTCAGGGCAATCAAAACCCAGAAGCTGTACTTGTACACTTGTTTTGTGTCAAAATGAACTTTCTGTGTGTAAAACAAGGACTTCAGTGGCAGTAGTGTAATCAAAAATGCGCCAAGATAAGATATGCTGAAAGCCAGGACCGCTCCGCTTGATCCCAAGCCAATTAATATTAAAACAACTCCAGAAATAAGCTTTATTATACCCTCACAGATATAGCTTAAACCAAGTTTCTTAAACTCCTGCAATCCCTGCAGCATCCCCCTGTTTACAGAAACAATGAATGACAAAAAGAAAAATGTCCCGGTTATTAAAACAGGCCAGACATTATCTATCTTCAAAAACTTTGCAAGCCATGGGCTTATTATAAAAAAGACAATCGTTAATAAGCTTCCATAAAATGAAAGCCTTCTTAATGAATTTACAAATAAATATGACAAAATCCCTTTATCTGCCTTGAGGTCGCTTGCAAACTTTGTAATGCTTGTCTGTATTACAGTTAAAATAACATTAGACAGGTATAATATTGATAATAAAACAGCAAAAACACCATAATCTTCAGGCCCCAACAACCTTCCTGCAAAGAAATGGAACAAATAACCGATTACATTGAATATTGTCACGCAAACAAACAAGACAAAATTGTCTCTTATGATCTCATTCCCCATTAGCTTTCCAAGTCTTTGCTTTATACTAACCATATCAAAGCAGCGAAAAACAATTCAATAGTAACCATGAAAAATGTAATCTGTTTTTCAGTAAACCTCCCTGTTCTTGTAAATATATGCGGCAATGAGTAAATCTTGTCGTATTTAGATTTGACATTTCCATTGTAATAATACCCATAACTGTCTGCTCTAAATTTTTTCCTTGCTTTAAGTATAAACTCGATAAAGAAAGGTATTGAAACTATGATTGCAGCTCTTTCTATGTTTCCCACTATAGCCAATACAGCAATCGTGCCCCCTATTAAATATGTTAATGAATCTCCAGGCAGTATTTTCGCAGGATACTTGTTAAACAAAAAGAACGCAATTAAACTAATAAAAACCATCAATCCGATTAGAGCAGCCAGATAACTTCCGTTAAAAAAAGCAAATAATCCCAGAGAACCTATCGCAACAATTCCTATCCCTGTTTCCATCCCATTAAACCCGGCAAGCATGTTAACCATGTTTGATGCTCCTAAAACCCCGAGAGGAACAAAGAGCAGGGGATATAAAATTCCAACATCAACTCTTCCAAAGATAGGCAAACCCATAACCGTTGTCCCCGCCCCAATAATCATCAAAGGAACAGCAGCAGCTAAAGTTAAAATTGGTTTCTGCCACTGCTTTAATCCATCGCTTGATTCTTTGTCCTTCCTAATGAATAAGTCATCCAGGAACCCTATAAACGTAACAAGGAACATGGAAAACATTGCAGCAAACAAAATCATCAGGCTTTCCAAGTCTAATGTTATGATTGAGTCTGTTGTGAAAAAAAACTTCCTCAGAAAAATAAAAAGCATTAAACCTCCAATAGTTCCTGCAACAACAGCAACACCTCCAGAGAGTGGAACCAAAGGAGTATTTTCCTTGTTCATATCTTTTACAACTAACCCAATTTTTCTAAGATACCTCATTAACAAAGGTGTTAAAAATATGACAATCAGGAAACTAACCAAAGCACAGATAAAAGCAACGTATTTCATAACAATTTTTTATTTATTTATTTTAAAAAGATTTCTATATTACTGTACCCCATCAGGGAACTGAGAACCAAGGTATAATTCCTTTAACGACTCATTAACTACAAAGTTATCAGGGTAATTGATCTTCCATATTTTCAATGGCCCGATTATCCTTCCGTTGTAATAAGACAAAGGAACCCCCAGGCTTTCATCATTATAAACCAATTCAAATGCCTCGCTCTTTTCTTCCAATAAGTATAATCTTCCAAAGTTGCCCTTGACAACCTTGTCAGATAAGTACAATAAAGCTCCAATTCTGTCTCCCTTAGTCCCTTCAAAAGAAGGAATAAATCTCAGGCATCCTCCTAAATCCTCGCCCTCAAATTTATATGTTTTGCCTTCGAAATAAACACAGTTAACAGGGATGTTATACTGTTTGTTGTTGTAAATCACAGCAGCAATAGGTGCTTTCGGGAAATCAACATTTCCGCCTTCAGAGACATTGATTGAAACCAAAAATCCCCCAATTCCTGCCCCAAACCTAGGCAGTAAAACATCGTTAAGTACAAAGTCCTCATCCAGCATTGTCCCTCCCTGATAGACATAAATCACATCGTCTTTTGTTTCCTGTGTTTTAGACCTATCAAGTGAAAAAGAACTTATCTGTGTATACCTGTCAAAGTTCTGGTCTGAGCCAATTGATGAAAACGCAGGGTACTTTCCAATCTCATCGCTAATCATTAACAAATAACTTGCATTGTGAGCATATAAAAATTCCAAAGCTTCCTGGTCATTTTGTCCTGTTATGACGTGCCTTCCCATGAAATAATTCCATGCTCCTATCGCATTTCCTCCATCTGTAATTGTTGCTCTCTTGCCTCCAGTCTGAACCCAGTAGCCATAATCCCACCAGTGTGCAAAAACAGCATCCTCAGGAGTATTTTCTCTAACCCACTTCATAGCATACTGCCATTGCCCATTGTAAACAGGCCCTATATTCTTTGCGCTGTTTATGTCAGCTTTTACATAACCATAAAATGGAACTACTATTAGTAATATTAAAACAATGACTATCAAGCCTCTGTAAATATTATTTTTTAGTTTGGAAGACATTGCAATTCCTTCATATAATAAGTACGCAATCAAAACCGCAGCTATTGGTGAAAAAACAAATAACAATCTAACCGCCCTTAATGCAGCCAATAAACTAATAATAAACCATACTAAAACAAATAGGTTAAACAAGCCTGTTTTTGATATATTAAATATTTTCTCAAATTCTGTCCTGTCTTTCCTGAACAAATTAATATATCCATAAATTAAAAATCCAAAGAACAAAACAAACGAGCCAACAACCATCAGTATAGCAATATTAGAGTGTCCATTAAGATAAACTGACTCCGCACTGTATTTGTAAAATGAAATTAATAAAACAAATAAGACATAAGCTCCAGTCAGATATTTTCTTGATTTAAGCTCCTTTACAAAATTCCAGAACAATAAGATAGACCCAAATAAAATAAGTAGTGTGATAAGGTTTCCATAGCTTCCAATTGTATCAGTCAGATAAGCTTCGTGGCTCTCTGCAACAGTCTTGCTCCATCGATCAACCAAAGGATTAACTAAATCATTTACCATAGCATGTGGCTTGCTTACTACAAATGAAGGGTCAACCAGTACTGAAGCAAAAATAACTAATAGTACCAATGAAACAATAGCGACAAAAAATCCTCTAGGCAGTTTTTCTGTTAATTTTTCACTGAGTTTTATTAGTTTACGCTCAAAAACAGCATAATAAACTATGCCCATAAAGAAAGCCAAGAACGCAATTCCAGATGTAAATGAAGCAAGGATTGTATATAGATTATACTTGCCTGTTACAGTTACGATTAACATCGCAATAAACCACGAACTGTAAAGGAAAAATGTCTTTGTCTCGAACTTAAAGAATAATATTGAAAACAGCATAAATAATCCAATGATCATAAAAACAAAGTTTACTCCCCCCCAAACCCTGCTCAACAAGCCAGTTGCAATTCCTGCCAGGGCTCCAAACAAAACAATCTTCCATGTTTTATCAGACTTAAATCCTACAAAATAAAAGTAAAAGCTCATGAAAAAGAACACCATCGCCAATGATTCCTTGTCAGCAACTCCGCCCATTGTTCTGTATAAATAAGTAGGGATTATCACAAGCAATGCAGATGCAATCAGGGCTAATTTCGGGTTGAATAATTTTTTAATTAATAAAAAGAAAAATATCATCCCAAAAACAAACGCAATTGGCGGGTATAAGTTAGTAGCTAATTCAATAGTCATGCTTGGATTGAAAAAGTTAAGGAACTTGTATAAGTAAACGATTGTATAACTTAAAAAACTGAACTCAACCATATTTGAATACCCGACTGGAAAATTTCTCATGTAATCCACAGTCATCAAGTCTCCATTCTCAACAATATACCTGGCATATCTTAGAAAAGCGTGTGGATCGAGGTCAGCAGTTATATAACCTCCTGTAGTCAGGTCTTTCAAAAGCGGGATGTTTAACGTCCTTATATAATATCCAAAAAAGATTATCAAGACAAGCAAGCCAATGACTATCCAGATCTGGTTTTTCTTGAGTTTAGAGACTAGCTTCTTTTTTCTTTCATCCAAAACTTCATGATCAACCTGAACCTCTTCTATCATCTAAATTTTTACCTCAAGATTGGTTTAAATAATTATTGGTTAGAAAAAATAAAGAAAAGAACATACTAAAGACTCTGCAAGTCCCTGAAAAGATAAGAAATCCCTTTATCATCAATAAAAATATTGCTGAAACCGTATTTTCTTAAAACTGCAGTAGCTGCATCATTCGAGGTTTTTGCCTTGACATGAACTCTGCAATATCCGTGCTTTTTCATGTCATCCAAAACACCATTCATTAACAGCGAACCAGCTCCATTCCCAGGAGACCCTACCGCTCCAAGCCACAAATAACAATCCTCAAAGTCATCATAAGCTCCATACCATATAAAAATTCCTTCAAGAGATCTGTTTTTCTCAAGAAGTTTTATGTGATAATCTTTGTTTCTTAATCTTTCTTTGATCATTCCAACAGTAAGGCTAGACATCTCCTTAATCTTAGCATGGATAAGATCAATTCCATAAACCAAATCTTCCAAAGTTCCATCTCTCAAACCAGAGATAAAAAGAATTAGCACTTCCTATTTCCATGCACTCCGCTCCTTTTTCGTTCATGACATTTTGTTTATTTTCCATTTTAATCCCTCCTAAAATGATTATAACTATAGAAAAAAACTAGCACCAATAACTAAAGAAACTTTTTTCCACTATCCCATTTCCAAACCTCAAGCAAACAGGATTTTCCATGCCATTCAATAACTTAAAAAGTATATAAATATTTCTGAATATAATTCACCCAGAAAAAGGGTAAAAATCACAACAATAATACTTATAAACCAAAATTCCAAGAAAAAGGCTATGAAGGCTGTAATTCTTGCTGGAAGTAAGAAAATCAAGGATAATAGGAAAGAAATGCCCAGTCCTCTAGTTAGTTTAAACGGAAAAAAATTCCTTGAATATCAGATAAATGCCCTAAAAAAGAGCTACATAAATGAAATTATCCTTTGCGTTGATTCAAAAAAAGAAATAGAAGAATATTTCAAGGATGGGTCTGATTTTGGTGCTAAAATATACTATTCAGAAGAACCAACCCCATTAGGAACAGCAGGTGCAATAAAAAAAATATCACACATGCTTGGAAACGAAACCTTTGTTGTAATTAATGGAGACATTTATTTTGAGCATGGCCTGAATGAATTAATAGAAAAACACAAGAACAATAATGAAAAGGACAGCACCCTTTTGACAGTCGGGTATGTAAAGGTAGAAAATAGCAGAGCGCTTCTTGCAGGCTTAATTGATTCCCAGTATATAATCAAAAACCTTCTAAAGAACAAGGTAATTAATTTTGACAACATAACAAACGCAGGAATCTATATCATTGAGCCAACCGTGCTTTCATTCATAAAAGAGAATGAAAAGGTTTCTCTTGAAAGTCAGGTCTTCCCATTGTTATATGAAAAAAATCTTGTTTCAGGCGAATTAATGGGCACAAAGTATTTTGTGGATATAGGAACAATTGAAAGATTAAAGGGGTTCAGGACTCACTTGGCAAACCCAATAAAAAACATTCCAGTAGCAGAAATCTTCCTTGATGGGAATGAGCTGGAATATTTAAGTGACTGTTTAAACACAAACTGGATATCATCTGCAGGAGAATACATAAAAAGATTTGAAGAGGAATTTTCCTCATTCATAGGCTGCAGGTATGGAGTCGCAACTGCAAACGGAACAGACGCATTGCATCTCGCTCTTGCCTCGCTTGATATAAAAGAAGGCGATGAAGTCATAATTCCTTCATTAACATTCATAGCAACTGCAAATGCAGTAAGATATTGTAATGCAACCCCTGTTTTTGTTGATTCTGAAAAAATGTCCTGGAACTTGGACCCTAAAAAAATAGAGGAAAAAATAACTCCAAGGACAAGGGCAATAATCCCAGTCCATCTGTACGGAAACCCATGCGACATAAGCGAAATAATGAAAATAGCAAAAAAGCATAATTTGTATATAATTGAAGATTCAGCAGAAGCGCACGGAGCAGAATATGAAAACAAAAAAACAGGCTCCTTTGGCCACATATCTTGTTTTAGTTTCTACGGGAATAAAATAATAACAACAGGCGAAGGCGGAATGTGCCTGACAAACGATGAAGCAATTTCAGAAAGAATGAAATATCTCCGAGATCATGGCATGAGCAAGGAAAAAAGGTACTGGCATGATTCCATAGGTTTTAATTTCAGGATGACAAATATGCAGGCAGCAATTGGCCTTGCCCAGCTGGAAAAGGTAAACAAACTAATAGATAAAAAAATAGAAAACGCAAAGCATTACAACAAAAATCTCTGCAATGTAAAGGGGATAACCCTGCCTCCAACAACCCCAATGTCAAAAAACGTTTACTGGATGTACACTATCTTGGTTGAAGATGAATTTCCAATATCTAAGGAAGAATTAGTAGAAAAGCTAAGGCAAAACGGAATAGACACAAGACCGGCATTCTATCCTATAACCATCATGCCACCTTATGAAACAAAAGAAAGATTTCCTGTAGCAGAAGAAATCTCAAAAAAAGGCTTGACTCTTCCTTCCTCAATAAAATTGACGCAGGAACAGATAAACTTCATTTGCAATATAATAAAAAACATATAACATGTCCTTTGTAACCCAGAAATACAAACATCCTTATGATTTCTATGACTTATTAGTCTCTACTAAAGGCATGTTTAAGGACTATAGCAAAGAACTAATAAATGAAGTCAAAAAGTATTATCCAGAAAGAAACATTTATTTGACAAACAAAGGAAGAGAATCCCTCAACATAATCTTAAAAAACCTAAACCTGAACGAAAATGATGAAATTGCAATCCCTTCAAATGTATGCGAAGTTGTCATAGAAACAATATTATATAATAAACTAAAGCCATTGATTATAGACATAACAGATAACCTTACTCTGGATCCAAAAGATCTTGCCAGGAAAAAAACAAGTAAAACAAAGGCAGTCATTATAGTCCATCATTTTGGGAATATAGCAGACCTTGATGAGATAACTAAGTCAAACTTGATTGTTATCGAAGACTGCGCCCAGACAATAGATGGAAAATACAAAGGAAAAATCGTTGGAAACTTTGCAGACTATTCTTTTAACAGCCTTGACATAACAAAACCAATCTCTGCAATCTCGGGTTCAATTCTAGTTTCAAAAAAACCGCTCACATTTAAATTAAAGAATAGTCTGGGGTTAAAAAACCTTATAGAATTAAAGTTATTCATAATGCTAAACAATAAGTTAATCTATAACTTAATAACAAAAAGATTCATAACAAAAATAAAGCAAAAACAAACACTGAATTTTAAAATAGAAAACAAGGCAATGTCAAAGATAAGTATGGCAATTGCTTATTCTCAATACAAAAAATACCCTTTTAGAAAAAATTACGCAAGAAAAATAATCTCAAACTTAAAAAACATAAAAATATACTCAGAGGAAAATGAACTAAAAACACCTTCTTATACAGTTCTCCCAGTAAAATTAAATAAGAACAAGCTTAAAAATATCCTGGATTTGCCTCAGCCAAGCCCTCCATTGATATATTTAAACAAATACAAACCTTATTATAGTTATTGTCCAAATACAGAAAAAATATATAGAGATTTAACCTTAATACAAACACATACAGACATTTCAGGAATAAAATGGGAAAGGTATATCATCTAATAAAGGAAATCGCAAGGTTAATTGCAGGTCATACTATTGGAAACTTTCCAAGAAAAGTATTGCTAAAAATCTCTGGAGTCAAGATTGGAAAGAAAGTCTTCACAAATCAAGGCTTAGTTATAGTTGACAATGGAAAAAAACACATGGTTGTCCTTGAAGATTACGTAACCCTTGCTCCAAGAATAACAATAATAGCAAAGTCCTCTCCATATAATATTCACCCGTTATTAAAAAAAGAAGATCTTCCAATAAAAGAGGGCCGGGTAATAATTGGCGAAGGTTCATGGATAGGGACAAACGTGACAATACTTCCTGGAGTCAAGATTGGAAAATGCTGTATAATAGGCGCAGGAGCAGTTGTAACTCATGACATTCCTGACTTTAGCATAGCAGTTGGAACCCCTGCAAGAGTAATAAGGAAAATAAAAAATGCAAATAACTGAATTTAATAAGGGCTATGAAACTCTTTGGAATGATTATCTTGATAAAAATCCAAGAGCATCAATATTTCATACTCTTGAATGGAAAGAAATAATCGAGGAAGTTTACAAGTTTAAACCTCTTTATTTTCTTGCAATGGAGAACAATGAAGTAAAAGGGATTATCTGTTCATTTTTAACCTCCAGTATTATTTTCGGCAAGAAGATAGTTTCAACTCCGTTCAATTTCTACAATCAGCCTTTGTTTGAAAACGAGGAAGCAGGAAAATTATTGATAAACAAACTGAAAGAAATAGGAAAAAAGGAAAAAGTAAAATACATTGAGATAAAAGCACTTGAAGATCTAAGTATCCAAGATTCAGAGATGCAGAAAAATGCGCATTATTTTATTTCTAACTTGAAGCTTGAAGACACAGAAGAAAAAACAGAGGCAAAATATTATGATAGGTTAAGAAAAAACCTGAGAACTCTAAGAAGAAATGCAGAAAAGAACAACATCAAGGTTAGTTTCTCAGAATCTGAGGATGATTTAAAACAATTCCATAATACCCTAGTAAAAATATACAGGGACAAGCATAACATGATCTGCCAGCCCTATTCTTTATACAAGAACATGAAGGAAAAGTTCAAAGAAAGATTCAAGTTATTGGTAGCAAAGCAAAAAGATAAAGTTATAGGCGGAATGATATTATTCTTTTTCAAAAATCAGGCTGTTTACGCATACGGAGCCTCAGACTTGAAGTATAAAACACTAAGTCCAGGAACTGTTTTAGTAGACTATGCAATAAAACATTGCTCAAAATCAAGATATAAAACTCTTGATTTTGGGGTAACAAGTCAGCATCAAACCGAATTATTAAATTTCAAGCAAAACTGGGGCACAACAGAACACAAAATGCCTTATTATTATATTCCAATAACCCAAAAAGAGATTAATCCTCCTGATTATTATACGTATATGAAAAATCTCAGAAAACCTTTTAAGTATGTTCCATTGCCAATTATTAAGATAGCATCGCCAATAATCACAAGGCAGTTAGGTTAATATGAAAATTTCAGTCTTGCTTCCAACTTACAATGAATATGGGAATCTAACCAACCTAGTTGAGGCAATAAGAAACTCTCTTTCAGATTTTAATCATGAAATAATTATTATAGATGATATGAGTCCTGACAAAACCTGGGAATTAGCCAAGGTTTTGGAAAAAAAATACAAAAACGTAAAAGCAATAATCAGGGAAAATGAAAGGGGATTAGCAACCGCCTTAATGAGGGGCATAAAAGAATCAACAGGAACTCATGTTGTTTTCATGGATACAGACTTTAACCATCCTCCAGAATTATTAAAACAAATGGCTCATGAACTAAACTATTATGACTTAGTCATTGGCTCAAGGTTTGTAAAAGGCGGTGGCGGGGGAGAAATGTCAAAGACCCAGCACATTTTAAGCAAAATTCTTAATTATTACATAAAAATCATGCTCTCCCTAGATTCTAAAGAATCTACCTCAGGTTATTTCATAATCAAAAAATCAATTCTTGATAAACTACCTCTGGAAAAAGTATTTACTGGTTATGGAGACTATTTCTTCAGGTTGCTTTACCTGACAAAAAAACTTGGAGTCAAAACAACTGAAGTCCCAGTAAAATATGGAAAAAGAACCTATGGAGAAAGCAAGACAAGAACCCTTAAAATGGGATGGAATTATGGTATTGGAGCACTAAAAGTAAAATTATTTGGGATAAACAAAACAAAAAATAATTTATTCAACAAAAACCAAGACTAATCCCATGACAAACAAAAAAATGCCAATAATCTTAAACATGATTATTAAATTCTTTTCAGTATAAAACTTCTTATAGAGCTTGCAAGCACCTCTACCAATCCTCTTATTGTTAAAAAAGAAAAATATTCCTAAAACCATAATAACTATTCCAATGATGATTTGTTCCGTGCTCATTTTTTCTTATGTTTATTAAATATATCAATCACAGCCAATAAAATCCCAATTCCCATCAGGCTGTAACCAATTAACCTGCTGTCACCAAAAATTATTCCTGCAATGATAAATGCAAAAGCAAACCAAGCTAATTTTGTGGGTTTTCTCTCTTCCTTTCTCTTCTTTGCAACAAAAAAAAGAAGGATGGCAATTATTAACAAAACAACGATTGAGATTAAAATGTAAATCTGAGACGCTTCCATTATTTTAACAATAATTCTTGGTTTATATTCTTATCTGAAATAGTTCTGAAGAAAATCAAACTCTGGCTACTCAGTGTAAACAAATGTATTTTAAAATAACCTTTTGTAACGAACACATTTTATTTTAGTAATCTAAATCGATAAGATGTAGCTATTAATGCTATACCAATAATTCCAATGACTGTAGCAATACCCGAGTTCCTTTCCCCAAAGATGTTTCCATGAAACATTATTCCTGCTCCAATTAATGCAATACAAATTCCTGCTATAAACTTAATTAGATTTAGATAATTCCATGGCTTGTCTCTTAAATTTTTTATTTTTCCTTTCTTTTTACCTCTCATAAAGAAGACTACAATTAAAATTATTAATAATGTAAATATTGAAATTAAAATAGATGGAGGCAGGAATTCCATAAGATGGATAATGTTCCTAGTTATTTAAAACTATTTATTTAGTTGAATGGGCGATGCCAGAATCAAACTGGTAGATACTCGGTGTAAACAAGTATAACATTATTGTTCTTTTTTATTGTCTTTTATTTTTTTCAAATAATTTTTGTGCAGGACAGCCAATCTCTCTTTGTTTGCAGTATTTACATGCTAAGTGGCTTCTTACTGTTTCGTTGCCGATAAAAGTTAAAATAAACAGTATTAGGATTAATGACAAAATAATCAAATTGAAATCTTTTATAATTATCACAATTCCAATAATTGCCGGTATTAAAGAAACCATAAAATCAGGAGCAATATCCTTCCAAGTCATTTGTTTTTTGCAGAAATTTTTCAAGTCCCCTCTTTTGAAGAATATACTGCTTATTTTACCTTTGCCAAATGCGCATGTTTTTCCATAATAATAACAATTGACGCAATGCCATTTTATTAACCGAAATTCCAAGATTCCAATAAAAATTAAGTACAAGATTAACCAAATAAATCCAATTTGATAAATTATGTATGCTCCAATTAAATAAATTGCTATTGAAACAAGATTTGAAAAAAATACTATCCACCACGGATAATTTTCAAAATATGTCTCTTTTTTCATATTCAAAAAAATCTTATTATATTTATTAATCTTCTGATTATTTTCTTCCTCTCTCTTTCCAGCCCACAAAAAATAAAATTCCTGCCAAAAGGGTTACAATTCCTGTTACTATCAATATTGGATTAAAAATACTGCCCTCAGGAGTATTTAACATCGCAATTATAGTTCCAATGATTCCCAAAACTCCAAGAAAACCAAAGGTAATTGCCCCAACCAGTTCATGTTTCCAGGATATTATCAAAATAACCAATAAAGCAAGTGATGGAAGATTGTGCATGAATAATCCAGCAACAGTTTCCCAGAAATTATAATTATTTCCAAAAATATCCAAGGAGAATAGAGCCAAGAAAAGTATAAATAAAATAATCAATATCCTTGGAGCCCAAAATATAAATTTATTAGTTTTTCCCATTTTATTATTAATATTCAATACTTTATAAACTTATCAAAAATACAAACAAATCAAACTACCGCCCTGAATAAAACAAACAAGCCTTTCCGCTGTTCCTAATATTCTCATAACCACACTCTTTTAATCTGTCACAATAAGAAGCATAAGCAAACAAGTAATTAATATTCAACTCATTAATTAATTCATTAGTTCTCTCGCAGTTCCCATCAAAGACCATCTTTGGCAGTTCATAAAGCAAGTCATCATATTCCTTTGTGGGGATCTGCGGGTAAAATCCTCCTGGAGTTGTATAATTGTAATAAATCGGAACATAAGCATAAAATGATTTAGGATGAGAAGTTTTAGGGGCAGTGTAAACCATGAAAAACCTGTCTCCTCCATAAGGCAGTAATTCAAGCATATCATACTCCCCTTGTGTATATTCCCAGAAATAAGGAGTTTTAAAGTGAGATATTCCAACGCTGAATAAAACAATCATGATTAATAAAACAGGCAGCATCTTCTCAATAAACTTAGGGAATAATCTAATAGAAAGCAAAAAGTACAAAACAAAAATCAAGAATAACATAATAAAAGGATCTGGCGAAATATTTCTTAAAAATGGAATAAACGGAGTTAGCCTAAGCATGAACAGCAAAGCTAAAGCCAATATCGGAGAAAAAAACAAAATAGATTTTTTTTGCTTGTAATAAAAATAAAACAATATTAGCAATGCCAAAGGAACAAGAAAACCAACTACCTGTGTTAATAACTCAGTTCCTGAAAAAACCCAGATCCATCCTCCCTGAACATTTCCAAGTATGTTGTTGTTCCCTAAATTCTTTATGAAAGGCAGCCACCAGAACATTGTAATCAATAAACTTAAAACAACTCCAATCGCTATTTTGATTTTTTCTTTTAGATTTTTAATTAAAAACAATCCTAACAGCAAAAACTGCCCAAGCAAAGCTTCCTGGGGGTGAGACAATATTAAAGGAACCTCAATCAGTATTAAATAAACAAAAAATTTCCAGTCCAAATCCCTATTTTTGTAATATAAAACCAATGCAAACATTGCCAAAATAAACACAAAGCCAAACATTGCAGGCATTCTCCCCTCTCTTATAAATCCTCCAACAGCAACCGCATTTCCAAACAAGAATAAGAAGAAAAATATAATCTTGGACAAATTCCATCTTTCATTTTTCCCAAGTATTAATATGAAAATAAAACCCAAAATAAACATCAAAATCCAGGAAATCCATGTAGCTGTTAAAATATTGTTTGTTATCCAGTAAAAAGGCATCGTAAAGAACTGCCATCCTGGGCTGTAAGTGGTAAACGCAACAAATCCATTGTACCAGTAAGGGCATAAGTTATTAAGTCCGCATTTGGCCATGAAAAACAAAGAAGCCATGTAAGAGCCAACATCATTGGTATAATTCAATGGAAATATCCTTAAGATTTTAGATTGGTCAATTATTCTGTATAAAAAATAACCTCCAAGTATGAAATTCAATATCCAAAACAATTTCCTCTGTTTCATATTAAATCAAACAATTAATAAAACTTATAAATCTTAACCTTTTAACAAACCCATGGATGGAAATCAAATGCTTATATTAACACATACAGTCTATTTTATATTTTCAATAATAGGCATTATTTACATAAGGAATTTCAGGAAAACCCTAAAAAAGCTAGGAGGAAACTAAGATGGAAACCACCACAGCGATAATCTGGACTCAAGTTCCAATTGCAATTGCCATTTTGATAGGCGCATATGAGCTGCATCAAACAAGAAAAGAGCTAATAAAACTTCTTGAAAAACTGTCAAAAAAATAATATGAAAACTCTTGTAATAGTTCCCTGCTACAACGAAGACCCTGCAATAATTAATAAAACCATTTCTGAAATAAAAAAATACAATAAAGATATTTTATTAATAGATGACGGGAGTTTAATTCCGGTAAAAACAAGCGTAAAAAGCATAAGGAACAATGAAAATAAAGGAAAAGGTTATTCTCTAAGAAAAGGGTTTGACTATGCAATAAAAAACAATTTTGATGCTGTCATTACTCTTGATGGGGATGGTGAGCACGATCCTTCAAATATTCCTGAATTCAAGGAAAAACTAAATAATTATGATTTTATTGTTGGAGAACGGCCGATCCGCAGGTCCATTTCAAGAAAATTCCTGAACTTTTTCTCGCAGTTCTGGTTTAATCTGATAAATAACAAAATAAAAGATACTCAGTCTGGTTACAGGGCAATTAAAGTAAATTTATTAAAAAAAATGGAGTTAAATTCTGACAGGTTTGCAATTGAATTAGAAACTTTATTAGAAGCAATAAAACACAGCGCAAGAATAACATCCATAGCAATAACTAAAAAAGTAACAAAAAAATCCCATGTCTCAAAGCAGGATTATTTAAAAATAAACAAGATGTTTGATGAGTGGTACATTAAAAACAAAAAATACCTAAAAATAAATCTAGCAAAAAAACTGATTCTTGATATTTTCACACCAATTGGATTAAAGATTAGCTCTAAGCTCTTAAGCTCCTCAAAAGACCAAAACCAGAAAGAGCAACATTGAACCAGTTCTTATAGCCAACAGCTCTCAACAATTTCACAGCTTTTCTTGGTTTTAAGTTATTCATATAAAATCCTCTTAATGCTTTTCTCTGTGCTTCTTCCAGATCCAATTCCTTATTTAAAACCTGGGATGAATACTCAAAGTTTTTCCAGTTCTCCTCGATTTTTCCTTTATAGCCTTCATAAATCTCACTTCCAGGCAGAGGAGTAGCAATGTAAAACATGACAAAATCCAAGTCAAGTCCTCTAGAAAACTTGATTGTTTTATTCAAGGTTTCTTTTGTCTCTCCAGGCAAACCTAAAATAAAGTGGCCAAAAGTCAATATTCCAGAATCATTGGCATCTTTGACAGTTCTTTTAATATCCTCAATCTTAATCTGTTTTTTAACCCCATCTAATATTCCCTGGTCTCCAGATTCAATCCCAAACGACATAAGCCAGCACCCAGCCTTTCTCATTAAAAACAATGTTTCTCTGTCAACAGTGTCAACTCTTGAATTGCAAACCCATTTAATATTAAGTTTTTCCTCAATCATCTTGTTGCATAACTCATTAACCCAGTCCTTGTACAAAGTAAATGTATCAGAGAAAAATATAACATTATTCAATCCGAGACTTTTAACATACTTCATTTCCTTAATCACAGAATCAACGCTCCTTATCCTTACTTTCTTATTGTAAAAAAACGGATTAGTGCAAAAAACACACCCAAAAGGACATCCTCTTGAGGGCTGCATCAATGCAAACTTGTTTCTTATCAAAGGAACACTATAAAGCTTGAAATTAACCAAGTCCCATGCAGGAAAAGGCAGATCATCTAAGTTACTTAAATCATTTTTTTCTCCAATCAGGGAAAAAGCAACTTTCTCAGGCTCGCCTTTGATAGCAATTATATTTTTCTTGGTTAACCTTTCATTAAAATAAGATGCATGTATCCCAAAAATATAAAACTTAGATTCCTTGATCTTGCTTAATTCCTCAATAATCTTTAAATCAGACTGTATTGTTGGAGTTGAAACACTCATGAAAATAATATCTGGCTTGTCTTTTTCAAATAAATTTTTAATATAATCTAAGTCTCTATGCTCGCCAATAGCATCTAATAACCTGACCTCAAATTTCTTTCTGAGAATCGAGGCTAAATAAGCCAAGGTTAAAGGTGGATAAGAAGTCTGGAAAACTCCTACTTTCTGCTCGCATCTTCCCTCTTTAAAAACCATTTCCTCAAAAGGTGGATTCAATAACCAAATCATGCCTCAATCTCCTGTGATATCTTCTTGTTCCTATTTATCATAGCCATTTTGATAAATGAAACCGAACCAGATATACCTTTTTTTATTTCATCAAGATTTCTAAGCCTCTTTAAATAGCTTGCTAATCTTCTTGGATTCCAGTAAAATTTCCTGTAGGCTTCAGCAGCAGTTTTCCTTAAATACTCCTCAGTCAAGCCCTCTGGAACATAAGTTATGTCATACAAGCCTTTCATTGTCTGTGAATCCTCATTGATGTAAAATGTTCCTGTTTTTTTAGCCATGTCATACATTCTGGTTCCAGGAAAAGGAGTGGCAAAAGAGATTGTGATATAATCTAGGTTCATCTTGACAGCAAGATTCATAGTTTCCTCAATGTCTTCCTTTGTTTCATAAGGAAACCCTATAATAAAAAATCCTTTGACAATCATTCCTGTCTTTTTGATAACATTGACAGCATGCACCATTTGTTTTACATTTAATCCTTTGTCAACTAAATCCAATATTCTCTGGCTTCCAGATTCTAACCCTAAAGAAACCTCATAGCATCCAGCATCATACATTTTTTCAAAAATATCTCTTTGAACAACGTTAACTCTGCTATAGCAATTCCATGCCAGTCCAGGAGTTTCTCTTTTCATTAACCTGCAGATTTCCTCAGTTCTTTTCTGGTTTAAGTTAAAGATATCATCAACAAACATGATGTCTTTTTTCCTTTTGCTCATTAGGTATTTAATTTCCTCGATGACCTTTTTTGCACTTCTTGCCCTGTAATGAAAACCAAATATTTTCTTGTTGCAATAAATGCAGTTAAACGGGCATCCTCTTGAAGTAATCATCGCAATTGATTCCTTGTATTTCCTGCTTGTCGAAGAATTAGAATATTTATCTAAGTCCAACAAATCCCACGCAGGCATAGGCAATGTATCCAGATCTTTTATCAGTTCTCTTTGAGGATTAATCATAACTTTGTTTTTTTCTCTGTAAGCTATTCCCTTGATTTTTTTCAAACTTCCATTTCTCATTAAAACAGGCAACAGCTCTTCAAGTGTTAATTCCCCTTCACCATAAACAACAACATCAATGTCTTTTTCCTCAGCACATATATGAGGGACTGCAGTAGGATGCGCCCCTCCAACCAAAACCAGTTTTCCTAAGCTCTTACATATCCTGGCAAGTCTAAGAGCATGAAGGTAATTTGGGGTACTGCTTGTTATCAAAGCCACATCAAAATTCCTTTTTTTGATTTCCTCCTCAATCTGCTTATCATTGTAAAATTGTGCATCTATGAAATCAACCTCATATTTTTTCTCTCTCATGTACGCAGCAATGCTCAATAATCCAATTGGAGGAGATGCACCAGAGGTGATTTTGTCTAAGTTATAATCATTCAACGACCTAAAATCCGGGTTTAACAGTAATAACCTCATAAAAGTTCCCTCCAAAGCTCAAAGCTCGAAATGACTTTTTTCTTGAATTCTGTAAAAGATTTCAGATGGAACATGTGCTTCAATATTAACTTCGGTCTTAGGTAAAAGGTTTTGAACGCCAAATCGTGGTAAGCCTTTAATTCATTCCCGTTTAAGTCTGTTAATTTAAGATTTTCAATTTTAGTCCCTGGATATTTTAAGACAACATCAAACGAAGCAAACAACGGATCAAGCTCAACTGCAAAATTAATGGTGTCTTTTATGCTTTCATTCGTATCTCCGTAATTTCCAATCATAAAATGAGCAACAGTATCAATATCATATTTTTTACATAATCTAAATGCACTTCTTATGCTTTCAATCCTTGTTCCTTTCCCGATCTTGTCAAGAATTTCCTGCCTTGCAGATTCAACTCCAAACTTGATAAGATGGCATCCAGATTTTTTCATTAAAGAAAGAATCTCATCATCTAATGTATCAACCCTTGAGTTGCACATCCATGTAAAATTAAGTCTCTCTTTGATCATCCTATCACAAAGCTCCTTGATAAATGATTTTCTCAATGTTAAGTTTTCATCTCTGAAAAATATTTCCTTGAATCCCTGTTTTTTCAACAATCTCAACTCACCCATGACATTTTCCACACTCCTTACTCTGAATGTTTTTCCATACAAAGACGGAACCGTACAAAATATGCAATTGAATGGGCACCCTCTTGAAACAATAACTGTTGCAAAAGGCTCGTGTATCCCAAAAGGATTAGAGTACATTTTTGCTTTTCTTACATCCCTTAATGCAAAAGGCAGGCTATCCAGATCCTCAACCAAAACCGGTTCAGAAATATGCTTCTTAAAACAAACCCCCTTAATCCTTGCTAATTTTTTCTCATCAGGATATGAATCAAAAAACTTTTCAAGAACAGCTTCAGGCTCTCCTCTTATTAAATAATCAACTTTGTTTATTATTTCATTAGGTCTTATAGTGGCATGCTGGCCAAAAACAATTGTCTTGGCTTTTATATTTTTTAAAAATTCTAAGTCATCATCTAAAGTGAATGTTCCAACTGCAAACACAACAAACTCAGGGTTAAATCTATTGATTATGCCAAAACTCTTCTCTCCTTCTAACCCCCCATCAAGAACAAGAACCTCATGTTTCTTCCTTAATATTGCTGCAATTTGGTACAGAGTTAATGGTGGCCATGAATAGCTTAAAAATTTTTTCTCATGCCAGCATCCATACTGCGTATCTCTTATCAGATCCTTCTTGCTAGGCGGTATCAATAACAGGATTTTTGCCATTATATACCCGAGAAACATAGATTTTATAAGCTTTATGAGGCTCAAAAACCATTATGAAATTAGCCCAAAAAGACCTGGCAATAATAGCAATACTTGCGATTCTGACACTTCTAAGTCACATCCCTTTTGTCAACGTTCCTACTCTGGGAGATGAATCCATAGTCTTGTTGCAGAGCCATGCAATTCTTGAAAACAAATTCAATCCAAATCTAGGAGAGTATTACAACACAGGCCTTGGAATTGATTTAGGACATCCTCCATTATTTTATTGGATAGTCGCCTTGTTCTTATCAATTTTCGGACAGTATCTGTGGGCAGCAAAACTTCCAATAATAATATTTTCAATGATTGGGGTGGTATACACATTCCTTCTTGGAAAAGAGATTTATAATAAAAAAACCGGGATTATGGCAGCTATTTTAGTGCTTTTTTCCCAGCTTTACTTTGTCCAGTCATCAATGATCTACCTAGAAATTCCTCTTACTGCTCTTGGAATTATGACTTTGTATTATTACTACAAAAATAAACTTGTTGCTTATTCAATCTCCGCATCATTATTAGTTTTAATAAAAGAAACTGGTTTGCTGATAATCGCAGCAATTTTCCTGTATGAAATAATAAAAAACATAAAACAGCCAAAGATATTAATTAAAAATCTGGTAAAATTGTCTCTTCCAGTATTTATTTTTGCAGCATGGACGTTATATCACAAACTCTTCATTGGGTCAGGAATCCTAACAAGGCCAACATCCTCTATAACAGATACTATGCTTAAGTTTATGGCAAGAATAAAATACCTGTTCTTTGATGAGTTCAGGTTTATTCTAACAACCATTCTTGTGTTTTCAGTTATAAAAATAAAAAACATAATAATACAAAAGAAAAGATTAATTATTTTCCTGCTGGGTTCAGTAATAATCTCTGCATTGATACTTAACCTGAAAAAGATAATCGAATTAATTTATCCTCTATTAAATACCTCAAAACCAATTCTAGAATTAACTTCCCAGATAAGCAGTTATATTCCTTTCATTATTCTTTTCTCTGTCTTTATCATACTTTTAATTATTTACCATAAAAACATTAATGCTCAGGAGCTAAAACTGAATCTTAATCCCTTAACCATTGCAATAATCATAACCATTTTAATATTTTCAGTTTCTCACTACTTCTTGTTGAGATACTTCCTCCCAATAATTCCTCTCATCTATTTAATATATGCCAGATCAATTAACTTAAATTTCAAAAAAACCTGGCCAATAATTATTTTAATCCTGATAGTTCTCCCAGCAGTTCCAGCACAACAAGAAACAAAACTCTATGTCATTGAATCAAACATGGATTATTTAAACACAATAAAAATACAAAAGCAGGCAGCTTCCTACCTTGAAGAAAATTACAAAGACAATGTAATCTTAACATCCCATCCCATGCTGATCCAACTAAGATACCCCTTGCTTGGGCATGTAACAAACCCATTAAACGTAATAGAAATAGGCCATTACAAGGACAATAGTTTAATAAAAGAATTCCAGACAATATTTGATTATTATCACTACAAGTTCTTCCTTAAAAAAGAAATAAAGGAAAATGATGTAACCCTATACGACAATATTTATAAATCCACTCTGGAAGACTCATTTGATATATTTTATTACTCCCCTCAGTCCCTGATGACTGAAGAGGTAAAGCAGGAACTAATAAAAGAATACAACCTAAAACTGATAATCAGGTTTGAAGAAAATGGAAACTCAGCAGAAATCTATTCTAGATAATGGAAAAATAACAACAATACTTTTTGTGTTGTTCATAATAGTACTGACTCTACTTTCAGTTTTCTCAAACAAGTTATCCTTCCATGACGACATGGAATATATTGTTGTGGCAAAAGATCTTGCCGGATTTGAAAACTCAAAGGTATTTAGCTCTCACTCGATAGTCTATCCATTCATAATATCTTTATTCCTAAAAATAGCATTCTCAGAACTAACATTGAAACTTGTAAACATGGTCTGGTTTATCCTAATAGCATTTGTCCTGTTTAAGTTAAGCTCAAGAAAAAGCTTTTTGCTCTGGATTTTTGCTCCAATAGCATATATTTTGTTTCCGCAGACTTCACCAACTGCCCCCGCAGCTTTTTTCATATTACTTGGCTACCTTATGATTAAAAAACACGAGAATGAACAAAAAATAAAATATTTCATATTATCAGCATTATGTCTCGGGATGAGTTTTGCACTTTACACTCCGTCAATACTTCCAATAATTTTGTTTATAATCGCATTTTTCTATGACAAAAAACTAGCAAATTTATTTTACTATCTAGCTTGGATGCTTCCAACAATAGCGATTACATTGATCCTAGATTACATTTACTTCGGAAACCCATTTTATTCAATAATATGGTACATGGGAGTAAATATTCTTATAGCTCTTGGATTGAATCAAAATATAGCATTCTCCCAGATCAGCAATATTGGAGGATCAATCCTGTTATTTTTGGTTGGAATTTCTCCTTTGCTGTTTAAAATAGTAAAATTAGATTTCAAAAAATACAAAAGAGAATTGATTATTATAATACCTTTAGTATTATTCTTCATCTTCAGGGCGGCAGCAGAGTTAAAATATATGTTATTAATCGCTCCAATCATCCTTATATTATTATCAACAGTACTCACAAAAAAACAAATAATTATATCTGCAGTAATA
>JAQTOC010000013.1 GCA_028713535.1 Candidatus Nanoarchaeia archaeon | reverse complement strand
GCTCAAACTTTCAAGAACTAAATCTTTTGATGCAGCAGATGTTTTTCAAAAACTAACATTGCATGAGGATATTTCGTTTTTGAACATTGCAAAAAATGATTTGATTGGGATTTCCAGGCTGATCAGACAAAATGAAAATCTCACAAAAAAAGTTATTTCTCTTAAGGTTGCTGAGAGAGACCTGCCGAAAAATGTCCTTGACAAGATTAGATTGCACCTGAATAAATATTGCTGGATAAATACATTGAGTTTTGCTGGTGCAAGACCTTATACCTTTAAGCATGTTGTGCTGCAATTAAAAGAATTAATAGAAAAGAGAATGGGTATACAAAATATGGGTATAAACCGAAGAAAGAGAGCAGAAACCATAAAAAAATATGGATTTAATAAAGAAATTGTTGCACTTTCTGATCTGATTGTTCTGTTTACTCATTGGCAAGATCTTAGGAAGGAATGTACTATGAGGACTACTTTTTTAGCGACGAAGTATTTGAAAGAACTTGCTAAAAGGTTAAAAGTTGACCCTGATGATCTTGCTTACGCAGATTTTTATGAACTGAACAGATTAGATAAAAAAGAAATCAAAAAAAGAAAAAACGGAATATACTTTATTTATTCCAGAGAGGGTTTTGAAGTTTATCATCCTTCTCAGGTCAAGGACATTATGGATAAGATTTTAAGGAAAAAACTGAATATTTCTATTTCTGAATTCAAAGGCATGTGCGCTTCAAAAGGAAAGGCTGTTGGAAAAGTAAAAATCATTTTGAATGTTAAAGAAATTGGCAAAGTCAAGAAAGGAGATATACTTGTTATTTCAATGACAAGACCGGAGCATCTTCCAGCAATCTACAAATCTGCTGCAATTGTCACAGATGACGGGGGGATTACTTCTCATGCTGCAATAATTTCAAGAGAGTTAGGAATTCCTTGTATAATTGGAACTAAAATTGCTACCAAGGTATTAAAGGACGGAGATTTAGTAGAAGTTGATGCAATAAAAGGGATTGTAAGGAAGATAAAATAATTTATTTAAATGGTTTACTTCGTTTCCAAAATTCATCAAAATATGCTTGAAATGAATCTGTAATATTTTGATTAATAATTTCAACTGCTATAACGGTTGGGGACTGAAGCATTATTACTGTAGTATCTTTATAAGTCATAAATAATGCTGGTGTTTTTATATCTGTAGGCATGTATCTTGCATCTGTGCCTCTATATGAATTTCTGTTTTCTAGGATTTTAGAATCAGTATCTTTATTAAATAAAGCTTTCATATTTAGCCCTGCTTTAATTCTCCTCAGTTGATCTCTTTTCCAGTAAATGTGTTGTTCTTTAGGTTGTTGAGCTGGAACACCTAGAAAATAAGAGCACCCTCCTTTTTCCAATCTTTTATACACTTTTTCATAAGCTGTCCTTAATCCTTTGTTTCCTAGATAGATGGTTGCTTCGCTTTTTTTAGCTAGTTTCATAATCATATCTAATTCAGGCAAACTTTTTTTAATAGCTTCCTTGGTTTTGTTTAGGCTTTTTTCTCTTTCTTCTATAAAATTTATTATTTTTTCAGGATCGCTAGCTTGGAAATATTTTGTTTTTTCTTTTATGATATATGAAACTAACCCCTTTTGGATTAGTTTATCTAGTACTGAATAGACCATGGATTTAGCAATACTTGACTCATTAACAATTGGTCCTGACGTAGTTAACCCCAATTTTAGTAAAGCTAAATAAACTCTAATCTCCCCTTCTGTGAGTCCGGCTTTAGTTAATAGTGCTGTATCCATAACTTTTATTTATTTTTAATAATATATAAAACTTTCTATCAATTACACCACCATAGGTGTATTAATATTTATATATTCAGGATGCAACAAACCATTAAGGAAAAATGAATATAGATAGGATAAGACAGGATTTGGTAGGTTCAGAAGCAATAATATATTGTTTTAGACATCAAGAATCTTTAATAAATAAATTAGGTTATGGGGATGAAAACTCTCCTTTAACTGAAAAAGGCAGAGATGATGCTCAGCAAATTAAAACATTAATTGATTTGATTGGCATTGAAACTATTGATGGGATAGTTATAGGAAGCATTCCAAGACACGTTCAAACTTTTGATGAATTAAGCATTTCTAATAAAATCCCAATTACTCAAGATAAAAATTTAGATGCGATTATTGGAGGGGATTTATTTGAAGAACCTGATAAAAGCAAGATTGAAGAAAGATATGGATTGAGTCAGTTTAATGCTGATGAACATGGACTGTATCATGCTCATGATCTTAACTTGAGTTTTGACCCGGGGAGAGAACGGATATTCCCATTTGGCATTTACTGCAGTGCAATTGTTGATAGGAGACTGAGGGAATTATTATTTAGAGGCAATGACCCATTAACATCATTTAAAGAAATTGAAAAAAATGTCAAAGATTTCCAAGCTAATCTAAAAAAGCAGCTTGATCCAAAAAAACAATCAATTTTATTATGTATCGGATCATGTTCTTCATTAGCCTTTATTTCTGAGTTTGCTAAGTATGGAACGATTGGTGAAAATATTATTAATTTATTAGAAGGAGAACCCCCTTATACTCAATCACAGTTAGAGATTTATTATAAAAATAAAAGGCTTTATCCTCAAAGTCATGATGAATTTTCAGTTTTATACCTAAATTCTCAGGATGCGAAATTTAAGTTTCATTTAGCAAGGCAACCTGTTAAAGACTATTTAGGAGGGCGAGATGATTAAAAAAGAAAATCATACTTATATTGGAAGATATAAATGCCCCCTCCTTTATTACAGATTGGTTCACCAATGGGTCAATCACAAAAATGCAGGAGATTACAATATTAAAACAAAAGAAGATGGAAAAAGCTTATTCTTAGATGGGCATATGTTTGTTAATAAACTTGATTGGGAGAGTATTATATTCCAAACATCTGAAGCAATAAACAAGCAAAATGGTGATTTTTTTATGAATTTCTTTTTATTTGGGGAAGAAGAGATTCAAAAAGTATTATTGACTGTTGACATGCTCGCATCATCGGATAAAATTGAGGTAAAAAGATTTAATGAATTTTTTTCTGCATTACAGGACATGCAGTTTCCTTGGATGTTAACCATTCCAATGGGGAATGCAATTGAATCAAAGATTAAATCACTTCTCAAAAAACATTCTATCCCTAAAGAAACAATGCAACAATTTTTCATACCTGAAAAACCTACCTTACTAATTAATCAAAGAGAGGAATTGAATCATATTAAGGATAGGTTAGAAGGATCGGGTATATATGAAAAAATAAAGGATTGCTCTTTATCTGATGCTCTAAAGATCATAAAGTCGACTGATGAAGGATTATATAATAATATTAAAGAACATGTTAAGCAGTTTGAATGGTTCGGGATGATGCATTTATGGGGTGATCCCTTCAATGAAAAGGAATTTATCAAACAGGTTATTAATATTAAGGATAAACCATTAAATAAAACAGAAGGAATTAATTTGCCATCAGATCTTGAGTGGTTGAAAAAACATACTGAAAAAATGACTTATTTGAGGAATTCATTTGCAGAAACATGCGCAATTGCAAGTTATAAAAGTTTATCTGCAATCAAAAAAGCTGCAGAGTCTTTGAGTCTTACCTTGGATGACGCAAGAAGTTTATCTCCAGAAGAACTTCTAGATGGTCTTAAAGGAAAAGCAATTCCTAGTTTAAATATAATCAATGAAAGAAAAAAAGCATTTGGTCTAGTCCTTTTAGATGGAAAGAGTGTAATAATAACTGGAAAAGGGCTACAAGAAAAGATTGATAACTTTTTACCTAAAGAAAATCTGAAAATTTTAAAAGGTGTTTGTGCATCTCCAGGCATTGCTAAAGGAAGAGTAAAATTGGTTTTTTCTCCCGAGGATATTACTAAAGTTGAGAAAGGAGATATTATTGTAGCGCCTGAAACAACTCCTGATTTCTTGCCCGCCTTCTATAAAGCAACTGGAATCATTACAGACATGGGAGGTATAACTGGACATGCTGCAATAGTTTCGAGAGAATTTTCTTTACCATGTATTGTTGGTACAAAAAATGCCACAAGAGTTTTACGAGATAATGACCTTATTGAAATCAATGCCAACAAAGGAATTATTAAAAAAATAAAATAATTTATTTCTTAGAAAATTCTGTGTAATGACAGCTACCACAGTACAACCTGTCTTTGTGTTCTGACAAGAAATATCCAGGACCGCATTTTGGGCATGTTCTTGGTTTTTTCTCTTTGTACTTTGTCCAGATTTTACTTGGAGTCTTGTTTTTTATCTTTCTCTTTGCCATCTTTCTTCTTTTTCTTTATTTCCTCAATATTTTTTAAATCTTCAGGATTCTTGTAAATATTAGCAATAACTTTTGCCTTTGTCTCCCCATATTTTTGGTAGATATGCCTTATTGAAACTAGGTCTTCTGAAACATTTGCAGCTTTTGCAATTTGTTTTTTTACTTCGTCATTCTTTGGAGTGCTATTTTCAAATTCTATCTCGTAATTCAGCCTTTTTCTTAAAAGTAAGGGCATTTCTTTTTCCTTTAATAATTCTGCTTTCATCTTATTTTAATTGCGTATTCTCCCTTTATGTTTATCTTAAGTTTCTTTGCAATCTCTGATTTTGAGGAATCAAGTATATTTAACCTGCCCTGCCAGTTGTCTGTGAATTCATCACTCTGACAGAGAGGGCATTTATCGCCGGTTACAAACAACTTGCATTTTCTGCATACTTTTCTCATTTTTTACCTTTGCTTGGTTTTTCTCTCTTTTTTAAGCTTTCCTCTATCCATTTTAAGTTGCCAAGGGCAGCCTGCCTCATCGTCAAACCTATCTTTGGGTTCTTGGGATCTTTGAAGCTTACAGCAATTATCCTTGCCCTGCATAAATCCCCTGATTTCAAAACCATCTTTGTTTGCTTTCCGGTAAGCACGTTTGCTTTTGAGAAACTTACAAAATCGTCCATGGTCTGAGAAATATGAATCATACCGTCAATTGCACCAATGTCCATGAATGCACCAAAGTCTGTTATGTCATTGACTTTTGCCAGCAAAACTTCCTGGAGTTCTGGCTTAAAGACAAAGAGCTTAAAGGTTGTATCATAATAAGCAGCGCCGTCGCCAGGGATGATTACTCCTTCTCCAACCTTTGTAATTTCTGAAACAGCGATTACAGCCCCGAGTTCCTTGGAAATAAATCCATCGAATCTTTCCTTAAGGCTGTTTAGTATTGCTTTTTCAGAATCTTCCTTGAATAGATCTGGTGCGACTCTTACATAACTTCTTGCTTCAGTTTCATAAAACATTTTTAGTCAAACCTCAAATATTTTTTTTGTCTTAGGTTAATGGTTTTTATACCTTTGCTTTCCAGCTTTTTTCTTAGTTCCCGGTCACTTGTGCAAACAATGAATTTTTCTTTGCCTGCTAGGTCTAAAAGCAGATTATCAACGTTTTTATTCTTTTCTGTTTTAATTATGTTTATATTCTTTGCTTTTATAAGGTTTAATGCCAACTTTTCGTGCTCTTTTCCTTTTAGTTCATCTATTGTTTTGTCAAGTATGTTTAATGTATAAGGCTGGTCCATTAATTTTTTTAGTTCTGAAAAGATATCGCATTTAAACTTGAACGGAGTTATCAAAAAGTTTGTGTCTATTATTATCTTTTCAGGCATTAAAACTAAACCCCTAAACTCCGTTTATAAACCTTTCGGTTTTTTTCAGGTAATTTTCTGAGTGTTAATTTTCCTTTATAAATCTACCTATTTATTAAAATTTAAAATGCCTCCAGAGGCGCTGAACTCATTGAATTTGGCCATTTGGGCGGGGAAAAGCTTTATAAATTATCTTTGGTTTTTTTGGTCTAAAAGTTATTTATTTTTTGGAGATAAGATGGATGGCAAAAGCTACAAGGCAGACAGCATTACAGTGCTTAAGAACTTAGATGCGGTAAGAAAAAGACCGGCTATGTATATTGGAGACACCGGGCAAAAAGGACTGCATCATTTGGTTTATGAGGCTGTAGATAACAGCATTGATGAAGCTTTGGCTGGCTATGCTAATTCAATAAAGGTTTCTTTGAACAAGGATGGCTCTGTTACTGTTATAGACAATGGAAGGGGAATACCTGTTGATATTCATCCTGTTGAAAATAAGCCTGCTGTAGAGGTTGTTATGACTATTTTACATGCAGGAGGCAAGTTTGACAAGAATACTTACAAGGTTTCTGGTGGATTGCACGGAGTTGGAATTTCTGTTGTTAATGCCTTGTCTAATTATTTGGAAGTGGAAGTAAGGAGAGACGGCAGAGTTTATTATCAGAGATATGAAAAAGGAAAAACAGTTTCAGAACTGAAAATAATCGGGGAAACAAATGAGACAGGAACAACTGTTAAATTCTTGCCGGACAATGAAATATTTGAAACAACTGAATTTAGATTTGATATTCTTGAATCAAGATTAAAAGAACTGGCTTTTCTTAATGCTGGATTGAAAATTGAATTAATTGATGAGAAAGAAGGGAAAAAAGCTGAATTCAGTTTTGGGGGCGGAATCTCTGAGTTTGTTGCTCACTTAAATAAAAACAAGGAAAAATTATTTGAAAAACCAGTTTATGTCAAAGGAGAAAAAAACAACAACCAGGTTGAGGTTGCTATCCAGTATAATAATTCATATCAGGAGACTGTTTACAGCTACTGCAATAATATTAACACTATTGAGGGAGGAACACATCTAGTTGGATTTAACACAGCATTAACAAGAGTAATAAATGACTATATCAAAAACAATAAGATTTCTGAGGACAAGCTTGAAGGAGGGGATATTAAAGAAGGATTAACTGCAATAATTTCTGTTAAAGTCCCAGAACCCCAATTTGAAGGACAGACAAAAACCAAACTGGGAAACAGTGATGTCAAGGGAATTGTTCAGAGCTTGGTCTTCCAGGAATTGAATACTTTCTTTGAGGAAAACCCTTCAATAGCAAGATTGATTTCAGCCAAATGCATCAATGCTGCTAAGGCAAGAGAGGCTGCAAGAAAAGCAAGAGATCTGACAAGAAGAAAAAGTGTTTTAGATGGAGGCTCTCTTCCTGGGAAATTAGCTGACTGCCAGGAAAAAGATCCTGCTAAAGCAGAAATATTTATCGTTGAAGGAGATTCTGCAGGCGGAAGTGCAAAGCAAGGGAGATCGAGAGAGTTCCAAGCTATTTTGCCATTAAAAGGAAAAATACTGAATGTTGAAAAGGCAAGGATTGACAAGGTTTTCAAGAATGAAGAATTATCAACAATCATTGCTGCACTTGGTGTGCATCTTAACAGCGAGGTGGACATTTCCAAGTTAAGATATCATAAGATTATAATGATGACAGACTCTGATGTTGACGGAAGCCATATTTTATGCCTGGGGTTGACTTTCTTTTACAGGTACATGAGAATCTTAATTGAGAAAGGATACATCTACATTGCTCTGGCTCCGTTATACAAGGTCAAAAAAGGAAATCATGAAGTTTACATTTACAATGACAAGGAACTTGAGGAATTTTTCAATAAAAACGGAAGAGAAGGATATGCTGTTCAAAGGTTTAAAGGACTTGGAGAGATGAATCCGGAACAGTTATGGGAAACCACAATGAATCCTGCTAACAGAAAAATGAAACAGGTCACTATTGAGGATGCATTGATGGCTGATGAAATATTTTCTACATTGATGGGCGATGAAGTTGAGTCAAGAAGAGAATTTATCACAAATTATGCCAAAGAGGTTAAGAATTTAGATATTTAAAATGCCACAGGAAATCCAGCAAAAATTAATTGAAGAAGAAATGAAGGAATCTTACATAGATTATGCTATGAGTGTAATAGTTGGAAGAGCTTTGCCAGACATAAGAGATGGATTAAAGCCCGTTCACAGAAGAATTTTATATGCTATGCATGAGATGGGCTTGCAATCAAACAAGCCTTTCAGAAAATGTGCAAGGATTGTCGGAGACGTCTTAGGTAAGTATCATCCTCACGGAGACACTGCAGTTTATGATTCTTTAGTCAGAATGGCCCAGAATTTTTCACTTAGATATCCTCTAGTGAATGGCCAGGGAAACTTTGGAAGCGTTGACGGTGATAATGCTGCTGCAATGAGATACACAGAGGCAAAACTAAGCAAGATATCTGATGAATTGCTATTAGACATTGAAAAAGACACTGTTGATTTCACGCCAAACTTTGATAATTCATTGAAAGAACCTTCAATATTGCCTTCTAAATTGCCAAATTTACTTGTCAACGGTTCAAGCGGTATTGCTGTTGGTATGGCTACTAACATCCCCCCACATAATTTAAGAGAGATCTGCAATGCTGTTGTTGCTTTAATTGATAATCCTGAACTGACCATAAATGAATTAATAAATTATGTCAAGGGTCCTGATTTTCCAACAGGCGGACAAATATTAGGAATCAATGGAATCAAACAATATTATCTTACTGGAAAAGGAAGAGTTGTTGTAAGAGCAAAGACTGAATTTAAAGATGATAAGATTATGATCACTGAGATTCCATACCAAGTTAATAAAACAAGTTTAATCGAAGCTATTGCAGACCTTGTAAAAGAAAAAAGCATAGAGGGCATCAGGGACATCAGGGATGAATCTGACAGAAAAGGAATGTCCATTGTTTTGATCTTAAATAAAAATGCCAATGCAGATGTAGTATTAAACCAGTTGTTCAAGCATTCTGCCCTTCAAACCACTTTTGGAGTTATTATGCTTGCACTTAAGGACAACCAGCCAAAGATTTTGAATTTAAAGCAGATGCTTGAAAGCTACTTAGACTATAGAAAAGAGATTATTCTTAAAAGAACAAAGTATGATCTGGACAAGGCTGAGAAAAGAATACATATTTTAGAGGGTTTGTTGATTGCCCTGGCTGACATAGATAATGTTGTTACATTAATCAAAAAATCAAAAAGTCCGTTAGATGCCAAGAATGGCTTAATGAAAAAATACTCATTAAGCGAGGAGCAAAGCCAGGCTATATTGGATATGAAACTGCAGAGATTAACTTCATTAGAGCAGGATAAGATTAAAGATGAAGAAAAAGAACTTAATAAATTTGTAAAGGAATTAAAAGAAATATTGGGAAGTAAACAAAGAGTTCTTGAGATAATCAAGGATGAATTAAAAGACTTAATTGAAAAATACGGAGATGACAGAAGGACGGAGATATTGACTGATATGGAAGAAGACATTGAAACAGAAGACCTAATTGAAAGAAGCGATGTTGTTGTTACTGCCACTTACACAGGATATATCAAACAAGTTCCTCTTGAAGAATACAAGAAACAAAAAAGAGGAGGCAAGGGAGTTACTGCAACAACAACCAAAGAAGAAGATGTTGTTGAGCATTTATTCGTAACTTCAAACCACAATTATTTATTGTTCTTTACAAACAAAGGAAAAGTCTACTGGCTAAAGGCATATCAGCTTCCAGAAGGTTCAAGATATGCGAAAGGAAAGGCAATTGTTAATTTGTTGAATCTGGAAGAAGGTGAAAGGCTAAGCGCAATACTTCCTATTTCTGAATTTACTGATACTAATTATTTGTTATTTGCAACCAAGAAGGGTTTGTTGAAAAAAACATCACTGAAAGAATATTCAAATCCTAGAAAAGGAGGAATAAGGGCAATAAGCTTGAGAGACGATGATGAGGTTGTCAAGGTAAGATTAACTCCTGGAAATTTACACTTTATTATTGCAACAAAGAAGGGATGCGCTGTCAAGTTTGATGAAAAAGATGTAAGAGATATGGGAAGAGGAGCTACAGGAGTAAGAGGAATAAGATTAGGAAAAGATGATGCTGTTGTTGGAATTGAGGTTGCACTTGAATCAGGAGCTTTACTAACTGTTACTGAAAACGGATTTGGCAAGAGAACTTTAATTTCTGAATATAGGTTGATTAAAAGAGGAGGAAAAGGGGTTATTAATATCCAGACTACTCCAAGGAATGGAAACGTGGTTGGAATTAAAACTGTCAGAGATGGGGATGAAATTATTTTAATAAGCAAGAATGGGATAATTATCAGGATTGAGGTCACTGGAGTTTCTCTTGTCGGAAGGAATACGCAGGGAGTAAGATTAATGAGATTAAATGAAAACGACAAGGTTACAACCATTGCTAGAGTTATACAGAACGGTGATTAAATAAAAAAAAAGAAAAAAGAAAGTTAGTTCTTAGCCAAAGCATAGATTGCCTTTATAGCAACTACGATTGTTGCAGGGAATACAAACACGTTGATGTTTGACATAACTGCCCACAAATAGGTTCCTATTGTGCTTAGTGCAGCGATGTTTGCCTGTATTGCAGATCCTGCTGTAAATAATGCAATCATTATTGCTACAGATGCTATGATGAAGTTTGTTGTCTCTTTTTCTGTTACGTTCAATAGTCCTACAACAAGTCCTAAAATAACCAATACTGCGGTTATTGCCCCGCTCATTGTGGCAGGAAGAAATGCTGCTAAAAGTGCAACGATTACACCAATAACAAAGGACCAAGCACCAACTTTTTTAAAGCTGTTACCTTCCATTTTTTCAATCCTCCTTTTTATAATATACTTTATAAGATTAGTTTTGGAATAATTATTTATAAACGTTTCGGATAACCTTGCTCTTTAATCAGGAGTTATGATACAGGGCTGCTGCTCCAAAAACATTGATATTTTTTGTTTTAGATTGTTTTATTTTTAATCTTGAGTAACTTCTCTCATAGATTAACTGTCTCAATGATTTTTTCATTGATTTCTCAAAAAATTTGTATGATTTTGAAACCGAACCTCCAAGGATTATTACTTCTGGATCAACTGAATTGACTATTACTGAGAGAGCCTCTCCAACATTTTTTCCGAATTCATTGAATATTTTTAATGCGTTTTTATCTTTTTGTTTTGCTTTTTCAAATAATAGCTCTCCTTTTGTTTTATATTCTTTTATAAAATATTTTCCTGAGCAGTAATGCTCGATGCTTTTTCCCTTAAAGAATATCTCGCCGAATTCTCCTGCACCGCAGTTATTGCCTTCGTATAATTTGTTGTTTATTATTATCCCTGCGCCGAATCCTGTGCTAATAGAAACTGCTACAAAATTATTATTTTTCTTACAGATACCAAAATATTTTTCTCCGAGAGCGAAACAGTTTGAATCATTATTTACAAAAACAGGGATTTTGTATTTATCTTCAAGGATTTGTTTTAAATTTACTTTTTTCCATGAAGGAATATTTACTGTTTCAAAAACAATGCCTTTTTTTGTGTCTACAATTGCCGGAACCCCAATTCCTATTGCCTTTGTTTCCTTGTCAATTAATTTGTCAATCAATAATCTTATCTTACATATTATTTTTTCCTGTGAAGAACCTGAGTTTATTTTAATTGAAGTTATATCCTTTAGTTTTTTGTTTGAGACTTTACCTATAGTTATTTTTGTACCGCCGATATCTATCCCAATTAAATTCATAGGATAATTTGTGTTTTAGAAATATATAAGATTTACTTCAGCTCACCATAACCAATTAATCTCCATCTGCTTCCGAGCAGCCTGGAAATTGTAATCCTGTCTCCTTTGTTTGCACAGACAGGAATTCTTAGGTTTGCCTTGATTACCTTATGAGAAAGATCTGAAACAATACCTATTGTCGCTGAAGAATTTACGTTTAACATCAACATTTCCCCTTTTTTGATTGGTTCTACAACAAGTTCATCTTTTGCACCCACTACTCGTTTAAGCAGCTTAGGTTCGAAGCTAACTTCAGACCATACATCAGGCATTTTTCCAGGATGGCCTATTATCTGGCCTGTTAAAGAATCTGCCTTGACTATGGAAGGATCCAATAAAGTTGAAACTCCAATTGAACCGCCTGGATGGACTTCATTAACTTTAAGACCGCCGGTAATCAAACTGTCAATCTCAGTTGTTATTGGGATCCATCTTGTTTTTCCTTCGTATTCTTTTTTAAGCCCGGGCCTTATTTCTATCTTATCCTTTATTTTTAATGTTCCCTGCTTGAGTGCACCGCCAAGAACCCCCCCTATCAGAGTATCAATGTCTGTACTTGGCCTGTTAATGTCAAATGACCTTGCGATGAACATTATAGGATCTTTTGTGAGATCTCTTTTGGGAGTTGCAAAATTATTTATAATTGTCTCAATCAAATAGTCTATGTTAACATTATGCTGAGCAGAAATTGGAATTATTGGAGCATTTTCTGCTATTGTCCCTTTGACAAATTCTTTTATCTGGTTGTAGTTTTTCAATGCCTGTTCTTCTGAAACAAGGTCAATCTTGTTTTGCACAATGATAATGTTGCTTACACCTATTATTCCAAGAGCTACAAGGTGTTCTCGAGTCTGGGGCTGAGGGCATTCTTCGTTTGCTGCTATTAAAAGCAATGCAGCATCCATTATTGCTGCGCCTGAAAGCATAGTGGCCATCAATGTTTCGTGGCCTGGAGCATCTATGAATGAAACTTTTTTTAATTCTGTGCATTTTGACTTGCAGTTTGGGCAGATTGAAAGAGAGGAATATGCGGTTTCTCCTTTGCACTTTGGGCATTTATAAAAAACTGCGTCAGCATAGCCAAGCCTTATTGTGATACCTCTTTTTATTTCTTCAGAATGAGTGTCTGTCCATTTTCCAGACAATTTTGAAACTAGGGTTGTTTTACCATGGTCTACATGGCCAATTAATCCAATACTTATTTCTGGTTGTGAATCTTTGATAGACATAATTAGAAATAACTTTGTTAGATGTTTTTAAAGGTTTTTATTCCTGTTTTCCTGTTATGACTAGGTTTTCTTCTTTAGGACCTTCGAGGCTTATATCCAAATCTTTAAGTTTATTTATTATTAAGTCATTTCCTGCCAAGAAGAAATCAACTCTAAGCCCTTTGACAACAACTTTTTCTATGCTCTTGAACTGAAGAATCTTCATAGGGGCTTCTGTTGTTTTGTGTGCGTCATTAATGTTGAACAATGCTACGTTGCATGGTCGGCCTAAATCATCTGTTTTGAACTCTCGTTTTGTTCTACTTACAATAATACACTTAGCTTTTTGCTTCATTTTGTTCTTTTGCTTCCTCTTTTTTAGGCTCTATGCCCAGGATTTTTTCTATGCTTTCTGAACCGTGTTTTGTTATTTTTAGATTGACCTGGGAGGTTTTTAATGAAATCTGGTTTCCAACGACGGTTTTTCTTAGCTTTAAACCCGCTCTTTTTATTTTAACTCCTGCTCCCTTGCTGAGAAGTACTTCTTTTCTTCCTGCCCCTGGCAGATTTCTTAGAGATGGGAATCCAGATGTATCTGATGCTCCGGTTATTTCTAGCTCATAATCCTTAAAACCAAGCTCGTCGCCTTTTACCTTGTTGCCTATTATTTTTCCCTTAAATGCCTCGGTTTCAAGCTCTTTTTTGTAGCTCTTTCCGGTCTTTGGATCGCTTATTGTTATCTTGAATATGACCATTGTTTATACCCCCCATATTGGATTGTCTTTTCTCTTGATTTCTGCTATTTTCTTAAGAAGTTCGACTTCATCCTTGTTTAAATACTTTTTCAATTGCTTTAACCTGATAAAGTCTGGCTCTGGGATTGATGAATATAAAGTATCGCCTTCCTCTACTTGCCTGCCGACAGTGACTCCTGGGACAGATACAGCAACCTGCTTGCCTTTTTCTGCTTCTGTGACATTCTGTTTTTCAAGCTGGATTTCCTTGATCTTTCCTATTTCCTTGCTGTCTTTCATTATTGGGGTTCCTACTTTTATCTTTCCTGCAATAATCTCAACACCAAATATTGCTGGATTGTTCTGCCTGAAAACACAGCCTGGAAGAAAATGAAGCTCTGCTGGCATGACTAATTTCTCTAGGACCCTTGTTTCGGTTCTTTTGAGTTCGTCTTCACGCCATTTTTCAAAATCTTCTATTAACCTGTAGATTACATTGTTGGTTATTACCTTTACTTTTTTATCAGACTCATCTTTGACATTAAAACCAAGAACAACCATATTCAATGGATCTTCTTCTGTCTGAGCTTCTGCAGAATCTTTCTTTGAAATATTTCCTATTGATGCATGTTTAACCTTGATATTTTTTTCTTTTAATAATTTGACAAGTGCTTCAAGCGAGCCAAGCGAGTCTGCTTTTATTACAATTCCCTCATTATCTACATCCAAGGTAACTTCTTCAACTTCTTTCTGCACTTCTTGTTTTGTTTTTTCTAAATCATTGCCTGCTACTTTTATTGGCATGCCTGAAAATACATTGTCTAAATCCGGGGCATTTATTCTTACTCCTGTTGCAGCATGAACTTCCTTGACAGAAACTAATTTTGATTTTTCTTTCTGGGACAAACCCCTTATCTTAGTTATGATTGGTTTTTCCAAGCCACCTATAACAATCTGGTCGTTAACTTTTAGCGTTCCTTCATACAATACTACGTCTAGTGTTGTCCCAACTCCTCTTTCTTCTGTTACCTCAAGAATTGTTCCGTGTCCTGGACCGGTTACCTCTATCCTTAATTGCTCTTCAAGATATTTTTGGGCAAGGCCTGTTAATATCATAAGTATTTCTGGGATTCCCTGCCCGGTTTTTGCTGAGCATGGAATTAACGCAATCTGTTTTGTGTAGTCGCTTATCCTGTCAAACCTTTCTGTCTTGATGTTTAATTCATACAACTGGCCAAGGATTTCGTACATTCTCTGGTCAAGTTTCTCTTTTGTTTTTTCACTTTGTGAGTTTAGTGATTCCAGCAAAGACTTATTGTAATGAACCCATCCAGGGAATAAATCAATCTTGTTTAATGCAATGACAAAAGGAGTTTTGTATTCTCTTAAAATTTCAATTGCTTCTTTTGTCTGTGGCTTTATTCCTTCATTAAGGTCTATTACTAAAACAGCTAAGTCTGCAAGGTTTCCTCCTCTTTTTCTTAAATTTGTGAAGGCAGCATGTCCAGGAGTATCTAGGAATAATAGACCCGGAATGGTAATCTTAAATCCAAGTGTTTCAAGCAACTTGCCTGTTATTTTTTTTATTATGTCTATTTCTAATTTACTGCAGGAAATACACTGGGTTATGCCTCCTGCCTCTCCTTTTACTACAGCGGTTCCCCTAATCTTATCTAAAATAGAAGACTTTCCATGGTCTACATGACCTACAAATGCTATGATTGGGGACCTGATTTTCATAGGTTTAAGCAGAGAGAAATGGCTTTTTAAAGGTTTTGAAAAGGTTTATAAGTTCGAATATAACGTATTTATTTGTTAAATTTAAGTCCTAAAAGGTTCAGTATAAGAGATGTGTGTCTCTTAGTTAAAATTTTCTTCTTAGAATTAATCTGCCTGGAAGGACTGCATAACCTTACTAACTTTAGGAGTTTTGAAATGAAAACAAAATTATTTATAATTATTGTGTTTGCATCAATGATGATGCTGGCATCAGTAAGTTCGCAGGACCTGCCGCCATGTGAAAGCAAAGATTCGGTATGCTTGTTCATGAATAGTTCGTATCTCTTCTATGGAATAGATGGCGGCAATAAAATCGGGATTGCGGGTATTACAATTAATAGCAAGGAGACCACAGAGCAAATCAACCCCGATTACATGCTAAACCCGAACTACATTATTTATGAGTTCAGGGTTCAAGTTGAAAATTTTAAGAGAGATTCTAACCTTTCAGTTTCTATGAGATTTGTAGACAGTTGTTACATCCCCATTCAGTTCGTGACGAAATCCTCCTCAGGGTTACCTCTACGTGCAGAGAGATGGGATTTTAAAAATATAGAAACTCGCAACTTAGAAACAGGAGCGGGGATTAGAGTATTGAAAGGAAATCTATATATCCCAAAAGGCTGGGAATATGACGTCTGCGAATTTGACGAACCATTTCTCCTGAATGTTGAAGTGAAATAACTTTTTGCAACAAGGATATTACAGCGGATCCGGCCGCTTTTTTATAAAAGCAAAGTATATATAAGTATTCAGGAGAATCTATTCAAACTAGCTTGGCTGTATCCATTTATCTTTATGAAAGGCATGGCTCTCTTAAGGGTAACTCCTGTTTCGACAATGTCTTTTTTTGTTGTTATTTTTTTGTCTTTTCTTATTGCTAGAATGTTCTGAGTTATCTTGGGGCCGATTCCAGGAACTCTTAAAAACTCTTCTTCAGAAGCCTCATTAATATCTATTTGCTTGTCAAGATAATTCTTGGCTATCAGCGTTTTTGGTTCTTTATTTGTAAGCATATCGTTCATTAAAATTTCCTTGAACTCATTAAATTTAAAATTATATTTTCTCATTAAAAAATCTACGTTATACAACCTGTTTTGCCTGTACAAAGGAGTTGGCTCTTTGTTTTCCAGTTCTGAATTTTTTACTGGCCTGAAAGCAGAAAAATAAATTCTTTTTTGTTTTAGTTCTTCATTTTGAAACTTGATTGTTTTCAATATTTCCAAATCTGTTTCATTTGAAGCACCAACAACCATTTGTGTTGTCTGGTTTACATTCAGTTTTTTAAGGTAAAATTGCCTTCTGACTAAATCCAAGTTATAATCCTTGTTTGAACTTAAATCGTCCAGTCTTGATTTGGAGGTGGATTCAATATTTACACTCATCCTTTCAACTAACTCAGAGGCCTGTTTTATCAGGTCATAATTAACTCCAGGCAGAACCTTGAAATGAATGTAGCCTTTATAGCTGAACTTGTTTCTTATTAGCTTGACAGACTCAATCATTTTTTCAGTTACTTTGTCTGGATCATTTGCAACTGAAGAACTCAAAAATAAACCCTCGACTTTTTTTGTATAAACTAATTTCATGAAACTCTTGGCTAATTCTTCTGGAGTAAAAGAATCTCTTCTTGTTTTTGAGTTTTTAGCAAGATTGCAATACTTGCAGTCAAAAGTGCATGTGTTTGTGTAAAGTGTTTTATACAATGGACAGGCTCCTTTTGGAGTTGAAGAATCATAAATCATAGAAACATTGTAGTTAGCCCCGCCACAAACATCATACTTGTCATGCAGAAAAGTTTCTTTTTCGTTCACAGGATATTTTTATTTTATCAGTTTAAATATCTTAAGCGGAGTTGTCGGGGATGTGTATTGTGAAGGATATATTACTGGAGAGTAAGCCAAAATGTTTAATAATATGTTTTTTATTACATAGTTATTTATTTGGGGGGAAAATAATGGTTAATTACGCAGAAGCAATTAAAAGGCCTTTTACAGACCTTAAAAAATTTCTTATAGGTGTGGTTCTTGGAATAATCCCAATTGTTAATTTTTTTGTTGGGGGTTATGAAATAGAATGCATAAGAACAGTCATAAAGAAAGGAAAGAAAGACTATAGGCTTCCTGAATGGACTAACTGGGGTAATTTGTTCTTCAGAGGCTTCTTGAGTTTTGTCATTGGATTAATATGGATTATCCCTTTGATAGTCATCCTTTTGATTGCGTTGGGATCGGCATTTGTGAGTTTGTTCAGTCTGGAGTCTGCTGGAGTGCCTGCATATAATGCAATTGCAGGAATGGGAGCATGGCTCATTGTATTGATAATTGTAGCTTTGCTGATAGCATATATCTCTCCTATGTCAATGGTCTTCTTTGCAAAAGACTACAAGTTTGGAGATGCGTTTAAACTGGGAAAAATACTTAAGAAAACATTTACAGGAACATACTTTATGGCCTGGATTATTTCAATTGTGATATCAATGGTCATAATGTTTGTCTTGAGCATAATCCCCTTCCTAGGAACCATGTTGTCAAGCTTTATCGTAGGGGTTATGATGTATACCATACTTGGAGAGGTTTATTCTGAAACAGAGTAAACCCCTTTTTTTATTTCTATTTTTAAAACTATTTTTTTGAACTAAACAATACTTAAATATCCAGCTTGGATTTAAATCAATAAAAGTAGAGTGATGAATATGAGTTTGTTGTGGTTTGCGAGCTTTCAAAATTATATAAGTATATTTCTTTTCCTAGTGGTCTTAATTTATTTTTTCAAGATAAAAGAGACAGGAATTGTAAGCAAGAAGCTAATTGCCATGACTTTTATTTTTTCACTGGTTTTTGTATTGAGATTTTTCTGGATTGATGTTACTATTTTGCTTATTAATTATATTGTATTATTTTTACTTGTTTTGGTAATGTTCTTTATTTCAGTCAAGTATTACAAAAACTTAAGAGAGGGAAGGATAAACGAGCTTAAGGACGCTGTCGAGAAAAAAGGCGGTTTAGCTGATGAAATTGACAGAGAAGTAATAATGCCAAGGATAAAGGAACTTGAAAAGAGAGGGAAAGAGCTTGAAAGGAAGGAAGCACATCTAATTAATTTTGAAGAGGCCTTGGAGAACAGGAAAGAAAACCTCAAGCAGATTAAGCAGGACTTGGATATCAGGAAGAAGGAAATCAAAAAGAAAGAATCTGAACTGGCAAACCAGAGGCTTGATATGGAACAATTGGGAGACATGGCAATGTCAAAGTCTGAGAAAGCTGACAAGGCATTTAAGAAGATTGATGAAGAAGAGGACAAGCTGAAAAAACGAGAGAAAAAGATTATTGACAGGGAATATGAACTGATGGACAAGGAAGATGAAAACATAGTTCTTGAGAAAAAACTTAATTTACTTAAAAGCAAGATTGAGAAAGAGAAAGAGGAAATTAACAAGCTGAAGACTGCCCTGAAAGAGGAGTATTCTGAACTTGAGGGCAGAGAGAAGGACATAATGGTTAAGGAGCAGAGAGTCAACAAGGAGCTTAACAAGGTTGAGGATGAAAAATTAAAATTGGACGATACAAGGCTTAGCTTTAAGGAATTAAAGGAAAAATACAAGGAAAAGATGAACAAGCTTGATGATGAAATTGATGAGTTTGAGAAAGAAAAGAAAGAATTCAGGAAGAGAGAGGCAGAGCTTGAAAAAGAACGAAGGAATTTCTTGAAAGATGAGGCTCATCTTGAGAAGAAAAAGGCTGAATTTTCACATAACAAGAAGGAGAAAAAATGATAGAGTTTATCTCGCTAATAACTGTATTTTTGGTTTTGGCAGTTTTAGTTATCACATTAAATGTTATCTTAAGGATAAGAAACTATGAAAAGAAGAAAGAATTTTACAACCTGTTCATGTTCGGGTTGTTTTTGGTAATCATTGTTATTTTGATTGACAGCTTTTACCTGTTTAATCTAAGCTTTGGCGGATTTGGATTCCTGGACTTTGAGTTAATACACAACATTGTCAAGGTATTTTTGGTTCCTTTCATTGCAATATGCTTTTTAGCCTCTGTTTTTATCATAGAGGAAGAGTAAGGTTTATATATTCTTGTTTGTGTTTTATTAAACATGGAAACAGTGTTTGAGGTAATATTCTTCCTTGGATTGTTTATTATGGTATTTGGATTCTTTTACTTTGAGATATTTAACTGGGTTGCTTTTAGCGGGTTGATAATAATGCTTATTTCCATGTTCAGGGAATTAATACATCTGGAAAAAGTCAAGAGACTAAAGTAATTATTTTTTCATTGCAAATACCCAGCGCCTTTCTTTATCTTTGTATCTTGGGTCGGTTTTCCATATCTTCTCAAAATATTTTATTGAGTATTTGTCTTCAGGGCCGCATTTTGGGTCAGGATCCCAGAAATGAATATATCTTGAATCTATTTTTTTGATAACAGAGTAGTGGTCTACGTTGCCAGCAGCATAATAGTAGCATATAATCACAAGATAGCCTTCGTTTAACAGATGTTTTATGTCTTTTATTGTTGCCTTTCTTTCCACTGAATATTCCAACTTGTATTTTTCTGCCAGCTCTGGAAAGTATTTTGGCCAGGTTCCTCTCACCTTGTTTGTCTCAAGAAGCTTTGCAATCTGCTTTTCTGTTTTTTTGATTCCAATGTATTCAAGAACCATCCTCATTGAGGCTGGACCGCACGTATAACCGGTTTCCTGAGTATGATAAGGAAACTTTTTTGCCATAACTAGATTTTATATATATGTGTATTTAAACATTTCTTTTTTTAAGAAATCAAAACATGTTTCTTCCTATTCTGGAATCAAGTTTCATTCCTTCAAGGACATTATCTGGATTTGCACCAACCTTCTTACAGATTTCAGTTATCTTTTTTGCGAATAGGTCGCATTTGTTCAAGAATCTCTTTATTTGTTCTTCTTTTTCATGTTCATTGAATTTTTTATGGCCCCTTCCAATATCGTGATATTCAAAACCATTTGTTTTTTTCCTGTCAAACACATTTCTTCCGTCATAAATTAATGGATTTTTCATAAGCTCCTTTATTTTACTTAAGTTTAAGTTCCTGAAATGGTTCCATTCTGTGACTAAAATCAGTGCATCTGCGTCCTCTGCTACTTCATAAGGATTACTGCAATATTCAATATCCAGGATTTTTTTTGCTTCCTCTTCTGATATAGGATCATGAGCTTTTACATTAAATCCAATATCCAGGAGTTTTTTTACAATTGAAATAGATGGGGCGTCTCTCATATCGTCTGTGTCTGGCTTGAATGCAAGTCCTAATACACCAATTGTTGAACCTTCTCTTAGATTTTTTATTTTATTAAAGAAGAATAATTTTTGAGTTTCATTTATCTCCATGATCTCTTTTAATATTTTTGAATCTATCTTTATGGTGTCTGTGAATGAAATAAGCTCTTTTACGTCTTTTGGGAAACACGAACCGCCAAACCCAACACCGACGCCAAAAAAGCCCCTTGGATTTAACTTTTCCCTAAAGTGATAAGTTAATTCATTTACATCGTAGTCTGGATATTCTTTTGTCAGATTATTGACATATGAAATGCAAAACGCAAGGAATGTATTTGATGCGTATTTTATCAATTCTGAGCTTTTTGAATCTGTCACGAATATCTTACTTTGAGGAATTTTTTTGTATAAATTAAACATCATTTCCTTTGCTTTTTCGCTGTTTGTTCCGAGTACTATTCGGTCAGGCTCTAACGTATCTGTTACAGCGCAGCCTTCTCTCAAGAATTCCGGGCTTGAAATAACATCAAAGCTACCTTTGTAATGTTTTTTTATTATATTGGTTACTCTTTCTTTTGTTCCTACAGGAACAGTGCTCTTGTTTACAATTACTTTGTATGAATCAATGTATTTTCCTATTGATTCTGCTACACTATCAATATAATCAAGATTTACAGAGCCATCTTCCCTTGAAGGAGTTCCGACACCAATAAAAATAATATCACCAAAGTTGACTGCTTCTTTTGCGTCTGTTGTGAATTTTAATCTTTTTTTGTTTTTTTCAAGAAGCTCTTTTAATCCAGGCTCATAGATTGGGATACTTCCATGGCTTAGCATGTCTATTTTTCTTTTGTCAATGTCATAACAACAAACGTCATGGCCTAACTCAGCAAAACAAACACCAGAAGTAAGTCCAACATATCCTGTCCCTGCGATTGAAACTTTCATGACATAACTTTAGAAATGCTATTTAAAAAAGTTTCTTATTTTTTTTACTACTAATTGATGTTTAAGATTAGAATTATCTTGGATAGGTTTATATAGTATTTATGGGAATTAATCTTAGAGGTGGGTTTATGATTAAGGCAAAAACAATTTTGTTTATCTCTCTAGTTTTATTATTTGTTGGATGCAGTAATAATGGGATTATTTCATGCAAGGATTTTTTATGCATGGGTGAAAATTTCAAGGAGTGTGTTCCTTCTGAACTAAAAATGGATAGTGATGCAATGAAAGTAGTCATAACAGTCTATGGTTTTGAAGATGATAAGTGCCATTATGCAATGGTTTTTAATGATGTAGTTGCTGCTGACTGTTATTTTAACAAAGAAGATTTAAATGATAAGACTTTGAACCAAATGTTAGGAACTGAGGAAGGACAGGACAAAGTAATACAAAACGCTTGTGGCTAGTATAAAACAGAAATGATTTTAAACTTAAATCACTCATAAAAGATTATGCGAAAACCTGTTGTTGACGGCATATTTTATGAAAAGGATTTTGAGGATTTGAATGAGCAGATAGAGTCATGTTTTACAGGAAAAAAAGGACCTGGAGCGCTGCCTGCAAAGAGAACAAACAAAATAAAAGGGATTATTGCCCCGCATGCAGGTTATTCATTCTCTGGCTATTGCCAGGCTTGGGCATATAAAGAAATTGCTGAATCGAAGTTTCCAAAAAGATATGTTATCATTGGAATAAACCACATGAACCAGGGAGAAAATTATTCTGTTTCACTTGATGATTTTGAAACTCCTTTTGGAAAAATAAAAAACGACATAGGTTTTGGAAAAGAATTAATGAGCAAATGCAAGTTTTTAAAAAACGATGAGAGCTCGCATAAAAACGAACATAGTATTGAAGTACAACTTCCTTTTTTGCAGTATGTGAGCAAGGACAAGCTAAAAGACCTAAGAATAGTTCCTGTATTAATTTCTGAATTTGAATATGAAAAATGCAAAAAGCTTGGATGGGCTATAGCAGAAATTGATGAAGATACTATAGTCATTGTAAGCTCTGATTTTACTCATTATGGTTCTAATTATGGATATATTCCTTTTCTGGAGAATGTAAAAAAACAGGTTTATGAAATGGATTCAAGGGCAATAAATGCAATAATCGGATTAGATTCAAGAAAATTCCTGGCTCATCTGGAAAAAACAGATTCGACAATATGCGGGGTTGGAGCTATATTGACTGGAATCGAGGCTTTCAAAGCATTAGACAGCGAAAAGGGACATTTATTAAGTTATTATACTTCAGGAGACTTAACAAATTATGACAATGCTGTGGGATATGCAGCAATCATATTTAAATGAGATGCGTAATCCATAATAGGGAAACTGTAAAAAACTGCATGTGGTGCGGAGATAAGATATGTACTATGTGCATCAAGGAATCAAATGGAAAACCATACTGCAATAACTGCAGGCAGAAATTACAAGGGTACAAAGTATGAAACAGGGAAATTACAAGGTATTAACAAATGTGTTTTCTAAGTTCTTGGGATTCAGATTTAGTTTAAATAAAAAAAAGATTTTAATATTTGACTTGGGAAAAGAAAAAAGGATTGGAGCTACCATTGATATGTTTTTTGTGTTTTTTCCTCTTGATGTTTATTGGCTTGATGAAAACAAAAACATAGTAGACACAAGAAAAAAATTAAAACCTTTCAGGATTGCTGTTCCGAGGACAAAAGCAAGGTATATTGTTGAATATTGCTCTGGATCTTTTAATGAGTCTGTCTTAAGCTCTTTTTAATCCTTATTCTTCTGGAACAATAAGGCCTGTGCATCTCCAGTTTATCTCTGCTGTCTTTGTTTCTTCAGAAACTACGCATGCAGGACTGCATCCAGGTTCTGGGATGTTTGGCTCAAGGTCTATCCACCATGTTTTTGAGTTTGGATTGTAGACATTTGTTGTTTTTAATGTTCCTTCGTTGATACAATCACTGTTTTCTGCTATTTCTATTGCTTCTTCCAAGGTTATTGAAGTTTCTTTGATGGTTTCTTCCTTGGCGCAGCTTACAAAAAGTAATATAGCTAACAAACATATTGTGATTATTTTTTTCATTGGTATCACCTTATGAACAGCTGTATTTTACATATTTAAATTTAAGCATAGTTTTAACCTTAATTGAAGCTATTAGTAACCTTTATATAGGGTAAAAATAACAAAATTCCCAGTATAACTGATATGAGAAAGCACTTGCTTCGGTTGTGAACATCTTGCTTTTTCTAAGGAAGTGCTAATAAAACAATAAGGAGTAAAATAAAATGAAATCGTTTGAAGAGCTTGGCTTAAGCCAGCAATTAATACTAGCTATTAAGAAATTAGGGTTTAATAGCCCTACACAGATCCAGGAGGAGGCAATTCCTCTCATAATGGACGGAAAAGACGTAATAGGTGAATCTGCAACAGGTTCAGGAAAAACACTTGCATTTGGGTGCGGTGTTATACAGCATGTCAACCCAAAAGAAGGGCTGCAGGCATTGATATTGACGCCTACAAGAGAGCTCGCTGAGCAGGTAAAAGACTCAATAATCAAGCTTTCACACCAGAAACCACTTGGAATCATTGCGGTTTATGGAGGAGTTTCTATAAATCCACAGATCAAGGACTTATCCAGATCAGAGGTTGTGGTTGCAACACCAGGAAGGCTTTTAGATCATATTGAAAGAAGGACAGTTAATCTGTCAAGGGTAAAATTGCTTGTTTTAGATGAGGCAGACAGGATGCTTGACATGGGTTTTATGGATGATGTTGAACAGATAATAAGGCTTTGCCCTGCTAAAAGACAAACCTTGTTTTTTTCTGCTACTATATTGCCTTACATAACAAAACTGGCTAATAAACACATGAAGAATCCTATCAAGGTTCTTGCTGTAAAAATGGTTGATCCAAGCAAGCTTAAACAGGAATATTATGATGTCACAAAAAACATGAAGATGTCATTGCTTATTCATTTGTTGCAGAGTGAGAAAACAGGACTGGTCATGGTCTTCTGCAACACAAGAAGGACA
>JAQTOC010000012.1 GCA_028713535.1 Candidatus Nanoarchaeia archaeon | reverse complement strand
CTACTTGCAGGTTTTTAACAGGCTTGAGCAATATTTTGTACTGGGGCATGTTCCTGACAAGATTGAATTAATAATAATGGGCGGGACATTCCCTGCATTCCAGAAAAAGTACCAGGATGAATTCATAACTTATGCATTAAAAGCAATGAATGATTTTTCAAAGCTATTCTTCAAAAAATCGAACTTAAACATCAAAGAATTAAAAAAGTTTTTTGAGATCCCATCAAACATAAATAACATCAAAAGAATAGAAAGAATAAAAAAACATCTCAAAAAAATAAAGGGAAAATCAAAGCTTGAGAAAGAACAAAAAAGAAATGAAAACTCAAAGATAAGATGCATTGGACTGACAATTGAAACAAGACCGGACTATGCCTCATTAAAGGAAGCAAATCAATTGCTAAGGCTGGGAACTACAAGGGTAGAACTTGGGGTACAGTCTGTTTACAATGAAAGCTTAAACGCAATAGAGAGAGGGCACAGCGTTGAAGATTCTATAAAGGCAATAAGAATCTTAAAAGACCTTGGCTTCAAGCTAAATTTCCACTACATGATTGGCCTGCCTAAATCAAATCCAAAGAAAGATTTGAACGGATTAAAACTGTTGTTCAGAGATTCTGATTTCCAGCCAGACATGCTGAAGATATATCCGTGCATGGTGTTAAAGGGGACTAAGTTATACAAGGAATACAAACAAAAAAAATACAGACCAATAACAACAAAGCAGGCAATAAATATCATTTCTGAATTCAAAAAAGAAATTCCTGAATATGTAAGGATCATGCGCATTCAAAGAGACATTCCTACAAAGTTCACTGAAGCAGGCCCGGATAAAAATAACCTCAGACAGTACATAGAAAAGGAATTAATAAACAAAAAAATAAAATGCAGATGCATAAGATGCAGGGAAATAAAAAACAAGATTCCAGGAAAGATTCATGTAAGAGTTATTTCATATGGAGCATCAAAAGGAAGAGAATTTTTCATTTCGATTGTTGATTCAAATGACTGTTTGATTGGATTTTTAAGATTAAGAATCCCATCCAGTTACCTAAGAAAAGAAATAAAAAATGATTCTGCATTAGTCAGGGAGCTGCATGTTTATTCTCCAATGACCCAGATAGGGAAAAAATCCAGGAAATCCCAGCAACATAAAGGATACGGCAAAAAACTGCTGAGACTAGCTGAAAAAATAGCAAGGATAAACGGAAAAAACAAGGTTGTTGTCATTTCTGGAGTTGGAGTCAGGCAGTATTATTCTAAATTAGGCTATAAGAGAGAAGGGCCATACATGACCAAGACACTAAAATAGAAAACTATATATTCTATAATTTATTAGACTAATAAAATGACAACTATAGAACTTGGCGGGAATATAAAACTGTCTGGTTTTAAGGACCTAGAACCGGCAAAACTGATTGTTGTTAAAAAAATGGTTGGGGCATATGCCAAAAAAATAGCAGACAAGCAGCAGTTCCAGGAACTAGCCCTGATAATGAAAGAGGTTCACAGCTCTAATTTTGAGCTGAAAGCAAATGTTACAATTGAAGGGAAAGTCCTGCATTCAGAAATGACAGATTACAACCTATTTTTTGCCATGGACAAGGTTTTGAACAAATTAATAGAAATGGTCGAAAAGCAATAAAAACCTTTATAAACCCCCAAGATAAGTTTTTCTGGTAGATAAGGAGATTTAAGATGGCACAGAGAATTGGTGGATTTAGAAGGAAAACTAGGAGCAAACTAGGCAAGAAAAAAGATGAAAAAGGAAGGATAAAACTAAAGAATTTCCTGCAAAAATTCAGTGAAGGAGACAGAGTCTACTTAAAAGCAGAGCCTGCTTATCAAAAAGGGATGTATTTCCCAAGATTCCATGGAAAGTCCGGGATAGTAAGAGGCAAAAAGGGAAGATGTTACAGCATACTAATAAAGGATGGCAAAAAAGAGAAAGAAGTGGTTGTACATCCTGTTCATTTAAAGAGGGTATAAAAGATGCCAAGCATAGAAATCATTGAGGAAACACCATTAACTTTGGTTGGAATGAGAGAGAAATTAGCAAAGGTAGAGAAAAGAGACAAAGAACTAAATTTCAGGGCAACTAAGACAAAAGAATACCTAAACACATTCACAAAAAACGAAGAATTAAAAAAATCAGAGGAATTAAAGAACAAGATTAAAGAGCTTAATATTCCAAGACTAAAAGACAGACAAATAGTAAAAATAGTTGATATAATGCCACAGGATATGGATGGATTAAAAATCATATTTGTTGGTGAAAACATTACAGTCAAGAACGAAGACTTAGAAAAGATATTACAAGTGATCAAATAAAATGTTTTGGTTAAAAAATGATACCAGTCAAAGAAGAAAATGCAATAGTATTAGACTTCCTTCCAAATGGATATCCATTCGACAACAAACCAAGTTTCAGGAAGTCAGCAATAGCGCAAGCTATAGGTAAAGACCATTTTGTTCTTCTAGAATTAATCCCGAAAAAAGAAACTGAACTAAAAATCGGGGAAGAAGTCTACATTGGTGAGGGCAAAAGAGACAAGATTCACCATGTAATCGGAAAGATTGACACAGAAAAACTGACACAGACTGCAAAACTTGAACTTGAAAGCGTTCTTACTGACTTAGTAGACAATAAGGAAAAAACTTTTGTTGAATTTTTCAATAAAGCAGGCCCAATAAACATGAGGAGACACCAGTTTGAATTGCTGCCTGGAATAGGAAAAAAACACATGTGGGAAATACTTGAGGCAAGAAAGGAAGGCCCATTTGGCAGTTTTGAGGACATAAAAACAAGAGTCAGGTTGCTGCCTGACCCAAGAGAAACAATAATAAAAAGGATTATGGCTGAAATAAACAATGAGGACAAATACAAGCTTTTTGTTGGGCTTTAGGGTTATAGTAAGCTTTTTAAATGAATAAAATTCAAAGATTTCATTTTAGGAGATAAAATCATAATGTCTGACGCAAAACACGAGATTAAGCAACTAGTAAGGTTGTGCAATGCAGATCTAGATGGAAATAAATCTGTATATAGGGAATTAAGGATGATTAAAGGGGTAGACTTTTCATTTTCAAATGCAGTTTGTGCATTATTAAATCTTGATAAAGACAGGAAAATAGGTGAGCTTTCTAAAGAAGACCTATCTAAAATTGAAGATGTCATCAAACATCCATTAAAGTATAGTATGCCTGTCTGGATGTTAAACAGAAGGAATGATTATGATACTGGAGAGGATAAACACATTAATTCAGTTGATATTAAATTTGTCAAGGATAATGATATCAAAAGATTGAGGATGATAAGATCTTACAGAGGAGTAAGACATGGATTTGGACTTCCTGTAAGAGGCCAGAGAACCAAGACTCACTTCGGAAGAAAAGGCAGCAAGACTGTTGGAGTAGTCAAAAAAACAAAAGGCGGAAAGAAAGGTAAGTAAAAATGGGAGATCCAAGAAAAGCAAGAAAAAAATATCAGACGCCAGCACATCCATGGCGAAAAGAAAGAATTGACGCAGAGAAAGAATTATCAAAAACGTACGGGCTGCCAAGAAAAAGAGAAATTTGGAAATTCTCATCTGAATTAAACAGGTACAAAACCCAGGCTAAAAAACTTGTAGCTATTTATAATGAACAATCCAAAAAAGAGCAAGAATTACTCATAAAAAGATTAGTAAGATACGGCTTGCTAAAAGGTTCAGCAACACTTGATGATGTTCTTGGTTTGGATGTAAAAGATTTACTTGAGAGGAGATTGCAAACTCTTGTATATAAAAAAGGATTAGCAAGAACAATCGATCAGGCAAGACAGCTGATTGTTCACGGACACATTTTCGTTAATGGACAAAAAGTAACTGTTCCTTCTTTTTTGGTAAGCGCAGAGGATGAAAGCAAGATGATATTTAATCCAAGGTCAAGCTTTAACAATGAGGAACATCCAGAAAGAGTTATCAAAAAACAAGAAGTAAAAACACAGACAAAAATAGAAAAAAAGGAAAAAGTAAATAAGGAAGAGGCAAAGGAAGAAGAGAATGGAAAGGAAGAGATACCCGCAGAATAGGGAAGACAGACCAAGACAGGACCAAAAGTACAGATGGGGAATTGCACATATTTATTCTTCATACAATGATACTATTATTCATATAACCGACATAACCGGATGCGAAACAATCTCAAAGGCATCTGGTGGTATGATGGTTAAAGCTCACAGGCTTGAATCAAGCCCAACAGCAGCGATGGCTGCAGCTAAAAAAATAGCTGAAGAACTCAGGGAAAAAGGAATAAATGCATTACATGTAAAAGTAAGAGCACCTGGAGGCCATAACGGACCTTTGTCCCCTGGACCTGGAGCACAGGCAGCTGTAAGAGCATTATCAAGAGCTGGATTAAGAATCGGCTCTATCGAAGACGTAACTGCAACCCCTCATGATACTTGTAGAAAAAAGCATCTTAGGAGGGGAAGAAGAGTATGAATCTTAAACTTATTGATAAGAATAAGGAGAAAGTTGTTTTTTTAGTTAAAGATACAGAGGCTGCTTACATAAATACATTGAGAAGGCTTATTTTAGAAGAGGTGCCAACAATGGCTATTGATGAAATCAAATTCATACAAAACACATCTGCATTATATGATGAGATGCTTGCCTTAAGGATGGGCCTAGTTGTTATAAAAACTGATCTAAAAGAATATAATCTTCGTGAAGAATGCAAATGCAAGGGAAAGGGCTGCGCCCAATGCGAAACCTATGCCACAATAAAAAAAGTTGGACCGGGAAATGTTTATGCTGAAGACTTTAAGTTCAAGGACCCAAAAATAAAGGCAGTTCATCCAAAAACACTAATTATCAAACTTGATGAAGGACAGGAAGTAAACGCCCAGTGCAGGCTTACATTAGGAAAAGGAAAAAACCATGCAAAAAACATTCCTGGATTAGTGTACTACAGGGCATATCCAAAGATTGAAATCATAAAGCCAACTGTCGCTGTTGATGCAATAAAAGTCTGCCCAAAGAATGTATTCAGGGTAGCAAACAAAAAACTTAATGTTGAGGCTCTTGAAAAATGCGATTTGTGCATGGCTTGTGTAGAAACCCTTGGAAAGGATGCCATATCTGTTGAAGGAAGCAAAAAAGACTTCATAGTAACCATAGAACCGTGGGGCCAGTTAAAAGCACAGGAAATGTTTGAAGAAGCAATGAATGAGCTTGACAAAAAGCTTAATGATTTCAGTTCAAAGATTAAAGAGCTGAAATAATTTTTTCTCTAGAAAACTACTTAAATCCTAACTAGTTAAAAAAATTATTTTGCGGGTGTGCCGGAGCGGTCAAACGGGATGGATTAAGGCTCCATTAGCTTAGTGCTTGCGCAGGTTCGAACCCTGTCACCCGCACCATACCAAACCTTTCGGGATGGAACAACAAGATTTATAAACTATAACCACTCTTTAGTTGTGATTAAGATGCCTAATTCCTTTGGTCAATCTGGTAAAGAGTCTAAACAGACTCTTTCTGATGGAGATTTTTCAATATCTTTTAATGGTCATATTCACAAATTTGAGAGTCCTTTAAATGGGGGGTCTGACATTGAAAAAATATTGAGAGGATATATTACTTATGGGGCAGAAGTAGTCGAGAAGCTAATAGGCGAGTTTGTTTTTAGCATAGAAGACAATAAAAATAATAAAATAGTTGTTGGGAGAGACAGATTGGGGGGGAAATCCCAATATTATTCCCACTCAGATGGTACAATCAAATTTTCATCTGAAATAAGGGATTTTCAATTTCCTAAATGTCTTAATATAACAATTCCCAATTCATTTATTGAATTTGAAACCACATTAGAAGATGAAACCCTATTTGAAAAATCTAAGGCATTAATGCCTGGACATGTTCTTTCTTATTATGTAGATGAAGATAGAGTAGAAATAAAAAAATATTGGGATTTCCCTATCAATGTTCCAATGTTTAAGGGTAAAGATGAAGATCTTATTTTGGAACTAGAAGATAGAGTCATGCAAGCCATTGAAACAAGGATGCCAAAAGAACCTTATGCGATTTTACTAAGTGGGGGACTGGATTCAAGTACCCTTGGTTTTTTGGCCTCTAAAATAAAAAAACCGGATGCATTTATTATCTCTCATTTTCCAGGCATGCCTGTCCAGTTTGATGAATATGAATTTGCAAATATGGTCTCTAAAAAACTACAAGTCCCCCTAATTAAAGTAGTTCCTACTGCCCAAGATTTTAAGGAAAAAATGCCAAAAGCCTTGGCTTTGTTTGATAGGCCTCTTGCTTCTGCAGCTATTTTGCCGATATATATGATTGCTGAAGAATTACAAAAAAATGGGATTGAGAATGTTTTTACTGGAAGTGGTCCAGACGAATTTCTTAATGGGTATGCTAGGCATAAAATCATGGCGAGATCTCTTGAAGATTTAGAAAAGTTTATTGAAAATCCCAAGCTTTTAGAAACTGAATGGCCCACAATGGTAAGCTACCTCCCTCTTATGATTTATTTTATGGAGGGTAAAAAAGATAAAAAATTAGATTTTACTCAGAAGGCAGATAGATACTATCATTTAATCAGAAGAGGAAATTCGGGTTCAACTGCTCCATTGGAATTTGTAAGGGACCTTTTTTCTCATGTAGAAAACAATGATACACTCAGGCAAGTTTCTTATACTGATGCCAAGGTTTCATTTCCTCCACTTTTACAATTAGAAGAAAAAACTTTCGGTGCTTTTGGGATAAGTGGATATACCCCGTTCTTAGATCAAGCGGTCTTAGAGATGGCTTTTGGTCTCCCCCCACATCTAAAGATAACTGATGAGTATCGGTCTAAACATATTTTAAGAGTAATAGCTGAAAGAGCAGGGGTTCCTTTGGAAATAACTAACCGTAAAGACAAGGTGGGATTCGCTACCCCTTTCAACTACTGGTTTGATAATGAATTAAAAGATTGGAAAGAGAAATTGCTTCAACATGCTGGGGCAGAGTTATTAACCAAAACAAGCGGTGTTCCTTCAAGAGGGAAGTATGATAGAGATATATACCAAAGAATAAATATGATATTATGGATGGACTCTATTTCTCAATAATATCAAAAAGATCAAACCTTCTCTGACTAAGATAATAATCCCTAGAAAGTTCAAGATTGGGAGTTAGAGTTACTATTTTTTTGTCTTTTGAGTTAATCTCTTCGAGTACCTCCCCTTCAGGACTAATCGCGATTGTGGGGCAACCAACAGATTCGCTGGGGGTATTTGCACTAAATACATATCTTTGATTTTCAGCAGCTCTGCTAATCAGATAACTCTTCCAAAGATTGTATTTTTCTTTCCCAACACAATTATTTAGATGGAAAATAATTTTTGCTCCCTTAAGTGCGAGTAATCTCCATTGTTCTGGATAGAAAACCTCTCTGCACAACTGAATCCCTATTTTTGTACCATTAATTTCAAATACTGGAAGGGAGTTTCCTGTGATGAAATGTTTCTTATCAAAAAAGGCAAGATTAATCTTTCTATACTTTTGGATTGTTCCATCAGCTAAAAAAATGAATGCTGCATTATAATATTTATTATCCTCTTTTTCAATAGACCCTATGATTAGGTTGGTCTTATGGAAAATTGTCAGATTTCTACACTTTTGATGAAGCTGGTTTAGTTTATCAAAATTAATGTTTTTTATAAAATTGCCGTTTTCACAATCATATCCAGTTAGGGCCCCCTCTGGAAAGAGCCAAATGTCTGCCTTTGGACTAGTTTCTATTGCTTCTTTAATCTGGCTGAAGTTTCCTTCTAAGGAATTGCCTATTGGAAATGAAACAATTGAAATTTTCATAATACTGAGAACGTTCTTGATTTAATAAAGATTGTGTCATTTTTCCAACCAAAACCTTTTTAAATGCCTTGTTTACAATCTTACTATCAAAATGAGAAGAACAGGTCCAACAAATATGCACTTAAGAAATCTGATAACAGACCTTAAGATTTTAGCTAATAAGGAAGATGTTGCTATATGGAAAAAGGTAGCTAAAGAGCTAGAAAAATCTACAAGAAGAAGGCCAAGCGTCAACTTATTCAAGATAGAAAAATACTGCAAAGACGGAGAAACTGCTCTAATTCCGGGAAAAGTATTATCAGAAGGAACATTAACAAGAAAAATTGATGTTGCTGCCTATTCATTTTCAGAAAAATCAAAGGAAAAAATAAAGGGAAAAACATTAACAATAAAACAACTTATGAAAGACAACCCCAAAGGGAAAAAAGTGAGGATATTAATATGAGAATAATCGATGCTAAAAAACTTGTTTTAGGCAGGATGGCTGCAGTAGTTTCAAAGATGGCATTAAAGGGAGAAACAATCATAATTCTAAATTCAGAAAAAGCTGTAATAACAGGATCAAAGAAAGATGTTCTAATGAAGTACAATGCAAAAAAACAAAGAGGAGATCCATACCACGGGCCTTATTTCCCAAGAGGGCCTCAGATGATTGTTAAAAGAACGATAAGAGGCATGCTTCCATACAAACAGGAAAAAGGTTTAAAAGCATTCAAAAATATCAAATGTTACTTAGGAATACCAGAAGAATTCAAAGACAAAAAACTAGAAACTATAGAAGATGCAAAATTAAGCAAAAAAGTTAGGAAGTATATAAGTTTAGGAGAGATTTCATCTTTAATATAAAATGACAGAACAAAAAATGGTTGTTGCATCAGGCAAGAGAAAAACCTCAATAGCAAGAGCAACATTGAAAGCTGGAAAAGGAATCATAAGAATCAATAAACAAGTACTAGACAGCTATGGAAACGATCTTGGAAGAATGAAAATAAGAGAACCATTGATGCTTGCTAATAATTTTGACGGCAAGGTAGATATAAGCGTTAATGTTCACGGCGGAGGGGTCCAGAGCCAGGCAGAAGCTTCAAGGCTTGCAATCGCAAAAGCATTACTAATGTTTTCTGGGAACAACCAAGATTTAAAAAAGAAATTTTTAGATTACGACAGGCACTTGCTCGTTGCTGATGTAAGATACAAAGAAATGTGCAAACCTAACGACTCCAAGGCTAGAGCTAAGAGGCAGAAGTCATACAGGTGAGGTTAATATGATAATTCCAATAAGATGCAAATCATGCGGAAAACCCATAGCACACTTATGGGAAGAATACAAAGAAAGAACTAAAACCGAGGACAAGAAAAAGGTTTTAGACGACCTTGGTCTAGAAAGAATGTGCTGCAGGGCTGAATTTTTAAGCCATGTAGATCTAATAGACACTGTAATGAAGTTCAAAAAAACTTAAAAACAAATTGTTTCTCTAATTTTTATGCGCGATAATTCATTTCTAGCAGAACGTCTAGACCAGATATGGAAACTCTTATTTCCTGAATTAGAAAGAAAAAACAATGTCTTGATAAGATTCAAGGGGAACTGGAGAAATAAGTTTGGTCATATAAAATTACTGAAAAGCAAAGACACAGAGATTGCGATAAATGGCTTTTTCAAAAATGAAGTAATTCCTGAGTATATAATTGACTTGACAATTGCGCATGAATTAATTCATTACATGCATGGATTTAATTCTCCCCACGAAAAAAAATACCGGCATCCGCACCAGGGAAACATTGTAAACAAGGAATTAGTTAAAAGAGGTTTTGGGGAAATGCTAAGAAAGGAAAAAGAATTCATAAAGAATGACTGGCCAGGCATGGTCAAGGAAAATTTTCCAAGGAGAAGGTCATTTAGATTTTTTTAGGACATATCTCATATAATTCTTGCAGTTTAAACAGTAATAAATCAACTTATTATTCTTGGTCCTTACCCTGCAATTAACTCCTGGCTTAAGATAGGACAAACAATTCTTGCAGAAATTTTTTTTGAATTTGTTTGGTATTTTTGTTTTGGTTTTCATTGCAATCTTTCTTGCAATCTTAACATATCGATTTGATAAGGATGGATCAACCTTAAAAATTTCCTTGGCCTGATTGAATAAACTCTCTATCCTTTCAAGGGCTATTTCCTTATCCTTATCTTTCTTTTTAGAATAAAAATTATTTGGCATCACAATCAGTTATTTCCTTTTTTTAAATATCTTTTGTAAGAATATAAAGGTGGACAGCGAATCAGGATTCCCGTTGTATAACAGTATCACCTGAAACGTGGGCTTGTTTAACTTCCGAGTTCGAGATGGGATCGGGTGGGACCAAACCGCTATGGCCGTCCGTGGTTTAGCTTATAATTCAGGTTTATAAAGGTTTCGCTAGCGTTTCTTTTTAATAGATAAGAAATGTTTCCTTCCACTGGTATGATACTCAGAAGCATCAAAAAGTTCCTTAATCTGAGATATTAAATTCTGGATTGGTTGATCTCCCTTAAAAGTATCATGGTTTTCATCATTCCTGCCACAACTAAGCGGGAATCTACAGTACTGAAGATATCGTCTATGTTTAAAGGTAGATATTTCTACATTCACGTTTACTGCTCCAGTAGAATTAGGACCAGGGTATCTTGACTCGATGATCATCTGGTAAGGAAGCTCGGTTTCTTCTAATGGAATATCCTTTAGCAGATCTTCAAAGGAATTATATTTCTTTATATCCTCAAACAAGTCAGGGTCCATACTAAATAAGCAGACAAGCAAGTATAAATTCTTATATGTTACCCAAGAAAAAAGTAAATCAGACCAGTTTCAGATTTTTAGTAACAGCATCGATTTTTACATCATCGTCAGGACCAATCCCAACACAAGTAATTGTTCCTGGTTCAATTTCAGTTCTTCCTGCATCTTTGATCAAAGAGGTAACTAAACCAGAATCTTTTGCAAGCTGATTATATTTCAGTAATTCCTTAAGATCATTGACCTTAAGCACAACTTTTTTCATACCTTCTTTCTGCCATTCACTGACCTTTTTCTTGTCAGACTTAAGAACTGCCTCGACAGAGGCATGGCTGCACTGGGCTGACATCTTGCCCTTGCTTAATTTTAAATCACTTCTGACAATAATAACCTGTTTCATTGAGTTATGTTAAGAAAAAGATTTATAAATGCTTTGTGGTTTGAAAACTGTTATTGGGGCTGTGGTGTAGCCTGGTCCAGCATTAAAGGTTTGGGACCTTTCGACCCAGGTTCGAATCCTGGCAGCCCCAGATCTTAAATAGAAAGGTTTTTAAATTAAACATCGGGGATATTTTAAAATGACAAAGAAAGTTGGCTCAACAGGCAGATTTGGAACAAGGTATGGAAGAAAGATAAGAAAAAGAGTCTTGGATATCGAAGTAAGACAAAGACAAAAACAGACCTGCCCATACTGCAAGAAAAAACAAGTAAAAAGAGTAGCCACTGGAATTTTTAGATGCTCAAAATGTAACTCTAAATTCACAAGCAAGGCTTATGAGGTTGCATAAATATGGCTACCAAAAAACAAGAAGAAAAAACATACAAGTGTTTTGACTGTGGCAAGCAAGTTAAATCTGAATACGTAAGAAAAAGAATAAGATGCCCTTATTGTGGCAGCAAGATACTTTACAAAGAAAGAAACGTTGCTGTTACTGTTAAGGTCGAGTAGGAGTTTAATATGCCTAAGGACAGGGAAAGAGAAAAAGAGGAATTGCAAATTCTAGGACAAAGTTTACAAAATAATTTAATGCAAAAACAGGCATTTCAAAGCCAGTTAATCGAGATAGAAAATGCGCTACGAGAATTAGAAGCATCAAAGGATGATTGTTATAAAATTGTTGGAAATATTATGATTAAATCTGACAAATCCACACTCATAAAAGATTTAAATGCTAAAAAAGAAGTTCTTGAGCTAAGGATTAAGACTGTTGAAAAACAGGAAGACAAACTTAAAGAAAAGTTTCAAGAAAAACAAAAAGAGGTTATCAAAGATTTAAAATGATGATTGAGGCAATTGAACTGTTAAACGAAATATGTGATGATAATACAGTACCAAAGAACATAAGAAGCAAGATAAAAAACACAGTTATAATCCTAAAAGAGGATAAGGAAAGTTCTTTAAGGGTTAATGAATCTTTACAGCAATTAGAAGAGATATCTGATGACCCAAATATATCCAGCTACACAAGAGCGCAGGTGTGGAACGTAGTAAGTTTATTAGAAAGCATTAAATAATATGAATATTCTTTAATAGAAATGTTTATATACCAAACCAATCTTAAAAGATATTAACATTAAAAGAGGCCATACAGATGGTATTTTCAAAAATAAAAGACCTTTTATCCGGATCCTCTGACTTTGAGAACGGAAATTATGAAGACTACTTAGAAATAGATACTTCACAAGCAAAGGTACAAAAAAATAAGATTATTGTAAGACCTTTTACAATAAACGAATTTAATGATGTCAAGCCAGCCCTTGATGCAATAAGGGAAGGTTACACTGTAGCTCTAATCAACATAAGGCCATTAAAAGACAAAGACTTGGTTGAATTAAAAAGAGCTGTAAACAAGCTAAAGAAAACCTGTGATGCTATTGACGGGGACATTGCAGGTTTTGGCGAAGACTGGGTTGTTGTTACACCTTCATTTGCAAGAGTGTACAGAAGCCAAGACATGAGCGAGGTAGAAGAGTAATTTCTCAAAAATGAGTGAATTGCCTCCGCTTACAAAAGAGCAAAAGCTAATTTTTGGTGTTGATCTTATAAATTTAATCAGGCAAAGAAACACAATTGCATCTATTTCTCAAAAAGAAAAACTGGAAAAAAAGATCACCAAGGCAAGAGAAGATATGAGAAATGCCCTGAAGAAAGAGGGATTGCTGTAATTTAAAAACGTTTATATAGTGTTTTTTCTTCACAATTTTATGACTGAGATTATAATTGACATCAGAAATGTGTGGAAAATTTACACCATGGATGAAGTCAAGGTCAATGCACTAAGAGGCTTGAATCTCAAGGTAAAAAAGGGGGAGTTCTTGGGGATTTTGGGAAAGTCTGGAAGCGGAAAATCAACAGCGATGAACATGATTGGATCGTTGGACACGCCAACCAAAGGAGATATCTATCTGGATGGAGTAAACATCTCAAACTTAAGTGAGTCACAGCTAGCCCAATTAAGAGGAAAGAAAATAGGATTTATTTTCCAGACATTTAACTTGATTCCGAGCCTGACTACTTTGCAAAATGTCATGCTTCCAATGATGTTCCAGAACATCTCTCCTGAAAAAAGGGAAAAGATTGCAATGGAAATACTTAATAGCTTAGGCATGAGCCATCGTTTACATCATACTCCAGCGAAACTTTCTGGCGGAGAAAGACAAAGAGTTGCAATCGCAAGAGCATTAGTAAATAACCCGGAAGTTGTATTAGCTGACGAGCCAACCGGTAACCTAGATTCAAAAACAGGAAAGGAAGTAGTAGATATATTAAGGAATTTACATGAAAAAGACAAAAAAACAATCATTATAGTAACTCATGATGAAGCCCTGGTTAAAGTATGTGACAGAGTATGTTATTTAAAAGACGGAGAAATAATCAAAGAATTTAAAAAGGGTGAAAAACTAACTCTACAAGAACTAAGATGAAAAAGGGAGTGTATATTTTAGCATTAATCTTAATGTCAACCTTTGCATTAGCTTATAATGTGACTCTCTCTGGTTCAGACCTAGAGAAAACAGATGGAGTTACACAGGCACAGGCAACTTTTGTAGCAACAGTATTGAAATACGAACCATATCCATTAAGAGCGGGGGATTCTTTCGAGGCCTGGTTAAATCTAAAAAACCTTGGAGAGAGTACTGCAAGAAATGTTGAGGTTTATCTTGTTGACCGAGCTCCATTCAGGATATACGGCCAAAACCCAATCACCGTTTATGAAATTCCTAGGAACCAGGAGGCTGTATTTAAATTTGAAAAAATAAATGTTGATTCTGATCTGGTTGAAGGGGATTATGAGTTGCAATTCAAGGTGTATACCAATGGGAATAAGAAGGAATTCCAGATAGTAAGTGTGCCTATTGAAATAAAAACAATGGTTCCAATCATTGACATAAAGGCAAAATCTGATCCTGCATACTTAGAACAAGGATCTACCGGAAAAGTAATAATTGAACTTAAAAGCTTAGAGAATTCGGTGATGAAAGAAGTTAGTGTGAACTTACTTTTACCAAGCAGTTTTGTTCCTATTGGTTCAACAACAGAGAAAAAAATACAAAACTTAAAGCCTGATGAAACTGCATATCTGGTATTTGAGTTAATGCCATTATCAGATGCGATATCTAAAGCATACTCGATTCCTTTTACATTAAGTTTCTTTGATGAGTCTGGAATCAACCACAATAAGTCAGATTCATTTGGATTATTGGTTCAAAAACCAATTTCCTATGAACTAAACTTGGAGGAAGCAGACAATTTTGTTAAGGGAAAAACAGGAAAGGTTGTTTTATCTGTATCAAATGTCGGGCCAACAGAGATAAAATACATGACTATGGAAATACTTCCTTCTGAAGAGTACAACGTAATCGGAAATTCAAAAACATATCTTGGAAACCTAGAAGCAGATGACTTTGAATCTGGCCAGTTCACAATTAATACCAGAAAAAGCAAAGAAATCAAATTAAGGGTTGAGCTAAGATACAAAGACGGATTTAACAAGGATTATTCTGAGGTAAAAGAAGTGCCATTGAAGGTCTATTCTAATTCAGAACTAAAAGCATATGGATTAGACGGAAGCACTGGAAACCCAGTTATATCTTTAATATTTACAATCATTGTAATCCTGCTTGTTTACTGGACATACAAGGCATGGAGAGAGGTCAAGGACTTAGGCAAGGCTGTAAAAATTGCATTCAAGAAATTATTGAGAGGAATCTTAAACCTTCTTTTAAAATTAAAATGGAGCAACCTTAAAAGAATTCCAAGAAAGATTAAAAGCTATTTAGAATCATAATGATTAAAGATTATCTCACATTAGCTATAAAGAACATTAGACACAGGAGTTTAAGGTCCTGGTTAACAATCATTGGAATTGTCATAGGCATTGCTTCTATTGTAGCTTTAATTTCTGTATCACAGGGTCTGGAAAATGCAATAACAGTTCAGTTTGAGCAAATGGGTTCTAACCAAATTTATGTGATGGGGAAGATGGATACAGGATTCTCAAACCTAATAGACCAAGAAGATGCAGACCTAATTAAATCCATGCCTGAGATAGAGTGGGTCAGTCCGTATGTCATGGCGAGCGGGGAAGTTGAATACAACAATGAAAAACAATTCTTCAGCTATATCTTGGGGATGGATACTGAAGTTTTTGAAAAGTCAATGACTGACAGCGGATATGATACAATGGAAGGGAGATTCCTCAAAAAAGGAGAATCAAACTCGATAATCATTGGATACAAGGTTTCAAAAGATATCTTCGACAAGGAAATTCATGTAAACAATCAAATAAAAATAAAAGATACAAAAATAAAAGTCATAGGTGTTTTAGAGGAAATAGGAAATCCCCAAGATGATTCTCAGTTATATATGCCCATAGAAGATGTAAGAGAACTATTTGACAAACCAACAGAATTAACAATGATACAGGCAAAGGTAAAGCCAGGATATGATATTGAAACTGTTGCTGAGAAGATAACTGACAAACTTGAAAAAAAGAAAAACGAGAAAGAAAGTTTTAGCGTTTCAACTCCTGAGCAACTATTGGCCCAGTTCGGAACAATATTAGTATTGGTTCAGGTAATCTTGGGGGGGATTGCATCAATCTCCTTGCTTGTTGGCGGGATAGGAATTATGAACTCAATGTACACTGCAGTATTGCAAAGGACAAGGGAAATTGGAATAATGAAATCAATTGGCGCAACAAATAAATCCATAGCAATACTCTTTTTGATTGAGGGTGGTTTATTTGGCCTTGTTGGGGGGATTGTTGGGATAGCATTAGGAACTTTAATTGCTTATATTGTAAAATACGCTGCTACATTGGCTGGATACAGCATCTTATTAATAAAAATAAATGTTCCCTTGTTAATCTTTGTACTCCTCTTTTCTATTGGAGTTGGATTAATCTCAACATGGCTGCCAGCAAAAAGGGCAGTAAAAATGAAACCGGTGGATGCTTTAAGATGATAAAGGATTATTTAATGCTGATATGGAAAAATGTAACTCACAAAAAAATAAGATCCTGGCTTACTGTTATTGGAGTTGTAATTGGAATTGCTGCAATAATTTCTTTGATTGCTCTTGGCCAGGGTCTTGAATCAGGAATTGAGGAGCAGTTTTCCAAAATGGGAATTTCAAGTTTGAGAGTAATCCCAAAAGGATTAATGGGCCAGCCTGAGCGTTCAGATATTTTGACAACAAAAGACTCAGACATATGCGAGAATGTAATTGGAGTAGATTATGTAACGCCCATGCTAGTAAAATCAATCAAAGTTTCTTACAGCAATGAAGATAAATTTGTAAGTGTTTATTCTTATCCGTCAGATCAAGGTGAAAAAGGATTAGCAGACTTAGATGTTAAATATGCAAAAGGAAGGGCATTCAAAGACGGAGAAAAAGAAGTAGCAATAATAGGATCTAAATTCTCAGAGGACACATTCAGGAAAGAAATAAGGATTGGAAACAAGATAGATATTGGCAATGACAGCTTTAAAGTAATAGGCATTTTTGAAGAGACAGGAACTAACGTAGACAATGTGGCTTATATACCATTAGAACAGGCAAGAGAAACATTTTCTGAGCCAGATGGGCTTAGTGTAATTGTTGTCCATGCATTAGAGGGAGTTGACCTTGAAGAATTAGGCAAAAAGGTTATAAAAGACCTCAAAAGATCAAGGGATGACGAACTATTTGAAGTTTATACGCCAAAACAGTTATTGGAGCAAGTTAGTTCTATCCTGGGGATAGTACAAATCATTTTGGTTGGTATCGCTTCTATTTCTTTGGTTGTTGGCGGAGTAGGAATAATGAATTCAATGTTCACAAGCGTCTTAGAAAGAACAACTGAAATCGGAACCATGAAAGCAATTGGCGCAACCAACAAAGATATCCTATTATTATTCTTAATTGAATCTGGGTCAATAGGATTGGTTGGAGGGACATTCGGAGTTATCCTCGGCTCTGTGATGGCTTATTCTGTCGAGTTTGTTGCATCACAATTAGGATTTGGACTGATTAGCATCAGCGTAAGCCCGATTTTAATTTTATTTGCATTAGCATTTTCATTCCTTGTTGGAGTTGCATCTGGAGTGATTCCTGCGATAAGAGCATCAAAACTAATTCCTGTTGAAGCTCTCAGATATGAATAAAATCAAAAAACTTAAAAACAAAGATTCTTCTGTTTTTTTGGTTTATCGGGGGGATAATGAAGGAAATAATAAGAACAGAAGACATCTATGACAATTTTATTAAATTAAGAGCTGAAACTGTAAAGTATGGAGACGAAGAATACATTTATGATGTATTAACAATAAATGACGGTGTCTGTGTCCTTCCTTTCATTTCTGAAGAAGAATTAGTTCTTGTTAAGCATTACAGGCACGCAATAAGAAAAATTATTCTTGAGGCTGTCACAGGGGTGATTGACAAAGACGAAACCCCTGAAGATGCAGCAAAAAGAGAATTAAAGGAAGAGACTGGATACAAGGCTGAAAAAGTTGAATTATTGTCTGTATTAACCCCCTATCCAAGTTTATCAGACCATAAAATGTATTTTTTCAGAGCTAAAGATTTAGTCAAAGGAAAAAGCAACAAGGAAATCACAGAAGAGATAAGAACAGTTAAGATAAACTATAACAAACTATTAGAAGAGATAAGGGAAAATAAGTATGAGTCCATGGTGCTACATACAGCTTTGTTCCTAAACCAAATTAAATAACCAGGTCAAGACTATTTTCACGCGTCAAAAAAGATTCTCTTTTAATATCCTCAACAATGTAATAAATCTGGGTAGTTTCAATTGGATATCTGCTTTCAAGGTTATCCATAAATTCATCAACTTGCTGTATGCTTTTGAAGATTCCTTCAACCATAAAATCAAAGCCGTTGTTTATCTTATAGATTGAGTTTATGTTCCGGTGTGTTTCTAAATATTGTTTTAGCTCGTCTCTTTTCTCTCTTGGGATTTTAATCATTATGTTGACTATTGCATTAAATCCCAGCTTAGAGAAATTTAACAGTGTCGTGTGCTTTGTGATAACTGATTTTTGGCAGGCCTGAAGTCTGTCAAATATTGTTGAAACTGGTATTCTCGTTGCCCTTGACATCCTTGTAAGGCTTTCCCTAGAATTTTGTCTTAGTCTTGACAGAATTAAAAGCTCTTTTTTCTTTATCATTTTGGTTTCCTCCGGATTTTTGACAAATCCTTCAAATCACCTCTATTTTAAATGAACTAAGACCTCTTTTTTATTGTGTTAATGGTGCATAAGACTCTGGAATATTTAAGTTTTTACTTGTTTGACAAGTGACATTTGACGAGGCTATCAATTTATATATTTTTTTGTCTCTTACGTTAGTATGCCGAAAACATTTTATTCAAATTTGTTTTGTACAAGTTTGCATTACCCAGTATTATATCATTTGTATAACGTTGTAAATGAATTAAAGGAAGGGGATAAGCTGGTTCTTTGTTTTTGGGATAAAAGAATATTCCCATTCCAAACTTACGGCATAAACCTGTTAAAAGATGATTATGGAGATTTGGTTAAAAAAATAAAATCTTTTTTGAGCTACCATAAAATAAATTATAAGGTTATTTATCTTTCTGATGCATTTTTCAGGTTATTAAAAAATGAGCAGGCAAGTGAATTACTCTATGCAGTTTTAGGCAGGGTTTCATTAGATTACATCAAAGAAAATTATGATGAAGAAGATGTTAGGTTCAAGTCCACAACAATAAGCAAGCTAACTTTTGCGGTTGCGGATTATTTGATTGCATTGCATCTGGATAAATTATTCCCTGAGTTAGCAATCCACAAGGTAACGGATTACTATGCTGGGAGAAAGTTCAAGATTTTAATACCAAAAATTGAGGAAGCAATCTTTGAAAAAAGCCTGATACTTGGGCATCCAAGGGTAGTATATGAACCTAAAATACCTATTCTAAATTATTCTTCTGGGAAGATTATTTCTGTAGGAATGTCCAAGAATGAAATTGAAAGAGAAATTGAAAAAGCATATGAAAAAGGAACAATCGTGGCAGACACTTCTGATATTCTGTTGAGGATATCTGGTTTATTGAATAAGAACAAGATGATACTTTCCAAGAATACAAAATATGAAGAAACAACCATAGATTACATTACAGAGGTTCTTCCTGAGCTGAGCAGGAATGATTTGATAGTTACACTCACAGAAAATTTATATAACTGGCTGGAAATCATTAAAACCCAGATACTTGATGCGCAAGAGACTAGTTTAAAGAAAGTCAACTACATCAAAAACAAGGAAGACCTTAAAAAAATACTTTCATTCCTAAACCCGCAAAAAATGGAAATAATAAAGTTATGCAACGGAGAAAGAACAATAGATGAGATTGCCAAGCTAAGTTCATTGAGAGAAAGCTCAACAAGAAGCTACTTGTCAAGATTAAGAGCAAAGGAAATCATCACAAAGGATGAGAGGCCAAGAAGAAAAATTGATGAAATCTTCATATCATTTGACTAACCAAAAGATTTAAATAGATTTTATACAGGATAATAGTAAAGAGGTGTAGCTAGATGTTAAACAAAAAAGGTGCTGAAATTTCTCTTAATACAGTCATCATTGCGATAATAGTTATAATTGTACTGGTTGTGGTTGTAGTGTTCTTCTTGTTCGGATTTGAGAACGTAACTACAAAAATAAAATCAATATTCTACAGCGGAACAACAGGAACTGACGAAAGCTTGGCTGTCCAGTTATGCAACACATATTGCAGCTCAATAACAAGCATAAGCCAGGCACCAAACTCTGCATACTGCAAGAAGGAATTTGATATCTTGGAGCCAAACACTGGAAAAACAATAATAAAAAAATGCATTAATCTTGCGCCAGGATGTAAAGTTGAAGGACAGCCTATAAACTGTTAAACAATAACCCTTATATATTTCTTTTTTTTATTTAGATTATGAATAAAAGAGGGATTGTTCTAAGTTTTCTTGTAAAGTTGATTCTCAGTGTAATTATTACAATAATTGTTCTTGGTTTCCTGGTTAATTTATACAAAACAGTCCTCCCTGGACAACTTAATGTCAACCAGGCAACATTGGACAGCTTTAACCAACTGGTTGAAGGGTTAAATGCATTAAGCCCCTCTCAGCCACAAAACCTGGCTCTTAGCTTTAGCAGTGACTATGTCATTTATGCAAAAAACAAGGAAGATCCAGAGAATGAATACAACAAAGAAGTAATTTCAAAAAATGCCTTATGCAAGGACTGGAACTGTTTATGTTTGTATGACACTGAGGCACAAAAATTCATAGAGTGCAAGACTGTAAGCTATAAACTCTGGGGTTCTGGCATATTAATAAGTGATGCTGAAGATGTCAAGAGCTACAAGATAGGTTTAAGCGGGGATAAGTACACTTTAGCATAACAAAACCAATATAAATAAAATAATACTTAACTTTCTTATGAATAAAAGAGGGGATATGCAGTTATTCACCATATTTTCCATTTTGATGGCCTTGGCTGTAATCGCATCACTGGGGTATTATGTTTCTACTTTCAAAAATTCAAGACAGATTGAAAAAAGAGCAAACACGATTGAGATAGGCCTGACATTGGACACGTTATATCTGTGCGATGGTGCGAGAGTTGTTTACAACATAAACAAGGAAGATTCATTGCATATTTGGGAAGGGTATGTAAACCAAGGCATATTTAAGTTTGGATATGTCCCAAGCAAAATCAAGAGCTTAAGCTGGAACCAGAATGAAAATAGTTTTGAGGTGAGCTCATGAGTTCAGAACTTGGAGAAAGACTACCCTACCAGATTGTGGTCTTTGCCACCATTGCTATTATGGTTGCAGCAGTTGTTGTTGTACTAAATTTGTCTGTGAATCAGGAAATAAAAGTTGATGGATTTAAATCAGACCTTTTAATGAAGAGATTATTTTACAGCTCTGACTGTTTTGCATACGAAGATGAGAGAGTTTATCCAGGAATAATAAACTTCAGCAAGTTTAATGATGAAAGGATAAAAGAGTGCATGGAAACCACCAACTTGGTTTATGCCAAACTAAAAAACAAAGAGGCTTCAAATGACATTTTGGCTTACAAAGACCAGCTTAACTTCTGCAAACTGAAAAAGAACTGCTACTTTGAAGAAAAATATGTCCTTGTTAATGATAAAGAAGAGATAATGAACTTTGGGGTGATTATGATTGAATAAAAGAGCTGAGGTATTTCCTCTAAAAGATATTTTTGCTGTACTTGCTTTCTTGGTTGTCCTTGCTATATTCATGTTTAACATGAGCAGCGATTTTAAAAAAGGCGGGGATATTGATGAGAGAATCGAGGCAAACAAAATTGACAAGGACATGGATTTGTTTGCTATAAACTTGTTTAAAACAAAGGTCCAAAATGAAATGGTCATTGACATAATCGTTGATAATCAGGATAATCCAGACTACATCTTTGAAAGGGTTGACCCTTTAATAAAAAAGTATTACACTGAGGGATATGCATGGAAGATTTTTGTCAATGAAAAAGAGATTTGCTGCTTTGAAAATTCTGCTGAGTGGGATTATCTGCTTACAAAAACCAGCACAGAAATCAAATATCCTTATGAGGATAAACTAATTCATATAAAACTTGCAATAGCTGAGGACAAATTATGAAAAAGATGAACAAGAAAGGAGTTGAAATGACAATCCCTCTTGGGGCGATGGGAATAATCCTCATATTAATATCTGCAATGTTTTTGCTTGATGTCAAGCGATCTGGGTTAAAAGAGGTAGGGGACACTTCAATGAACCTTATAACTGCATATGGCTCGGTTGAAAAAGAATTGTTTTATCTTGATTCAAGCGTAAGAATCTCTGCTGAAAAAGCATCAAAGGAATACAAAAACGAGCAGGAGTTCATAGCAAAGTTTGAAGCAGAACTGAAAAAATTACTTGAGTTAAATGATATGCCAACAGACTACCAGACTGAAATTAAAGACAACAAGCTCATTGGAAAAACAAACAAGAAGATATGGAGCGTTGATGGGGTAATTGGTTATGAGGAAAAAGAAGGAAAGATTAGTTACAGTAAAAATCTTGACTTTTCATATCCAATATACTTGTTTGACTTTGAAAAATTCAAAAGTTCATACAGGGTAAACTGTCTTGAGAAAAATAACAATAATCTGGAAGACTGCTTTGATGTTGATTATGATTTTGAGAGCATAGTCAAAGATTCAAACAGGGTTATTGTAAGAATAAAAAATTATGACCAAGTCATTGAGACAGAAATAGATTTAAATAAAGGAAACAACTAAGGTTAAAAAGATGGATGAAGAGAAAAGTTCTGGTGAGGAAAAACCTGGATTATTTAGCAGGATGTTCAGGAAAAAAGATCCTTATTATTACAAAAGAAAGGCTGACCAACTAAAGATCAGAGCTTATAATTGGAATTTCCTAAAGAGCCTTGGCAGGAAAGTAGGACTTGGAAAAAAAGAAGAAGGGCAGAAAATAACAATAAAACAGGAAGCTCCTAAAGGACCAAGAGAATTAATAACTAAAAAAAGATTTCCATGGCTAAAAACAATCATAATTGTCCTGCTTATCGTGTTTATCATCTCCGGTTTTATAAGCGGTTTCTTGCCTACAAAGATTAAACAGGGATTTACATCATTCAAACAAAGCGAAATTGGAATGGCATTATACGGATTTTTCAGCAAGGTATTCAACATGGTTGTTTTCCCAGAGAAAAGCTTTGGAAACTGGCAGAACCCAGATGCAAAAGAAACAGGAGATGTCCTGGCAGGGATAACCATTGACAAGATTGAGGATTCTGGACCATATGTTGTTGGAGACAAAATTGTAATAAGCAATCTTGTAAAAATAAACAATATAGACATCAAGGAAGAAAAATTAAGACTTTATGTTTTCTGTGAACTAGATGATTACAAAGGAGAAGTCAGATATTTACCTGACATAATCAACAAAAATATTGAAAATAAGGAGCATTACATAGACATATACCCTACTTCTCCTGGAAAAGTCAATGACATTTTCAGTTTTGACTGCATATTTGAAAATGGGATAGACAATATAGACAGCGAAGTAGAAGGAAAGACTGTAAGTGCAAATATCAGCTTTAGCAGCGTTTCAGATTCTGATTTATTTGTTTACATAATAAACAGGGACATAGTGGCAAAGGCAGGGGGGAGAGCAGATTATGCTGAAAAATACCTTAAACCTTTGGTTGGACCTGCAGGATTATGGGGCGGAGATGGAATAATAACTTCAAGAAAAAAAGATTCTGGGCCTATGACATTAGCTCTTGGAACAAATCCACAACCATTTTCAAAAGACAGCGACCAAGCTAAACTTGTAATAAGATTCAGTGCAAAAGATGAAGGAAGACTAAGAGAAATCAAAAGCTTTGACCTTAAATTTCCAAAGAGCTTAGAGCCTACACAGAAATTCTGCGGATGCCTAACAAACAAGGGAGAAATTTATTCATTAGCTGAAGATGTAAAAAAGAATATTAATACAGAAGAGGAAAGGTGGAGCACTAAGGACTGTGTTATCAGCGGAAGCCAGAGAGACCTTAAGTTTGGGTGCTGGCTGACTGTAAAGGAAGACAAAGCAAGCCCTGAAAGAGAATATATAAAAGCACAGGTAAAATACAAGTACAGCTATGAAAAATCAAGGACAATTGAAATAAGAAAACAACTGCTATGAAAAAAATATTATTTTTAGGAATTGCATTGATATTGATAATTGGATGTGCCACTCAGAATGTTGACAAAGATGCTGGAACATCGACTGCAAATCCATCAAGAGGAATTAAAATAGAAGCTTTAGGTTTAGAAGATTACAGAGAAATTAGTTCTGGAGAACGTGTTCCATGGTCATTCAGGATCACAAACAATATGCCTGATCCAACAGAGGTTCATATTACTTTCAATGATGGTGTTGGAAGCGAGTATGGCGGAATTGGGATATTAGAAACAAGAAAAACTATACCTGGAATACTTAAAGAAGACGAAACAATAAACCAAAAAAATTACCTGGACTTGGACCTGAGTGAAGCTGAATATCATATACCTAAAGATAGATTTACAGAGAGTGAAACCCCGGCAGAAGAATCGTTTGCAATCACTGCAGAATTAGATTACGATGTTTATTTCACAGGAGTATACAGGACCTGTGTTGGTTCATTAGATGTCTGCTCAAAAAAAGAGGGGTTAGCTTCAACAAGCGGAAGCCATACTGATACTTATCCTATTTCAATAAGCAGGATTGAAAGAAGGTTTTTGACTTATGGAAGCAACCCAAGGATAATATTTGACATTTATTTTGCTGAATACAACGGGGATAGCACAGAAAAAGAAATAAATAACATTGCAATTGACATGTCTGGGACAACAATAAACTGCAATTCAAACAAGATTAAGTATTCTTCACTAAAAGAAAACAAGGTTGAATGCAGTGGAAGCATGCCTTCTGTAGAGGAAGGATTTTATACAAAAGAAATTACTGTTTCATTTAACTACAATTATAAGTTTACAACAATCTTTGACTCAATAATAATTATCCCTGTAGCCCCTGAGGTTTACAGCTAAACTTATTTTCTTTGGCATATATAAGCTTAAAAATAGAAAAAATAAAGTAGTTCAATGAAAAAAGGTGGGATTCTAAATGTTTGGCATGACTTATGAGGATATTGCTAAAAGGATAATGGATGAGAAAGCACTTACAAGGGAGGAGCTTGATATAAGGGTTAATGATAAACTAAAAAAACTTTCTGACCTTGTAAGCAAGGAAGGTGCAGCGCATATCGTTGCCAATGAGCTTGGCATCAAACTGATTGATTCAACAAGAAAAGATTTCAAAATTAAAAATTTGTTTCCTGGAGTAAGGGGGGTTACATTAAATGCAAGAGTAATAGCAAAGTATGACGTAAGAGAATTCAGCAGGAACGGAAACATTGGGAGAGTTCAGAATTTATTGATTGGAGATGATTCTGAAAGCTGCAGGTTAGTGATATGGGACATAAACCAGATTGGAATAATGGAAAAGGTAAACCCTGGAGACATACTTAAAGTAAATGAGTTTTATGTCAAGGAAAATAATTTTGGAAAAGAAATACACTTAACAAACAGCTCAAAGATAGAGATTAATCCAGAAGGAGTTTCTATAAATAGCACAAATAAAGAATTCAGCAGAGGAAAACCAAGCAAAATAAAAGAATTAAGTGAAAACCAAAATGCAACACTGCAAGGAACTATTGTACAGGTGTTTGACCCAAAGTTTTATGATGCCTGCCCTGAATGCAACAAAAAAGTAACTTTTGAAAACGGGGCGTTTAACTGCAATGAGCATGGAAAAGTCAAGGAAGTTCCTGTTCCCATATTAAACCTTTATTTTGATGACGGAAGCGATGTGATAAGGGTTGTTTTATTCAGGGATAATGCAAAAAAAGTTTTAGGCGTAAGCGAGGAAGATATAACTGAGATTAGAAAAGAGCCTGCCAAATTTGAAAGCATAAAAGAAAAAATACTTGGAGAGCAGTTCAGGTTTTCAGGAAGAATTGTCAAGAACGAGGTTTTTGACAGGCTTGAGATGAATGCTAACTTTGTTGAAAGACCTGACATAAGGGAAATAACACAGGAAATGATTGGTTCGATATAATAATTTCTAAATGAATAAACTTAAGAGAGAAGATAAAAGTATATAAACAAAAAGATATATTAAATTTCTAGGGGGTGTAAATATGCATTGCTTAAAAATAATATTGGGAATCTTAGTTATAGTATTTGCATTAATCAACGAAGCATGGACTCAATGGGCACTAATCATTGTAGGAGCAATACTCATATTACTCAGCGTATGGCATTGCTGCGGTCATATGTGCAAATGCAATGAAAAAACTGAAATTCCAAAAAAGAAAGGTAAGAAATAATTTTTAATTATTCTTTTTTTCTTTGGGTTAGGATACCAACTCCCGACAAGGTAGCAAAGAACCATTATAGGAAAGTTTAAATATTAAATATCTCTGGTTCTTCTTTATTGTTTTAACAAGTTTTGAGGTGATCCCTTAGAGATATTTCTATATTCTTATCTCTGGGATTAAGGGAAAACCTCAGAAGACGAATTCTAGACAAATGGAGGTTTTATGAAATATTGATGAAGGTGTTTAAAGATTTATCCTGTCTATTCTATTATTTATTGAGAGGTGTTTAAATGAGTGATTCTTCGGATTCAAAAAAGAAGTTGGAAGTACCTGATTGGTACTTGGAAAGGTATCCGACGTTAATAGGCTGCAAGGGCTGGCTGAGAGCCCTCTGGGTCTGGCTTGTGATTGGAATACCGCTCATTAATCTCTATATGATAATCCAAGAACTGGCCCAAGCTGAAGAAGTTGGGGGTATGATTGAGGGCTACGGCGTGTTTGTCATCTTGGAGATATTTATCGTCGGTATCATGTGCTTCTGGTCACTCTTCACCGGTTTGAAGCTCTCGAAAGTATTCACACTTGATGCTATCAAATCGGTAAAGAAATTCATCAAGGCATGGCTCGGGGCCCAGGTATTAATAATAATACTCTTAATGATATTCATTGATGCCTATAACAAAGACGAAATGCTCGGCAGCATGCTCAGTAAACTGTTGCTGCAGTGTATCTTGTATCTGGGTATTGTATG
>JAQTOC010000011.1 GCA_028713535.1 Candidatus Nanoarchaeia archaeon | reverse complement strand
CAGATTTCTGAGGTTTTTATGTGGATTGCTGCAGCCATAATAATGGGCCTGATTTTATACTTCGGAGTTAAAACCGCATTTAAGCTGCAGAGTACAGGAAACCAGGTCGCCCTGAACACAGAAATACAAAACCTGAAAGATGATGTTGAAAAATACTACTACCTTGACAAAGGTTCCTCTAAGAAAATAACTTTTAGTTTTCCTTCAGAAATAAAATATGTTTGTTTTTCAAACGGAAAATCTATAGTAAAAAACAAGGACATAGATCCAGGCATTGATTTCCTTGTCAAGGAAGAGGCTAAAAAAGAAGATGGAAATAATTTGTTTTTAATACCTTTGGATTCTTACTCAAACACAGCATTTTATATCCCTTATTTAAACCACACAAGCCAAAATCTTCTTTGCTTTGAGAACGGAAAACAAGCATTTATTCTTTCCCAGGGAAGTTATGTGGATATTAAGAGTAATATATAAGTATATATATTAAATGCAAAGAGAGAGGGCTGCTAAAGCTAACCCTCATAATCTTTAATTCATAATTACATCAGTTGTTATATGGCGGGAGAGGAACGATCGTAACCGTTGCTATTTCCCCCCACTTCTGATCTCCTTCAGTAGCAACTTTTTCTATTTTTTTTGAAACCGTTTCCCATGTGTCTTGATCATTGCTAAAACTAACTTCTAGAGACTTATACCTCATTGTTTCAGTTGCAATAATCAAGAACTTGTCTTCTGTAGGATAAGGGACAACAATCCCGTTTATTTTGTCTTCTTTATCATTTTTTGAAATAATAATATGTACGTCTGCTACTTGCAAATAGCACCTATCCCGTTGGTTTCTCCTGCAATGTGGACAGACTGATGGATGGATTAATCCACTAAGTTTTGTTCCACACTTACAACAATTAAAAATCATGCTATTCCTCCTTGAATTTAGATGTTTTACAATCTTTCTCGTGATTTACTTTAAGGTAACCACAATATCTTTCTTGTTCATGTATACTGGCACTCTCTCTTTTATTATGCCCCTTATGGACTTTTTGATCTGTTGGACTGTTTGGTATCTGATGTCCAGTTCAAGCTGATCTTTATCTGGTTCGATATGCTGTAATGAAATTTTTAAAATGCCCTTACTAGCATAAACGATAGTACCGATTATGTCTGTTCCGTGTATAACCAGTTCTCCGACCGGCCCCACAATAGGATTCCATTTTCCGCAAATGGGGCACGTTCTATCTGATGGGTCCATAGAGAACACTGCCATCCTTTCACAATGAATGCACCCTTCTTTTTTTGCCATGATTATTAATCTCGCTTTCTACAGGCTTTCCGCCTATTCTAGATATTTATTGAGAAAAAAGTGTAGGAACTTTTCCTACAAAATTTAAAACATTTTACATTATACCCAGAGAATTAATTCTTTATAAATGTTACTATTTGGGGGTAATCAAAACTTAATCTTGCCCTTCATTTTTTTCATTAATTTTTCAGGATCCCCGCCCTTCATCATCTTGACCATCTTCTTGCTTTGCCTGTACTGTTTTAGCAAGTCTCTCACATCAGAAACATCCAAGCCAGAGCCCTTTGCAATCCTGTCAATCCTTGTTGCTGTCAAGAGTTCAGGATCTTCTAACTCCTCTTTTGTCATTGACTGCATGATAAACTTCCATTTTTTTAGTTTCTCTTCCTGAACATCCAGCATGTCCTTAGGTATGTTTACATTGCTAAACCCCGGAATCATTTCCATTATCTTGTTTAATGGCCCCAATTTTTTCATGCCCTCTAATTGTTCATATAAGTCTAAGAAATTAAAATCACCTTTCAAAAATTTCTTTCCTAAATCCTTTGTTTTTTCCTCGTCAAGTTCAACATTGACTTTTTCTAGTAATGCCTCTATGTCTCCCATGCCCAATAGTCTTGAAACAAATCCTTTAGGATTAAAAGGTTCAAGAGCGTCAACCTTTTCTCCAATACCAATAAACTTAATTTTAGCCCCGGTAGTATTGCATGCAACTAAAGCTCCTCCACCCTTTGCAGTTCCGTCTAATTTAGTTATAATAACTCCGGTTATGTTTACAGATTTATGGAACTGTTCAGCCTGTGCTTGAGCTGCCTGTCCAATATCAGCGCTTAAAACAAGAAGTCTTTCATCAGGTTTTATGTATTTATTTAATTCTTCAATCTCCTCAATTAAATCCTTGCTTAGTGCATCCCTTCCTGCAGTATCTATGATCAGTAAATCATATTCTTTGTATTCTTTTTCAAATTCCTTGTATATTTCCAAAGCATTTTTTTCTTTCTTGTTTATGAAAGATTTAATATTAATTGCATCGCAAACCTGTTTTAATTGTTCTGGTGCAGCTGGTCTGTGAACATCTAAACCTACAGCAGCAACTTTTTTCCCTCTCTTTGAATAATATTTTGCCAGTTTTCCAATCGTAGTTGTTTTTCCAGACCCAAATAAGCCAACCATCATTATCTTGAATGGTTTTTTGTTTTCAATTTTAATCTCTTCTTTTTCCTCTCCTAAGAATTTGACTAGTTCCTCATAAACAACTTTAATTAAGAATTCTCTTGGATTGATTTGCTTTGTAATTTCATCTATGGCTCTTTTTTTGATATTATTTGTAAGCTCTAAAACCAATTTTACATTTACATCAGCCCTTAAAAGCGCTTTTTGTATGTCTTTGACTAGGTCCTCAATCAGTCTTTTATCTACAAAAGAGCTCCTTGCTATCTTCCTTAAAGTTTCCTTTAAGGACTCTCCTAACTTCTCTAAAACCATAATCTTAGTTATTAATGTTTGTTTATAAGTGTAGTTAGTATATCTATGTATTTACTTGGAGATAATAAAAAAGCCCCCACTCTTTGCAGAGTGAAGGCTTGCCACGAAAACCGCGATATGGTTTTTACTGGGCGAGAGGTCCGAGTTCAGGAGCCAGGAACGTATCGTAATCTGTTTTCTTTATCACAAGATATCTTACTTTTGTTCCTTCAAGCAGACCTTTGCCGATCACCTGATGGACAAAGTCCTCCGCTCCTCCGACTGACATATGGAGCTCAAGGTACTCAGCGTCCAATCCGACTTTGGCCAACGTCATATTCAAATGGCTTGCGTCGACTGTGCCGTTCAGGAAGGTCCGGTATGTCACCCAGAATATTGTGTTGTTTAATGTTCCGAGCTTCGCGAGAACCATATTCAGTACTTCCTGCGATGGTGAGAACTTCGCCAAGAACAGCGGTCCGACTTCTGAGTCATCCAATCCATACCCTTCAGCGCGGGTATAGTAATGAGGAGTTCCTGTCGGATTAATTTTGTATGTTCTAAGCAACATAGTTGAGATGTCATCACAAGGACCATTCAGGATCCCGCTCACAATGTCATAAGGGACTGCGACCCAGTCCGCTTCCGTAATCAACTCACCATTTGTGGCGACAGCATTATTCGCTTCCAAGAAGGCTACGATTCCGCCGACTTTAAGTGCGAACTGATTATCATAAGCTTTATTATGATCAATGTCTGCCTCTGAAGAATCCCATGCTATTGTAAATGTATGGGTCCCTTCAACTCGGCCGAAATCTGGATGTGAATCTAAAACAGGTCGGGTATAGAGTTTTCCACCAGCAGCTTCGCCTTTGCCCTTTCCCCATTGCTCATAAGGACCGTCAGGACCGATAAATGGATTGTCAAGACCGGCATCGATATAGGCCTGATTCCATCCTCCATGCCATCCAAGGAAAGTATGGTTGACAGGATTTATCAGGCTAGCCCATGCTTCGATTGGTTCATATCTCTGGAAGAACATCTCCCATGAAATATATGGTTTTGGTCTGTCGGTGTTTGTTTGGGCGTCGTTCGGTCTGGACATCGTCTCTTCACCTGCATTGTGCCAATCTGCTTCAACAAGCAAGGAAGGATGGTTGGTTGGATCATTGATTCTCAGTCCGTCGAGCGACTTCATTCCGGGTAACGGCTCGTTGGTTTCGACAAACAGTTTTTCACTCGGATCACTCTCTTTGTATACATTTAATAGATTGTAAACAAAAGAGCTTGAGACTGCGGGAGCAGTCATTGTTACGGCGTCGCAATTTTCCACTTTGACAGTTACCGCAAAGCTTTCACCTAACGGCGCTGTTACATAGAAGATTTCTTCATCGTCGATAACTGTAGGCAGCGATCCTTCAAAAGCCGCTTTTGGATTATCCAATGTGATCGATTCGATGTTGATAGGAGTTCCCTCTCTTGTCAGTGTGATCTGGTATTTCAGCAGAAGGTTGTCGCATATTGTGTCCGTGACATGTGTAATCGACATATCGAAGCTGCACATGTCAAACGAGCAGTCAGGGGTTCTATGGTTGGGCTGACCCCATGCAATTATTAGCTCCGTCCACCAAGTTCCGCCTGTCGAGGAGTGTTGAAAACTATACTGGAGATTCCATAGCCTGCTCCCCCACGGATCTACCTTTTCATAGAACCACGGTTCAAATGTTCCGACTGTAGTCGGGAACAAGGGGTAGCCAGGAGGAACCTGTTCAATAACCGGCGTGCCATGCGTGAAATTCAAATGGAAAAATATATTACTATATCCTCCGCTGTTCGAATAGCTGAAGTAATAAAAAATTCCATCAGCAACTATGTTTTTGCACACCCAGATATCGATGGGTTTAGGTGGCCGAGTGGGATGTCCGTGTTTTACGAATTGACCGGTTCCCATCCCATAGATCAGTTTCGCAGCTTCGACGAATGAGCTACCATTGTCAAGGCCGTACGTTGCCTGAATTTCATTTGCCTTTTCCAGAATCGCGTTGTAGTAGGCTTCAACTTCGCTCTGGTTGTCCCAGAGAAGTTTGAACCCGCTACTTTCGTTGAACTCTACCGCTGAGTTTATCTTTTGGATAAGTGCGGTGTCCATAGCGCTGAGAAGCATCGCGGAAAGCGCGAAAATCACAAAAATAGATATAAGTAGTCTTTTCATTAGTCTTCCTCCTTTATGGAAGTGAAGTTATTGTTTTTGTCTTAAGTCAGAATCCCATGATTTAAATTACCTTTTAAACCTCATATTGTAAGGTAATTCGGGTTATCCCATTAATTTAGATTTCCCCATAGAAATCCACATATTAACGAAATTATAGAATTCTTTTCTTATTTTTAAATACAGGAAAATAGGTAAATAAATTATTTATAAGCTTTGCTATTACCAGTTTAGGACAAAAATCAGAACTTATTCAGTTTTTGGTTGTTCTTCATGTCCTCGCCAATACATATCTGATAGAACTCGCACTCTCCAGATCCCCACTTGCACAACGGTCCTTGGCACTTAGGATAATCTCCAATCTCGTTGCTCTGGGTCAGTTTATGTATTTTTTTTACTTCATTCTTTGCAAACTCAATCAGTTCTTTATCAACTAGAATATATTCTTCCCCAAATCTCAAAAAGTTTATACCGGCCTTTGAAGGCATTTTTCCGTATTTTTCATAGAACAATAAAGAGTAGATAGCAAGCTGTAACTTATATTCCTCTGTGATGTAATCCTTGTTTGAGGTTTTGTAATCTAAAATGATTCCTTCTTCATCAAACACAGCATCAATATATCCTCTTACTTTGTATTTATCGCTTACAACTTCAACCTCAGTCTTTGGTTTTAATTTATTGAAGCTTTCAACTAAGTTGTCTGGTTCTAGCTTGTCCAGTAAGTCATTTATCCAGCACCCAATCATCTCCCTTGTTTCCTCAAAGTAAAAACCAATCTTTTCTTTTGGAGAAACAACCTCAAATATGTCTCCTTTTTTGTCAAGCCAGTGTTTTTTTAATAAATCTAAGGTAACCATCCTTAATTCAAAATCAAAATTTTCCTTGGAAATTTCGTTGATGTCTATTTTAAAGAATTCCTCAAGTACAGAATGAACAATGTTTCCCCTTATCAAATGAATTGATTTCTTTGTTGGAAGCTCTTTTATGTATTGGTAGTAATATTTTCTTGGGCATTGTTTGTAAACATTAATTGAACTAGCTGAATGATAATCTCTAGGCATTCATCTAAAAAAATTTAACGATATATAAACTTAAGTATGCTGGAGTTGTATATTTTTCTAAATCCCAATCGTTTTCATCAATTCTTCTTTGTTAAATTCCTTTAAGTCAGAATACTTCTGCCCATTTCCGAAATAAATTATTGGTTTTTTGGTTATATAGCTTACAGAAATTGCAGCACCGCCTTTTTCATCAACATCTAACTTACTCAAGATAATTCCGTCTATTCCCACAGCTTCATTGAATTGCTTGACCTGCTCTATGCAGTCATTTCCTGTAATTGATTCTCCAACAAAGATTTTCAGATCAGGTTTTGCAACCCTTATTATTTTTTTCATTTCATCAACCAAATTAACATTGCTGTGCAGTCTTCCTGCAGTGTCAATCAGGACAGCATCAATGTGTTTTGCTTCTGCATGTTTTATTCCGTCAAAGCAGACAGCAGCAGGATCTGCCCCGTAATCCTGTTTTATTACCTTGATCCCTAATTTTTCCCCGTGTTCCTCTAGTTGCTGGATTGCTGCAGCCCTGAATGTATCTGCTGCAACCAAGACGCAGCTTAACTTGTTGTCTAATAATTTTTTTGCCAGTTTGGCTATTGTCGTGGTTTTTCCTGAGCCGTTTACTCCAAGGAAAACAATCACATAAGGTTTTTTCTTTTTTATTTTTGAGATTAAATTAAATTTCTCACTTCCGAATAAGTTTTCAATGCTGGTCTTTAATGATTCTAAGATTATTTCCTCAACCCTGCCTTTTTTGAGGGGTTTCTCTATCAAGTCTTTCTTCAGGTCCTCTTTTATTTTTTCAATGACTTCCAAAGCAACATTATTCTCAAGCAAGGCCATTTCCAATTCATAAAATAATTCTTCAAACTTTTCCTCATCAATCTTCTTTGTGGTTATTACCTCATGGAATTTTTTAAAGAAGCCTTTTTTTTCTTTGACTTCTTCTTTCTTTTCTTCAGCAACTTCTGGTTTTTTTATCTCTTCCTTAAAGAATTCTTTTTCTTCTGTTTTTTCTTCAAAATCCTTTGTTTTCTTGTGTTCTTTCTTTTCTTCCCTGACCTCAATGATTTTTTCTTTTGGTTTTTCTTCTACCTTGACTTCTATTTTCTCTTCAGGAGCCTCTTCTTCTACTTTTTTGCTGAAGATTTTGGTTGCCTGCTTTATCTTTTCCTTTAAAAACTTGAACATAGAATTATCCAATCTTGGTTATTTATAAATCTAATCAAACCCCAAGAGCATACATTTTTTTGATGACTAACGTCCCATAGCTTCCCTTGGGCAGTTCAAAAGAAACCTCAGCAGTTTTTTCATCCGGATACAATAACTTTAGGTTTTTAACATTGACAACCAGGTCCCTTTCATTGCCCTCAGAACTTATTTCAGGCATCTCCTTGATTAGGAAACTCTCTTCAGTTATACCTTCCTCAAACAACAATCCCTTGTAAATCTCCCCAATTTCTCCTTTTAATTCAGTCAAGAAACCAACAAGTGGAACCTTTATGTTTTCAACTTTGTTGTTTGAAAAGATTGCCTCCCCCATGTAAGTGTCAGCAGTCTTATAGCTTTCATACCTCTTTCCAAGATAAACATACAGGGCTTTATTAAACAAATAACTCTGGTACGCATTAACGTAAAACCTTAGTTTGTCGTTTCCAACCTTTCTTATTTCATTGACATAATCCTTGCCTTTTATGTTTAGTTTTAACATCTTGCAAAATTCAGGATACTTTCTTTTTACCAAGTTCTCACCAACAATATGATTTTCCCCAGAAAACCTCTGGTCATCAAAATAATTTTCAATAAAGTTTGCCTTCCCTAGTTTTCTGTCCAAATCCCTTACTGTAATTTTAAACAGGTTGCCCCTCATCTGTCCTAATCTAATTCTTTCATCACCATAGCCTATGAACTTTAATTTTATGTCCTTAACCTTAATCCCATTAAATTTGTCTTTTTTTATTCCGTTAACAGAGAAATATTGTTTTGTTATTGCATTCTTGTCCTTTAGGCCTGCAACATTGAACAAGCTTTCTTTTATTTTTGCTCTTCTTGCTAGTTCTTTTATAGCATCCTTCGTGTTCCAGTTATTCTTTTCCATCAGAAAATAAGCATATCTTCCAGATTTTTTTAGCTTGAAATCAGGAATTTCTTCTACATAGAAATCTTCTGGCTTTTGTTTTATTATATACATATTTTTTTAGATAAACTCCAAATCTATAAACCTATCTATTTTAAAATATAAATCCTTTTAAAAGAAAAATCTTTTGTAAAGAAAATGGCTGATGTTGTCATAACCTATGAGACTTTATACGAGATTCTAAGAAGAGAAAAATTCAGGGAAGAGCTCCAGAAATTGAATGAAACCTTCTTCCAGGATATAGTTAACTATCTTAAGGATAAAAAGTCTATACTTGAATCCCAGCAAAACAAGGTCTCGATATTCACAAGTGTTGAGACAAGCAAGACAAAAAGGCAGATAGAAAACACCGTAAAGATTCTTAATGAATTATATGAGAGAAGAGAGTCAAAAATTGTGAGAATGGCTATGTTTTCCTCAAGATCAGAAGACAATGTTGAAGTTTCTGCTTTATTGCCGGAAGAAAAAGAGTTGTATGAGCAGCTAAAGACCACCTTGGATGGTTTTAGAAAAGGAATCTTGTTTAACCTTCTTTCAGAAAAAATGCCGGAAATACTGAAAAATAATCATGCAAAAGATTTAAAAACCCCTGAAGAGGCAAAAGATAATATATTGATAAAATTCAAGGAGGCTGTTCCAAAGTTTATTGGCGATGACACAAATATTTATGGTCCGTTTGAGCCAGAAGATTTAGCCAATTTACCTAAGAAAACAGCAGCTTTATTAATAGAAAAAAATAGGGCAGAGAGAATATGAAAATCCCAAAAACCATAAAAAGATACTGCAAGCATTGCAACAAGCCCACAGAGCATGGTATTAGTCTTGCTAAGAAAAGAGATAGGGGCACTCTTAAACGAGGTTCTATTGCAAGAGGTAAGAAAAGAGGTCGTGGAACTGGATTTGGAAACAAGGGAAGATGGGGTTCCAAGCCAACAAAGCCAAAGATGTCAGGCAAAAAAACCTCAAAGAAACGTGATTTAAGGTATAAATGCAAGGAGTGCAATAAAATCTCTGTACAAAAATCAGGAGTCAGGTCTAAAAAAATGGTTTTTGAATAAAAACCTTTTTAAATTCATTATTTTCTTAACTCAACATGAGAACTGCAACAAAACAACCAGCAAGCAAGTTTCTGAGAGTTAGATGTTCTAAATGTAAAAATGAACAGATAATCTTCGGCAAACCAGCTTCCAAAATTAATTGTCTAGTCTGCAACACACCTTTACTCGAACCTGCTGGAGGTAAAGGAAAGATGAAAGGCAAAGTTTTGGAGGTATTAGACTGATGTTTTATAAGAAACAGGGCTTGCCTGAGGAATCAGACCTAGTTATATGTACAGTTAAAAAAATACTTCTTCATTCTGTTTTTGTTTCCCTTGATGAATACAAAGATGTAGAGGGGATGCTTCATATCTCAGAAGTTGCTCCAGGTAGGATCAGGAATCTAAGGGATTATGTCATTGAAGGAAAAAGGCTTGTATGCAAGGTATTAAAAGTAGACAAGGAAAAAAAACAAATTGATATTTCTCTAAGGCGAGTTCCTTTGTCCCTTATGAAAAAGAAAAATGAAGAATTCAAGCAGGAGCAAAAAGCAGAAAAACTTTTAGAAGCTCTTGCAAATGCCCATAATGTTGACATTAAGTCTGTTTATGAAAAAATTGGAAGTATCCTTATTGAGAACTACGGCGGGTTGTATTATGCCTTTGAAGAAATTGTGAAGGGCAATACAGACCTAAAAGACTTAAAGGTAGATGAGAAGCTGAGGAAAGACCTTGTTTCATTGGTCAAAGAAAAAATAAAACTTCCAGAGTTTAGGGCAAAAATATTTTTGCTTTTGTCTTCGTCTGCATCACTTGGTTTAAAAGACATTAAGGATTCTATAATCAAGGGAGTGGATTTTGCTGCGAAGAATAACTATAAAATAAAATTTTCATATGTTAGCGCACCAAGATACAAACTTGAGGTGTTTTCCAATGATTACAAGACTGCTGAAAAAGCAATGAAGGAAATCTCTGAGATAGTTATAAAGGACTTAGTTTCTAAGGGGGGGGATGGAGAATCCCAAAAGTAGAAATACTAAACTGCGAATCTTGTAATGTTTACACATTAAAGAAAATCTGCCCAAAATGCGGCAGGGAAACCATTTCTAATAAGCCTGGAAAGTTTTCTGTTGAAGATAGGTATGGAAAATATAGACGGCTAGCTAAAAAAGTATATAAAGGGTGAATTTTAGGTCATTAAGATGTCATTTGAATTTAGAGTTTTAAAAAAAACAAAAGTCAAAAACCCAATTCTTCTGGAAGGTTTGCCAGGAATTGGAAATGTTGGAAAACTAACTTCTGATTATTTAATAGATACATTAAAGGCAGAAAAGTGGGTTGACATAAAAACGTTTGATATGCCAAACGCAGTTTTTGTTAATGAGGAAAATCTGATTGAAAGGCCATCTATGTCAATATACCACAAAAAACTTCCAAAAAATGATTTATTAATTCTTGTTGGTGATGTTCAGCCACTTGATGAAAGAGCATGCTATGAATTTTGTGATTCATTGCTGAAATTTTTGGTTAAATATAAAACAAAAGAGATTATTGCTCTTGGCGGGATTGGCCTGGGCTCAGAGCCTGATGATCCAAGAGTATTCAGTGCATCAAATGACAAAAAAATTGTCATAAGATACAAGCATAAGAATTTGATCAATGAACTTTATGGTCTTGTGGGCCCAATTGTTGGGGTTACAGGGATACTCCCTGCACTTGCTTCAGACTACAAGATTCCATCAATAATTCTGCTTTCTGAAACATTGGGGCATCCAGGTCACATTGGAATTAAAAGTTCCAGGGCAGTTTTGCAGATACTAAAGGATCAGTTTAACCTTAAGATCAACCTTAAAGAGATGGACGAGGAAATAATTGAAGTGGAAAAAGAAGTTAAAACTAAGGATCTTAGCGTAGTCAATAAAAAGCAAAAGAATGCCGAACAAAATGTTGATTATATCGGTTAAAAAAGAGTCGCCTGTTTTTCAATTTTTTCAGAATTATTTAATAATATCTCTCCATAAACCCCATCATACCCTGGCTTGATTTTTAATTTTCCCTCCCTGTTTAGGATTATCAAGTCAACCAGTTTCTTGTCAACCACCCTTGACATCTCTTCATATTTTTTGTTTATTAAAATATCATATTCATTTCCAAGGTGGGTTATCATCCTATTGTAAATTTCTTCGCATTTTTTAGAGCCAAGTTGTTTTATATTATACACAAAAGCAATCAGCTCTGTCAATGGTATTAACTTATAAAAATTCTTGTAATTTTGGGCTTTGAATCCTAGTGGTCTGTCAGCCAGTTCTTCAACCCTGTATTCAACTCCAATAGTCAATGGCTTATGGCACTTTGGGCATATTCCATTATTCTTTCTGCTCTCATCAGGGCTTAAATAAATATTGCATAATCTGTGGCCATCCCAGTGATATTTTCCATATTCAGGATACACCTCAATCGTCCCATCTAAATTCTTGCCAGTCCTTATTGCATTTAAAATGTTTTTATAGGTTAACTCTCCGGAAAATATTGTCGCTTCTCTTCCCAACCTCCATGGATGAAAAGAATGCATATCAGAGAAACTGACAATGTTAAAGTTGTCAAGGCTTTTTATTCTCATGTTCATCATGACGTCAGAAGACATTCCTGTTTCAAATGCATGTATCTTATTTATTTTTTCCTGAAAACATGCCTGTAATGAATCAAATCCTGATTTGCTCCCCAAAGCTCCAAACCATGAAGTCCACGCATGTGCCGGAATTATTTCAATCTCACTGCTTATGTTACTCATTTTTTCAACAAACTCAACACTTGACATCCCAAATATGGGCCTCCCATCATAATCAACCCTGCCTTTTTTTAATAATTCGTCTGTAATCTGTTTGACTACCTCCCCGTTTGGGGCTAGAACAACGTGATGAACTCGTCTCCCTTTTCCATCCTGTGTATAAGCTAAAGAAATTTCAGTTTGCCATAAAAATGGGAATTTATTTTTGGTCCACAAGATTCCATTCTCATCCTCGCTTAACTTTTCCTTTAATTCCTTGATCCATAAAGGGTGTGTAAAATCTCCTGTTCCAAGTAAATCAACCCCTTTTATCTTTGCATGCTTTTCCAGAAGGTCTATGTTTGTCTGCTTGCTGCATGCAGCAGCATACCTGCTATGTATATGTAAATCAGCAATCATATAAAAAATAAAAAATAAGACTCTTTATAAGTTTTTATATAAAATCTGTATTTTCTACAGTAAACTGTGTTTCTATTGAGTCTTTGTAGAAGTATGTTAGCTCAATGCTTATTGGCTTCTTGAATGCACTTTCCTGTAATCCTGCTGTATTAATGTCGCAGCTGATTGTTCTTGTTCCGCTTATTAATTCAACTGTGCCTTCATTTCCCTCATTTAGTCTTGAGCAGCTTATTGGGATATCTCCCACTCCTTTTAAACTGACTTTAATCTGGTTTTCAGCATCTTCATTCATGCCACATTCAGAGCTAAATGCTCCCGGGGCATAAACCAATCCAGTTCCCTGAACCATAATGTCAAACGTTAATTTTATTGAAGAGCTTCTTGGTACCTGACCCATGCTGATTATATGCACCGGAGCTCCAGAATTTTCTACTGTAACATCAGCATTATTTAATTCACACTGGTCCTCATCAATCTGGTCGTTTGGTTTTTTCTTCAGGCAAAGGTCTGCTACTGCCTTGGTTTGGTATTCATAACATACGTCTGCCCTTAATACTTGAGGAAAATCTGAATCTAAGTCATATTTGTATTTTGCATTTTTAAATCTCACATCTGTCTGGTCTGGCTCTGTGATCTTATCATTTATCTTTGTTCTTTTTTCCAGCTTAGACGTGCTTTTTTGTGATAATGATGCTAATGAGAATGCGTTTCCTTCAATGCCTTGTAGTGTAACAATGAGTTTGCCAGATTCAATGTCAGACTCTCCGATGTTCTTTGCTAAAACTCCAATGTCAAATTCATCTTCTCCTTTGTCCCCTACAGTCAATGGGGGTTCACCCTCTATGAATTCAATTTCAAGTCCGGTAGTCCCACCTATGAATCTTCCAGCTGTTGATGTTTCGTTGGTGCTTGAGCATCCAGCTAAAAACAGCACAACAAACAAAATCAAAAAGTATTTTTTCATTTTTATAGTTCCTCCAGGTAAATATTAAGGTTTTTAATCTCAAAGTCGTTTTTTGGGATTATCTTGATATAATTTGCTCCCCTCTGGACATAATCAGATATGTCTTTGCTGAAAACTTCTTTTTTGGTGTCCATATTGAAGTAAACATCATTTACCACAATCTTTGATTTTTTCATGCTCATATCATCGTCAAATTTCATCCTGAGAATCACATTTTCTTTGTTGTAGTCTGAACTACATGTGTTTATGCAGTCATTGTAGTCATCTGAGCCTTTTGTGTAATCGCTTTCACAGGTGTCTATGCAGTCATCATATTCTTCATTGTTTATTAAGTCATAATCATCATCTTCAACGAAGAAAGTGTATTCGTCTTCAGATGATTCTGAGACATCCATCTCAATCATGACATCCTCCAAAATATAATCTCCCTTATCTATTGCAAAGTCTAAAGTGTTTGTTCCGTCTGCAAAGTCTTCTGTTGGAATGTCTACAGAGGTTTCTCCAGCACTGTCACAGAATGCTCTTCCTTTAGATAGGATCTTGTTGTTTAAGCTGATTGTTAATAATCCTTCTTCAATGTTTACGCAGTTAAGGTAGTATTTTAATTTTGCATCCTTAATCCCTTTGTTTTCTGAAGAAGTCACCACAAATGTTCTTCTTACTTTTTTATTCTCTTCTGCAAATCCGTATCTCAAGTATAAGTCTTTTAATTCCATGCTTTTGCTGAATATTGCAGACTTTATCCCAATTTTAAGAGTATTATCTTTTGTCAAATATGTTTTTGGTAATTCTATTGGCAGTTCCTGTGCTGTTATCTTTCCATCAAACACTTTCTGCCCGTTTAGTTCAATTACAAGACTTCCAGATCCGCTTGCTATGAAAAAGTAAAGGTTAAGGCTTTCAGCCATATTAACATTGTCTAATCTGAAATAAAGAGTTTCTGGATTATCTTTAAACAAACTTTTGCTGATATAAACCCTGTCTCTCAGGTCAATAGCTTCTTCGCTTATCTTGGAGTATATATCTATGTTGCCGAATTTCTTTTCAATTGTCTCTTCGTCAAACTTATAGACCTGTCCAGGAGAAACCGCCAATAAACTTATGTTATCTAATTCTGAAGCAGGTAGTTCTGTTTCGCTGCCAGGAAGGACTCCAGTGTCATATTTTAATAAGTCGTCCCTTTGTTCCACAGGTAATAATATTACATAAACAATGATAAATAAAGCCAAAAGAAGCACAAAAGCTGCTACAGCTGCACCCCCTTCTAGTTCACCTCTTCGATATTTCATACGCAAATAAATAAGTTTATTAATATATAAAGTTTGTTGTTAGCCATGAAGATTGTGAGTTCTGATCTTAAAAAAGGAGACTTAAAATTAAAAATAGACGACCCCGAAGATCTCTGGTATTTATCCCAGGTATTGGATAAAGGAGACCTTGTTACTGGCAAAACCACAAGAAAAATAAAGCTTTCAGATTCAGATTCTAAAACTGCTGTGGCTAAAAAAACAGTTACAGTTAAAATTCAGCTTGAAAAACAGGATTTCCAGCCCGATCTTCCTTCACTAAGGTTGCTTGGTTTGGTAAAAAGTGAAATAGAAGATATTCCAAAAGATTCCCATCAGTCTATTGCAGTTGAGATTGGTTCAATGATTTCAATAAATAAAAAATGGTTGAACTACCAAGTTAAAAGATTAAAAGATGCATCTGAATTGAAAAAGTCAGATGTCTTGATTGTGATACTTGACAGGTCTGAAGCAAATTTTGCTCTTTTAAAATCGCATGGCTATGACTATCTTTCAGAGATAGAAGGGGAGGTTGAAAACAAAAGAGTAAAACAAAAACTAGATAAGAACTTTTATTTGGATGTAATTGAAAAAATGGAAAACTATGTTGATAGATATAAAATTAAGACAGTCATCCTTGCTTCCCCATCTTTTTGGAAAGAAGATTTTCTCAAAGAGTTAGAATCAAAAAATGTTGAACTGGCAAACAAAATAAGGCTTGCTTCATGCAACACAACCGGCAGGGCAGCAATTGAAGAAGTTTTAAGCAGGACAGAAGTGAAACAAGTTTTGAAACAAGACAGAATTATACTTGAAACAGACCTAGTCGACAGATTGTTGATGAATATTTCGAGGGAAACTCTTTCGAGTTACGGTTTCAAGCATGTTGAAGAGGCAGCCAATGCAGGAGCAATTTCAACTTTATTAGTTACAGATAAATTTTTGCTTGAATACAAGGAGAAAGATGAGTTTGAAAGGATAGAAAACCTGATGAAACTTGTTGAGGCTTCGCATGGTGAAGTGAATATAATCTCTACAGAGCATGATGCAGGGAAAAAATTACAGGGTCTTTCTGGAATTGGAGCTATTTTAAGGTATGAACTTAAGTAACCTTGGTTCTTTCAGCAACAACCTCATGACAAACTTGCTTGGAAAATCTCTGTCATAGTTTCCAATGATTGTCCTTAGCTTTTCTTGGCTGAACAACTCAACAAGTTCGTTGTATTTCTTATCATTAAACCCATCCAGTTTTTTTCTGATCATAAGGTTTAATAAAAGTTCTTTTCTTATTTTTTTATTGACTCTCGTCTCATAATTATTAAACCCTTTTGAAAATTCTTCAGCAGCAATCAGGCCAGGAATAATTCCCCCAAAAGTGGTTGCTTTAACTTGAGTCGCTGCATCTCCAGCCAAAAAAACATTTCCCCCTGAAATTTTTAGTTTTGGATTATATAATGGGATCATCCCCCCTTGCTTCTCAATAATCTCTCCTTTTTCCAGCTTGAGTAGTCTATTGAAATCCTCGTTTATGTTCTTGTAATTGATTGAAACTACTCTTGCAATCTTATTGCTTTCAGGGACCACACCAGAAAAACTGCCAATTCCAAGATAAATCTTCATCCTTTCGCTGTTGAAATTTCCTTTTATTCTTGCCTGTTTCCCAGCTAAAAAAATTCTTTTTCTGAATAACCCAGACTCTTTTGCTGTTTTTGAGAATGGGCCATCAGCGCCAATTATGAAATCATCAGTTGTTGTTAAGTCATTGAATCTTAGTTCATTTTTGTTTAATCCAGTTAATTTCTTATTAAAAAATATTTTAGCCCCGTTTTCCTTGGCTTTCTCAGCAATGAAATTGTCAAATTTGTGCCTGTCTAATACAAGATTATTGTTTCTCAGGTCAACAACTATGCTGTTTTTGTTTGGAGAAATAATTTCCGCTTCAGAAATTTTGTTTATTATGTAATCTTCTGAGTAAATTTGTCTGGGAATATTATTTGTGACAATTCCAGTGCACTGCACCGGCTTTCCTATCTCTTTGTCTTCTTCATAAATCTTGACATCGTGATGTTTAGCTAAGTTAAACCCTGCATAACATCCAATTGGTCCTCCTCCGATAATTGATACCATCTTAGTAAATTATTTAAACAACCCAAAATTATATAAATTATATGGGTGTTGTTCAGGCTGTAAAAGACCTAAAAAGGCTTAAAAAGATAGCGGATGTTTTGTTCTCCTATGAACTCGGCAATGTTGTTTATAACCTGGGTTTAACCTCCCATCTGCCTTTCAGGAAAAGGCTGAGCCAGGAAAAATTTCTTAATAAGCCAGCATTTACAGCAACAAGATTAAGGCAGTCAATGGAAGAGCTTTCAGGAGCTTTTATCAAACTAGGCCAGTTATTGAGTTTAAGGCCGGATTTAATTCCTAAGGAATACTGCGATGAATTTTCTAAGCTGCAGGATGATGTAGCACCCTTTAATTTTATTTATGTTAAACGAATAATAGAAGACGAATTAAAAAAACCCCTTGGAAAAATATTTTCCTCTTTTGACAAAACACCAATTGCATCTGCTTCAATCGGTCAGGTCCACAAGGCAAAATTGATTTCAGGCGAAGTTGTGGCAGTAAAAGTCCAGAGGCCAAGAATAGAGGATGTTTTTGATACAGACATTGACTTATTGCATCATCTTGCTCACCTTGCAGAAAAAAATATACCCGACATTAAGCAATACGATGTAAATTCTATTGTAAAAGAATTTGAAGAATACACCAAAAAAGAGCTTAATTATGTCCTTGAAGCAAAGAACATAGAGGAATTTTATAATAATTTTAAGCAAAACAGCATGATAAAGATTCCAAAGGTCTTCTGGGATTATACCTCAAAACGAGTTTTAACCATGGAATTTATCGAAGGTGAAAAACTAAAAGAGATAAAAAGCCTGTCTGAATCCAGAAGAGAGAAGATTGCAGAATTAATAATTAAGTCAATGATAAAGCAGATAATGGAAGATAAGATATTCCATGCAGATCCACACCCTGGAAATATCTTGTTGTTGGAAAAAGACAAGCTTGCGCTTCTTGATTTCGGTATAGTAGGCAGGTTAAATGATGATATCATTGAAAAAACCGAAAACATAATCCTTGGTTTGATAAAGCCAGACAAGGATATATTAACAAGGGCATTGATGGATCTTGGGTTTGTGAAAGAAGGAATTAATGTTGAGGAATTTAAGGAAGATTTGTCCCAGCACCTTGGGCACTACTATAATGTAGATGAGCAAAAGATAGACATTTCTTCTGCACTGTATGATATTATTGCAATTTCAAAAAAATATGAAATTAAATTTCCAACATCGTTTGTTTTGCTCGCCAAGGCTACAGCAACACTTGAAGGCCTAGTAAGAGACTTAAAAGTTGAATTTAATGTAGTCCAAGCTCTCAGGCCATATGCTGAAAAAATAGTAAAAAAAAGAACATCAACAAAATATCAGGTTGAGAAAATAAAAAAATTTGCTGATGATGTTGCCTATACCTTAAAGGATCTTCCTGGAGACGTGAAGGAAGCAGTCAAGAAAATAAAACAGGGAGAGTTAAAGCTTAATGTTAACAATGCAGACATAAGCAGGTTTGCACTTGAAATAGACCGTTCAAGCAACAGGATCACATTTGGTTTGATTGTCGCTGCATCTTTTGTTTCAGCAGCACTTGTAATGCTTGCAAACATGCCTCCATTCTACATGGGCATCCCTGTTCTTGGATTGATCTTTTTTGTTTTGGCTGTTTTATTTGCATTTGCTTTACTGATATCCATAATAAAAGAAAAAAGTAGAGGTGAAAATGAAAAAGATTATTAAACTGTTTAATAAACTTATGAACAAGCAGAATAAGGAACGAGCAAAAAGAGCAGTAAAAATAACTGTGAGAGAAGCAAAGAGAGTTGCACCAAAAGCAAAAAGAGAAGCAGAAAAGATATACCACTTTGGAAAAGAAGAAGCAAAGAAAGTATTCATAGAAATCAATAAAAAACCAAGCAAAAAGAGATGATATTTTTACTTTTAGCAGTGATTGGGGTAATTGGCTTAGCTTTAGCTTCATATTTTGACATTAAAACAAAGGAAATTCCAAACATAATCAGTTTTACGATGATTGCTCTCGGTCTTGGATTAAGGTTGATTTATTCGATTGTGACAAAAGAAATAATGTTTTTTGTTTATGGATTGATTGCGTTTGGCATCTTCTTTTCAATAGGCGGGATTCTTTATTACACAAAACAATGGGGAGGAGGAGATACAAAAATACTAATGGCCCTTGGAGCGTTGTATGGAGCCTGGTCCACAAAGTATTTTCTTATATCCTTGATCCTGATACTCGTCGCTGTGGCATCCATTTATGGTTTAATCTGGGCGGTTTACTTGTCAATAAAGCATCGCAAAGACTTCAAGGCTAAATTCCTTGAGATATACAAGAAAAACAAGGTTCAGATCCTCTTTGTTTTCATTGTTTCAATCGGATTGATTATATCTTCATTCTTTTTGGAAAGTTTTATGGCAGTTGTCTTGTGGATTGTTGCAGCCCTTATTCTTGTTTACTATCATCTCTTGATGTATATGCATGCTGTTGAAAAATCCTGCATGGAAAAAACAATTCCTGTTTCAAAACTGACAGAAGGAGATTGGATATTAGGCACAATAAAAAAAGGCAATAAAATTATTTATTCAAAACACAACCCCTCTGTAACAAAAAAACAGATTGAGCTTCTCAAGAAACATAAAATTTCTAAAGTCAGGACAAAAGATGGTTTTCCTTTTATACCTGCATTTTTGATAGCATTGATTTTGACATTTATCTTTAGTAGCGTGGTTATAAATTTTTTAATTAATCTAATTTAGAATTACTTGCAGTCTTTTCTGTATTGGCATAGGTAGTTTCGTTTAAAGTATGTCGTCGCAACAACTCTGCAGCTGCCTCCAATTATGAAATCACCAGACTTGCAGTTATTTACCATATTACTCCAGTCTGCATAATTTCCAATATCTTCTTCCTTAATCTCTCTTTTTGGATCAGCATCCATCTTGCAGCAAACAATTTCATTCTGATCTAATATTTCCTGTTTTGGTTGGCTTGTTTTTTTTGTGGTTGTTTGTTTTTTGGTTGTGGTTTTTGCAAGGTAACACCCATCTTCTTTTGCAGAGTCCACCAAACCAGCATCATCGCATAAAAATCCTGCACCATATCTGCATGTACAGAATGCATTGTCTTTTTCACCTTTGAAATAATTTTCATTCTCAATTATGTCTGTCTCTCCGCTGGATCCGCAGAAGTTAAGCAATATATCCACCTCAGGCCTGTAGTTCTTTTTAATTCCCTGTTCCCCGCACCTGCCTTCCCATACAACTGTAGAGAAAGTACATCCCCCATAAATATGGCCTTCACGCCTGTAAAGATTTTCTTTAAGTATTTCCAGTTCTCCACTAGTCATTGTTTCTTTTCCCAGATCTTCTTTACCCCAACCCATAACTTTAGCATAAATATCATTGCAATTCTTTTTGAATTCCTCTTTGCTTTTTGGAATGCCAGATTTTGTTATTTTTACATTATTAGAAACAACAACCTTGCCGCATTCCTCAGTTATTTTTTGAGCTTCCTCAGAAATCGTTGCCCCACCAGTTATTTTATTACCGTCCTTTAAGCATAACTGATATCCTTCTGAATCCATAGTTAATGAATACTCTCCAAACTCATTTTCATTTTCCAAGTAATCAAGCTCAAAACAGGATTGTTCTCCTACCTGCCCTTTTTGGACAAACAAATTTCCTTTTAGCAGTGAAATCCCACGAGATTTTCCAGCACAAATCCTTTCTATGCCTAGTTTGTTCTCAAAGTTGCCCCTTACTGTGTATCCATTCTCATCTTCCAAAAAGTAGTTTTGGCATGAATTGTCATTTAAACAAATCTCTTCTCCTGCAGGGATTCTTAATCTTGGATTTCCTGCTCCAGGAAGTTCAACAATAACCAAACCACTTTCAGAAGTTATTTGCCTAGTCTCTCCACTTTTTAGGTTTGTTAAAGTCATGCTTCCCTGCTTGCAACTGAATCTGTTAAAATAACCATAATAGAATATGCTACATTCCTCTCCCTTTGGTTCTACTTCGTACTTGGGAAAAATATATTTTTTATTCTTGACATTAATCAGGTTTATATGGTCAATCTCAAGTTTTTTTTCGTTAATTTTAAAGCTGAACAAGCTTGTCTTTGAAAATTGTTCATATTTATACTCTTCATTATTTATCTTAAAGTAAACCTTTCCACCTTCTTTGTTTGATTCAAGTTCAAGTATCTTTTCTTCATCGTTAAAATAAATGTCCATATCTACAACCCTTGTGATGCCATTTTTTTCATCGAACCCAAGTGCCTTGTTTAATTGGGTTAGTGCCTGTTCTTTTGACGCAGTTTCTGCGCTGTCTCCTTTGAACTTGCATCCTTTTATTGTATCTCCAGAAAATCCTTCTTTGGTGTCTATCCAGAATATAAAATTACATTGGTCTTCATCAATCGTAATATCATACTTTTGGTTGGTTTTTGTTGCAGCTCCAGACAGGTCAACTATTGCAGTGGTAGTAGCCTCTGGTTTTTCTTTAGGTTTAGCCTCAGATTTTTCAAAGAGTTCATCAACAATGTTTTGTGCTGTGCCTAGTTGTCCTGCTATCTCTGGGCTAAGCAATCCAAGTATGCTTTTTGCAGCTCCCTCTACATCAGAATTTAATATTCCCTCTGCTGTGCCAACATAGCTTCCTATTTGGTTTATGTTCTTTGAAGCATCTTCATACTTTCCCATCTGGGCTAATTTTCCAGCAATCATCATAGCACTGGAAACGGTGTCGATGTTTGAAATACTATAAATTAAACCGATCCCGCCAAAAATATTCTTGAAATCCCCGCTGACAATGCCAGCATCACTAACCATCAATGCAGCCTTAAACATATCCGCACTAACAAAACCACAGCATAAAATTAATACTAGCCCCAAACCAAATATTTTTTTCATATTGCAAATACATATATTAGATTTTCCTCTCCGTTTTTGGATTTATCATCATATATCATGAATAAGGTGTTGTTGTTTAAATCAGAGACTTCAACTTTTAAATCCTTTTCCAGCATCAAGAACATGATACAGCTTATGCAGAACTCTTGTTTTTTGCCTTCATTGTAAATATCATTTCCTGTATCGTACATGTCCTTTAATTTTTCATCAAATTCTGCTTCATATTCCTCGTTAAATTCAAAGCTGTTCCCTCCTTTTGTGAGGGTATAAGGATAATTTACCTTAAGCTCAACAGAGTTGTCTTTGATACTAAATTCAGAATTAACATTATTGCTTGTGATTTCATAGCCTCCATACTCCACAAAAGACACGCAACCAACAAGATTGGCATTAAAATAGTTGCTTAAACTCTTTTCAAATTCTTCCAATGTAATGTATTTTTCTTTGAAATATGTGAATCCTTCAATATTCTCCTTGGGGGGGTAATAACCTCCAAATAGGCTGACAATCCCAATGCTTCTGCTTCCTACGTCTTCAACACAGCCTTGGACAAAATCATTTACCTTTGAAAACTCTTCAGGAATCTCAGTTTGTCCTTTTATGTTTCCCTTGAGTATTAGAAATAGCGCAACAATGACTACAATCATCAAACCCATTATGACAAATAACGTTACCTGGCCTCTTTTACGCATAAAAATAAACTGTCTCTTTTTACTTATAAATCTTTTTAAGCCTTTCCAGGAAAGAAATCATCATAGTCTTCTATTTCTGCTTTTTTTCTGGTTAGTTTTTCCTCTTTTTTTTCTTTTGGCAGATGTTCAATTATTTTTCTGGCAATCTTGTCTCCTTCCTCTAGTTCTTTTGGATCCCACTGGAATAAGATTTTGTCATCACTGTATCTTGGAATTATATGGATTAAAAAATGCGGTGCATTTTGTCCGGCAACTTTTCCGTTTGCAACAAAAATGTTTGTTCCTTCTGCCTTGAGCCCTTCAAATATTCCGATGCTTATCTTGTTTGCAACGCTGAACAACTCCCTTATTAAGAAATCATCTATCTGTCCGAGAACTCCAAAGTGTTTTTTTGGAAATAAAATAACGTGTCCGTTATTTGCAGGATTAATATCCAGTATTGCCATTACGTCATTGTTTTCAAAAACTTTGTGGGCAACAGTCTGTCCACTGCCTATGAGACAGAAAGGGCATCTTCCCTCGCTTATTTCTGCAACCTCGTCTTCAGTCATGCCAGAAAGAATTTCCTGTAATTTTTTTTCTTTTGCTTCGTCACTCAAGCCCTCTAATTTTTTCTGTATGCTCTTTATTTTTTCTTCGCTTAAGACCATTTTAGCCAAACGCTCTTGAAACTTGCAGTGTCTCAACACTGCTTACTTCATCCAGATCTTTTAAATCTTCCTCTAAGCTGTCGTAGTTGCCTATTTTTTCATCCATTGCAAACCTTACAATGATTGCCTTTATTCCAAAAGCAACATCTTCTGTTTCAATGCCTAGAATCTTAAATTTGAGTTTTTTTATATTCTTTTCTATTTTTTCCCTTGCTTCGTCTAAATCAACATCAGGGTCTGCTAGAACACATTTTAACTTGACAATGACTTCAGCCATCTTAGTTAGGCCCCTCAAAACCGCAGTTTTTGCATTTGTACCTTGCTGCTGTTTTTCTGCAACTTGAGCACCTTATGATTTCAGTTTCATGGCAGTTAGGGCACATGAACTTTGTAGAGCCTCCGTCATTGGTTATCTCTTTGTTGCATGATATGCATTTTAGGGCATTTTTCATGTTGTTCTGGTAGATATACCATTTATAAAGTTTTTGATAGAGCTTTAATAAGGTATAAAAACTGGTAAAATATTGGTTTCCTGTGCCCCTATAGTCTAGCTTGGATAGAACGATTGGTTGCGGACCAATTAGCCCAGGTTCAAATCCTGGTAGGGGCGCTGAACCCTTATAAAAAATTAGGAGGAGAGATAAGATTTAAATAATCTATCATACTATTATGTAAAATGAGTTTAGGACTTTTAGTAAAGAGCTGAATTAAGATGATTGGATCCTGGATCCTTGGACTTATACTAATTCTTATTGGAGGTGCAATTGTAATGGGTGGGTTTTATTTAGCTATGACTAAGCACTCTAAAGGAGTAATGTATATAGGGTTGGTTATAGGCCTTCTAATTGCGGCTTTTGGAGGATTAATAATCTTTTGGGGAAGTAATAGATATAATGTCGAGCTTGGTCCTGGTTATAAATCCAAACCTAGACGTTTTCATTATTGAATGGGCTGTTTAAAATGGAAAAATCAGATTTGGGTAGATTAAGAATTTTAAAAACCGGAGAAAAATACATTTGACAAAGAAAGATAAAAAAGGGATTCCATTAAGTTATGATGGGCTTGTAGTTAGTTTAATGGTTGCAATTATTGTTACATTTCAACAAATAGCTGTCTTAATTTTAGATTATTTTTTTAATTTGGGGGGATTATCTGAACCATTAGCCAAGATTTGTGCTTATATCTTCTCTCTAATCATAATTATTTATTTTATTAACAAGACTATAACAAATTATACCATAAAAAATAAATATAAAAATTAATTTTTTAATTTAATATCTGACTCTGATCCTCCAGCCCATAAAAGCAAATTATTTATACCTTTGTTTTTTACTATTCCCATGGCTAAGTTAATCATTTTTGACTATGACGGCGTTATTGTGGATTCTCTCCAGAATGTCTTTGAAGTCTATAACATTATTTGCAAGAAATTAAATAAAAGAGCGATAAAAAACCTTGCCGAATTCATAAAAATTTATGGATATAAATCTACTGAAGCATATAGAAATTTAGGTATTTCCATCAAAGAGCGTGAGCCCGCAGACATAATCTATAAGGAAGAGATCTTAAAAAAAGAATCAAGATTGTTTAAGGGCATTAAGGAAGTTATTGAAGAGCTAAGCAAGAAATACAAGTTAATCTTAGTTTCTTCAGCATACAAAGACGAAATTGTTCAAAAACTAAAAAAGTTTGAAATTTTAAAATATTTTGATTTAATAATCGGGAAAGAGACTCATGGTAAGCGTCTTAACAAAGCAAACCCAATCAAAGAATTAATACAAAAGGACAATCTTGATGTTAATGACATTATTTTGATAGGCGACCGTGATGTTGATTATAATAGCGGAATCAAGGCTGGGTTAAAGCACATAATCTTGGTTGATTACGGCTGGGGCCATTCCCAAAAGAAAAAAACAACAATAAAAAAACCAAGAGATATTCTCAAAGCTGTTTCTGAGATCTGGGATTAAAAATCCTTATTCAAAAAACCCCCAAAAAACACTTAAACCCACCAAATTAAATCTTAAAAGATTAATTTTTTTAAAACCCAGATTAAAAAAATTATCAATATGTTCAACAGTCAAGTATTCAACATTATCGTGGTCTATAATGCTGTGTGCTATAAATCTTAACTCTGTTCCTAGGATATCTGCATCAACGATATTCTTTTCATACAAATCAAAATAAATCGCATTTCTATCCCCGCCATCACTTATTTCAATAGTAGCATACTCGTCTCCTTCATTATTATAATCAACATTTTTGATAGTAATGTAAAGAAGTTTATTGTTAATTGTAAATGGAATTACAGTTCCGATATTGTTGTAATAATAAGTCACCCTGTTTGGTTCTGAAAAATCATGAATTGGCATATCTTCTGTTCTTACTTGCAGCTCTGGATATCTTGCAAAATTAGGCAAATCCCAATGGTTTCTTAATGGAGCATAAACACTTGGGATTATTAAAATAATTAATAAAAATAAAACTAAGCCCGTTCTCATAAAAATAGAAAATAAAGAAACTATAAAAATTTAACTAAACATCCTGAATCCCTTCATCAGTAACGCTGAATATGCACTCAGCATCCGGCATTGCAGGAGCATCAACTAGTTTTGCAACTCTTGTTCCTTTTTTCCCTCTTCTTAAGTAAACTCTGTAAGTGCTTGCGTGAGCCAATACGTGTCCGCCAATTGCTTCTGTAGGATCTCCAAAGAAAACATCTGGCTTTGACATAACCTGGTTAGTTACATAAACAGCTATGTTATATGTATGCGCCAATTTAAGCAGTGCATGTAGATGCTTGTTTAGTTTTTGTTGTCGATCAGCTAGCTGCCCTCTTCCTGAAAAATCACTTCTGAAGTGTCCCATCAAAGAATCAACAATAACTAATTTAACAGGCAATCCATCTTTAATCAGTTTTTCTACGTTTTCAGACAGCAACATCTGGTGGTCTGAGTTAAAAGCTCTTACTCCCCTGAAATTTTTTAAAACCTCGCTTGGTTCTAAGCCTTTTACCTTTGCAAGTTTTACTATATATTCCGGTCTTATTGTTCCTTCTGTGTCAATCCATACAGCCATCCCCTCTGCTCCGCCTTTTTCTTTAGAAAGCTGAACGTTAACAGATAACTGATGCGCCAATGAGGTTTTTCCAGAACCATAAGCTCCATAAACTTCAGTTATTGCTCCTGTTTCTACTCCGCCGCCTAAAATTTTGTCAAATTCCTTGCTTCCGGTTGTAATCTTAACAACAGACTCTCGTTTTTTTAACAAGTCTTCTCCAGACTCAAAGCCCATGTTAAGCCCTTCTCTTGCAGCTTTGATTATTTTTCTTGCAGTGGCTTCAGTTACGCCAGCAACATTGACTAATTCTCCAGGGCTTGAAACAGCCAAGCTCATCAAGTCTTCAAAACCAGCCTCATTTAATTTCTCTGCTGTTGCAGCTCCAACTCCTGGCAAGTCCTTAAGCGTGATCTCTTTTTTTTCTGCCATTTTTATTCTTCCTCCTTGTCATTAAGATATAATTCTTCTTGAGCTTTTTGCAATAATAAAATAGCTTTTGGAATGTCTACTCTTCTAAGATTGACTACATCATTTCTCCAGGTGTCATCGTCTTTCTTTTTCCAGCTCCTTGAAAGGCTTGCTGTCTTAAATTCTACTTTGTCTCCGTTTTTATCTTTCTGGTTTAGCCAGATTGCAACCTCAAAGTTGCCAGAACTCCATTTTTTAATAGGTTTATTTACCATATTTACCTCCAATTCCTTTCGGTTCTTATTTCAGTGAAGGTTTAATTCCACTAAAAACTAAAAAACAAACCTTGTTTATAAGGCTTATTCGAGTTTGTCGGGAATATAGATAGTTTAGAATATGTATTTATATTTGTAATATCTTAATAATAGTAACAAGATGAAAAGATTTATAAATAAAATAGCCTAGTTAAAACCATGGTAGGATCACACATAACTCTGGATTGGGGTAATTTAATCTTTCCAGATCATATACCTTTGGAAAAGATGATAATACTAGACAGAAATACAATTATTGCCAGAGATAGCAATAGCGAAGAAGAATCTCAACTTTTAACTCAGGCAGATGCTATTAAAGCAGTTTTAGAGAAGGGGTATTTTACACCAAACATAAACCAATTTTTAATTTATTTTAAGAATATAATTTCCGCACATCAAGGTAAAACAAAACTTTTTAACGGAAGGAGAGAAGAACTTCCAAAGAAAGAAGTAGATGAGATATATGATAATATGAATATAGGTGATAGATTTGACGAGGACTGGATCCATACCCCCGAAATCAAGACACGTTTAGATGCTTATTTTGTAGAGAAAGATAATGAACTCTTCATGAGATTTAATCATAGATTAAACAATGGAGAGATTACATTTGAGGAAGTACCAATAGATTATGTTAAAGGCGCTTGTTCTTCAGACAATCTTTTTATCGGCGCTTGTTATTTAACTCCAGATTCAGCAAATAAATTTGGAATGCCAACCAAATTTGACAAGAACTTGCAAAAAGGAGAAGGAAACATACTTTTCGAGTGTCCAGAAGATGGACGTGCTGCTGAGTATTATGTCTCTCCTAAAGTTGGACCCGTCATAAATTGTGGAGCAGATCCTAATCTTAAGTCTATTGGGACACTCTACTGTGCCGAAGGTATTTTGAAAAAATAAATAGAAAAGTACCAAAATATTAGTCTAATATGTATATACTAATAAATAAAAAATATTAAAAAATTAGGCTTACTCTCTTTATCCAAAGTGGATTAAAGATTTCAGCCCTTCCGTAACGGATGTTTACTGGGGATAATAGGTCGCTCTCACCCTCATGGACTTATTGAGATATACCCATACAATACCCAGATAG
>JAQTOC010000010.1 GCA_028713535.1 Candidatus Nanoarchaeia archaeon | reverse complement strand
TCTGTGTGGGATTCTGTGGGGGATTCTGTGGGGGCTTCTGTGGGGGATTCTGTGTGGGATTCTGTGGGGGATTCTGTGGGGGCTTCTGTGGGGGATTCTGTGAAGGATTCAGGATATGGGCAACACGATGCTAATTGGTTAGCTTTTTATGAGTTTTTTAAGGATGTATGCGGATTAGAGCAAGAAACAAAAAATCTATCTGGTTTATGGAAAGTATCAAAGAATGCTGGCTGGTATTTGCCTCACGAGAATATTTGCTGGATTTCAGAAAAGCATAATAAGTTATCAAGAAATACACGAGGTTTGCTCCATAGTGATACAGGAATCGCTTTGCAATATCCTGATGGCTGGGGGATATATGCTTTAAACGGAGTTAAATTTCCCAAAGATTTATGGGAGAAAGTCGTCAGCAAAAAAATGTCTTTTAAAGAGGTAATGGCGATTCAAGACATAGACCAAAGAACGCAAGCTATGAATTATTGCCCCCCAAGAGAATTTTTGAATAATAAAGGAAAATTATTAAATAAATCAGAAAAAGGAAATGAATTGTGGTTGATACCTCAAAGCGAAGGATTATTTAGAGTTGACGCTTATTTTCTTATGTATAAATGCCCTTCAACAGGAAAAGAATATTTATCTGGCATTGATCCTGAAATAGGAAAACAAGGCAAAGCCGATAATTGTATGCTATGGAAATTTAATATCCAAAGTTTAGAAGATTATTATTCAATGATAGAAAGTTAAAAGGGCGTATCGTAATGGGAATTACACTCTACGCCCAAAAAATAAAACTATGAAAAAATATAAATTAACAAGTGAAAGTAAAGAATATTATTTTGGTAAAATTTACCGAATAGAAGCGTTAATGGATTTTGGAAATGTGAAGAAGGGTGATAAGGGAGGGTTTATTGAAAAAGAGGAAAACTTGTCGCAAGAAAGCAATGCGTGGGTTTATGGCAATGCGTGGGTTTCTGGCAATGCGAGGGTTTATGGCAATGCGGAGGTTTCTGGCAATGCGGGGGTTTATGGCAATGCGAGGGTTTCTGGCAATGCGAGGGTTTCTGGCGATGCGAGGGTTTATGGCAATGCGGGGGTTTCTGGCAATGCGTGGGTTTATGGCAATGCGTGGGTTTATGGCAATGCGGAGGTTTCTGGCGATGCGAGGGTTTATAAAAAAATAAAACTTATAGGGGGATATTTTTATCATACAAAACGAAAGTCAGAGAAAATTGAAATTGTAGAAACTTGCGAAGATATAGATTATGAAACATTGGCAAAAGAACCCAAAATAAAACATTTATTGGATAGGAATGATTTAATCCAAAAATTAAAAGAAAAAATAAATGAAACTCATCTTGAATCCACTCATTACAAATGGATAAGATGATTAAAAAGGTTAAAAAATAAAAATGATAAGTTTATTTTTGAAGTGGTTAAATAGCAAAAATATAAGTAAAAAGAAATGGTTTGATTTATTTTCTAATTATAGATTAAAAATATCAAGAGGCAATAGTTGGATTTCTTTTATCCAAACTTATATTCCTTTGCAATATTTATTACCTATTGTGGGTTTAAAATGGGCTATTGTGGATAAATATCCTCTTTGGGTAATTGGTTTATTGGGAATTGTTTATAGCGTTTTAAACGAAATTTTTAAATTTTGGTTAGGTGGATTGGACGAAAAAATAGGATATTGGAAAGCAGAAGCTGAATGGGGACAAAAAAATGAAACGATCAATCCCTTTTTTTGTTGGATTAAAAAAACATTGGATAATATTTGTGATAAATTACAAATTAATAAAGAAAAATTATAATGAGATTTTTTAAAGAAGAACTTAATTTTATTCAATTCATAAAATTAGTTTTAATGATTGTCGGATTATTATTTATATTAATTATAATAAAAATACTTATAAATATCCAAAATTTTTTTCCAAAATGTTAAAAAATATTATTATTTCATTTTTTATAATTATTCCTATTGTTTTATTTCTTCATTATTGGGAAAATAAAACATATTGCGAACCGATAAGAAATAAATATTCAAAATATAAGATTGAGATGAAATGGGATGGATGTCGTTATCTTATTCAAGGACAATGGAGATTGGTTAATGAATTAAAATAAAACATAATATTTAATTTTTTATTATGGAAACAATAAAAATAGAGGTTTTTCCCAATGAAGGTACAATGTTTATAATGTTTCGCAAGTATCAGGATGATTTTGAATTATTATTAAATACAGGATTTTTTGATATGAAAAATGGAGAATGCTTTATCTGCAAGGAAAATGGCAAGATAAAAGAATTAAGTTTAAAAGAGGATAGAATAAAGAAAGGGAAAATTTATGAACAATAAAAAGTGGGAAGAATTAACTGACAAAGAAAAAGAAGAATGGGAAGTTTTGGCAAAGAATATCACTCCTCTCCAAAAATTCTGGATAAGTTTATGCCTAATGAGAAAATGTATTTATTGCAAAACTAAATTTGAAGAAGGAATTACAAGAAAACATCCGAGAGAGAATAACTTTCCATTAAACGCTTATTTCTGGTTCACTGCGAAGTTTCTGGTTCATTGCCAGACAACGCACGGATATTGCCCAGAGGATATAACAATGTTTTTAGAAAAGATAGCTGAAAAATAGTTTTCCACAATAGGAGACACTTGACTTTTTTAGAATAGGGTATATCATTAAAAGTAGACTAATTGAGCCGACTCTGACGCTGACCTGTTTGTATTGTTCAATAAGCCCGACGGGGTGAATAATATAAACTGACAACAGCCGACCAGAACGCTCAAGTATAACCATCAAAAGGTTAATTTTGGTGTCTATGCTTGAGCGTTTTTTTATTGAATAAATAATTATGAAAAATAAACCTGAAAATCAGGATTTGAACAGGAATTCAGATGGAACATTTAAAGAAGGAATAAGTGGTAATCCTAAAGGAAGACCAAAAGGAAAAACTCTGAAAGAATTTGTCAGAGAGTATTTATCTAATCTTACAGAAGAAGAGAAATTAGAATGGTTAAAATCAATTCCCAGAGATATTCAATGGAGAATGGCAGAAGGCAATCCTCAATCTGATATTACAAGCGGAGGAGAAAAAATTAATCCAATACCGATAATCAATGTTTCAACTGACTACCGCAACAAAAAAGATAATGGAAATGAAGAAGAGAATAAGGATAGTGCAAGGGGGAACGAGTGCCAGCAAGACAATTAGTATTATCATTTACCTGATAGCATTAGCTCAGAAAGACGAAGAACCTACCTTAACAAGCATTGTATCAGAGAGTTTTCCTCATTTAAGAAGAGGGGCAGAAAGGGATTTTTTGATGATAATGAAAGAACATAGATATTTTAAAGATAAACAATGGGATAAGACAAATCACATTTATAGTTTTGAAACAGGAAGCCAAATTGAGTTCTTCTCAGTAGATCAACCGGAGAAGGTAAGAGGAGCAAGAAGAGATAGATTGTTTATAAATGAAGCTAATAATATTCCTTTTAATGCTTTTGAAGAATTAGAAGTAAGGACAAAAGACATTATCTTCATAGATTATAATCCTACCAATGAGTTTTGGCTGTTCACAGATGTTATTCCAAAAAGAACAGATACAGAAACCGTTGTTTTAACTTACAAAGATAACGAAGCATTAAGTCCTGAAATTATAGCAAGCATAGAACAAAGAAAAAATCGTAAGGATTGGTGGCAGGTTTATGGTTTGGGGTTATTGGGAGAATTAGAAGGAAAGATTTATAAAGATTGGAAAATTATTGATGAAGTTCCTCACGAAGCATCATTGGAACGATATGGATTGGACTTTGGATATTCTAACGATCCTTCCGCCTTAATAGCAATTTATAAATACAATAGTGGATATATTTTAGATGAAATAGCATTTTCTAAAGGATTATCTAATAAACAAATTGTGGATATTATACAATCTCAGGCGACTTCAATAGTAGTTGCTGATTGTTCAGAACCCAAGAGTATAGATGAGATAAAGAGTTATGGAATCCCCATTGTGGCTTCCCAGAAAGGCAAAGATAGTGTTAGGTCAGGTATTCAATTTGTTCAGAGACAGAGAATATCAATGACCAAGAGAAGTATTGACCTTATTAAAGAATTTAGGAATTATCTGTGGGAAACAGATAAAGACGGAAAAATACTTAATATCCCAGAACATCAATTTTCTCATTCAATGGATGCTGTTAGATATGCCTTGTCTTATAATATAAATTATAAAGTTGAAAATCCTAATAAATTTAAAAGTAATTTACAAATAATAAATTCATCAAGATAATAAAAATAATGGTGGATAAATTAAATGTCTTATAGAACAAAATATATTCACTTATCAGGTTCAGGGTCGGTAGCTGGAGGAGAATGTTGGGTAGCAGGAATGTATGTTAACAGCACTTCCTCTGGAACTGTTAAAGTTTATGATTATACATCAGCTTCAGGAACAATAGTAAATAATACTATTACTCCAGCAATTGGTTATCATAATTTGGGGAATGTTCATTGTTTAACAGGATGTTATATCGCAACAACAGGAACGATTGATGTTACTTTTCATGTTATTGAAAAAAATAATTAAAATAAATGAAAATAGCAAACATAGGAACGGAAAATAAAATAGGGGAATTAATCAGAAAAAGTGAAGATGATTATATTTCAGGAACTACTCTTATTTCAAAGTATGTTGATTTTTCTCTTTATGAAGATATCAATAAAATAGATGCTTATCTTAATTCAAAACATACTTCTGGGGATACTGATAGTTTAGGAAGAGATAAGCCATTTTTTAACATTGTAATAGCTATTCGCAATATTTGGTTTAGAGCTACAGATATTGATAGGAAAGATATCAGAGTAAAAGCTACTAAAATGAAAGATATAATACCTGCTTTTCTTACTACTGTTCTTTTGCAGAATTTTATGAGAAAAAGCAATTTTGGACAATTTCTTAATGATTGGGGATTAACTCTTGCTTCTTATGGCTCTGCCATTGTTAAATTTGTTGAAAAAAATGGAGAATTGCTTTGGAAAGTAGTTTCTTGGAATAAGGTAATAATAGATGCAATAGATTTTGATTCAAATCCTATTATTGAAGTGATGGAACTTACACCCTCTCAATTAAGAATGAATGAAAATTATGATCAAGATTTGGTGGAAAAACTGATTATTGCTAAAGAAAGTAGAACTACATTGGATAAACAAAATAGAGATACAAAAGATGATTATATCAAAGTTTATGAAGTACACGGATTATTTCCTTTGTCATTTTTAACAGGAAAAGAAAACGATAGTTCAGAATATGTTCAACAAATGCATATCGTTTCATATTTGGCTTCCAAGGAAAAAAATACTTTTGAAGATTATACTCTTTATTCTGGGAGAGAAAAACAATCTCCTTATTTAATTACTCATTTATTAAAAACAGAGGGATATACTTTGGGAATGGGGGCTGTGAAACATTTATTTGAAGCTCAATGGATGGCAAATCATACTATGAAATCCATCAAAGATTATCTTGATCTTGCTTCTAAACTTGTTTATCAAACTTCTGATCCTAATTTTGCCAATCAAAATGTTCTTTCTGCGATAGAAACAGGAGATATTTTGGTATGGAATAAAGATTTAGCTGATGGGAGAATTACTCAAATAGCCAATACAACCAATGATATTACAGCTTTGCTTAATTTTAAAAATCAATGGGAAGTTTTAGCTCAAAATATATCATCTACTCCAGATATTATGCGAGGAGAGAATATGCCATCTGGAACAGCTTTTAGACAAGCATTAGTTATTCAGCAAGAAAGTCATAGTAATTTTGAGATAATGGTTGAGAATAAAGCACTTTATTTAGAAGAAATGATGAGAAAATTTATAATTCCTTATTTAAAGAAGCAATTAAATAATTCAGACGAAATAGTGGCCAATTTAGATGCTTATGGAATAGATAAAATAGACAAAAAATATATTAAAAATGAAAGTATAAAGCGTACAAATCAAAAATTAATTCAATCTGTAATTCAAAGGAAATTTCCTACTTCTGAACAATATGAAGAAGCTTTTTCTAATGAGCAATCTAATATCCAAGAAGAATTGGATAATATGGGAAGTAACAGATTTTATTCTCCATCTGAAATAAATTGGAAAGAGGAATTTAAGGATTTGGAATGGAATTTAGAGATTGAGATATCAGGAGAAAGTTCAAATAAACAAGCTATTTTGGAAACATTATCTTCTGTATTTCAAACTATTGCTTCTCCGGCCGGACAAATGATTTTACAAACTCCTCAAGGAAATTATATCTTTAATAAGATTTTGGAAACTGCTGGCAATATATCTCCTTTGGAAATACCAGCAAATAATAAACCAACTGTGCCAGCTATGATGGGAGCAGGTGGGTCGCCAGTTGGATTTCAACAACCAATAAAACAATAATATGCCATTATTAAAAGGGAAAAAAAATATAGGAAGAAATATTAAAACAGAAATGGCTCACGGAAAGCCAAGAAAACAGGCAATAGCTATTGCTTTAAGTGTAGCCAGACGAGGTAAAAAAAAGAAAAAGAAAAAATAATATGCCAGAACAACAATTAAGATATGATGATATAGAAATTAATCTTATCAAAAATACTTTCGGAAATCTTGACCTTTTGAAAGCAATTAGAAAATCATTTTTGCAAATGCCTTTATCTGTAGTAGACCAAAGTTTGATTAAAATGAATTTGACAAAGGATGCCTTAAAATTATTAAGAAGAGTGTTTTTGCCAGAATTAGAGCCAGATGCTCCTTTGCATAATGAAATTGATTTATGGATGACTATAAAAATAGATGATAAACTTCCCGAAGAAGCTTTGCCTCACATTTATGCAAGAAAAATGGTGATTGAATATTTGGAACAGCAATTAAGTATTTTAGAGGGGAAAGGTTCACAGAAAATAAAATTTGAAGAAATATTAGAAATACCGGATAGAAGTAAAATAACTTCTTATGAAACATTTCAAGTTTATTCTAATTTATTTGCCAGAAATACATTAATATTCCACATAGAACAGCAATTAAGCCAATTATATATTCTGGCTACTAAAAAAGAAGTTTCAGAAGAAGATAAGAAAAAAGATTCATCAAAATAATTATGAAATACAAACCAATTGAGTAGCCTCTCTTAAAGGGCAATTGAGCTATCCAAAGCTTTTAAAATTATGGAAAATGAAAACATTGAGAACCTCGACTCTCAAAACGAGGAGGCAGAAGTTGTGCCTGAAACAACCGAAGAAGTTCCTAAAGAATACGGGTTGCCAGAAGATAAACCTGATGAACCCGAAAATATAGAAGATATAGAAGAACTTAAAAAGAAAAATCAGGAACTATACGAGCAATTAAAAAAGGCAAAGGGTTTTGAAAGAGATAAAAAAACAGGAAAATGGATAATAAAGGAAAAACCAAAAGAAGAGAATGTAAAAGGAACATCCGATATTACCAGAACAGAACTTTATTCTCTTGTTAAAGCCAATGTTCCAGATGAAGATGTTAATGAAGTTGTTATTTATGCAAGGTCGCATAACATTGATATTACTTCTGCTTTAAAAATGCCTGAAGTCAAAGCAATTCTTAAAGTAAAGGATGAATATAGAAAATCTGAACAAGTTGCAAATATGGGTTCTTCAAGGAGAAATTCCCCAAGAATTACTCCAGAAGAACTTATAAGGCAATCAGAGAGGAATATTCTTCCAGAAGAAAAAGATATTGATTCTTTGGCTGAAGCTCGTTTAGAAGCTAAAAGAAAAAGCAGGGGATTATCCCAATAAAGGAAATCAGGTGGGTCTTGCTTTAGGGTGGGAATTATAAACTTAATCCTACTATTATGAGTGCTAATTCATTATCTACAAAGACCTATCGTGATAAATATAGGCAAGCCACATTAGATAAATCATTAAGATATGCTTTGGTAGCAGAAAAAGTATGCCAAGTTGATAGGACTGATACATTGACAATTCAAAATCCTTATGGTAATCAACCTACTGCAACTATTGGTGCAATAACTGGAACTTATAGCGTTTCTACTTTCTATACGACTGATGATACTTTGACAGTAAATCAAGAGGTAAAATATGCAGAACATATTTACGACTTTGAAAATTTATTGTCAAATTTTGATATGTTTTCTGATAGAATTGATGAACAATCTTATGCCATAGCTTATCAGATAGATTATTTTGTATTAAATAATTTATGTGAAGATGGAACTGGAACTTATTCTACGCCATCTGGAGGTTTTACCACAGCAAGCAATATTCTTACAATTTTAGCTAATCTTCTATCAAAAGTTTCAGGATATGCTGATACTTACAGAGGTTTATTTTTGGTGATTGAGGCTGCGGATACTGTTGGATTCTCAATAGCTCAATCTACGAATGGATTTTCTTTTGCTGATTCTGCTTTAAACAATGGATTTATGACCAGAATGATGGGAATTGATATTTATGTGGTCAAAGATAGTACTTTTGTTTCAGATACGATTGGAACAGTTGCTGTTACTAATTCAGGCCATAGAGTATTTGGAGTAAAAGGGGTTGCTACTTATGCAGCGCCAAGAGGTGTAAGAACTGAAGAGAAACAAGTTTCAGGTAAAACAGGTATGGAGGTTGTAACTTATGCTTATGTCGGATTTAAACTTTGGAGTGTAAAAGCCGCATTAGTTGTTGATATTACTGTAACTGCTTAACCTTAACCTTCCCATTTTTTGGGGAGGGTAGAGTAAGCAAAATGTCCCACCACATTTTACTTGCTCTTTTCTCCTCAAAAATGGAGAAATATCAATATGCCAAGAAAAAAGAAAATAATTAAACCAATTATTGAATCTATTCAGGATAATCCGGCAGATTCTTCAACAGAGGTCGTAGCTGAAGAATCAGAAGCTAAAAAGCAATTTAGAATCTTAATGGAAACATATGAAAACAGAAACCCTGAAAAATATGCCCAAAAAGAAGGAGAATTGCTTAAAAAATTAAATTCTCTTTAAGGTGGAAAAGATAAATAATAATGGCACAACCTAATGCTTTAAATCCAAACATTTATGGTAAAGTGACTGCTGGTGGTTTTCAAGTAGGAGAAGAATTACTTACCTGTTCTGTGGTTGGGGTTCAGGCGACTGGAGTTGTATATAAACATATTTTCAGAAACCCCATTGGATTTGATATGAAGATTGTGACAGCTTGGGCAGTTACAACAGGACAAACAAATACTGTTGTTACTTTGGTCTCAACTGGAGGAACGGTTGTCGCAATTACTATGACAGGAAGCGGAACAACCAGTAGAGGAACTACTTGCGTATCAACATCTGCTCTTACTAATAATGTTCTTTCTGCAAGTAATACTTTGCAGATAGTTTCAAGCGGTACTACAGACCAATCAGTATTATTTTTCTCTTATAGAAGAAAAGAATAATGTAACCTCGCTTACGAGGAGGGTTTTTCAGCGAGGTTAAACCCTCCTCATAGGAAAAATTTATGGAAGAAAACAAATTAGAAACTGAAATTTCTGAAAAGTTTTTAAAAGAGTATAGAGAACTTTGCCATAAATATAATAGGGACTTTATGATAGAAACTCCAATCCCCAAAATAATTAAAGTTGAATTTATGGAAAATAAGCAAAATGATTTTTCTTGAATTTTACGAAATACTAACAAGTAAGCTGGCATTTGAGAAACAACATGAAATATTATCTAAAATAAAAAGAGATATTCCTTTTTCAGATGAAAATATTATAAAAGAGGGAAATTCAAAAGGAAATATAGGAGGAGAAATAATAGATACAAAATTGATGGATGATGGAACTATCAGAACTTATGTTAAAGAAAAGAAAGAACCTTTAACTTCTTATGCAGATAGTGAAACTGTAAATTCTATCACAGCTTATAAACATTTATTTATTCTGATTTTAAAGAATTTTAACAAACAAAATTTATTCGGAAAAGTAATAATTTTAATTTATTTGTATTTAAACAAACAAGTTTTTATAGAATATTCAGAACGTTTTTTCAAACTTTTCCGTATGTTGTTAAAAGATGAATATTGGTCAAATCCTATTAAAGAAATAAGAAGAGTATTAAAAGTAAAATTTAATCCGATTGTAATTGATATTATTTCTTTAATTTTGGAATACGATTCAGCTTATAAAAATAGAGTTCAAGATGTCCTTCCTTTATTAGATAAATCAAAATTAAAAGGATTTTCTGCGATAAAAGAAGTAAGTAGATTGGTTGATATTTTAATTGAGAGAGATTATGAGGAAATGAGGAATGAGAAATGGAGACCATTAAAAAAAATAACCAAAATGGTAATGTTATTGCCTAAAATAAGAAAAGAAATTATTGCTATATTAAAAGATATAGATTTGGATAAAATCGCCTTTACTAAAGAAGATTTATATTGGATAAGACAATTTCCTTCCTACAAATGGTTAGGTAAAAATACATCAGAAAATTTAAAGGATAATATAAGAATTTACGGTGGAGAATATTAAATGTCTATTGAATTTTCAGATTCTATTAATAAAACTGGTTTAATAGAAATGTTAGATCAAGCTGTTGGGACTGATAATAATAAATTTCCTTTAACCCAGAAAACAGCCAAAATAAATTTGGCATTAGATGAAGCCCTTTCCGTTATTTTTAAAGTATCAAAATCTGGATGGAATTTTGATTCTAATTCAAATGAGCCAGTAATAAGCAATGATATTGTTTCAGGTACAAGAACTTATGATTTTTCAAAAGATAGCGGAGGAAATCTTACATTAGGCATTATTAGAGTAACATTGGCTTCTTCAGATGGGATATATTCGGTTATTGACCCTGTTGATCCTTTAACAGACCCAGAAGATAATGTTTCTGGGTTTTTGGATGGGCAAGATACTCAAGGTACACCTACAAAATATAGAAAATATGGAACGACTATATCATTAGATCCTATTCCTAATTATAGTAAAACTTCAGGATTGAAATTATATATAGATAGAGAAGCTACTTATTTTTCAGCTTCTTCAACTTCTCAAATAGCTGGCATAGACGGATTATGCCACGATTTTTTATATTTAAAACCAGCCTATGAATGGGCAAGAGATCATAATCTTCATAATACAGAAACATTATTCAGGGATATGCAATTGGCAAAACAAAAAATAGTTGAAAGATATGGTTCAAAAGAAAAAGATAGACCAAGAAGAATGTCTCCTGTTATTCATAATTGTAAATAATGCCAAGACAAGGAAATATCAAAGAAATAAAACAGATAAATTTCTGGTCTGGAATGGTTAATGATCCCCATAGCATTTTGGCAAGTGGTATTTATTATACAGAAAATTTAAAAGTGGGAGATGGGAAATCATTAAAACAAGTTGTTAATAATCAATCTGAAAATGCCTGTGGATATAATGTTAATAACTATGTTACTAAAGTAATCATATCAGGAGGAACTCTTTATGCTTTAGGACAGAATAATGCCACAGATAAAGATACTACTATATGGACAAAATCTTGTACTTTAACTGGAATGTGGGGAACAATGGCAGTTAGTACCATTTCAAATACAACTTTCAGGGCTGGAGATAGTTTATTCGCCTCAATAAATAATGTGTTGTTTATGGATGGAGGTACTGATTATATTGCTAAATATACAATAGCAGGGAATACAATGAATGGAACTTGGAAGGCAATGACAGGAGGATTAAAAGGAGGCACTATTTGGCAAGGAAGGATTTATGGTTGGGATGTTAATAATTATATTTATGAGATTGATCCTGTTGCTGATACTTTAACTCAGAAGATTTTAATTCCAGCAGAACAGACACCAGTTCAAATAGTTCCATTCGGAAATTTATTGGCGATTATATGTACTTCTTCTGTAACGGTGTCTAAAGCATATCTTTGGGATGGAGTGGCAAATACCACTTTTACAGAAATTTTGAATATAGGATATGGAGATGTTTCTGGAGGAGGAATATTAGAAGGAATATTATATGCCATTATAAATTCAGGAAATGCCAGAACTTTGAAAATTAAAAAATATGCTGGAGGATTAGATTTTTCCACAGCTTTTACTTATTCAGCCAGACCGGATAGAGCAAAAATTTATGCATATATTAAAGGAGCTTCTAAAGTAAAATCTCGTGAAGGATTTATATATTTTATTATTACGGGAACTAAACCAGATGGAACTTATGCTAGCTATTATGAATATGCAATAGCCAGATATGGAAGGAATGAACCTGTAAATCCGATGACGTTTTCAATTTATAAAACTCTTGATTTTACATCAGCCAGAGGAATAAATGGGCAGACAAATAATAATGATTTTGAGATATTAGAAAATATATTAGGAACTTACGAACAAGATGAAAAGAATATTATATCTTTTATAAATTCTGATACCAATAAAACGACAGAATTTATATCATCCATTAATGATTTTTCTGGACAATCAGGAATTATAGAAACTTTTAAATTTAATGGAGATGATAATTCTAAAGAAAAACGATTAATGGGAGTATCAGCTTTTTATTCATCTTTATCTTCTACGGGACAAGTAGTAATGAAATATAGAAAAGATGAAGAAACATCATGGACTCAAATATTTTCAGATTCAACCGATAATGCTTTATCTTATCAAGCAAATTGTATTGAAGGAACTTGGGCTGTTCTTCCAACTTTTAAAGAAATACAATTAAGATTTGAGATAAAAGGAGGAACAGAATTTACAGGATATAAAATAAAATATGAAGAACTGCCTTCACAAGGATATTAAATATGCCACAAGATGAATTAGAGCAAAAAATAGTTGATCTGCAAAATCAAATTGATGAATTAAATGGATTAATTTCAAAAAATCAGTATTCTAATACTATTATTGAAACAAAACAAATAATTCAGCAAGAAGGATTTATGCAAAGTCCTAATTATTCTGTGGGAATTTCAGGATGGAAAATAAATTCTGATGGAAATGTAGAATTTAATGAAGGAGATTTCAGAGGAAACGTGGATATTGGATCTTTAGATATTCCAAATAGTATAACTGCCAATTCTTTCCACGTTGACACAGAAGGAAACGCTTGGTGGGGAGCGACAACAATAGGTTCTGCCACAGCAAAAATATTGAAAACAGGAGTAGCTTATTTCACAGATATCACAATTACAGGAGGTACTTTTATAAATACGGCTGCTACTTTGGCAGAAGCAAGATTAAATACGTTATTCAAGAGCAATATTTTTATAGGGTCTAATAGTGATGGATTAACATCTACTGCGGCAACTGGTGGAGGAAGTGTAACGAGATATTTAGAAAATACAGTTTTAGCTACTGGTGATAATGCAAGTTTTTCGACTCTTGTTTCTGTAGCACCAGGTATATCATCATCAATAGGTCAATTTATATGTTATGTAAAAGTAAGTAATTCTACTCAAAATGAAATATTTTGGGGAAGAGCAAGCGAGGTTACTGGTTTATTAAATGGAGTACTGACCAGTTCTCATGTAGGATTTATTGTAGATAGATCTGGAAATTTATATGCTTCTTCTTGTGATGGTGTAACACAAGTAAAATCTGATGCAATAACTGGAATTACTTTAACTAATTATAATATTTATAGAATAAATTTTACTGGTTCAGCTCTTGAATTTTATATTAATGATGTTTTAAAAGCTACTATTTCTACTCATCTTGATTGGAATGAATTTATTTCTTTTGCAATCGCTAATTATAATGGAGCAGGTACAAGATATTTATATGTTGGTAATAGTTATACCTTAATTGATAATGTATAATGGAATTAAAATCATCAGATATTTCAATAACGATAAATAATAATGATGATAAAGCCAAAAAGATAATGACTGGTTATAGTTGGGAATTTGAAAATGGAAAAATAAATATTTTAAATAAAAAATCTAATTATGATATTTCCAATTTTGAAAGCAAACTAAATTCAGGAACTCAAACTAATTCAGATATCACTGATTTTTTAAAAGAAGTAATTAAAATTTATAAAGAAATAAAGTGGAATATCAAATAATATGCCGAATACTTACAATTTTTTAGGAAAAACATTTACCAATGAAGATGTAATTCCCAAAGGTTCTCCTCTTTATAATCAACTTCAAGGATGGAAATCTAATTGGGAAGCGGAAAAACAAAGAATTGAATCGTTAGGAAAGGTATGGGGTCCTGATATGTCTGGATATGGGGCGATAAATACCATAAATTACTACTCCCCAGGAGGAGCTGGGTTTAACGATGCTTTGAGAGATTATAAATTAGCGTTAGCAGAACAAATTGCTCCTTCTTTGGGATTAACTGGTAATCAACTTTATACAAATCCAAGTTTGTATCAAGATCCTTCGGCTCTTACCAAATATAAAGCGATAGATCCTAATATCCAACCTGCGCCAACACCTCAAATTTATTATCCTGCGACTGGACAAACTCAAAACCCTCTTTTAACTAATGTTCCTCAAACTCAATTTGGAAATTCTTCTTATACAGGAAATTCAATAGTAGATTATTTAAAATCAGTTGGTCAAACATCAGATTATGCTTCAAGGGTTAAATTAGCTTCTCAATATGGCATTTCTAATTATATGGGAACAGCAGACCAAAATTTGCAATTACTTGGATTATTAAGAGGACAAGTAAAAAAAAATGATAATATTTCTACTTCATCTATTGCAGAAAATCAAACTAAGATAACTATTCCTTCTCTCAATCAAGATGCAACTGATTATTCAGGACTTTTAGGGGCGAATATAAGTACAATGCCATCTTGGCTTAAAAATACTTTATCTACAATAGAAAAACCAAAAGATTTAACAGAAACTTATAAATCATTTGAAGAACAAGCTGGTATAGAAGGAAAACAAAAAGAAGTTAATGATTTAACTGCTCAACTTACAGATATTCAAAATAAAGCCAAAGAAGCCCAATTAACATTGGAACAACAAGCAGGAGGAAGGGATATTACCGGAACATTTTTAGGAAACCAGCAACAGGAAATTACAAGGCAAGCAGCTATAAAATCTCTTCCTATTCAAACTCAATTGGCGATAGCTCAAGGAAATTTGGAAGTAGCTCAAGAAAAAGTTAATACTTTATTTAAAATTCAATCAGATTATGAAGATAGATTATATAATTATCAAAAGGAAATAAGAGGTTATGTTTATGATTGGGCTTCTAAAGAACAACAACAAATTATTGATCAGCAACAGGAAGCAGATGATAGGATATACCAGGATAAAAAAGATATGCTAAATTATGCTCAACAACTTTCTGTAGTTGCTATAAATAATGGACAAGGAGATTTGGCAAGAAAAATAATGGCATTAGATTATAATTCTCCTTCATATTCAGATAATTTGGCTATATTGTCCGGACAGATAAAAAAGGAAGAAATAGAAGTAACAAAATCAGAAAAAAGAGATATTGCTGTTGAACAATACTTACAAGGAAAAAAGGGAACGGACGGATTTGTTTCAGCTCAAACTTATCAAGAGGGATTGAGAAAATTTATTGCTAATGGAGGAACACAATCAAATTTCTTTGCTTCTTTTCCCCAGCAATCATATTTAAGACAAGAAGAAATTAACAACTTGCCAGCAGGAATGAAACCGCAAATGGTGACAACTAAAAGCGATTTATCTGCTGACCAGTTAGGAATTATCAATGATGCGAAAGCGGCAATAGACCAAGTAAGGCAAAGATGGGGAGATTGGGAAGCTGTAAGGCAACAAATTATAGAACAATCTAAACAGCAATATAATTTTGATATTGCTCCGTATATTTAATGGCTAATAGATTTGAAAACTTAATCAATCAACCGATAACGCTTCCTGGAGTGAATAGATTTTCTAATGTTATTGCTCAACCTCAATTAAACAGATTTTCTAATTTAATTACACCCCAAGAGAATAAAGAAGGAATTTTTAAGAAAACTATCAAGAGTTTTGGCGGAGCGATTGGAACTGCTGGAAGAATTTTATCTGCTGGGCAACAAGCAGTAACTGGATTAGCTGAAAAAGGATTAGAGAAAATAGGAGTATTAAAACCAACTTCTACTTCAGGGTTAATAGGAGGAATAAAAGAACAAAAATCCAACATAGAACTTTTAAGAAGAGTAGGAAGTGAAACTGGACAAGGGGGATTGTTAACTGGGCAATATACTCCCTCAACAAGCGTATTCGGTAATTTTATAAGAGAATTGCCAGTCACTACTATTGGGATAGCTGGAGATATATTTTTAGACCCATTATTCGCATTAGGAAAAATAGGTGCAGTTGCCAAAACAACAGAAAAAATAGGAGAAGGAATAAAAATTGGAGCAAAGTCGTTAGCCGAAGAAATACCTGCAGTTCAAAAAGTAGGGAATATGTTAGGCAGAGCATTTTTAACCCGTTATGGGCAAACTGAAGCGTTTAAAAATTTAGATATTGCCAGAAAAGTTGAAGAATCTTTGGCAACAGAAAAAGTTAGCAAATTAGTTTCCGATGTTATTGAAAAACCATCGGCAATTCAGCAGAGAATAACACAGGTAATAAAAGGAGGAATCACAACAAGAGATGAAATAAGAACTTTGGCTGAACCCATAAGGCAAGAATTGGATAGAGTGGGAGAATCAATATCAAAATTGAATCCCAAACTCTTAAATCCAGAAACATTCCAAGCGAATAAAGGAACATATTTTCCTCGCCTTTATACGGATTATGAATTTCCACCCACAGAAGAAGGAATAATAAAACAAGCATTTGGATCAAGAGCAGTTAGTATCCCGAAAGAACCATTTAAAAAAAGGATTTTAACAGAAGCAGAATCATTAGCTAAAGGGACAAGGATTGAGGAAGCAGGTTATCCAGCGGCAAAAAGATTGATTCAATTAAACATAACAGAAACAAGACAGAAATTTTTTAAAGATGTATCAAAATTAGCAAGTGAAGAGCCAAAACCAGGTTGGTTGCAACTTTCAGAAGATAAGGCATTGGGAGATTTAGCTGGAAAGTTTTTGCCTGCTTCAGAATATAAAGCGGTTGTAGAAATACGCAAGATACCAGGTGCAGTTGAACAGATGTATAACAAAGCACTTACTACCTGGAAAACTTTTAAAACAGCATATAATCCTTCAACTATTTCAAGAAACGATTTGACTAACTTCTTTATTCTTAATCCGTTGGGAGGAGTTTCACCTCATAGATTGGATATTTATGCTAAAACCGCTAATGAGTTAATAACCAAAGGTTCGTTATATCAAATGGCTCGCAAAGAAGGATTAGAAATTTCAACTCAACAAGCGGCAGAATTAACCCAAAGAGCAAGTAAATTTTATAGGGAGAACAAGGGATTGGTTAGTCAATTTTTTGGAAAGATTGGCTCATTTAATAATGCTGTTAAAAATTTCTATGGAAGCCAAGATAAATTTTTTAAACTTGCTAATTTTATTAAAGGAGTTACAGAAGATGGGTTAACTCCTCAAAAAGCACTGCAAAGAGCCAATTTTTATTTAGTGGATTATTCGGAAGTTCCAGAAGCAGTTGCCTGGTTAAGAAAAAGCCCAGTAGGAATTCCTTTCATTTCTTTTACTTATGGAGTTTCAAAACCGCTTGCCAAGACTCTATTGGAAAGACCAGACAAATTAAGTGCTTATTTTAAAATTTTAAGTGGTATTCAACAAATGAATCCTATGGGAGAAACACCACAAGAAAGACAAAAAGAATTAGATGTAACACCAGATTGGATACAACAGGGAACAACATTAAGATTGCCAGTAAAAGATAAATATAGTAGGGGACAATATGTTGATTTGCAATATATTTTGCCTTTTAATATTTTAGAATCGCATAGCATTACTCCAAGTTCTCCATTTTTAAATATGATGTCGGCAATGCTTACTAATAGAGATTCTTTTACTGGAAAAGATATTGTTATGAGAACAGACACTCAAGGAGAAAAAGTATCAAAATGGTCAACTTATCTGATAAGACAAATTGTTCCTTCTTTAGCTCCGTTTGGATATTCTTGGGAAAAAGTTAAAGCATTATTGCAAAACAGACCAGACGCTAATGGATATGTCAGAAAAACTTTGCCAGTTTTGATTGATGTATTGGGAGGAATAAAAATAACCCCAATAGACCAAACTATTGAGGGACAAAAGAGGGCTTATGAAAAACAAAAAGAATTGGAGGAATTAAGAAGTAATTTAATTAGAATACAAACCGATAAAACATTATTGCCAGAAACAAAAACAAAAGAATCGCAAAAAATTCAAGAAAAGATAAATAAAGTTTTTCAATGATTTCTTTTTTCTTCCTGTTCCCTTTTTATCTTTTCATCTTGCGCATACTGCTTTATTAAAAAATAGATAATCAATCCAATAAAAAATATTATAGGAATAATTGTTCCCCATTGAATATAATCTTGGAATAATAATAGACTAATTAGCCACATAATCAAAATATCAAAATAAAACTGCCTACTTGGTTTAGCAAGTAAGCAGTCCCTTAAAAGGTAATGTTATATACATTGCTAAACCAATGATTATACTTTGATAATATACCCATCAAAATTATTTGTCAATAGCCATTTATTAACACATTATTAATATTATAAAAAAGTCAATAATAATTAACATAATAAAAAATATGGAAAATAAAACAAAAACAGAACCTAAAAACAAAAAAGTTTTTAGTAATATAATAAATATCCAAGAAATTCCTCCTTCTTATAAAGAAGGAGGAGGAAGTACAGCAAGATTTTTTTATCAATTATATGATGCTCCTTCTTCTTATGAAGGAGAAACAGGTAAAATATTGGCAGTCAATTCAGATGAAACGGCTTTGGAATTTGTGGTAGGTGGTAGTATATTTTCTGTAACTGAAGTTTCCACAAATACTACTATTACTTCTTATAATGTGGCTTATGAAGTAAATGCCACATCAGGATATATAATAATGACATTACCTACAGCAGTTGGAAATTCAGGAAAATCTATAATCATTAAAAATGTTTCAACTGACACAGGTTATTATGTTCAGATTAACCCACCAGGAGCAGAAACAATAGATGGATATTCTTCTGGAGATATTCATCTTAAAAGTTATATTCCTAACGAAGTATTTACTTTAACTTCCAACGGGACGAATTGGAAGATTTATAATTATTATAAAGGAAACCAATAATATGAAACAAAAAATTTTAGTATATTCCCTCGCTTTTTTAATTGCTATAGGAGCAGGGTTTTTAGGTAGCACAATAAACAATTATTATAATCTCCCTGTAGGATTTGGAGGAGGAGGAGCAGTAGGTTCTGCCACTAATTATTTAGCAGGAAGTAAAGCTGGCAATTCTCTTACCACAGGTTTATATAATACCATTATCGGCAATAAGGCAGGTTATTCTCTTACTACGGCAAGTTTTAATACTTTTTTTGGAGAGGAAGCTGGATATACCAATAGCACAACTGATTATTTAGTGGGAATAGGATATAAAGCGTTATATAAAAATACTGATGGATATTATAATATGGGAATCGGGTCTCTTGCAGGAAGTGAATTAACAACAGGATATGGAAATACTTATGTTGGCAATTTTGCTGGACAAAATTCAACAACAAGTGCTTATAATACTTTTGTTGGAAATGTAGCGGGGAAAGCAATCACCACAGGTTCTGGCAATACTTTTATTGGCGAAGCCGCAGGTCTTTGGACTACCACAGGAAGTTATAATATATTTTTAGGAGGAGATACAGGAGTTTATCAAGCAACTCAAGATGGCAATGTTTTTATTGGGATGCAGGCAGGAGAACAAAATCTTACTGGAGGACAACTTTTTTTTGCAGGACATCACGCAGGACAATATAATACTACTGGAGGAGGAAATACTTATTTGGGTGCAGTTTCTGGAGAACAGGGAGCAACAGGAGAAAATAACACATTTGTAGGAGTAACAACAGGATATTATAACAAAAATTCAAATAATACATTTGTAGGAGCAGCAGCAGGAATAAATAATAGGACGGGAACTAAAAATAACTTTTTAGGAACTTATAGCGGGGGATTTTATAGTGCCGCAGTGACAGGAACTAATAATGTAGGTTTAGGTTTTGCTTCATTAGCTGCTTTGACTTCAGGAGGTTATAACACGGCTGTTGGAAATTATTCTGGTTATGTTGCAACAGGGACAACTAATTCTAACTTTTTTGGATTTAATTCAGGATACTGGACTACAGGAGACAGAAATAATTTAATTGGCTTTCAGGCAGGATATTATTTAACAACTGGAACAGATAATACTTATGTAGGAAATTATGCTGGTTTTGGAGCAAATTCTCCTAAAAATACAGGAAGTTTTAATACTTACATAGGAGGTAATGCAGGAAGATTAACTCAATCGGGAAGCAGTAATACTTTCATCGGAGAAAGCACTGGATACAATAATCTCACTGGGTCAAGCAACGTTTTTATAGGATATAACGTAGGATATAACGAAACAACAAGCAATAAGTTATATATCGCAAACTCTAATACAGCCACACCTTTAATCTATGGCGATTTTGCCACAGGGGAACTGCAAATTAACGGAGTTCTTAAATTAGTGCCGAGAGTATCTCCAACGATTGCTTCAAATGGAATGTTAATAGCTTCTGGCGATGGTCGAATTTATTATTATAATGGAAGTGCTTGGAGAAAATTAGCAACAAGTGATTAATGATATGGACGAATTTCAAAACAACTGGACAAGAAGAAAAAAGATTTATAAGTGGATTATTATAGTGGTCGGCATTTGCCTTATTTTTACTTTTGTTGTGGAAACTTGGTATTTAATTTGGGGACAAAGGTTTCTAAATAACATTTATTTAAAAGGACGCGATGATGTTATACAACAGATTTATCAAACGGCACAAGAACAAGGACAAATAATTATTCAGGATTTAAAACTTATAAAACAATGATAGAAAAAGAATTTACACAGACAGAACACGATTTGCTGATTGAGTTAAAAGTTCAGGTTCAAAATATAAGAAACGATATTAAAGAATTAAGTGAAGGTACAACAGAAAGAATTGTCTGTCTTGAAAAAGAAAAAGCAGACAGAAAGGAATTAGAAGAAGTCCAAAATAAATTAAACAAAGACCACGAAATAAGAATAAGAAAACTTGAAAGTTCCAAATTGACTTATTATACTTTAATGAGTGTTTATACAGGTATCGGAGTGTTTATCATTTCTTTGGTGATATATCATATGCTGGGAAAATAGTTGTTAATAACTAACTTGTATTGTTTTTGGGTTGTTTAATAATTAAGTAAAGAACCTTTTTGTGAAGGAGAACAGATGTTGCCTCCGAATATCCGAGGAGTTTGCAGGAAGAAGCACATCTATATCAATAAGGGAAAAGTTGAGAGTTGGTGTTTGCGTTGTCGTTGCAAGTGGCTTCACCTTTTAATAGAGGAGCAAGCCAATGATTGCGGGACAAGAGGAACGGACAATCACCATCAGAAATTCAAGAAGTTGCTGGCGAGAAAGTGTGCAAGACGAAGACGACCTCGTGAAGGTTATCAAACTCTTGCAAGCAGAGATTTTCGCTGGCAACAAGATTGGCTTGGTTATAGCCATTGAAAAAATTGGCTTGCCGAGCCGAATGTCCTTGTCGTTGGACGAGGAATAGCACATTAAGGGAGAGAGCATCCACGCAAAGATGCTTACAGGGACTTGCGAAAGCCGTCCCCCATAAACAAAAAAGGGATTGCTCTCTCCCCTCCTTTTTTATGAAACTATATAGACCCATAAAAACTAATTTACAAAGTCAAGGATATGGAATAAAAGGAACACAACCAAGAATGTTGGCATTTTATCAGTCGTTAGGTTTAACCGCCCATAATGGTTTTGACCTAGTAGCCAAAGACCTTGAACCTTGTTATTTTAATTATTATGGCAAAGGAAAAGTATATCGTTTGACTGATGACCCATTATTGGGAGTGGGAGTTGATGTTTTAGTTCAAGATACAGAGGGTATTTTTCAATTAAGGTTCTGGCACTTTAAGAGTTATGTTGTGAAAGCAGGGCAAGAGGTTGAAAGCGGTGATTTAATCGGATATTGCGACAATACCGGACAAAGCACTGGCACACATCTTCATTTCGATTTGGCAGAAGGAACTTTCCAAAACAACGGGACTTTTGATTTGATAAATCGGGATAATGGATTTTTCGGAAAAATTGACCCTTATCCTTATTGGGATAATCGCTTTGTGCTGGATGTAAAATATAATGTTGAAGAGCAAGTATCAATCCTTCAAAAAATGATAAATACAATTAAAAGTTTAATCGGTTTATTATTAAACAAAGGTCAAAAATAAGGAGAATTTATTATGACATATTCATATCTTCATTCAGTAATTAAGGGAACGAAATATGCTGTTATCTTTTTACTGGCGCAGGCGATATTGATATTGCCTATTGTTGTAAAAGATAAAAGTTTGTGGGATTTGGTTGAATATTCAAAACCTTATCTATCCACAATCACGGCAGGAGGAGTTTTAGTGGCAGTTTATAATTATTTAAAGTATCGCTGGAATTTAAGAATATAATGTTTCTCCCAAAATAGCATTGCCTCTTTTTGTTGTTTTATTATTATTGCCGTCGACTTCAAAAAATCAGGCAACAATTTTATACCCCAATGAGTATTTATATATCCAAGAAAATTCTTTAATTTCCAACAAATTGCCTTTTCTTGAAAAAAGGGCTATTTTGGCTGATATTGTGGAATATGACTCGCAGGGGGTTAAAAACCCCACTACGGGCATCCTAGCGTGTTTAATACAATGCGAAAGCGGGGGCGACCCTTTGAAAATAAACCCTAATGATGTTGGTTCGCCTTCTTACGGATTACTTCAATATAAAATGCCTACTTGGAATAAATATTGCGTAGGTGATATAATGTCGGGAGAAGACCAAATAATTTGTGCCGAGAAAATGTTGGCACAACCTAATGGTTGGAGGCACTGGTATAATTGCTCAAAACAATGTATGAATTTGAAATAAAATATGTAAAACCTCTTTCTGTGAATTGCAAGTTAAGCAGAGGAAAAGGAAAAAGGTTCTTTATCAATAAAGAGTTTAAAAAATACGAGGAAGATGTCTTGCTCTTAATGCCAAAAGCAAAAGAGCAGATTAAAGGAAGTTTCGGAATTAGTTTTTCTTTTTATCTGCCAAACGCCAATCAAGTGGATTTAGATAATCTACTGAAACCATTGATTGATTTGTGCGGTAAAAAAGGATATTTCAAAAACGATAATAAGTGCTATATTTTAGAAGCCCAGAAATTTTATTCAAGAGATTATTTAATAAAAATCAAGATATTTGAAATTTAAAAAGGTCAATTACCAACTCAAAACAAAATTATGGAAGAGGAAACAAAATTAGAAGAACCTACTCCGTCAGAAGAAGAAACTGACCCTATGGATAGCGATATTGAAGAAGACGGGGATATTGATATTTAAACATCACTTACGATCCGTTAATACCGTCAGAAAAGTCGGGGATTAGTTTTTGCTCATCAATTTCGCTCAATGCGGAAATATGAGACCATAAACAAAAAGCAAATATAAAACCCTTGTAAATTCTGGCGGTTATGGCGGTTGGTAAGACATCAAAGCCCTTAAACACTTTTGGGCTTTTTTGTTGGAAAATGGGCTGTGGATAACTCTGTTGACAAACCTTTTTGATTAAATTATTATTAAAGTATAATTAGTAATAAATCGTTATGTCCAACAAACACACAAAACATATCGTCAACAAAACTCCGCTTGGTATCTGACGATATGGGCGGAGTTTTGTTTTTATAAAAAATTATGACAGACAAAGAAATAAGAGACAAAATTTATATGCTAATCCAAAGTTGGGGAATTGATTTAACGGGAACGAAAAAGGGAAAAGATAAAAGAAAGGCACTTAAAGAACTACTGCTTGAATTATCAGACAAAATAGAAGTTCCAGTTATCGGTAAAATAAACTCTAAAACAGAAAAGGTCAAATTTTTTAACAAGAAATATCCTCATAGACCAAAAGGTCAAGAATTTCCTGATGGTGTAATAAGGAATTTTTGAAATGCCACGAGCAAGGAGAATAACACCAGAATTTTGGCTTGATAGAGAATTATCCAAATTATCAGAAAGAACCAGATTACTATATATAGGTATTTGGAATTTTGCTGATTGTAATGGAATTATTGAGTATGATGCGGAAATGATTAGAGTTCAGGTTTTTCCTTATAAAAATCTGAATATAGAAAACAACCTAAACGATTTGATAAAATTAAAAAAACTTATTACTTTTGAAGTCAATGAAAAAAAATATTTATGGGTTAAAAATTTCAAAAAATATCAGTATTTAAAGAAGCCAAATTATAGGTTTCCTATACCATCAATAGAGGTGTTATCCCAGTATCCCACCAGTGTCCCACCAGTAGACCCCCAGTATTTAAAGAAACCGAAACCGAAACCGAAACCGAAGTATATAAAGAACCCAATAGAAAAAAATGGGGGAAATAATAAAAAACCTTACTGGAACGGCTGTTTAATGGCAGAAGTTCCTGTTAAAAGCGGAAAGTGGCGTATCTTTGAAAATGGCGAGTGGAAAGATTATGGCGGTTCGTTAAAAGAAATAGTTTGGAAATAAAACTATGAAACCCAAAAACTATTTAAAAATAATACATATCCCCTGCCCTGTCTGCGGTTCGCAAGCAGAGAGCGTGGGATACTTTTACAAAGACAGGTTGATTAAAACTTATGGTATAAACTGCGTATGTGGAAACCAGCAGAAAGCCGACTATAAGCCATATATTCCTTATGAGAAACAATTATGTCTTCCCACGAATTAAAAGAAAAGAAAAAAGAGTTTTTGTCTGAAACCCTTTTGCGGTGTATTCAGAAAGAGCCGACTCTTTCTTTAAGTGAAATAGCGGACATTGTGGCTTTTCAAGTGGGAAAAGATTTAACAGAATTTTTGAAGAAGTATAAAATAAGATTAAAAAAACAATGAAACTTAATCAATTTATAGGTATTTTGGTGATATTATTTCCGCCAATTATGTTTTTGGTGGAAAGATTTCTTCCCAAAGAAGAAAGAATATGTTTTTTATGTAAAATAGCTATAATGTTGATATTCATATCTATAGGATTAATGTTTTTAGAAAATTAAAAAAACAATGAAGCAAGCATATATTACTTTAAGAGATAGAATGTGGAAGGGGAAAGAATGGTATACTTCTTTTAGAAGCCATCTTAATATCAGAAAATTAACAGATGAGGAAGCAAAACCTTTTTTAGAAGAAGGAAGCATAGAGAAAGTAATTCCTAAAAAACCATATAAAGAGAATGTGGTTGGAAATGATAATGGAAAAATGGTTTGTAAATTATGCGGAAGCAGAAAAGGTTTTTATGTTAAAAAATTTCCATTTGGGCATAGAGTAATAATTTATACTTGTGCCGAATGTGGGGAAAGACAAAAAGGTTATTTTTAAAAAAAACAATGAAAAATAGGGTGTGCATAAGTAGGTTATTGACAAGGGTGTTGGGTTTTGATAAGATGTAAGTGGATAATAAAAATATGGAAAACAAAGCAAAAAAAAGAATAAAGGTTTTAGAGGAACAAAGACGCAGAGATAGAAATAGATTGTTGACTATTAAGGAATTACAATTAAAGCAGAATAAAATTTTAGAGCAAATTAAAAGTATCCCTCGTAAAGAGGCATAACCCTATGAAACAATACTTAACAATTCAAAATTTCTTAATTGCTTTTGACTTCGCTTTATTCTTTGTGAATTATTATTTAATTGCTAATTATTTTATACTTCCTTATTGGGGATAAAATTATGAGAAACGAAAATCAAGACATATTTAAACGAGAAAAATTTGAAGTGATAATGCCTTTTCAAGGAAATCATATTTTCAATGAAAGGCGTTATGCGGTCAACCACTTCATAGAAGACGGAGTCAAGGTTTTCGTATTAAGGGAAAAAACAAATGTTGACAATAACAGAGAAAATAAGCAGGTTAGACAAATTGGGCAAGCAACGGAAGAGACAACTGACTTGGAGTGAAATACCGCCAAAGTGGAGAGAAGAAGCAACAGTAGAACAACTGCTGGCATATCACATTACAGGTTTTATTACTTGGGAGCAGTATTTACAAAAAAAGAAGAGAAAATTAAAAATTAAATAAAATAAAACTATGAAATACAAAATAAGAATAGAAATTATTCTTCCAAAAACAGATGGAACTGAATATGAAAGAACAGAGACTATTTATGAGCAAGTAGTGGAAGATTTAGTTGTTAAAGATGTAATATCAGCAGTAAATTTTGAAAAAAATCCCAATTGGGTAAAATAATAATTGGTTGCAGAAGCGAGCAACAGCAGGAAAATTGATAATGTTTTTCGGCAACGAATTGACATTGTCGTGGTACGTTGCCTGCAGTTGCTCACTTCTCTCAAAATAATATGAGAAAAAAAATAATACATTTTTTTACAAAACAAGGAGAACCTATTTGGCGAGAACAGACAGCAGGTGAGGAATTGGCTGAATTACTGGAAAAGCAAGAGGACAAAGAACCTAAAATTTCTGCCAAAGAGCAAGAGGCGAGTGAAGGGTGGAGAGATGATAATTAAAATGGAAAAGTATCGCTTTGATAAAAAAGAGCATTTGCACGAATTATTTGTTGAAGGAGAATGGAAACCGCTTACAGGAACAACAACAATTATTGAGATTTTGGGCAAGGTGCTTACTTGGTGGGCTTCTGGTATGGCTTGCCAGACAATGGGCTGGATTAAGCCAGAAAGAGATCCCAAAAACTGGCAGAAAGTACTTAACCAGAAAGAAAGAGAAAAAGGGGCAGAAATATTTTTTGAAAGTTTAAAGACAATGAGTTCAAAAGATTATCTCTATCTGCTTGATAAGGCATATAAAGCTCATAATGAAAATAAGAAAGAAACAGCGCAAGAAGGAACAGATTTGCACGCAGAACTGGAAAAATTTGTTAGAAACGGAGAAAGCGCAAAGATTGACTGGGAAGACCCAAAAATATCTGATTTTGTTTATTGGACTAAAAATAATGTTAAAAGGTTTCTCGGTTCAGAAGTTCATTGCTTTGATGAAGAGTTATTCGTGGGAGGAATATGCGACTTTGTGGCAGAGTTGAATGATAACACTTTGGCAATATGCGATTTTAAGAGAAGTCCGAAAGCGTATTTTAACCATTTTGTTCAGATGGGAGGGTATCATATCCAATTAGAAAGAAACGGGGCTTTTGACGAAAATGGAAAGTTATTATTCAAATTTGAAAAGCCAGTTTCGCAATATATAGTTTTTCCTTTTGGTTCAGAAAAATTAGAACCAAAAATAAGCATAAGTTTAGAGGATTATAAAAATTCATTTAAAAATTGTGTTTCTCTTTATCGGAACAAGGAGAAATACGAAAATCAAATCTTATGAAATTTATAAAAAAAGTATCATTGGGGCAATTTTTAAAGAAAGGAGAAGACATAAAAGAGAACGATATTATTAAAGTTGCCAATGAAGGGAAAAAAGTGCCAGGAGAGTTTGGAGACCAAGATGTGTTTTTAGTTAAATTGGAAGACGGAAGAGAGGGCAATTTGGCTTTCAATTCTACCAGTATTAACGCCATAATAGATGCGTATGGAGAAGAGAGCAAAAATTGGATAGGCAAAGAATTAAAAGTATGGATGATAAGAATGGCGGTTCAGGGAAAGATTAAGCCAGTATATTATTTCACTCACCCTGACGCTGAACTTAACGAAGAGGGAACTTTTGTCTTGCCAGTTAAAAATAAAAGCAAAAAGAAAAAAGAGGAAGAAGATATAGAAATTCCTATTGTTGAAGACCAAGAACCGACAGAAGAAGAATTAGAAGAAACTTTTGGAGAAGGAAATGGATAGGAATTTCTCGCCAATCTTCCGTTGTAATGTGGAGGACGGAAAACTTACTTTAAGAAATAAAGAATTGTTTGATAAGTATCTTTTATCATTAAGGGGAGAGTGCGAAATTATTGTTAGAAAATGGAGAAAGAGAAGAAGCACAAAGCAGAACGCCTATTATTTTGGAGTTGTTATTCCTCTCTTGTGCGAATACTTCGGATACACTGATGACGAAATGCACGAAGCGTTGAAGATTAAGTTTTTAAGCAAAGAGGGAGTAAAATTGCCAACTACAAGAAGCACTGCCTCTCTTTCGACCATTGAATTTGAATATTATATTGCCAAGATTAAACAATGGGCGCTGGAAGAAAATAACTTGCTTATTCCAGAGCCCGGGCAAGTGGAGTATTAAAAACAATAAACAATAAATTTATGAACAAAATATATCGCCACGGAGATATTTGTCTAACTCCCATAAAAACAGACAAAAAATTAGAGTTAGTTAAAAGAACCGATAGGTTTGTGCTGGCAGAAGGAGAAACAACAGGGCATAAACATCTTTTGACCGCAGAATCTCAAACAGAATTTGAAGTATTGAAAGACGAAGAGGGAAGATTATATCTGTGTTTAGAGGGAAAGGCGGATTTAACGCACGAAGAGCATAATAAAATTGAAGTTATGCCAGATTTATATGTGATTGGAAATGAACAGGAATGGAATTATTTTGAAAATGCGGCTCAAAAAGTTATTGACTAATTATGAAAATAGAAAAATTAACAAAAGAACAGGAATCAAGATTCCAAGAGTTTATTGATAAATGGACGAAAATTGGTTTATCAACTGAAAGGGCTAATCGTAAAGAAGCAGAAGAAGGGATTATTGAAATGTATCAAATAGCGGGATTAAAAAAACCAAAAATAGTTTGGTGTGATTCTCCATTATCTCAAGGATTGACAAGAAGCATAATTTTGAAAATGGAAAGTGATGGATTGCTTAAAAAGGGAGAAAAAATAGAGGCTTCTGTGTGGGCTTCTGTGAGGGATTCTGTGAGGGATTCTGTGTGGGATTCTGTGAGGGCTTCTGTGAGGGCTTCTGTGAGGGCTTCTGTGGGGGATTCTGTGGGGGCTTCTGTGTGGGCTTCTGTGGGGGATTCTGTGGGGGATTCTGGGTGGGATT
>JAQTOC010000009.1 GCA_028713535.1 Candidatus Nanoarchaeia archaeon | reverse complement strand
ACTCAAGTATCTCTATGATTTCCTCTTTGACGTTTTCTTCCCTGTATTCCTTGATGTTTTTGTATTCTTTTACAGAAACAAACCTTTCTTTTAAATCGCTCATTAAACTAAAATGTTTTTAAAATTCAAAAAGCTTCCGCCGAGATTTGAACTCGGGACCCCCACCTTACCAAGGTGGTGCGCTACCACTGCGCCACGGAAGCATTAGTGAGGGGGACGGGATTTGAACCCGCGTAGACACTAAGTCACAGGATATCTTCTACCCTATGAGAGTACCTTAAGTCCTGCCCATTTTCCAGGCTCTGGCACCCCCTCATCTTTTAGGAAAGGCTCTGATTAATTTATAAAGGTTTTTATTAACCGCAATGTAACTCCCCTCGATTAGGAAAGTTTATATAGTGGCTACGAGACTAATTAATCATCTGATTTTAAAAAAAGGAGGTGTTTGTCGATGGTAGCAAAAAAACTTCTTCAAACCAACATTCCACGTAAAGCAGGAAAATTGTATTTCCTTAAAGGGAGTCCTTTGGCTTTATACGAAGTTGACATGAAACGTGGTGGAACAAAGAAAAAAGCAAAGAAAAGGAAAAGATAAATTTTAACTAATTTTATTTTTGATTTTTTTATTCTTAATATTTTTTGATTACAACAAAACCAACTTCCCAATTATAATTTTAAGCCCCTGGGAGGATTTGAACCCCCAGCCTACTGATTACGAATCAGCTGCTCCACCATTAAGCTACAGGGGCATTAAATTTTCTCAAGAATCTCTTCTTTCGTGTATTTTTTCTGGCAGTTGCTGCATACTGGTTTTTTCTTTACAAAGCTCCCCTTTATTTTTTCCAGGAAAGTCTCTTCTACTTTTTCGTGGCATATGCTGCATTTCATAATATTTTTAGTTAAATTAATACATTATAAACTTTACCAAAACTTTATTAAATTGGATAAATAGGCTTATATTATGACCAGAGTTGCTGTAGTTAAAAAAGAGAAGTGCAATCCAAAGGCCTGCGGGGATTATCTATGCGTTCGTATGTGCCCAATAAACAGGACTGGGAAAGAATGCATAACAAAGAATCCAATAGATAAAAAAATAGTCATAGATGAAAAACTATGCACTGGCTGCAATATCTGTGTTAACCGCTGTCCGTTTGAAGCTATTTCAATAGTCAACCTTCCTGAAAAACTAGACCAGGATCCAATAATAAGGTTTGGCCAAAACACATTTGAATTATTTTCATTGCCTATTCCAAAGCACAACAAAGTAGTTGGCATACTGGGAAAAAACGGAATTGGAAAATCAACAGCACTAAGCATATTGTCAAACCAGTTCAAGCCAAACTTTGGAAACTTTAAAAATCCGCCATTGGAAAAAGATATAACTCATAGATTTTCAAACTCAGAGCTTGGGGATTTTTTAAAAAATTTGTATGAGAACAAGATAAAAATTTCTTACAAGCCGCAAAGAATTGAATTGTTGCCTCAATATTACAAAGGCAAGGTAAAAGATTTAATAGAAAAAGTTGATGAAAAAAAGATTTCTGAAAGATTAATCAATGAATTGCAATTAAACAATGTTCTTAACCGAGACATCTCTGAATTATCTGGAGGAGAGCTTCAAAGATTGGCAATTTTAGCTTGTCTGGCAAAAAAAGCTCAGTTTTATTTCATAGACGAGCCAGCTTCTTTCCTCGATGTAACCCAGAGAATAAAAGCAGCAAGATTGATCAAGGAGTTATCAAAGGACTCAGCTGTTATTGTTGTTGAGCACGACCTTGCTACCTTGGATTACATTAGTGATGAATTGCAGATTGTTTACGGAGTTCCTGCAGTTTATGGTATTTTCTCCCAGACAAAGTCAACAAGGAGGGGAATTAATGAATATCTTGATGGTTATCTTCCAGATGATAATGTTCGATTTAGAGATTATAAAATTAAATTTTCAGAAGCTGCATTCTCCAGAGATGTTCAAAAAGAGATTGAGTATGAATACCCTGCGTTTAATAAAGAATTTAATGATTTTATTCTGAAGGTTTCAGAAGGCAAGTTGCATAAAGGAGAAGTTTTAGCTATAATGGGTGCAAATGGTTTAGGAAAGACAACATTCCTTAAAATTCTTGCTGGTCTTGAAACTCCTACCAATGGTAATGTTGAAAAAGTCAAGGTTTCTTACAAGCCCCAGTATATCCAGTCTTTTGATGGTACAGTTGAAGAAGTTTTGAGAAAAACAGCTAAACTAGACTTTGAATCAGGATGGTATAAGCAGAATATTCTTGAAAAATTAAACTTACATAGCATAATGAAAAATGAAGTGAAAAATTTATCAGGAGGAGAGCTGCAGAAATTATTTGTTGCACTTGCTCTGTCCACAGATGCAAAAATAATTGCTTTGGATGAGCCCTCTGCCTTTGTTGATGTTGAAGATAGATTAAAAGTAGCAGAAGTTATAAAGGAATTTACAATTAAGAAAGAAGTTGCTACCATCGTAGTTGACCACGATGTTCAGTTTATTGATTATTTGGCTGACTCTATGCTTGTTTTTGAGGGTGTTCCTGGAAAAGAAGGTTTTGTTCTTAGTCCTTTAGACAAAAGAACTGGAATGAACAAAGTTCTGAAATTACTTGATATAACTTACAGAAGAGACAAGGAAAATAACAGGCCTAGGATTAATAAGCCAGGTTCTCAGTTAGATGAGCTTCAAAGAGAAAAAGGAGAGTATTATTATAGTTAATAATAAACAAAATCATTACATAATTCTTTTACTTTCTCATTTATTCTTTTTCTTAGTTCAATATCAGAATAATTATGAATAATTTTTGAAATATAATCTCCAACAATTTCCATCTCACTTTCCTTCATCCCTCTCGTCGTTAATATAGGAGTTCCTAATCTTATTCCAGATGGCTTGAAAGGAGTTGAAGGATCAAATGGAATCGTGTTTGCATTAGTAATTATTCCAGCATCTTCCAAAGCAACAGCAACTTCTTTTCCGATTCCTTCTTTATTCAAAGTTTTAATCAAGTCAATCAAAATTAAATGAGTGTCAGTCCCATCAGAAACTAATTTTATATTTTCAGACATTAACTTAGAAGCTAAAGCCTTGGCATTTCTAACAATTTGATGGCTGTATTCTTTAAACTCAGGTTTCATTGCTTCATTGAAAGCAACAGCTTTTGCAGCAATGGAGTTTTCATGTGGTCCTCCCTGTAATCCAGGAAAAACAGCTTTGTCAATGTCTTTTGCAAATCTCTCCTTGCATAATATTATTGCTCCTCTTGGTCCTCTTAATGTTTTATGTGTAGTTGAACTAACTACATCAGTAAAAGGAAATGGACTTTGATGAGCTCCTCCAGCAATCAACCCAGCAATGTGTGCCATGTCAACCATGCTTATTGCATTTACGCTTTGAGAAATGTCATGAAATTCCTTAAAATTAATTTGTCTTGGATATGCAGTATAACCGCTTAAAATTAATTTTGGTTTTTCAAGCTCAGCTAATTTTCTTATCTTGTCCATATCAAGTAATCCAGTTTCTTTTTCAACTCCGTATTCAACAAAATTATAATACTTGCCAGAAAAATTTACTTTGGAACCATGAGTCAAATGTCCTCCATGGCTTAAGTTCATTCCTAAGATCTTGTCTCCAAGATTAAGCAAACCAAAATAAACAGCCATGTTTGCAGGGCTTCCAGAAAGAGGCTGTACATTAACATGCTCAGCATTGAATAATTTTTTAGCTCTTTCAATAGCAATCAATTCAACTTCATCAATAAATTTGTTTCCCTGATAGTATCTTTTTTTAGGATACCCCTCAGAATACTTGTTCATCAACACACTTCCGGCAGCTTCAAGAACAGCCCTGCTGCAGTAATTCTCAGAAGGAATCATGTTTAACTCAGTTCTTTGTCTATTAAGTTCTTCCTGAACTAAATTATAGATTTCTTTGTCTGTATCAAATATGTTTTTCATAGAGGACCAACTCTATCCATCCTTTCAGTTTTTTCTTCAGATTTAAGTCTTCCTAACTCCTCTTCAGTGTAGTTGCAGACTAAGTACTTTGACAATAAAGGATGTCTCTCTTTCATGATCTCATAAATTTTATATGCAATTTTTCTGTACGATTCATGTGCTAATGGTATAGTTCTTAACTTGACAAAGTGATAAATCTCTCTTAAGTTCATAGTTACAATGTATCTTTTCTTAAATCCCAGGGGCAATAAATATTGTGCTTGCAATGGATACTTTTTGCTTACTTTTTCATAGATTTCCTTTGCTGCTTCCATCACATATTTGTATTTTTCTCCCGCTCCAGCATTGATTATGTCTTTTGGGATATCATATCCCAGGTTTGTTGTTAGTAACTGGCTTGTCTGCGTGCAGATCCTGTGTCTTTGTAAATCCCTGAATGCACCATAATCAATTATAATATCGAATGTGAATTGCGCATGTTCCAACTCCCTCATCGGATAGTCAAACTCGCTCATGTTTTTCAGGTAAGTGTCAAATATTTTTTCTTTTTCCTCATAGCTCATTATCCTTACCTTGTTCATTATGTTTTCAAAAGGCTCTTTTTTATACCTGTACAATATTGAGCAAATAATAAGATCATCTGCGTTATTAGAACCATAAACGAGCTTGACAGGCTCATTGTTCTGGTCTGATATATTTAATGTGTCAGCCAGCCAATTCATCTCCTTTCTTGTTTTAATAAAATAATCTTTCTTGTCAGCATATCTTAGTAGAGAAGGCAGCACATTAGTAGCCTCTTCTTTTAATTTATCTCCAATTGTTTGCATCTCTTTTAATGGATGTGATTTTAATTTGCTTATTGCATGAGCTAATTGCCTTGCATTCACAGTCCAGCCCAAGCTTGTTTTTGTGCATGCAGGCAAAACATACCTTATCGCATCAAACCTTCTTGCAGCGCACGCCCTTTCCCATGCAGCCTTGTTCATATCAGGAATAAATGGAGCAACAGATTTTATATAATCTAAAACAGGCTCATGCATTTCCAAATAAACCTGGAATAAAAAAGTTAGATACTGCTCAATTTCCTTGTAAAACTCAGAGTTCTTTAAATCTTCGTCTATGTAAAACGAGCTTGTGTCAAAAGAAACATACCTTGTTGATTTTTCTATAAAAGAGCATAATCTATTGTCTTCTATCACTTTAGTTGCTAAGATGCTTACTCCTTCTAATCCCAGCCCAATAACAGCTCCTTCTGCAACAGAGCTATGTCCATAACCTAAAACCCACCTCTCCATAAATTGTATTGCTTTTTCTGTTGCGTTTTTGGTTTCTATCCCGCCTTTTGTTTTTTCAATCTCGTTCTTTAGTTTTTCAAAGTTCTCAGGATCTTCTTTTAGTAATTTTAAGAAACTTTCTCTTAGCCCTTCTTTGGACCTGCTATACCTGGCCTGCATTAAAGCCCAGACCTCTGGATGAAAGTTTTTTGTAGCAAAGATTTCCTTGTCCAGATTAGTAAAGAAATAACTTAATACGTTTTGGTCGTCTTCTGAATATTCCATTTATTATTCTTGGAAGCTGTATATTTAAGTTTTTTTATAGAGTTAGATATATATTCACTCAGGGCTTTTTTTAAAGACAGTATAAATCTCCCCAATCAGATAAATAGAACCGCAAACCAAAACTAAGTCATCTTTCCCAGCTAATTTTTTAGCATATCCAACTGCTTTTATTGAGTCCTCGATTACAATTGATTTTTTAAAATAACCAGCAACCTCTTTTGCATTTGCAGCTCTTTCAATTTTTGGTCTGGTAACTATAACCCAAGAATTTAATTCTTCAAGTTTTTCAGCCATCTCTTTTATTTCTTTGTCTTTCATAACTCCAAAAACAAGGATTAATTTGTCATATTTTAATTCTTTGACAGATTCGACAAGTGCATTTATTCCAGAAGCATTGTGCGCGCAGTCAACCAGAACATTTTTTTCCAGGAATTCAAACCTTCCAGGCCACTTTGTTTTTTTAATGCCATTAACAATGTCTTTTTTATTTATTTTAAGTTCTTTTAATACAGCAACAGCAATAGATGTATTTTCTGTCTGATAATCTCCTTTCAACCCTGATTTGATTTCTGTTGTGGCTTCAGCAACAATCAATCTTGCGTGTTTTTCCCTGCATTTTTCTTTTATTACATCTAAGGCCTCTCCCTCATTTAATGTTACAACAACAGAATCTTCTTTGATTATCCCTGCTTTTTCTTCAGCTATTTCCCTTATGCTGTTCCCAAGATTTTCAGTGTGATCTATCCCGATGCTGGTTATGACCGAAATTATTGCATCACATACATTAGTGGCATCTAATCTCCCGCCTAATCCAACCTCCATGACAGCATAATCTAGTTTATTCCTTTCAAAATAAATAAATGCCATTGCAGCTATGGCCTCAAAAAAAGTAAGCTTGATGTTGAATTTTTTCTGTAAGTCAAGAACTTCTTCTCCTAAATTATCAAATTCCTTGTCAGAGATTACTTTTCCGTCAATTCTTATTCTTTCATTGATTCTTACTAGATGAGGAGATGTAAACAATCCAACCTTAAACCCAGATTCTCTTAAAGCAGAATCAACCATTGCACAGACAGATCCCTTCCCGTTTGTTCCTGCAACATGGATTATCTTTGACTTTTTTTCAGGATTTCCGATTTTGTCAAGAAGTTTTTTTATGTTGTAAATATTAAAGTCTTTGCTGCTTCTCTCTAATCCATATATAGTTTCCATGGACTTGTTAGATAACTTGTTTTCCATCTCTCTGAATTAAATTAACTCTTCAAATAATTTTTCTTTTTTAAGAATACCAATAATCTGCTTGTGGACCTCTTCAACAGACTTGCTCGCATCAACAACCCTTACCTTATGCTCAGGCAGTTTCTTAGCTAATTCAAGATAGTTAGACCTCACTTTCCTTAAGAACTCAATCTTCTCAAACTTCGTTTTGTAACCTCTGGTTGATTTTTCAACTCTTGACAAGGCTGTTTCAGGAGGAACATCAAATAGCAGAGTTAAGTCAGGAGTTGGAAATCCTTTGTACTTATTCATTAGATAATCCAGATTTATTCCCTGAGCCCATTGATAAGCTAAGCTGGATAGAGTATATCTGTCACTTAGTATAATCCCTCCATACTTTAGTATTGGATTTATGAGGTGTTCTACATGATACTTCCTGTCCTCATAGAATAAATTTGAGAAAAGCTCAGGATCTTTCAGAGGATTAGTTTCAGTCTTGACTAATTCATGCAATTTTCTTCCGTATTCAGAGTTCAGGTTATACTCTCTTGTTATAATCACATCATTCTTTTTTGACAGATCAAACAGAAATTTTGACAATAAATGTATCTGGGTGCCTTTTCCGCACCCATCTATGCCTTCAAAAACAATAAATTTTCCAGCCATTATCTAATCTAAACAAATTTCTTTATATTTAAATATTTCACATTTTTACAACATAATTTTTGAAAAAATTTCGCATAAAAAACGTAAATTATATACTTCAGACTATAAATGTTTATAAATGTGTAATTTTTAGCATTCATACAATAGATTGTGTGTTCATATTATCATACCCACAACAGGTTGTTACCACTATGAAATGCCCATTTTGCTCAAATGACGAGTTTAAGGTAGTGGACAGCAGGGAGTCAGAAGACACGATAAGAAGGCGTAGGGAGTGCCTTAAGTGCGAAAAAAGATTCACAACATATGAAAGAATAGAGACAGATTTGATTGTTATCAAGAAAGATGGCAAGCGTGAACCTTATGACAGGGAAAAAATGAAAAGAGGCATTCTGAGAGCGTGTGAAAAAAGGCCAATCTCAAATGAAAAGATTGATTCGTTCATAGACAAAATCGAGCAACAATTAAGAAAAATGAATAGTTCAGAAGTTAAATCTTCAATTATTGGCAACAAAGTAATAGCTGGTTTGAAGAGCCTAGATAAAGTAGCATACATAAGGTTTGCATCAGTCTACAAGGATTTTACTGATATCGACTCATTCCAGGAAGAGCTTAAAAAATTAATAAAAGAAACGAGGTGATCTAAAAAATGATTGAAAAAATAAGAAAAAGAGATGGACGAGTTGTTCCGTTTGATAAAAACAAGATTACAGAAGCGCTTTTCAAGGCGTTTAAGGCAGTAGGTCTTCCAGATATTGATGAAGCAAAAAGACTTTCTGAAAGAGTTATGACAGTTTTAGAGTATACTTATGATAAAGAGATTCCTTCTGTTGAGGAAATTCAGGACATTGTTGAAAAAGTTTTGGTTAAAGCAGGCCATTATAAAGTATCAAAAGCATACATTTTGTACAGAAGCCAGAGAGCAAAGATAAGGGAAACAAAAGGCACGGTTCTTGATATTACAAACTTATTGTCAGAATACCTTAACAAAACAGACTGGCGTGTTCTTGAAAACAGCAACGAGCAGTTTTCATTTTCAGGTTTATTGTTATACACAGCAGGGAAAGTTATTGCAAACTATGCATTGAATGACATTTACACCCCGCAGATTGCAGACGCGCATAAAAAAGGCTACTTCCATATCCATGATTTAAACCACGGCTTTATTGGTTATTGTGCAGGCTGGTCTCTGAAGAGTTTATTAGTCAGGGGATTTGGTGGTGTAGCAAATAAAGTTGACGCAAAACCAGCAAAACACATGGATGTAGTTGTTCACCAGATGGTAAATTATATAGGTTGCTTGCAGATGGAGTTTGCAGGTGCTCAGGCATTCTCCTCAGTTGATACTTTATTGGCTCCTTTTGTAAGAGCTGATAATCTAACCTACAAGCAGGTAAAACAGGATATGCAGAAATTAATTTATTCATTGAATATACCCTCTAGATGGGGAAGCCAGTATCCATTCTCAAATTTGACATTTGATTGGGTTGTTCCAGATGATATGAAGAACGATCCAGCCATCGTTGGTGGCGAGCCGCAGGACTATACATACGGGGACTTGCAAAAAGAGATGGATATGATAAACAAGGCATTTCTTGAGTTAATGGAAGAAGGTGATTCTAAGGGAGCAATTTTTTCATTCCCAATACCAACATACAACCTTACAAAAGACTTTGACTGGGACTCAGAAAATGCCAATCTTTTGTTTAAGCTGACAGCAAAATATGGAACTCCGTATTTCCAGAACTATGTTGGCTCAAATCTTGATCCAAAAGCAGTAAGGGCAATGTGCTGCAGGCTTAATCTAAACCAAAAAGAGTTGATGAACCGCCCAGGAAATATGTGGGGTCCAGGAGACAACACAGGTTCTCTGGGAGTTGTTACAATAAACTTGAACAGGCTTGGATATGAATCAAAGACAAGAGAGCAGTTCTATGAAAAACTGAGTTATTACATGGACCTTGCCAAAGAATCTTTGGAAATTAAGAGAAAGATTGTTGAAAAGAATCTTGAAAATGGTTTGATGCCATACACAAAAGTTTATCTTGGAACGTTTAACAATCATTTCTCAACAATTGGTCTTTGCGGAATGAACGAAACTTGCTTGAACTTCCTTGGAAAAGACATCTCAACAAAAGAAGGTACAGAATTTGCAGTGGAAGTTTTGACTTATATGAGGGAAAAGCTGAAGAGGTACCAAGTAGAAACCAATAACCTGTATAACCTCGAGGCAACACCAGCAGAAAGTACTTCCTACAGGCTTGCAAAGCTTGACAAGGAGATGTACCCAAACATTGTTACAGCTGGACACGACGTGCCTTTCCTTACAAATTCAACATTCCTGCCAGTGGATAAAACCGATGATATCTGGTTTGCACTTGAGCACCAGAATAAAATACAGAATCTTTACACAGGAGGAACAATATTCCACGGGTTTATAGGTGAAAGGATTAATGATCCTGAAGTATGCAAGCAGCTTGTGAAAAAAATAGCATTTAACACAACGCTTCCTTACTTTAGCATAACCCCGACATTTAGTGTTTGCAGAAAGCACGGTTACCTTAGCGGAGAAAAACCAATATGTCCTCATTGTGGTGAGGAAGCAGAGGTTTATTCAAGAATTGTTGGTTATTTCAGGCCAATCAACAAGTGGAACATTGGTAAAAAGGAAGAATGGAAGCACAGGAAAACCTACAAGGTTGAGTCGCCAATCCCTGTGGAGGCAGCAGTATGAATGTAAAAATAAAAAGAATTGACAAGAGTCTGCCTCTCCCGGTTTACGAGACAAAAGGAGCTGTCGGTTTTGATATACTTGCAAGAGAATCAACAACCATAGATCCAAAGTCTGTGAAATTAATTCCAGGCAATGTTGTTGTTCAGATTCCAAAAGGTTACATGTTAATGTTGACCTTGAGGAGCAGCACACCAAAAAAGAAAGGTTTGTTAAAGCCTCACGGAGTTGGTATCATTGACAATGATTACTGCGGAAACGAGGATGAATTAAAGATACAAGTCTATAACTTTAATGAAACTGCTTCAGTTATTGAAAAAGGGGAAAAAATAGCTCAGGGTATTTTTGTCAGGGTTGACACATTCTCATGGGAGGAAGTTGATGACATGAATAACAAAACAAGAGGGGGATTTGGAAGCACAGACAAATGAAAATTGTTTCTTTTTTGCCGTCTTCTTTCATTGATTATCCTGGAAAAATTTCTGCTGTAGTTTTTACTCCGGGCTGCAATTTTAAGTGCGGTTTCTGCCACAACAAGGAAATAGTTGAAAATAAGCTTTCGTTGATTCCTGAAGACGAAATCCTGAAGAAAATAAAAACCAAGTGGGTTGATGCTGTTGTTATAACTGGAGGCGAGCCAACCCTGCAGGAAGATCTTGAAAAATTCATTAAGAAGGTAAAAGCAAAGCATCTTTTGGTTAAGCTTGACACAAATGGTTCAAATCCAGATATTATACAGAATATTATTGACAAGAAACTGGTGGATTATATTGCAATGGACATAAAATGCTCAATTGAAAAATATGGGGAGGTTTCAAAATATAATAATACAAAAAATATTCTGAAAAGCATAAAGATTATAAAAAACTCCAAAGTAAATCATATGTTCAGGACTACATTAATCCCATCCATCCATAATAAAAAAGAAATCTTAAATATCGTTAATCTTATTAAAGGCTCTAAGAACTACCAATTACAATCATTTAATTCAAACTCAACACTTGATGAAAGTTTTCAGGGGCAGAGCAGTTATTCAAAACAGGAGATGGATAACTTCAAAGGTTTAATAAAGAATAAAATAAAAAACATAACCGTGATTTAAATGGCAAAAATAACAAAAGACACAAAGATAGGGGATATTCTTGAGAAGAGTCCGGATAAAGTAAAGATATTGTTTAAGCACGGCCTTCATTGCGTTGGATGCTCTATCGCTAATCAAGAAACAATTGAAGAGGCAACAGTTGCCCATGGAATTAATCTAAAGGCTTTATTGAAAGAATTGAATGAATAATTTATTTTTAAGTAAAATTTGTCATGATAGCCCAACCCCACAAATATTATTTGAATATTTCTTATTTAAGTTTATTTTACATCAGATAAATCTTTATAAGAAAATAATTAATAAATAAGTGGATGGATAAATATAGATTTAATTTTTTTATAAGGCCTATATTAATTGCAATAACCTTGGCAGGTTTATGGTATCTCTTAAAGTTGAATGGATTTATTTTTAATACTGATTTTGATACAGAGATTCTTTCTAGTGGAACCATTTCCTCATTAGGTATATTTTATACTTTAGTTTATGCATTTGTTTTGGCTACAGTCTGGAACCAATTTTTAGAGGTAGAAGAATCAATAAAGGTAAAAGACAAAGAGTCGTTTATAAGACATAAAGACAAACGCATACCTCTCCCAATAAAACTCCTTCTTTTTGTTTTTTCAATACTTATTCTTGGAGCATTCTTCATAAGCCCGTTTAAAAACAGTATAATCGGTTTTTACTCTGTTTTTGCTGTGGCCCTAGGATTATCTATGAACTGGTCAGTTATTGTGGAACTGGACCATCCTTTTGAGGGGATATGGAACTTAAGGATACCATGTGAATGGAAAAACATTAATGATAAGGGTAATCCTAAACTCTTGAAAACAAAACCTTTTTAAACAAAACCTATATTCTCAGAACCATGGATAATGTCAGAAGCCACAGTTAAGTTCTGAATTCTTTTTGTTAATCTGTCCTATGGAAAAAATTAAAGATTTAAAATGGGAACCCGGTATGACTGTATCAAGTCTGGTTGAAAGAATTGGAAGTATAGGATTCCAGGGAACAGAGATAGGAAAGGCAGTAGATACAATCCTTAAGATGAAGAAGTCAGGCTCAAAAATATTCCTTACATTTACATCTAACATGGTTACATCTGGCCTAAGAGGCTTGTTTGCACAGTTAATCAAGCTAAAATTAGTTGATGTTGTTATTACAACAGTAGGTTCTATTGAAGAAGACATAATGAGGGCAAAAGGAGAGTCATTCTTGATTAGCAGCTTCCATTCTGATGATCTCTCGCTTCATGAAAGAGGGATGAATCGTGTTGGAAATATCTTGGTTCCAAACGAAAGTTACTGCAAATTAGAAGATGAACTAAACGTTATGCTGGATGATATTTACAAAAAACAGGCAAAATTTGCAATTTCTGAATTGCTAAGGGAACTTGGTTCCAAGTTAAATGACGAAGATTCAATTCTGTACCAGGCCTATAAAAATAAAATCCCTGTTTTCTGCCCAGCAATAACAGATGGGGCATTTGGTTTTCATTTGTATTTGTTCCAGCAGAAACACCCAGACTTTTTCGTTGATATAGTGAAGGATTTTGAAAATATTTTGTTTGTGACTGGTTTTGATGAGAAAAAAGGATTGATAGCACTTGGCGGAGGGGTTTCAAAGCATCATGCATTATTGGCTAATTTGTTAAATGGCGGATTAGACTACGCTGTCTACATCACTACAGAGCATCCTAGTTCAGGAAGCATGAGCGGAGCTACAACACAGGAAGCCAAGAGCTGGGGTAAGATAAAGGATGACAGCGATGCAGCAACAATTCACGGGGAAGTCTCAGTTATGTTCCCCTTGGTTATTTTCAGGGTTCTTGAAGAGCTAAACAGAGAAGGTTTGCTAAATGGTTAGATTTGTTTTGTATAAAAATAAGGTAATTGAGCAGTATAATTCATTAAAACAGCTAAATGCAAATATTTTGTATAGCATAAAAACAAATCCCTTGGTTGCTTCTGTTTTAGAGGAAAATACAGACTCAGGATTTAACTGTGCCTCATTGAAAGAAGCTGAAAGAATCAAGGATAAATCAAGAGTATGGTATCATTCTCAGTTGCTTGATAATCTTGATTTGGTTTTTTCCTTAGGTATAAGAAAGTTTATTGTTGAGGACTTATATGATTTAGATTTATTGCTTGATTATGTTAAAAAAAATGATTGCAGAATAGACTTGATGTTGAGAATGAAGTTAAAGGAAAACACGATTTTTACAGGAAGATATTATGTTTTCGGCATGGAATCAAATGTAGTTAATGAAAAAATAAAAGAATTAAGAGAAAATAAAAACATAGGAAGATTAGGAATACATTTCCACAGGAAAAGCCAGAACGTTTCTGAATGGTCATTAAAAAATGAGATTAGGGATTCTTTGACAGATGAAACACTAAAAGCAATAGACCTTCTTGACATTGGGGGGGGTCTCCCAATAAACTACAAAAATTCAAGGACAGAAATACAGCAGACAATTTTTGTTAAACTTAAAGACCTTGTTTCCTGGTTAAAAGAATTCAATATAGAAACAATTATTGAGCCAGGAAGATATCTCTCTGGTCCTTCAGTAGAGCTTGAAACAGAAATAAAAAAAATATCTGGAAGAGACATAATTATTGATTGCTCTGTTTATAATTCAACAATGGACACATTGATCGTTCCTACAAAGCTTATTATTAAAAACGAACTGGAAAAAGGCGGAAAAAGTTACGTCATAAAAGGTTGCACTCCCTGCTCCATGGATATTTTCAGGTATGATGTCAAGCTTGAAAACCCAAGAGTTGGAGACAAACTGATTTTTATCAATGCAGGAGCATATAATTTTGCAACAGAGTTTTGTGAACTGGATAAAATTAAGACAGCAATACTTTAGAAATCTTTAAGTATTTTAATTTTAAACTAATCCTATGAGAACAAGGGCATCTGTAATTTTGGTTGATAAAAACAAAATCCTCTTGATTTATTGTTTTAAGAATAACAAGGGTTATTATGTTTTCCCTGGTGGCGAAGTAGAGAAAAATGAAACTCCTCAAGAAGCAGCAGTGAGAGAACTTAAGGAAGAAACTAACATTAATGTTAAACTTGACAACTTGTTTTGTTATTTTGAAGATAATTTTCATAAAGGCTATTATTTTCTGGCAAAGAGTTTTAAGAAGAACAAGCTAAGGATTAATGGCCCAGAATCAGAAGTTAATCCCGAAGAAAAAGTTTACAAGCCAGTCTGGATTCAGTTGTCAAAATTAAAGGAAATTACCTTATTCCCAGAAGAGATTAAAGAAAAAGTGATAAAACTATATCTTGTTCCATAACTTAATTAGTCTACGCCTGCTCTCTAAGCTGTCTTTCTTGTTATCCTTGGAAAATATTTCTAATGAAATTGTCCCGTTATAATACTTCTTTAATGCTTTTATTGTTTTGTTCCAGTTTATGCTGCCTTTCCCAATTGGCAAATGGTTGTCTTCCTTTCCAAAATTATCATGCATATGTATATGTTTTAATTTTTTATGGAATCTCTTGATATATTCCTCTGGTTTTCTTCCAAACAAGTTTGAATGCCCAATGTCTAAATGAAGATACATTCCTGGGACCTTTTTTAGTATTTTAGCTATTGCTTCATAGCTTTCTTGCTTTTTTCCAATAGGCTCGTACATAATGTTTACATTGTATTTTTTCCCTTCCTTGACTAGTCTGTTTAAGGTCTCAGCCTGGAAATCTATTCCTTCATCAACAGAAAATAGCATCCCAGGCCAGTTCCCGTGTATAGTTACATATTTAACATTTAATTTATTGAAAACTTTAAAATATCTTATTGCTTCTTTAATTACAGTTTCTCTAAAACTCTTAATTGGGCAGCCAATTGCCAAGTACCATGCTGTGTGTCCCATAACATCCAGCTCATATTTTTTAATTATTTTCCTTACTTTTTCAATATTAATCTTTTCAGGCACAGCCACGTCTTCTTCTAGGAATAAGTCTACGAGATCAAACTTGTTTTTTCCAATCCATTCAATCTCTTCAATAAGATTTTTTCTTGGGTTTGTTATAAAACCAATCTTCATAATATTAAAAAAGTTATTGAGTATATAAACGTTATTTTTATTAGAAAATTTTATATAGATGGGCTTCCTATATTCCCTCATGAAAACATTCCCGATTACTTGGCATTTTAATTCTTGTAATTAGTACATTACTAAACTTTTATTTTCAGCAGTCAGGAGGTATAAAAAATGAAAAAAATCTATCTGAAAAAGGAACAAGCAGATCTTTGGTGGGTTACTCATAAAAATACTCTTGAAAGGTTTATTAGCTGTTGCAAGCCTTGTTAGCTCATTGATTACAATAATAAAATTCATCATAGATATCCTAAAATAATTTTTTATTTTCTTTTTATTTTAGAAATCTTTAAATATCGTCAAAAACCAATAATCTTGATAAAAATGAACACTTTAACTATAATTTTAATTATTGTCGTAGTCATTGTCTTAGCTGTTGTTCTATTGTATAACAGCCTGATAAGACTAAGAAACCAAGTTGATAACTCCTGGGCACAGATAGATGTCCAGCTAAAAAGACGTAATGATTTAATACCAAACCTTATTGAGACTGTGAAAGGTTATGCTAAGCACGAAAAAGAGTTGTTTGAAAACATAACAAAGGCAAGGTCTGCATTGGTTGCAGCTGATACACTGGACAAGAAAGCAAAAGCTTCCAACCAGATAACTGAAACCCTTAAGTCTTTGTTTGCAGTTGCTGAAAACTACCCTAAGCTGAGGGCTAATGAAAACTTCTTGCAGTTGCAGGAAGAATTGACAGGAACTGAAAATAAGATTGCATATTCAAGGCAGAACTACAACGACTTGGTAATGTCATTTAATACTAAAATGCAGAATTTCCCAAACAATGTTCTTGTTAAGATGTTTAGCTTTAAGGCCAAGGATTTGTTCCAGGCTACAGAGAAAGAAAAAGAGCCTGTAAAGGTTAAATTTTAATTTTTTCTTTTATATTCTGTTGAACAAAAATACTTAAATTAAATAGAATCATGAGTATTATGTGAATCATGAATTTTATATTTCAGAGCGGGCAGATAATTTTAAATCTCACTCTTCTTTAAATGAAAGTCCTTTTTCTTTTGAAACTGATTTTCTTAAAGGGGCAATTTTTTTCCTTCCAAGCAAAGGAAAATTTGGAGGGGATACATTTATAATTTATACAAAAGATTGTATTGCTGTCTCTTTGGTTGGAGATATGGCCGGTCATGGATGTGAGGGGAGGAAAAGACTAAATCCCTATCTTTCAAATCTAGATAAAATAACTTCTGAAGCTTCTGCCAATTCCTTTAACCATAAAGCTTTTTTTGATGAATTAATTAAGTTAGATCAAGAAGTGGATGAAAAGAGTTTAATTTCTTTTTCACTGGTCAGATTCTTGCCTAATGGAGAAGTTTACTATCTAAATAATGGAGAGAACCAAATTGTTTTTTGTGAGGAAGGAAAGATTTATAATCCCTCTTCAAAAATAAATCGTGGAAAACTTGGGGTTTGGCATTACTGCCCCACACCGATAGAAGAATTTGCTAAAACTTTAAAAATATACCAAATCAAATTAAAATCAAAGGATAAAATTTTTATATATACAGATGGGTTTGCAGATTATTTACAAGACTTTTCTTTTGCTCAGAAAAGGAAAAAATTAATTGAGAAAACTTTGAGTTTTTCATCCGAACTTGAGAATATTATAATCAAACTCAATAACTCAGCTCAGAAAGATTTAGGAAGGATAGGGATCCTACACCCCTTAGATGACTACACTGTGATTGGATTGGAGCTTAAATAAGAAATATTTATATATTTTAAAAGCATATAAAAAATAAGGTAAAATGAGAAAGGGATACATAAGAAATGAAGAGGGAGGAAATGGCAGACTCATAATAAATCAGGACTATCTTAAAGGATGTAACACCTTAGAAAAGGCTTACAATAAATTAGAGAAATCATTAATGAACTCAGAAATAAGAGAGATTCAATTTGTCAGCCCAAAAGATATGAATCTTGCTTCATTCATCCCAGATTTAGTTAATTTTCTTGTTGCAAAGTCTATTGACCTTGTAAGATCTACTGGCAAGGGGTATACTATTAAACTTGATGATAAAATCGATCCTCAAAGGGTATATGGGACAGCAGGTAATAACGCTCAAGGTAATCCTAATATTAAAGGGGATTCCAAAACAGGATATGAAGTTTCTTTCTCATGAAGATGTTGCTTAATCGCCCATAGAATTTATAGAGTAAATACCTATAATAATCTTTTGAAAACCTTTAAATATTGCTAATCTCGACTCTTTTAACATGAAACTAAATGTTTTTAATGAAGTCAGAAACAACAAGATTAGGTCGTTCTTTATTATGTCTTTCTTTATAGTCCTGATTGGGATTATCGGAGGCGCCTTGGGAGTTTTTTATGGTAGTCCTTATTTTGGATTATTTTTTGCAATTATAATCGGAATCGTTTACACATTAGTTGTTTTTAATTCAGGAGATTCAATGATATTAAAGTTATCAAAAGCAAAAGAAGCAACAAAAGCAGATTATCCTCATTTGTTCCATACAATTGAAGGATTGGCAATAGCTGCAAATATCCCGGCTCCAAAAGCCTATGTAATTGAAGATGAATCATTGAATGCATTTGCCACAGGCAAAGACCCTAAAAAAGCTTCTATATGCGTGACAACCGGATTATTAAAAAAATTAAATCGCCAGGAACTTGAAGGAGTTATTGGCCATGAGATGAGCCATGTTAAAAACTATGATATCAGAGTTATGATGCTGACAGCAGTCTTGGTTGGAATTACTGTTTTATTGTCTAACTTTTTAATAAGGAGTTTTATGTTTAATTCTGGAGGCAATAAAGATAGTAAAGGCAATGTAGGAATTATTTTGCTTGTAATTGGTTTTGTTTTGGCAATCCTAACTCCAATATTTGCTGAATTGATTAAATTAGCTGTTTCAAGAAAAAGAGAATACATGGCAGACGCATCTGCTGCTGTCTTGACAAGATATCCTCCTGGGCTGGCCAGTGCTTTGGAAAAAATAAAGGATTCAACTCCAATGAAAAATGCTAATAAAGCTACAGCACATTTGTTCATAAGCTCACCTTTCAAAAAAACAAAAGGATTTGTTTCAAATTTATTTTCAACACACCCGCCTATTGAAGAAAGGATTAGAAGGTTAAAGGCTATGTAAGATGGAAATAATCTCAACATTCAAAAACAACGAGAAAATCCCTGATAAATATACCTGTAATGGAACTAATGTAAACCCGCCAATAAAGATTATTGATTATCCTGAAAAAACAAAAAGCTTTGCTTTAATCATAGATGATCCAGATGCTCCAGCAAAAGTATGGACCCATTGGATTGTCTTTAACATTACCAAACCAGTCATAGAGGAGAATAGAACCCCCTTCAATTCTAAAAGAGGAATTAATGATTTTAGAAAATTAGATTACTCAGGACCTTGTCCTCCATCAGGAACCCATAGATATTTCTTCAAGGTTTATGCATTAGATTGTTTATTGGATTTTAATGAAGGAATCAATAAAGAAATGCTGGAAAAAGTAATGAGAAATCATATTTTGGCTAAAGCTGAGTTGGTTGGTTTATATTCAAGAAAATGATAATTGTAAGTGCTTGTTTGGCAGGAATTAAATGTAATTACAAAGGAGAATCAAAACCAAACCAAAAAATAATAGATTTAGTAAAGCAAGGAAAGGCAATTCCTGTTTGTCCTGAACAACTGGGCGGGTTAATTACCCCGAGAAATCCTGCAGAACAGAAAGATGATAAAGTTTTTACAAAAGATGGAATAGATGTTACCACCCAATTTAAAAGAGGAGCAGAAGAGGTTTTAAAATTAGCTAAATCTTGTAATGCCAAAAAGGCAATCTTAAAGCAAAGAAGTCCTTCCTGTGGTTCTGGACAGATTTATGATGGAACATTCTCAAAAAGAATAATAAAAGGGGATGGTGTTACAGCTGCTTTATTAAAGAAAAATAACATTCTTGTTTTCTCTGAAGAAAACTTTGATAAAAATCTCTAACCTAATGTTTAAATAACGTTAATTTCTTCTTAGTTTTATGAACCATAAATTATTAGGTACAATTTTAATCGTAGCAAGTTTAATCTTAGGTTTAGTCGTAATAACTTTTAATTATAAGCTTAATGCTCAGGCAGACCTAAGTTGCAGCTGCACAGAAATGCAAAACGGAGGAACCTGTGCTCATGAGCAAACTTCAACATGGCCAACCTATCTGGGAATTATCCTTTCAAGCATCATAGTTGCCCTGGGAATTTATTTAATTTTCTTTGAGAAATCACAAAGGCAAATACTTTCAACATTGGAAAAACAAAAAGAAACTTCCAGTGAAGAAGAAAGATTTAGTATTTTACTTAAAGGTTTGAATGACGACGAGAAAAAAATAATAAAAGCTGTTAAGGAACAAGACGGAATAACACAGCAAACCTTAAGATTCAGGGCAGACTTGCATAAATCAAAATTAAGCATTCTTTTAGACGGTTTAGAGAAAAAAGGCCTAATCAAAAAAGTTTTGAAGGGAAAAACCAACCAAGTGTACCTCAAAATCAAGATATAAACGATAAGAGTCCAATATTTTAATGATCTAAACGATTAAACCATGTCAGTTTTGACGCTAAATTCTATATCCTTGCTTTATTCCTTAATTTGAAACTTATGGAGGTTTAAAATGAAAAAAAGTTTATTGATTGGAGGCATATTTGCCTTGTTTTTAGTAGTAGGCTTGGTTTTTGCTTCAACTAACCTATTTGCTAAAGATACAGTTAAAGACGTAAAAGAAGCTAAGTTAACAGGATGCAGCAGTGGAAACTGTGGCGAAGGCTCCTGTGATGGCAGTTGCGGAGGCAATTGTGGAGTAGCTTCATGTAGATGTGGCAAGTAATTGCCACTTTTTTATTTTTTAATAAATACCATTCCATAGTTGTATAATCTTTTCCTTAGTGAAAAAAATTTATAAATTAATTAAAAATAATCATAGCCCATGGACATTTCAATGATGCTGATAAGAATAATAGCAACATTCTTGCTCTCAGTTTTGTTTGGCTATGAAAGGCAGAGGGCCCACAAGCCAGCAGGATTTGGAACATTTATTTTTGTTGCTGTCGGTTCTTGTGCACTGGCAATAACAGCAGTAACAATAAGTCCAGACAGCCCACTATCATTGATTGGAGCAATAGTCACAGGTATAGGTTTCTTAGGAGCAGGAGCTTTGATAAAAACCACAGATAAGATATTTGGGTTTACTACAGCAGCAAGCATCTGGGTATTTGCCATTTTTGGTTTGTTGATGGGAGTCGGCTATTTCACATTGGCATTGGTAGTGTACGCTATGGTTTGGCTTATCATCGTGACTGATAACTTCCTTGAAAAAAAAGGTATAGGGACCTACCAGAAAAAAATAAAGATCCACACAAATAAAATCGTAAATCTAAAGGACTTGGAGCAGGACTTGTTTGAAGGCATAAAGTATAAATTAATGAGTATTGAAGTTGATAAAAAAGATAAGGAGATTATTGCTCTGTATCTTCTAGAAGGTCCAAGAGAGGATATTAGTAAGTTAACAGGCAGGATCCTTAAGAAGGACAATCTTGAATCATTCAAATATGAGTAGTATAATAAAGAAAAGCTTTTATAATGATATTTTTTAAAATAATCTGAGAGGTGATTGAATGAGATTAAAAGACAAGGTTGCAATTATTACTGGTGCTGCTTCAGGTATTGGAAGAAGTTCTGCTTTGCTTTTTGCAAAAGAAGGTGCAAAGATTGTTGTTGCAGATTACAACGAAGAGCTTGGAAAAGAAACAGTTAGTTTAATCAAGAAAGAAAAAGGCGAGGCTATTTTTGTTAAGACAGATGTTTCAAATGAAAAAGACATTAAAAACATGATTGACCAGACAATTAAGTCTTTTAAAAAAATTGATATTCTTTATAATAATGCAGGAATAGAACTTGGAAAAAATATTCTTGATACAACTCCTGAAGAATGGGATAATGTGATTAGCATTAACCTTAAGGGAGTATTCCTTGGCTGTAAATATGCAATCCCTTACATAAAAAAAGGAGGCTCGATAATAAATACTTCATCAATTGCAGGCATTGTTGGATTTGCAAATCTGGCAGCATACTGCGCATCTAAGGGCGGTATTATTTTACTCACAAAACAAATGGCTCTTGATTTTGCCAAGAAAGGGATAAGGGTTAATTGCATTTGTCCTGGAGGAATCTTAACTCCGATGCTTGAAAGGTTCATAAAAAATTCTCCTGATCCTCAGGCCACAAGGAAAGGAATGGATAGTATGCATCCCCTTGGCAGGGTAGGGAAGCCAGAAGAAGTTGCATATGCAGCTTTGTTTTTAGCAAGTGACGAGAGTTCATTCATCACAGGTCATTCTCTGATTGTTGATGGAGGATTTACATCCCAATAAAGGAGGCACCAAAATGCAAACTGAAAAAACAAAAACACCACAGAAAAAAGAAGAATATCTAGAATATCTATGCAGAAACTGCAGATACCAGTTTAAGAGGAAAAAATCAATTAGTGTGGTTTGTTGCCCATATTGTGGTAAGAAAACCATAGAAGAAAGAGGTTTTAACTCTGCACAAAAACTTCTGGATGAAAGTTCAGAACGAATGTTCCCAAGCTAAATATTAAGTATAGTGCAGATAATCTTAAATACAAATAATTATTCTGCTAGATATGGCTATAACCGAGTCATCTAATAAAATTAGGATTAAGTGCAGGCAATGTGGAAGAGTTGCAGCAGCAGATGAATTTGTGATTGATTATGTCTATAAAAAAGCAGTCTGTCCTTTATGCGTGAAAGAAAGGCTTGAGAAACAATACAAGCAGCCAGTTGCTCCTGAAGCACCAACAGAAAAAAGAAAAACCAGATGCTCCAAGTGTAATTTTGAGTTTGTTTACAATCTTTCTAAAGGAACCCCTGTAAGGTGTCCTTACTGTAATTTTACAATAAAAATAAATTAAAAAAGAAAAAAGCTGGCTTTATGCACAGCTAGGTTCGCCAGGTCCTGCACAAGCAATTGCTGTATATTTCTGGTTAGGTACATATGTGTTAAACTTAAGCCCCGCTGTAGAGAAGCTGCTCATTAAGTCTACCTGTGTTGTACCGCAATTAGGTTGTACAAAGAAGCAGATTTCCTTTCCATACTCTCCAGGCTTGAATATCTGGCTTCCAGACTTGCAGTTTGCACATCCTAATGCAGCAGTGTTTGTCTGTGCAGCATCTTGTGTGCAGTATCCATCGTACTGTCCAGTATTTGCATTGGTTATATCCTCTTGTGTAACTGATTGTCCAGTACATGTGCACCAGTTGTAACCAACCGTAATTGTATCACTGCATGTTCCAACTATGTCAAGCTTCATACAGTAGGTATTTGCACTATTCTTGTACACATAAGGACTTACATCACATGTTGTTGTATCCTTTACACATTTTTCACCGCTGCAGCTGCTTGCTAGAGGGCAGACCTTGCTTGCTACTACACATTTACCAGATTCGCAATAGTAATCTGTTTGTATGCTTCCTGAACAGCCGTCATTGTATGTTCCTGTTGAGTCTGTGCATGTTCCTATTGTGTCAAAGTTTTTCTTGCCGTCTGAGTCTGTACATACTGCTGGCTCATCTTTTTTGCATGCTCCATCCTCGCATCCAAGTGGGCATTCAATGAATTCGCATTTCTTTGTTATATTCTCACAATAGTATTCTAATACCGAAGTGCTTGTTTTTGTTCCAGTGCATGATTCTGGGTTTTCATTTGTCCATCCGCCTTCAGGAGCAACAATTTCTATTTCAACAACTTCATCATTGTAATCCCAGTCAGAATATTGTTTTTTATTGTTTCTGGTATACTGTCCTGGCAGATCTTCAAATCCAAGACGCCACTTTACATCGCTTATCTGTGTGACGACTGCATAAGGTTTGTTTGTGTATGGGTCAAGTTGCCCTACAGCATAGTGGTCATAGACTCCGATTCCCCATTTGTCTCCGTAAACTCTTATAAAGAAGTTTAACTTGTCTCCTTGGTTGTATACAGTTTCCCATACAGTATTTTGTGCTATCTTCTTGTTTTCAGGGAATATTTCTATTGGTGCTGGGTCTGCATCCATAAAGAATCCAGAAACCAGTTCTGCACTAGAGCCCAAGTAAGTAATTTTTAACTTTCCTGTTTTTGGAACACTGATTGCGTATTCATCTGCGCAAATATCTACATAATTCTTGCTCTCAAATGTTAATGTTCCTTTAAGCTCTGCATTTTTTCCATTGTCTGTTTCTGCACATGGGGCCGGAGGAACATATGGTTGTTTGCATACCCCATTTTCACAGCCAAGAGTGCATTTTACAGGTTGTTGCTTTGACGTGTCTGTTTTGAGGTCACAGTACCATTCATGCAATAATTTTTTGTTCTTGTTATTGCAATAATCTTCTTTGACTTGTTTTTGGAATGTGACTGTTCCCTTTGAATAAATATTAAAGCCATTTGGATATTCTATTGTGGCATCTGTATCAGAGCACCTTCTTGTGCATGCACCATTTTCACAAACTCCGGATTGACACTGAATCCATCCGCTTTTGTATTCTGTTTTTTTACAATAATTCTCTAAAACTCCTACAACTATTTTCTTTTTTACAGTGTTGTTTTTACATTCATCAGTATAGGTTGTTATAGTCCCGTTTTTGAGTGTGGTTTGTACAGTTCCTTTCTCAAAGACATTAGTTCCTAAATCTGTATCTGTACAGTTAACTGGTACTTCTTTTTTTGCAACAGCAGATCCTGCTATGTTTTCCCCAAACACAAGGGCTAAAGCAACTAAGATTATGACCAGAATCCCAAAAAAAGCAAAAGTTTTGAATGAAAGCTTTTTATTATGGGTTGGTCTTGGATTAGAATTCTTCCTAGCCTTCTTTACCATCAATTCACCTCTTTATTTTTACTTTAATAGGAACTGGCTTTATTTAAATATTTTGATTTTTTAACCTTGTTTTTGCATAGAACTCTTTCGTAGTAAAACCAAATAAGATTAATTAGTCTAGAGTAAAGATAAATTTAAATACTGAATTATTTATGAATTTATTTCATGGCAAAAGAAAGAATAATGGTTAAGTGCAGGCAATGTGGAAGAGTTGCAGCAGCAGATGAATTTATTCTCGACCACGTATACAAAAGAATGGTCTGCCCAGAATGCATAAAAGATAGAAGAGCAAGAGAACAGGTTCATGAAGAGGCAAAATTTGTAAGAGAAGAAAAATTATCTAGAAAGATTGAAGATAAAATGCCGCAAAGAGGAACTATGCAGCCTGTTGCAAAAGATCAATCATTTAATCCCAGAATGGAAGCAGTTAAAGAGCAGCCAGCTCCAGCCTCTAACGGAAAACGCAGGTACACCTGCTCAAAATGTACCTTTGAATTTAATTATAATACGCTTACAAAGGTTCCTTCAAAGTGTCCTTACTGTAAAGCAAGTGTAAACTGTTGATAATCATGACGATATGTCCTTACTGTAAAAAAAAGGTTAATTGTGATAACCTTAGAAGAGAAGGAAAAGGCATAGCCTTTATGAAAAAAGATGTTATGTACTTCTGTCCCTCCTGCGGATGTATTCTTGGTTTTGTAAAGAGAAAACCAGTCATATCTTAAATTAATTCTATTGCGTTATGTTTGCACGCGCTTACGCAGGCCCCGCAGCTGATGCATTTGCTTTTGTCATACTCAACTTTTTTCCCTCTTTTTAGTGCATCAACAGGGCAGATCTCAACGCAGCCTTCGCAGGCCTTTCCGCACCCACAGCTTGTGCATTTTCCCGCTTTCCAACAGCATTTTTTATAGTCAATTTTAATTGGCATGGATTTTTTATTTTTTTCCAGTATAAAAATCTTTTGATAAATTTTATATATAATGCATTTCAAACAAAATCATGCTAAATAAATTAAAACAGGATATGCACTCTCTTAGGGACCAGGAAAAAGCAAAGCTTCTCTCTGGTTTTTTTAAGACCGGAGAAGGCCAGTATGGTGAAGGAGATATTTTTTTGGGGATTACAGTTCCAAACCAAAGAGAACTAGCAAAGAAGTATTCTGATTTAGATTTGGAAGATATTCAAAAATTACTTGAAAGTAAAATTCATGAGGAAAGACTTATCGCTTTGTTAATTCTTATAATAAATTATAAAAAATCTGAAGACAAAAAAGAAATATTTGATTTTTATTTAAAGAACACCAAGAATATCAATAATTGGGATTTGGTAGACCTGTCTGCCCCAAACATTATTGGAAGCTACCTAATAGATAAAGATAAGAATATTTTATATAAACTTGCAAAATCAAAAAATTTGTGGGAAAAAAGAATAGCTATAATCTCAACATTCGCGTTTATAAAAGAAAACTCATTCAAGGATGCTCTTGAAATATCTAAAATCCTTATTGAAGACAAGCACGATCTAATACACAAGGCGGTTGGATGGATGCTGAGGGAGGTTGGCAAAAAGAATCAGGAAGCAGAAGAGGATTTCCTTAAACAACATTATAAAAAAATGCCAAGAACAATGCTGAGATATTCAATAGAAAAATTTGATGAACCAAAAAGAAAATTTTATCTTGCTAAAAATTAATGTTTTTTAGGTCTAATTCACAGAAACAATAATCTTCTCCAGAATCTTCCCAGTTATTATGAACTTTTTTTATGATGCACCCAAGTTTTTTTATTAGTGCAAGTGAACGGTTCTGTCTGAAATGCCCTACCAATGTATCAAACCCTCTTTCTTTTGCAACTTTTATGAACTCTTTTAATAACTTGCTTCCAAGCCCCCTGCCCTGATAATTATTTTCAACAACGATATTATACAGATAAACAATCTTCTTTTTTTTGTCTAGTTCATATTCATCAAACTCATGGTCCAGTAAAGGACTTCCAACTATATTCCCCACATATTCTGAATCTGAGAAAGCAACAATCGCAATTGAGTTTTCATCTTTTAGCATGTCCTTGTAATCTTCTTTGCTTGACCTTATCTGTGTTGGATAAAGTTCCTCAGAATGAATGATGTAGTCAACGTAACTATCAAAGTTTTCAAGATTTAGTTCTTTAAATTCGAGTTTTGTCATTAATGAGAACCCCTTTAAATCTCTCTTAAATAACCCCAGCTGTGTAGCCTGTCAACGTCTTCAAACCAACGCTCACCGATGTCGTCCCTATAATACATGTTTGGAATCATTATGTTTTTAATTCTTGTATAAGCCTGGGCCATAGCCTGTCTCATTGTTGCGGCAGATCCGCACACAATAAGAACTACTCCTGCGTGTCCTGCAACCACCCACTCGCCATTAATTAGTTTTACATCTTCTATATGTACTCCTTCAGTGGGTTTCTTAAAGTGGATAACCGAATCCTTTGACTTGACTTCGAAAGTTTCCTTGTCTGAAAAAGGAAAAGGAGGAACTACAATTCTTACTCCAACCTGGAATCCGCTCTTGCTTTTTAACTTTGGATCTTCACCCCTCACCAAGTCATATAAAAGCTGGCCCATCTGATTGGAAATTCCTTCTTGTTGTATGCTTATTGTAGGATATCCAAACCTTGTTGTCCATTCCAGTGGATAAATCCCGTTTCCGTTTACTATGCAATTTATATCCAGATAACCAACATACCCCTCTTCTGCAAACTTTTCTTCAAATTTCTTTAAGGTCTGGTTGAATATTTTGTTTGGACCGCTCCAGAACATGCTGGTTCCCATCTCCCCTGTTGATGGGCCAAGATTTCCTGGAAATAGTTTTTTATGCTCAAAGTTTACGTTTATGGGATAAATAAACTTCTTGCCGTTGAATAATGCTCCTACAGCTACCTCTACACCCGTTACTCTTTTTTGCAGCTGGAAATTTGGAATTTTCTTTGCCCAGGCTCTGTTATAATCTGATAAGACCTGGATAACATCTTTTCCATCTTCTTCCTCTCCAATGAACAGCAACCCTTTCAGGTTCTGGGCTTCTCCACTCGGTTTAATAACATATCTTCCTGGATTTTGCTGTACAAAAGTTATTGCATCCTCAAAAGAAGTAAAATCATAATGGGGGATGATTGAGACTCCGTGTTTCTTTAACTCTTCTTGTCCAAATGCCCTGTCATCTTCTAGTCTGTCTGAATATGGAGTTCCGCCTACAACCAGTTTTCCTTTCTTACGTAATTTTTGGGCCTTAGTTCCTTGTCCAAGAACGTCGTCGAAAACAATGATGTCTGCCCAGTCTACTTCCTTTTCCCAGTCATCAACATGTGTAAAGAAACCAGTGCCTACGTCCTTTTCGTCCTTGCAGCTAGTATAATACTTGACATTATGCCCTTCTTTGGAAACCTGCCATGCAAGATCCACGCTCAAGGCATCAATTGTTACAAAAAGGAAATTCTTTGGTTCAACTTCCGATTTGTTATTCATAATTTATCTCGTTTTTTTTGATGTAATTTTCTATTTATAAATTTATCTAAGCACAGCAATATATTTATAGCGGTTTTGTTTATAAATTTCATGGCAGAACTTCCATTAGGGGTTGCAATCATCTCTTTGATAGATAAGAATAAGATTCTTCTGATTAAAAGAACCAAAGGAGATTATGTTGGGCTTTGGGGTCTTCTTGGTGGAAAAATCGAGAAAGGCGAGCATATTTCTGATACAGCAGTAAGGGAGTTGCTTGAAGAATCTGGAATTAATGCTAAATTTGTTTCTTATCTTGGATGTATTTCTGAACATCTTGTGGAAAATGATAATGTAACAAACCATTTTATGCTTCATTTGTGTGGACTAAAACCAATAACAACACAAATAAAAAATCAGGAAAATGACCTTGCTTGGTTTGATTTAGATAAGCTCAAGTCAGTAAAGGAAAAAATAATTCCAAGTGACTTATTGATTATTGAAAAAATGATTAAGAACCGGGATTCCTCCTATTACAACTGCATCTTGGAGAAGAAAGAAGACAGTTATACCTTAAAAAAATTTGAATAACATGGACTTTAAATTACTGATAAAAACGAGCAGGCCAGCAAGTTGGGTTTTGCCCCCTCTGATTTTTTTGATGGGTATTATTTATTCTGGGGCAACCGTTAATATAATTTCAGTAATTCAGATTGTGCTTTTATCTTTTCCGCTCTGTCTTCTTGTTTATGGGATAAATGATGTTTATGATTATGAATCTGATCAGCTAAACCCAAGAAAAAAATTAATTGAAGGTATCAAGCTTGAAAAAAAAGACCATTCTTTTGTGAAAAAAGCATCCTTGATAGTTATTATTTTACTGATTGTTATTTCATTGCTCACATTGAATGGAACAAATATTCTTTTTACTTTTATCCTTGTTTTCCTTTCTTATTTTTATTCTGCCCCTCCATTAAGACTAAAAGAGAAACCACCTCTTGATTCTATATCAAATGGCTTGATTGTTTTGCTTGTTTTTATGTTGGGATTTAGCTATAATAAAACTTTTTTTGATATCACAAAGCAGGTTTGTTTCTGTGCCTTGTGTGTATCTGCTGTCCATGCATTCAGCACAATCTCAGATATTATTCCAGATAAGCAGGCAAAGAATAAGACTTTTGCAATAGTCTTTGGAGAAAAACCAACAATAATATTTTCATTGATAATATTTATCCTTGCCTTTATTTTTTCAGGAATTGAGACAATCGCAATCAGATATTATTTTCTTTTTTGTGCAGTTCTTTTGGTTATCAATCTTATTTTTTCTTCAAGAAAATTATCTATACTGCTTTTTAGGTTGATGTTTATTGGAGCAATAGTCACAGCCTTTTTATATATAATTTCCTGACTATCTGAAAAAAATCTTGCTTTCAGAAAAAGATTTGTATTGCAATACAGACGAAACAGGATTTTCATTTCTTTTGTTTAGAAAATGGATGGACTCTCCAACCATCAAATTCCCTGTTATCATGTTTGGGATTATTGTGGCTGGTTCTCCAGTGCCTGCACAGCTGTTTCTTGTGGGGTTAGGAAGTCTATCAAGATGGAGTGTTTCATCAATGCTCCTGCTTTTTCCAGGGAGATAACATACCACTTGTCCGCTTCTTGGATTTGTCCCGCCATCAATATAAGGAATCTTGTTTCTCACAGAAAATTCATTGAACCAAATCCTTGCGTATTTATTGTCAAAGCAACCAAAAATTAAGTCATATTTTTCTTTCAATAATCTTGATTCTGTGATAAGTTCAATCCCTCTTCCTCTTTCTTCAGGGCTGACTGAAAAAATCCCTTCAGGATATTTTTCCCTGATGTTCTTATTCAAGATGTTGCTCTCTCCGACTTTGCCAAAGATATATCTGCAATCCAGATTTTCCCTTATTTCTCTCAGTCTTCTTGAAACTATCTCTGCCTTTTTGCCTCCGATATACCCTCTCAACAAGATTTGTCTTGGCACGTTTGTAGGATCTGTAATGTCAAAATCAAGAAGGTCTATCCTCCCTATCCCTAGTAAAGCCATACCCAATGCAGCAGAATTCCCTAAAGCGCCACAACCCCCAATCAGAACTCTTTTGGTGTCGTAGTTAGTCAAAATATATTCTTTCATTGTTGAAATCCCTTGCCTGTGCTCCTTAGAATAAATATTATAAGTATATTTTTTGCCTGTTTCAAAATTTGAATCTTCCTTTGCCATCCTGAATTTATATTTTCTTATTTCATCTGCGACCAATCCTGCAATTACTCCACTGGTAAATCCTTCCTGGGTTTCTCCGCAATATTCTTCATTAAGTAAAATCTCTAAATTTTTGTTTTTATTTTCGCTTGGCCAATAGCATGAAAAACTCCCTTTTGATTTGCTTGAGGAAGCAGAAATTATTGGAATTTTATATTTCCTTGAGTAGTATAATACTTTTTCTTTTGAATAAGAATCGTTTGTTG
>JAQTOC010000008.1 GCA_028713535.1 Candidatus Nanoarchaeia archaeon | reverse complement strand
GTGCATTGTAAAGTTTTCGCGCCTGCTGCACCCCTTAGGGCTAGGACCCTTATCTCAGTGTCCTTCTCGGGGCTAGAGCTCTCACTCCCCCTACTGATCCAAGGTTTGGTGAGCCTTTACCTCACCAACAGCCTAATCAGCCGCCGACTCATCTTACAGCATTGCTTTTCAGGGAAATAGCATTCCAGCACAAATCCCCTATCCAGGTTTAGCCTCAGTTTCCCGAGGGTATCCTGAACTGTAAGGCAGATTATCGACGTGTTACTGAGCCTTTCGCCGGTGTTCCGAAGAACCCCTTGACTTGCATGGCTAAGGCGGAACCCAATAGCAGCGGTCTCCCGCAGGATCAACGGGTAATAATTTGGTCGCATTCATTTTTAGGAATATATTGCATCTACAACATTTACCTCTGCTTCATACATCATCCTTGATTGTTCAATCGAGGAATCATTGTGTATTACATATCCTTTGTGGGGATATGTTCTTAAAAAAAACGAAAAATATGAACATGAACTAAGAAAGTTAATCAAAAAGACAATGCCATGTTATCTTTTTTCATAGAAGGAATGTGAGAAATCTACCCTTTATAAATGTTTTGGTTAATAATATGGCCTGCAAAATAAAAAAACTTTAATAGATTAATTTAATAATTAATAAAATTAAGAGGTATTGAAAGTTTAATATCTTGCTTGCGGAGGATTTTATGATAAATTATCCTGAGAGTAGTTTATACAAACTGGTAGAAAATGGGGGAGGGGGTATTCCTTTTTTTGACCCAAAAAAAATTCCAGAACTTCCAGACAATGCAGTTTCTGAAGATGTTTGGTTTAAAGTTAAAGATTTATATCTGAGAAGTTCTAGGTTAAGAAAAAAAGGTGAGCCTCAAAAACTCTCCACTCCTCAAAATCCTCACGGGATCCTGTTAAATGACATTACTCCTTCTATACATGAAATATCAGAAACCTATAAAGAATTTCCTGAATTTAATTCATTCCCTATTTTCTGTCATTATGAAATTATATCTGAGGATATAAAGAAAAATATTATTGACCGAATCGAAATGATTTCAGATGTGTCTTTTAATGATATTGCTAAAATTACAGAAAAGATTATGGATGTTGAGAAAGTTCTTTTGATATATGAGGGGAGACATAGGGGGGTTGGAGCGTATTTAGCTGAGCGAGAATTTATAATTGGTAGGCTGGTTGGCGAAGATTATACTAGTGTCCAGTCCCAACATAGTCCGGAAAAGGTAGATTACTTTAATAAACCAATCTATCTTGTTGGTGAATTGGGATTAATGTATAAAAACGACCATGAGGTTTGAAATGAAAATTTTTTTTGTAAGGCATGGCAAAACAAACTATAATGAGAAACACCTATGCAATGATGATCCAACAAAAAAAGTTTATCTCACTGAATTGGGTTTAAATCAGGCAAAGGAAGTTGCAGAAAAATTAAAAGGAAAAAAAATAGAAAAAATATTTATTTCTGAGTTACCAAGAACAAAACAAACTGCAGAAATAATTAACAAATTTCATGGAGTTTCTATCGAAGTTGACCCTAGAATAAATGACAGAAAAACAGGCTTTGAGGGTAAGCCAGAAGAAGAATTTCATAGATTTATAGAAAAAGATTTGTTTGGGATGCATGCTCCAGGAGGAGAATCATTTCAAGACGAAAAGCAGAGAATCTTTTCTTTTTTAGAAAGTTTAAAGAAAATGCCCCTTGAAAACTTGCTTGTTGTAAGCCACCATGAGACTATGAAAATCATCATTGGTTTTTTTGAAAATTTAACTGATGAAGAAATGTGGCACAGAAGAGTGAGTAATTGTGAAGTTTTAGAATATCTTCTTTAACAACAACATTTTTAAATTGTGAATCCAAATTGGTATCAGATGTATGACATTATAATCCTTGGAGGGGGAGCTGCAGGGATGACTGCAGCAATTTATTCTGCAAGATATAACCTTAAACCAATTTTGATTTCTGAAAATCTTGGAGGATTAATCATTGACGCACACAAAGTTGAAAATTACCCTGGGTTAAATAAACTCAGCGGGATGGAATTGATGAGCAAATTTGAGGAGCATGTCAGATATTTCAATGTTGAAATCAAGGAACAGAGTGTAATCGATATCAAAAAGACAAAAGACGGATTTTTAGCAACAACAAACAAAGCAGAAAAGATTGGAGGCAAAGCAATCATATTTGCTTTAGGAACGCAAAAAAGGAAATTAAATATAAAAGACGAAGAAAAATTCTCCAGAAAAGGAATTTCATACTGCTATACATGCGATGCGCCATTCTATAAAGGGATGAATGTGGCTGTTGTTGGCGGAGGAGATTCTGCATGTGCTGCTGCAAGACTCTTGTCTGAATATTGTCCGAAGGTTTATATTATTGCAAAAGAGGGGCTTGGAGGAGAACCCTATAATATCAGCTCAGTTAGATCCAAAAAAAATATTGAAATTTTAGAGCATGTTGTCGTCAGCAAGATTGACGGCAGTAAAATGGTTGAATCAGTTACATTGAGCAATGGCAAAAGGTTGGATGTTCGTGCTTTGTTTGTAGAGATTGGATCAATTCCATCTACAGAATTAGTAAAGGGAGTTAAAGTAGGTTTGGATGAAACCGGGTACATCAAAGTTAATGATAAAATGCAAACAAACATAGATGGGATTTTTGCTGCAGGCGATGTTACTACAGGAAGCGGTGGACTAAGGCAGGTAATAACTGCTGCTGCTGAAGGTGCTATCGCTGCTAATTCTGCTTTTAACTATTTAAGAATAAAAAGAGAAAATCCTAAGATTTAGTTTTGTAATTCTCAATTGCTTTATGCAATGTTTCAACTCCTAAAATTGAACAGTGGTGTTTTATGGGCGGTACATCGCCTCCAAGCAAGTTGATTATATCTGATTTTGTTATTTTCAATGCCTCTTCTATTGTTTTTCCTATTGACAATTCACACAATGCATCTGAGGCTGCAATCGCTGCTGCACACCCAAAGGTTTTAAACTTGGCATCAGTAATCTTATTATTTTTAACCTTAATGTAAACTTTCATTATGTCTCCACATCTGATATTGCCTTCTTCTCCAACCCCGTCTGCGTTTTTTATCTCGCCTGCAAATTTTGGGTTTCTGAATCTTTTAATTATGCTTTCTGAGTACATGTTACCTCCTTATTGGGCTTATTTTCCTTAGCTTTTCAACAACCTCTTTTACTGACTTAATCGTATAATCAATTTCTTTTTCTGTTGTATACTTGCTTAATGAAAATCTTATTGTTCCGTGGGCAATCTCGTGGGGCAATCCGATAGCAAGCAAGACGTGACTTGGCTCGAGTGTCTGGGAAGAGCATGCGGATCCAGTTGAAACTGCAATTCCCTTTTCATCAAGGTACAACAGCAAAGATTCTCCTTCGACATACTTAAAGGAAACATTAACATTGTTACATAATCTTCTTTCCCTGCTTCCATTCAGCTTTGTGTCTGGAATTTTAAGCAAACCATCAATGAGTTTATTTCTTAATTTTGTTGTTCTTTCAATTTCATTTTTATTTAACAGCTGAGAGGCTTTAGCAAAACCAACTATTCCAGGGATATTTTCTGTGCCTGGCCGGATATTAAGCTCATGGTGGCCTCCATAAATTATTCTTTTTAATTTGATTCCCTTTCTGATGTACAATGCTGCAACGCCCTTTGGGCCGTGAATCTTATGACTGGAAAATGAAGCCAAATCAAGATTCATCTTTTTTACATCTATGGATTCTTTTGTGAAACTCTGAACGCAATCTGAATGAAAAACAATATTTTTCTCTCTGCAAATCTTTCCTATTCTCTCAATATTCTGGATAGTTCCAATTTCATTATTTGCGTGCATGACAGAAACAAGAATTGTATCCTTTCTCAAATTATCTTCAAAATTTTTGATAAATCCTTCTTTATCTACATCCAGGTAGGTTACCTGAAATCCTCTTTTTTCCAGTTCTTTGCAGGTCTCTAAAACCGCAGGATGCTCTATTTTTGTTGTTAAGATGTGGCCTTTTTCTTTTAAGAATGCTGTTCCAAGAATTGCAAGGTTATCTGCTTCAGTCCCTGATGCAACAAAAATAATCTCAGAGGTGTCTGCATTTATTTTTTCAGCAATTATCCTTCTCGAGTTTTCAAGTGCGTTTTTTGCCTCATTTCCAAAAGAATGAAGTGAAGATGCATTCCCATAAATTTTGTTAAAGTAAGGATTCATAGCTTTGATTACTTCATCATCCACTTTGGTTGTTGCCGCATTATCAAGGTAGACTCTCATTTTAGACAGGCTTTGCAGTTTTTTAATGTTGGTTCGGTTTGTTTATGAAGACTACACAAATGACCATTCCTTCTTATAAGCAAACAAAGTCTATTTAACTCTTCAATAAGGCCACATGTTCCTTCCTTGAGTTTTTTTGCTGACTTGTTTATCTCTTTTTTTATAGCCTCATTAAACTCAAAATTGGTTGCTCTTTTATTTTTTATGTACTGAGACACAGCAGAGGGTCTCACACATAGTATCTTTGCGATTTCAGTTTGAGATAATCCTATTCTTTTTAGCTCAATAGTTAACTGCTTCCTTAATGCGGGTAGAGTATACCAGACTTCCATTTCTTGCGTGGTTTTCATAGTTCACGATAGTGAACTTAACGATATATAAATCTTTTGTTTATCATAATAATACTTATAAAGGTTGAAAATTGAAGAAGAGATATGAAAACAAAAAAAATTTCTGATTCGGTCTGGGCAATCCAGGGATCGTTAGAACCAAGTTCCATTTGTTACTTAATAACCAAAGAAGAGCCAATCCTGATTGATCTTGGGCAGAAAGGAAATTCAGATATTATAATGAAAGCATTAAAACTTATCGGGTTTCCTGCAGAAAAAATAAAACATATAATCTATACACATTTGCATTATGACCACATCGGGGACCCAAAAAAATTTCCTAATGCAAGGCTTTATGCTTCTGAACAGGAAATTCTAAGCTATAATCTTGCTGCAGAAAAAACATGCATAAAAAATTTTGAAACATTGCAAGGCATCAAATTAAATAAGCTACCTGATATGTTTAATGGCATAAAAGTTTATTTAACACCAGGACATACAAGAGGATCTGTCTGTTTGTGGTATGAAGAGGATGCGGTCTTATTTACAGGAGACACATTATTCAAGAATGGGACATTAGGCAGAACAGACTTACCAACCTCTGTGCCAGGAAAAATTAAAGAATCAATAACAAAAATTGCTGAGATTCCATACATTGTGCTTGCTCCAGGGCATGAATACGAAAATGTATGATAAACTTTCTATAGAGGGCTATGAAGAATTATATGGAAATGAACAGAGAAAGAAGTTTGAAATAATACAAAAGAACATTAATCTAAAAGGCAAAACTCTTGATGTGGGGTGTGGGAGCCTGATTTCAAGAGAGTTTTTTGATAATGTAATAGGCATTGATCCCTGCAAGGCATTAATAAAAAACAAAGAAGATGCTTTTTTAGGCAGAGCTGAGAGACTTCCTTTTAACGATAATTCCTTTGACAATGTTCTATGCATCACAGTTTTACAAAATGTAGAAGACATAAATAAAGCAATCAGTGAAATGAAACGGGTCTGTAAAAAAAATTTTGTTTTTTCAATATTAAAAAGAACTCAAAGTTTTAACAAGATTGTTTCAAGATTGAATGAAGAGTTTGAGTTTAACAAAGAAATAGATACAGAAAAAGATCTGATATTAATTAAACAGGTTAAATAAATTACCCTTGCCTTTATTGTCTGAGTTTCTTGGCTGTGAATCACTTAGATACATGCTTCCTTTTTTATCAGATCCAAACTGCTGGGTTTGTTTGATGTCATCAACAACTTTCTTTTTGAAATATTCGATGTCCCCTGGGTTTGCCTTGCCTAACTGGTGTTTTATGCTTGTTCTCGGTCTTTCCTTCATAAAAATATCTTTAGAATCTTCATGCCTGCGTTTGTGACTTAATTTGTGGGAATTTCCTTCAAACTTTGGAAGTTTTATTTTGAAAAGTTTCCTGTTTTTCAAGACCAAGGAATAAATTATTATCAAGATTACAAGGATTACAAGTATAATATAAAATATATTTAACTTGACCCTTTTCTTGCCTTCAATATAAACCCCTGAAAATCTTTTTTCAGAAGTGCCATACTTAACAATGATATCATAAGTTCCGGTTTCAACCATATCATACAATAACAAGTTCTTTCCTTCTCCAGGATCAAGCCCAAGCTTTTCATCAAAGACATAGGTTCCAGAATTAAAGTCAAGGTAAACTACGTCATTGAATGGGATATTCCCAATGTTAGTTACTACAATCGTTTGGTTATCCAATCGTATATCCAAGCCTGTTATTGATGCTACTGCAAAAGTATCCTCCACCTTAAGACTGCCATAAGCCAGCTTAACTGTGTATGAACCTGGTAAAGCTAATTCCCCAAGTTTGTAAGTAGATTTGGTGTTTACATTTTTAGTATCTTTGTATAAGAGATTGTTTTTTGTATCATAGACTTCTATTGCAACATTTCCATCCATAATATCATTTGCCTGATCATACAGGACAGGAGTAATCTCCAATGTGCTTCCTGGTTCCTGCTCCTTGTTGTTTAATATTGCTGCCAAGACTGTTGGTATTGGGTTAACAGTTATTCCTATCTCCCTGCTTGCTTTATTTCCAATTCCGTCGTCAACTTTGACATAAACTGTATGCTTACCTGTTTTTATTGTAGACGGAATATTAAGTTGGTACTCAAAATAACCATCTGAAAATCCAGTCTTATAAACTGAGTCATCAAGTTTTACTTCTAGGTTTCCTCTGCTGATTGGAGAAACAAAAATATCCTTTACATCCCCAATTGCATTTACTGTTTTACCAGGCAATGTTTCTGGAAAATCAATTTTTACATTAAGATTTAGCTGGTCTGTGAGTTCAAACTCAGAGACTTGATCAAATGTATACTGGTTTGTAAATAAATCTCTTCCGATAACGGTAATATCATACGACCCTGCAGGGATTGCTGTTGCCTTATATTTAAACTCGATTCTGCCATCGCTTATGGGGGTTGTTCCAAGGAATAAGGACGAGGCAGTTGCATTACTTCCAATTAAATAAATCTCAGCAGAACCATCTACATTCTTGCCATCTATCTTGGTTATCAAGCCTGTAAGCACAAACTCTGTGCCAATCTGAAGCTTTGTTTTATCTATGTTAAAGTTTGAACCTTTAAGATCTTTAGAAACCGTGAATGAGGAACTTTCTTCAGATTCCTTTGTTAGCCCATCTTCTATAACTGTTGCCCTGATACGACAAGAGCCAACCATTGAACTTGAAGTAGTCAATTCAGATAAAGGGATATCTGATGGGAATAATTTTTTTTGGCCTGCAGTCATATAAAGCTGAACTCTCGGCATTGTGATTGTTTCACCGCACAAAAAAGTTATTTCAAAAAAACCATCGATTTCAGTGTCAGATTCTATTGAACCAGAAACTGTTACTGAATCTCCAATGTTATATTCTGTTTTCGTTAATGTGTCTAAAGTTATGGTCGCATAAACGGAAGGCAATACAAAAATTATGGCAAATATAAGAAACAACCTCTTTTTCATGTTAACTATGATTATAGTTTTTATTTAAATAGTTTGCGTATCAGTTACTTTTAAATAGTTTAATATTTTCAATTTTTGAATGGAGATTGGGACACTAAGACACTCAGCATCACACGTATTAGCTGCGGCTGTAAAGAGGATTTACCCAGATATCAAACTGGGGGTAGGGCCTGCAATTGAAGACGGTTTTTATTATGATTTTGGAAATTTAAACATCAAGGAAGAAGACCTTAATCGAATAGAAAAAGAAATGCGCAGAATCATTGAGAAAGATGAAAAGTTTATTAAAAAAATGGTTTCAAGAAAAGAAGCAGAAAAGATTCTTAAGGATGAACCATACAAGCTGGATTTATTAAAAGATTTGGAGGACAGCAAAATTAGTTTTTATACTACTGGAGATTTTATTGATCTGTGCAAGGGGCCTCATGTAGATTCAACAAAGGAAATAAAGGCATTCAGATTAACAAAGGTTGCTGGAGCATACTGGAAAGGAGACTCTGACAATGACATGCTCCAAAGAATTTATGGGATTGCATTCGGTTCTGAAAAAGAACTTAAAGAATACCTTACATTAAGGGAAGAAGCTGAAAAAAGAAACCATGTTAAGATTGGCAAACAGCTTGAATTATTTTCAATACATCCAGAAGCACCCGGCATGCCTTTTTTCCATAATAAAGGAACATTCATATTCAACACATTAATCAATTTTATGCGAGCGGAGTTAGCCAAGAGAAATTATGAGGAAAACAAAACTCCGTTGATATTAAACAAAGAATTATGGATGAGGTCTGGGCATTGGGATCATTACAAAGAAAACATGTACTTCACAAAGATAGACAAGCTGGATTTTGCAGTAAAACCAATGAACTGCCCTGGAAATTTATTAGTCTATAAAACAAAAGTTCATTCTTACAAAGAACTGCCATTAAGAGCAGGAGAATTTGGAATTGTTCACAGGCATGAGCTCAGCGGAGTTTTAACCGGATTATTCAGGGTCAGATGTTTCACACAGGATGATGCTCATATTTTCTGCGAGGAAGACCAATTAAAAGATGAGATAATCAATCTCATTGACCTATGTGACTTTATATACAAAACATTCAAGTTTGACTACGAATTAGAATTAAGCACAAAACCGGAAAAAGCAATGGGTTCTCAGGAAGTATGGGACAAGGCAGAGAAAGCATTGAAAGAGGCATTAAAAATAAAAAAAGTGGTTTACAGCATAAGCGAGGGAGCAGGCGCATTTTACGGGCCAAAAATAGATTTTCACATTAAAGATGCATTGGGAAGGAAATGGCAGTGCGGTACAATTCAGGTTGATTTTTCAATGCCTGAGAAATTTGACTTAACATATGAAGGGATGGACGGAAAGAAACACAGACCTGTGATGGTTCACAGGGCAATATTCGGGAGCCTTGAAAGATTTATTGGAGTTTTGATAGAGCATTTTGCTGGAAATTTCCCATTATGGCTTTCTCCAGTACAAGTAAGAGTAATGAGCCTGACTGACAGGAATGTTGCTTTTTCAGAGAGCATTGTCAATCAATTGAGAATAGAGGGCATACGTGTTGATACTGACTTCAGAGCTGAATCAGCAGGGAGAAAGATAAGAGATGCTCAGCTGCAAAAAATACCTTACATGGTAACTATCGGAGACAAGGAAGAAGCAAACAAAACTCTTGCTGTAAGAACAAGAGATGGAAAAGTAAGATTTGGGATTAAAATTGGCATCTTGATAAAAGAAATTTTAGACAAGGTAGAGAATAAAGATGTTGAATAAATTAAAAGATTCTTGGGAAAGATTAAAGAAGAGTCAGGAATACAAGGATTTTATTAAAAAAAACAAGGATTCTTACTTATGTGCAGGATTTATTATTTATAAGCCTGAAAAAGAAAATGAATCAGAGTGGCAGATTGATATTTACAATAAAAAAACCAAAAAGATAGCTACATTTGTTTCTGAAAAGGGCAAAATAATTGTTAAGGAAACAAATGAAATTTTCCAGAAAGTAAAAAAAGACCTTGAGGAACTAAAACTTAACGAGATTAAGATTGATTTTGACAAAGCCTTGAAAATATTTAATAAATTCAGGGATGAAAAATATCCAAAAGAAAAAGAGATGGATGTTATTGTTGTCATACAAAAGACCAATGAGCCTCACTGGAACATAACTTACATTACGACAGGATTGAACATGCTACATTTAGATGTAAATGCTGTCAATGGCAAGTTTGATAATGAACTTTTTGAACCTGTAATGAGCTTTAAGGCTCCTGACCCTAAACAAACTGAATAACTTTGTTCTTACTTGTTAATCCAGACTTAATTTTTACTTTTGTGTTAAATTTTTTTGAAAGAAACTTAATAAGTTCTAGATTTGCCTTGTTGTCTTCTGGTGGAGCTTTAATCTTAATTTCATAAATTCCATCTTTCAGGTTAATTTCATTTTTCTTTGAGTTTGGCTTGACTTTAATGTTTAAGGTTTTAACTTCTGGAAAAATTTCGCCTTGAAAATTACAATCAAGACACTTAAAAATGACAGAGGCGCCAAGGGCAACAACATTATAATCTACATTATTCAGACATTTTACATTTATGGATTTGCATTTTGGACAGAGATTCATTTTAAAGTTTCCAAGAATTCTTCTTCGTGGAAATGTAATTTTCCAGGAACAATCAAACATTGAGGATACTTGTCAAAGTTTAGTTTAATTAAATCTTTAACTTTGCCTGCTTTAATAATTGAATCATCAGAACCAAGTGCACAACAAACAACGCATAAAGTATCCTCTGTAAACAATTTTTCTTTTCTCTCTTCTTCAATTCTTAATAAATATTCCATTGCTTCATGTACATTCATGTAGCTTCCATCTTTTAAATCAAGTAAAAGCAAGGTATGTAGTGGTTTGTTTCTTTTAATAACTTCATAAGGTTCATAAATCTCCTTGTTTTCAAAAGGAATAGACGTTGTTTTCCCAAAGTTATATAAAAACAGGCCTGTTTCTGATATTGCAGTTAAGATTGAGGAGCCATGAATCACTTTTGTCTTAATACCTTTTTGCTTTGCTTCCAACAACAAAGAAGAATGGGTTGTTGCTGACAAAGCATCCCCTATCACAAGGATTCCAACCTTGTGCTGCTTAGCTTCTTGGATAAGTTTTCCTGAGTTATTTTCTATTCCTTCTCTGGACAACCTTTCAATAGAAAGACCAATTGCTTTTTCTATCTCTTCCAAGGAGTTATCATAATAACTTGTGTAATCTTCAAAATAAAGGATGTTACATAACCTCGCTTCATCTAATGCTTTTTTGCTTATATCCCTTAAGTCATACAAACCAAGGCTGATTAAACTTAGACTCATTTTAAGCTCCAAATCAATGCCCCTGCTGCAAATGGGATTAAGTTTACGTTTAAAAAATATAATGTTATTGGCAATAGGAATAACAAACAAGCTGAAACTAATTCAAGCTTGTTTTTATATTTTAAAATTCCTGAAAATATCCCAGAAATAAAAATAAACAGAGAATACAATAAACCGTGCTTTACAAATAAAGCAGATCCAAGAATCATACCTAGGTAGAATGTGTGTTCCTTGTAAAAATATCCCACTAACACTCCAAGAAAGAAAGTCAAATCAAAGAACAAATAAACTGAAATTAGGATTATTATTGCTATAACAATCTTATTTAATACTATGACTGTTTTTCTGCTTTGCTTTAGTTCATCCCGTGAGAGATATGCGATAAAGTAGCCAACAACTAAACTTGAGGCTACAACCATTATCAAAGACAGGTAGTCTAGCATAAAATATCCTATAAATCCAAAATATATATAACTTTCTAAATGATAAGATATTTAAATTATAAGAGATAAGCAATCTGGGGGTGGGGCTTTTGATTAGTGGATCTGAGTTACTAAATCCGTTAATAGAATTGGGAAACAGCTTTGTAGAAATTCTTCCTGGAGTCATAGTAGCAATAATTATATTAATGGTGGGATATGGAATAGGCTACTTAATAGGACATGCAATCAGGCTTCTTCTGGAGAAAATTGGTTTGGATAAAAAGTTAGAGAAAACAAAAGTTCTAAAATCAATAGGAAAATTCAAATTATCTGCACTTGTAGGCGAGATTGTTAAATGGTATATATTCATAGTATTCCTGCAGGCGGGGTCTGATGTCCTGAAACTTGGAGCATTGTCAAGTATATTAAACAGCTTTGTTTTATGGTTGCCTAACTTGCTTGCGGCAATAATCATATTATTTGCTGGATTGCTACTAGCACAAGTTTTATATCACAAAGTCAAGGAAACTTCTGATATCAGAGGGACTCTCTCATTAGGCAACGTGCTTAGAACAGCAATAATTATCATAGCTGTGGTGATTGCACTGGACCAGATTGGAATCGAGATATCATTCCTTAAAGACTTAATCCTTGTTTTGGTTGCGGCAATTGGAGTTGGATTAGCATTAGCAATAGGGATTAGCTTTGGACTGGGCGGAAAAGAAGAAGCTGCAGAATATATCAAGAAGATGAAAAAGAAATTTTAATTTTTTCTTTTTTTTAACTTACATATTCCTATTCAAAAGGATATATGTTAAACCTGTTTTCCTCGCACATAACCATCATGATTGCATCTTTACTTAGCTCTTTGAATTTATTAAAGGAGATTACGTCCTGTTCTGAAAATGAGCAGTGTTTGTATGGATGAGAATGCAGGTCTATTAAAGTCTCTTTTGGGCATGGCTCTGAAACAACTTTATTATACTCCTGAGTATAGGTAATCGGCTTGTAAAGTTCTTTAACTGTATAAGTTTTGTTGCTGTAGTCTGCAAATAAACAAAGCTTAAACTCAACATCAATATTTTCTTTTCTTATGTCCAGAAGTTCTTTATAGAGTTCATTATTAAAAATGATGGTTATATCCCCTGAGGTTATTATCTCATCTTTAATTTTAGAGCTTTCAAATAAACCTTTAATATTAGACCTTAACTGGGAATCTGTAAGCAAGAAGGTAAGAAACAAAACTATTAAAAAAATACCTAAGAAGATAGTTACTATTTTTTTGATTGGACTGGGTTTAACTTCCTCAAACTCAACAGGTTCCTCAATCATAAACTATTTAAGTTTTTAATATATTATAAGTTTATGGATATCAAAAAAACATGCCGGCTGTGCTCTGAAAAAATTGGGGCATTTACCTGCATAAAATGCGGAAGACTGGTCTGCAGGAATTGTTATGTAAGCGAGAAAAAACTCTGCAAAGAGTGCATTGGATTATTTCTTTGATTTCTTAGCCCAATTATGCAATAAAAGCTGGAGCAGATAATAAACCACAAAGAAAACTAAAGTCAAAAAAAGATAGCTCCAAAACAAAAACCTGTTATAGATAACAAAATCCACAAGAGCAAAAATAACAAGGTAGATCAATGAGACTGTGATTGCAGACTTAAGGGGTTTTATATTCCTGTATTTTTCCTTAAAATCTTCTCCCAAACGCATATTCCTAATTAGATGTTTGACTATAAAAAAGTTTGGTTTAGAAAGCTATATAAATAATCTAAAATATACAATAGAGAAAAGATGGTGTATCGCTATATTTATATCTTCAGGCATGGAAAAACTTACTATAACACATTCCATAAGTTTACAGGATGGAAAGATTCTAGATTGACGATTGAAGGGGTTAGACAGGCTAAAAAGATTGCTGAGCAGCTAAAAAACAAAAAAATCAATGTTGCTTTTCAGACCACGTTAAAAAGATCCAAACAGACATTAAAATATGTTTTAAGGGGTCATCCTGAATGCAAAAAAATAATCACTGATGACAGAATAATTGAAAGAAGTTATGGAAGGCTAGAGGGGAAAACACATAAAAACTTTATAGAAAAAGAGGGCAGTGATGACTATAAGACCTTACTAAGATGGCATAAAATTGACCATCTGCAAGGAGCGGAGAAAGAAAAGTTCATACATGCAATCGGCCAGGCAGAGTTTGACCTTGTTCACAGGTCATGGAAAGTAAGGCCTTCTGGAGGGGAATCATTCAGCGATGTAGAAACAAGAGTCAAACCATTCATCAATGATTTAACTAAATACATCAAGAAAAACAAGGTTAATGTTGCCATTTCTGCTCATGGAAATTCTATAAGGTTATTCAGGAAAATAATGGAAAAGTCTTCAATAAGGGACACTTGTTCTTGGTTTATTCCTTATGACAAGGTGTTTACATATAAAATCAAGGTTTAATATGAAACTTTGTTACAGAAAAGGGGTTTTTGTTGTTGTATACAAAAAGAAGAAAGAAAAAATAAAATATTTAATATTAAAAAGAAAACTGCATTGGAATGGCTATGAATTTCCAAAAGGCGGGATTGAGAAAGGCGAAAGCTTAATCAAAACTGTAAGAAGAGAAGTTTCTGAGGAAACGAAAGAAAAACCAATAAGGATGATTAATCTTCATAAAAAAGGAAAATTTAACTATCCAAAAACTCTGAGAGACAGGCCAAAACACATTGGCCAAGAATATAGTTTATTTGCTGTGGAAGTAAAAGGAAATAAAACCGGGGTTGATAAAAGAGAGCATTCAAGTTATAAGTGGTTAGATTATAATAAAGCAAGAAAATTAATAACATGGAAGAATCAAAAAGAATGCCTGAAAATTGTTAATAACAAATTAAACGCCGAGGCCAGGATTCGAACCTGAATATCCTTACGGAAACAAGTTTTCGAGACTTGCGCAGTACCATTGTGCCACCTCGGCATATAAAACCAAAGAAATTATTCTTTTTAAATGTTGATACGCCGGGACTGGGATTTGAACCCAGATATCCTTGCGGAAACAGGTTTAGCAAACCTGCGCAATACCAGGTTATGCGATCCCGGCAATAAAGGAAAACAACCTTAGCTTTATTTATAAGGTTTACTACTCTTGAGCTTTTTAATCTCTTTATCATAAATTACATAGGAATAAACAACAAGAATAATACCATTCAAAAGAACAGATATAATTAATATCCAGATTGCCAAGCCAGGAGGCAGCAACAAGGACAATAAAATAATCAAAGAGTTTATAATAAAAGTTTTAGAGCCTAACTCGTGAGTTTTTTTCCATACATTATCATTGGACAGTGTCCAGGGAGTTCTTATTCCAATAAAAAAGTTTCTTTTGAATTTCTGCATAATTAAACCAATATAACCAAACAACAAAGCAATAAGGAAGGTAATAAAATCAGCCATATTAATATTATAACCTACTGCGTTTAGCAAGAGTGTTATGTGAATCATAAACATAAACAAAGTAAAAGCAACAATAAAACTATAGTACTGTTTAATAAAGCTCTTGAGATTTTCCTTAAAGACCTCAATTTTTGGGATTAGAAGAAAAAATCCAAGAAGGACTATGGTCAGAATTGGCATCATAATTACTGAAGCCATCCTTGAAGAATAGCCATCAACTTGTCCCTCTGCATTAAAATGGCTTGGAACTTTATCAGGAAGCTTGTTGTACAAAAGAAGGCCAAACCCAAACATTAGTATGATTAACATTACACAGATTATTAGTTTTATTTTATTCTTCATTTTTTAATTATTTTTTCTGCTCTTTCAATCATTGGTTTTTTTAGAGCTATAAAAATTCCTCCAGACTTTCCTTTGACAAACGTTATCTCGTTTTCTTTTATTATCTTAGCAATATCAGGACTTTCAATATCTAAATGTGTGACAGAAGCACCGGATTTTCCTTTTTCATGAATGTAAACTTTAACTCTTTTGAGTAATTTTTTACCTTCACCAGGACCTGACATAAAATTACTATGGATTGGAGTTATTTAAGATTTTTGATTCAAAACCTTTAAAAACAGCTGTTTTCTCTTAAAGCTCAGCGGGATGGAGCAGCCAGGAGTGCTCGTCGGGCCCATAACCCGGAGGTCGGTGGTTCAAATCCACCTCCCGCTATTCTTTCAAATTTTGTTTAGAATTTCATAATCAGCAAGCTTTGTTTCAAGTTTATTCTCAGCAAGATATTTATTGTCTTCAATAAGATTATATCCAATAATGTTTCTTTGCTCTCTCATCTTATATTCCTTAGCAGTCTTATACGCGCCATAACAAGAACCAAGTTTAAAAACAAGATATCCTGCAAAAAGAGTTTTTACAACCTTACCCAGTTTTGACATTTTAAAAACCTCCGTTTTCTATGATAAAGAGTATGTCTTTTCCCTTATCTCCGATCTTGTCAATGCCCTCAAAAAGACCATCTGCTTTGTCAAACAAGCCATTAACAAGTTCTTTCTTAAGGCCTTTGGCTCTATGACCAAGACTTCCTAGTTGTGTTGTTCCGTCTACATACCTTAGATCAAGCAATTCATTTGTATTGGAATTTTTTAACATTAGATAATCTCCTTCTCCAGAGCTACAATAGACAAGAAAAACATCTCCGGGATTTACATACCCTTGCTTGACAATATGGCCATTGTTAGCATTTATTTTTAATCTGTACAGCTCATTAATCATAGAATCTATCTGCTCTTCGTATTGTTTTGGATTTTCTGCAAACTTTTCCAAAAGATCTTGTTTTTTAGTTTCTGGGCTGGAACAGCCTGTTAGGTAAGGAAGAGAAAGAAAGGCTAAATATAAACCAATTTTCCTTGTTGTTTTCATAGCATAAACATGAAAAATCGCTTAAATAACGTTTAGTAAAAAAGCCTGAAAATAATTTGACAGCACTCGGAATATTTATAAATAAACCTTATATGACTTGTCAGATGATGATTTTAGGCATTGATGAGGCTGGAAGAGGACCTGTAATTGGACCATTAGTGATAGCTGGCACAATGACTGATGAAAATGATCTAGAAAAACTAAAAGAGTTAGGAGTCAGAGATTCTAAGTTAGTATTGCCTAAGAAGAGGGCTGAGTTATTCAAAAAATTAAAAAAGATTACCGTGAGCCACACAATTGTCATAAACCCAAAAGAAATTGATGAGGCAGTTGAATCAGCAAACTTAAACCTAAACTGGCTGGAAGCAATAAAAGCAGCAGAAATAATTAACATTATGAATCCTGACAAAGTGATTTTGGATTGCCCCTCCCCTAACTTGAAGGCATATGAACGATATTTAAGAAAGCACTTACAAAACAAGGAGATTCCAATTATATGTGAACATAAGGCAGACCTGAACTATGTTATTGTTGGAGCTGCTTCAATACTTGCAAAAGAAACACGAGAGATAATACTTGAGAAAATGAAAAAAGAGTATGGTGATTTCGGGCCTGGATACAGTTCCAATGCAATAACACAAAAATACACTGAAGAAAATTTTGAAAAATATCCTGAGATTTTCAGGAAAAGCTGGGCTACATGGAAAAACCAAGAAAATAATAAAAAACAGAAAAAATTAAACGAGTTCTAAAATCATATTATAGGAGAATATCCTGAATCCAACTTAGATAAATTCTTAAATCAAAACTATTAAATTTAGGTATGCCACTTTCTACAATTGAAGAAGGGATACGAGAACTAAAGAAAGGCAATTTAATAATTGTTACAGATAATGAGGATCGTGAGAATGAAGGGGATTTTGTCATGGCAGCTGAAAAAGCAACTCCTTCTAATGTTAACTTTATGATTAAAAAAGGCGGTGGATTAATTTGTGTTCCAATGATAGGGAAAAGACTTGATGAATTAAAAATTCCTTTAATGGTTGAAAATAAAAATAATAGTGGAAAGATGGGGTGTAAGTTTACAGTATCTATTGACTTTAAAGGAAAGGGTTCTGGAATAAGTGCATTTGACAGGTGCAAAACCATAAAAGAATTAACTAACAAGTCTGCCAAAGCAGAAGACTTCAATCGTCCAGGGCATATATTCCCTTTAAGGTATCAGGAAGGCGGGGTTCTTAAAAGAGACGGCCATACTGAAGCAGGAGTGGACTTATGCAAGCTTGCCGGGCTTTATCCTGCTGCTGTTTTGTGTGAAATACTCAAGGAAGATGGGAACACAGCCAAGAGAGAAGACATAGAAAAATTAGCAAAAGAGCATAATTTAAAAATAATTTCCATCAAGGATATAATCAACCATATAAAACAAGATTATAACAAAAATCAATAAATTTATAAATTAAAGTTTAATTTCCTAAAGGAATGACAATTATTAAATCTATGACTGCACGTGGATTTAAGTCTTTTGCTAAGAAAACAGACATTATCTTTGGAGACAAATTTAATTGTGTTCTTGGTCCAAACGGCTCTGGAAAAAGCAATATTGTTGATGCTTTATGTTTTGTTCTAGGAAAAATCTCTGCAAAGGGCATGAGGGCAGAAAAATCATCACATTTAATTTACAATGGCGGCAAAAAAGGAAGCCCTGCCAAAGAGGCAGAGGTAAGCATTATTTTTGACAACTCAAACAAAAGTTTTCCATTAAAAGACAAGGAAATAAAGATAACAAGGGTTGTGAAACAAAACGGGAATTCTGTTTACATGCTAATGGACCAGATTGTTACAAGGCAACAGGTTATTGAATTACTAAGCCAGGCAAAGGTTGACCCTGACGGCCACAACATAGTACTGCAGGGAGACATCATAAGATTTATGGAAATGAAACCTGAACAAAGAAGAGAAATAATAGAAGATGTTTCTGGAATAGGGGTTTATGAGGAAAAGAAACAGAGGTCATTATTAGAATTAAACAAAGTAGATGAGAAGCTTAACGAAGCAAGGATAATTCTTCATGAAAAAGAGGTTAACCTAAGAGAACTAAAAAAAGACAGAGACCAGGCAGTGAGATTCAAAGAGCTTGAGGCTGACATCAAAAGAAACAAGGCAACATACTTACATTTACAGATAAAAGACAAGGAAACAAAAAAAGAAGAGATTGATAAAAAAATAAAATCAAGCCAGGATGAGATTGACTCAATAAGGAAAAAGACAGTTGAATTAAAAGGAGAAATTGAGGCCAAGAAGCAAGAGATTGAAAACATAAACAAACATATTGAAGAAAAAGGTGAGATAGAACAGAAAAAACTGCATTCTGATATTGAAGATCTTAAGATTTCCTCGACAAAAGACAAATCCAGAAAAGAAGTTTGTGAAACAGAAATAAAAAAGATAGACAGCAGGAAAATACAGCTATTAAAGAATATCAAGGACATTGAGGACAAAATCAAAGCGTTTGGAGAGGAAAAATCCAGGCTTGAAAAACAAAACAACCTGCTTAAATCAGAAGAAGAAAAAGTAAAGAAGGAGCTTATTCAGTTAAAGGGCAAGTTTTCCGGGTTTGGAAACCTTGAAGAATTAGAAAAGAAATTCGAAAAATTATTAGTTGAGGTTGAGTTAGAGAAAGAAAAACAGCAACAATTGCTCAGGAAAAAAGACAATCTGGAGCATCAGCAAAGCTTAATCAACCCTGGGGGGGAGGATAGTTTCTCAACCTTGATTGAAGCAAGAAAAAATTTCAAACAAATAACAACAGATTTAACAAAAGAACTAAATGAAAGCTCAAAGATAAGCAGCCAATTAGCCAAGGCAAGAGAAAATTTAGTCAAGACAAATGAAGAATTAACAAGGCTTAATGCAAAAGAGTTCACGCAGACCGTATTGTCGCAACAGAACATTGCAATCAAGAACATAATAAAATTAAACAAAAAAGGAGTTCATGGAACTGTTTCTGATCTTGGGGAGGTAGACTCCAAGTATAATACTGCACTCTCTGTAGCTGCAGGACCAAGATTAAACAGCATTGTTGTGGATGATGACAAGATTGCACAGGAATGCATTGAGTACCTCAAGCAAACAAAAACTGGAGTAGTCACGTTCCTTCCAATGAACAAAATAAAAGGTGGGCAGATAACAAACTCGGACAGGCAGTTTTCAAAAAATCCTGGAGCAGTCGGGTTTGCAATGGATCTGGTCAAGTTTAACCCAAAATACAAAGATATATTCTCATACACTTTTGGATCAACATTGGTTATGGACAGTTTAACAAACGCCAGGAAGATTGGGGTTGGCGAAATAAGGATGGTTACTCTGGATGGAGACCTGATGGAAGGCAGCGGGGCGATGGTCGGAGGTTACAGAAAACTAACAAACACTTTCAAGGAAAAAGATCTTTCAGCAGGCATAACTCATTTAGAAGAGGACATAACCCGATTAAAAGAAACTGTTAATTTACTGGACCAAAAAAGAATTGAAAATGAAAACAAGGTTTACGAATTAAAGAACAAGAAGGCTGAGCTTGAGGCAGAAATAATCAAGCTTGACAATCTTACTGGCGGCAAGGATCTTGAGGAAATAAGAAAGAAGCAGAAACAAATATTGAATGAAATAGAAACTGCTGCCAAGGACATAGAAAAAGCAGAAGAAAAAATAAAAATAAAGTCTCAGGAACTTGAGAGCTTGAGAACACAGAAGAACGAACTCATTGAAAAAACAAAGAATACAAAAGAGAATGAACAGCTCAGCAACCTGGAAAACAAAAGAGATGAGATCACCTCTAAGATTTTAAAGATTAAAGGGGAAACTGAAACAATTAATGCCCAGATAAATGAAATCTATATCAAGGAAAAAGAAAAAACACAGAAGATAATACAAGATTCAAGCAAGGAACTTGAGTCTTTCAAGAATGAAATGATTGAACTAGACAAAAAGATTAATGAAAGCAATCAGGCATTAAAAGAAAAAGAAAAAATAGAAAAGGAATTTTATAATACCTTCAAGAACCTATTCGGCAAGAGAAACACCATTGATGAGATAAAGAATAAAAAAGAAAACCAGCTTCTAAGGGAAGAAGAAAGAGTAAAGGCAATAGAATACAGGATCAACAATATAAACATAGACAGAGCAAAGATCGTTGCAGAGCTTGAAGCATTTAATGTAGAATTTGCAGATTATGCGGGGGTTTCTTTAAGGAAAGGTGTTGAGATTGAAGAATTAAAGTTTGAGATCAAGAAATTCGAGGGATTGATGAGCCAGCTTGGAAACATAAACATGAGAGCCCTTGAAGTTTACGACAAGGTTAATGAAGAGTATGATTCAATAATGGGAAAGGCTGAAACACTAAAAGTTGAGAAAGAAAACATATTAACGTTAATGCAGGAAATAGAGGGGAAGAAAAAATCATTGTTCATGAAAACATACAGGTCGCTTGCAGAGAATTTCAAGAGGATCTTTGCATCATTATCCACTAAGGGGGAGGCTCATCTTGAAATTGAAGACGAAGAAAACTTGTTTGAATCCGGGGTTGAAATGAAGGTTAAGCTGACAGGAAACAAGTTCATGGACATTAAATCTCTTTCAGGCGGAGAAAAAACATTAACTGCTTTGTCATTCATATTTGCAATACAGGAATACAGCCCTGCTTCCTTCTACCTGCTTGATGAAGTTGATGCTGCATTAGACAAAAGAAATTCTGCTTTACTAAGCAAATTAATCGCAAGATATGCAAGCAATGCACAGTACATTGTTATTTCCCACAATGATGCAATAATTTCTGAAGCAGACCAACTATATGGAGTTTCAATGCAGGAAGGAGTCACAAAATTAGTCAGCTTAAAGGTTTAATAATTTGTTTATCTAAATATATTTTTAAAATAAAAAGAGAAAAAAGGCTTAGTAATATTGCCTTGGTTCTTCTGGTTTATTCCTGCCAACCAAAACAGCTACTCCCAGTATGATAAGGATTACAACCAAAATTATAAATCCTATCACCAAGTAAGTCTGTGTTGAAGTTGGTTCAGAAGTTTCACCGCTAACTTCAAGAGTCAATGTCTCTTCCTTAATTAACTCTCCAGCTTTCAATACTTTTACTGTGAAGCTGTGCATTCCAGATGTTGCACTGTCTTTGGCCATAAGGAATAGGTTAGCTGATGCTGTTCCTTCTCCTGGAACCAAAACAAATGCTGGGTCAACTCTTGAATTTGCAAATAAGTCTGTGCCTTCAACTTCCACTGAATAAACTCCGCTTTCTTTATCCATGTTTGCAATTGTAACCTTGTATGTCACTTCCTCGCCTTTAGCTGCACTCTTTGAGGTTGAGTCAAAGTTTACAAGTGGCTTTTCCTCTACAACTGCTTCTTCAGGTTTTACAACTGTAATTGTTTTTGTGGTTGTTATCCTGTCGTTTCCCCTGTTGTAGTCAACATCCACATTAAGAGTGTAAACTCCTGCTGCAGCATTGTCTGGAAGTTTCAAGTACAATTCATCACTTGAAGCAGAATCTTCTTCGTCTTCGTTGTCTTCTGAGATATCTGCATCTTCATTTGCAGTTAGTTCGTCAATATAATCTCTTGCTGAAACACCTAATTCAGGTATTGTTGCAGTAACCTTGATATCTTCTTCTTTCTTCTGCCCAAGGTTTTCAACTCTTACTGTTACAAACAAAGGCATACCTGCTTCGAAAGAGGTACTTGGCCTTACAATAACATCCTGAATCTTTAATGAGTGCCTTCTAGACTGGACTCTTAAACTTAAAGTATACATATACTCTTTGCTGTTAACTTCATCATATACCTTTACATGAAGTGTGTAGTCTTCGTTCCCTTCCATATCATCAGGAAGATACAAGCTTACTGTTTTCTTGTAAGAAACACCAGGCTCAACAACGAAAGGATCTGTTGTTTCTTCAACATCACCATATTCATAACCGCCTATCCATGCCTTAACCTTGACATTGTCATAGGTGGTGTTGCCTGAGTCATAATTTATAAATACGTCTACCCCGAGCTCTTTGTCTGCTTCTGCATAGACAACAGTTCCTGAGGCAGCTTCAATACCATCTATCTCTACTTCTGAGATTTCATAGCCAACAGCTGATACAGATGCGGCTACCAACACTGTAAACACCAGTGTTAAAAGCATTATGTTTAGCCTTTTCATCATAATTCCCCCCTAAGTTGGTAAAATTTGTTATCATTCGGGAGTCAGAATAGTATTTAAAGATTTATTGCATTAAAAGGATATATTATAAAAAAGATATTAAAAAGAAAAAATTAAAGAACAAAGTAAGTTACATACTTTGAAACTTCATTGTTGTCGTTGCTTACTATGAGCTTCAATATCTGAGCTCCGGTATCTTGGTCGTATGGAACTTTGAAAAAGTAATCATACCATCTGCTTTCAAATCTTTCAAGATCTGTATTGTAATTAACAATGTCCGTATAGCCTGAGTTTAAATCCTGTACCTTAAGCTGTACATCTTTTTCATCAAAGCAGCCATTGTTTTTTACTTTAATCAAAATCTCAAGATCTTCTCCAGGCATTACATCTTCTTCAGGCATAAACCCAAATATACTGAACTCTGAGCTGTCACAATAGCTTATTACTGGTTCTGTGTATATGTGATTATACTCATCGTTGTCATAAGGATCATATGAATCTGGGTTATCAGGATTTAAGTCTGTGTGACATCCTGGGTCGTTTTCATCAATTAAACTGTCGTTGTCATTGTCAGCATCATCTGAACACTCATAGGTTGGCTCGTCAATACATTCTCCATCAACACACATGTATGAGCAAGTTTCTGTTTCAAGGTAAGAATCAAATGCACAATATGAAGCAGGTGTTCCCTTAAATACACAGGTATGAACCCCATAAATCTGTTTGATATCATTTCCAACACAAACCGGGTCTCCAATATATCCAGAGATTCCGCAATCACTGTCTTCATAACAAGCAACGTAGCAATCTTCATCTATTTGACCATCGCAGTCATTATCCTTTCCATCACATACTTCTTCTGTAGGAACACATTTGTTTTTCTCAGTTACATCAACAAGGTAGGCATAAAAAGTACATCCTCTTATTGAGCTATCTTGGGTTGCCCAATCAAGCTGGTAGGTTCCAACCCATTTAGGCTTAAACTTTATTGAAAATTCATCAAGGGTTTCTCCAGGCTGGATTGTAACCGGTACTAATGAAATAAGCTCATCATAACAAGGATTTTTATGGGTTTCACAGTAAAACAACTGGTATTCTAATGTAATAGGCTCAGAATTGCCATTATAAATCCCCTTAAATGAGATTTTATGTGATTGACCAAGCTTCATTTGCTGGTCTAAAACATCCCAGCCGTTATTTATTAATGTACTAGCTGAGATTAAATCAGTATTATCTACTCCTGTACAGTCCCCATTATCCCATACGCCAAGGCTGGCCATGGCTGAGGCTAATGTAACGAGTAAAACTGCTAAAAAAAGTAATATTTTCTTAAGATTCAACATTTTGGCCTCCAACATGCATTTCATGAAATATATTTACCATTATGAGGTAATAAGTCATTTATAAAGTTTTCTGTTTTGTTACTACTCATTAGTTTACTACCAAAACATATATAATAAAACACCAAAAACCTATTTATTGAGTTGAATTTTATGGATAAAATGGGACTAGAGCCTCTTGTGAATACAAAGGATGTAATTCTCGCTATTTTCATGTCTGGAACTGGGTCTAACGCCACAAAAATTCTTGAAAGGTTTATTATGGATAAGGACGATAATAAGACAACTTTTTATCCAAATCTAATTTTTACAGATAATCCTAACTCAAAAGCCAAGGAAATAGGTAATAGTTTTAAGGAAAGAGGATTAAAAATTCCTGTTATATGTGTTGATATCAAAGGATTCAAAAGCAAGTTTACAGACAAACTAGACAAAAGAAAAGAGTATGATGAAAATACAGCCAAAATCATAAGAAATTATGGTATAAATATGGTTGCTTTGGCAGGATATGATTGGATTGTTACTAATGAATTATTAGATGCTTACCCCACAATTCTTAATGTTCATCCAGGAGACTTAAGAGTCAGGGATGAAAAAGGCAAAAGAAAGTATGTTGGACTGGGCTGGGTTCCAAGTGCCAAGGCAATCTTAAATGGAGAGAGTAAAGGCCATAGTTCTGTTCATTTAGTCACACCTGAATTAGATGGTGGGCCTTTGCTTGCGGTTTCTGCTCCACAGTATTTGGACATGGATCACTTAGCGAATATAACAAAACTTTGCGGTGATGCTAATGATATTAAAGAAATCCAAAAATACATAAAAGAAAATCCAGAGGCTTCTGATAAACAATTAAGAAAGATGTTCCCTGTGTATAGCACCGCAAAAGATTTACAGGAAAGATTAAAGGTTAATGGAGACTGGATAATTTTTCCAGAAACAATAGCAAGAGTTGCAAATCAGGACTATAAAAAAGACGGAAAGGGCGGTATTTATTACGAGGACAAACAACTTAATGAAAATAATATTGATAAATTAGTATTGTTTTAGTATAAGTAAATTTAAATATGTTCTTTTAAGAAAGGTGTTTATGGGAAAAAAGATTTGTAAAATTTCTAAAAAAATAATGGATTATGTAATTAAAAATTCTGCTGAGAAACCAGAAAAAAATAAAATTTATTTTTCAGACATACCCTTTAGGTATCATATTGACTTAGTAGATGGGGAAACTCGTGTAGGTCTTTCTGTTTATGATCATCAGAATAGGCATGGAATCAGTGATGGCAAGGAGGTTGTTCCGTCTTCTAGGATATACATAACCCTTACAGAAAAATGTGACTTTTCATTAGGATACTTAGGAAGGCTCAATGGGAGATTGGAAGAAATGTATTTAATTTCAGAAAGTGAAGGTCTTGATCTTAAAAAAAGCATCAATCGAATTGAAAGATTGTTGCACCCAGACCGAACCCAAAGATTCCAAAAAGGGTATGAAGAAGTATTATCAAGGATAGAAGGAATAATCTAGAACAAGGACATGGGGACGCCAGGATTTGAACCTGGATCAATCGGTCTGGAGCCGATTACACTAGCCGGGTTGTGCTACGCCCCCTTACAACTTTCAGAAATAAAGATTATTTTTAAATGTTACTAATGATAATACTTCATTATGCCATCTATTTCTTCTTCAGAAATAGCACATCCTCTTAACTTTAAGCCCCATAACAGTCCCTCAATCAAACTCTCTTTTAGATTAACATTGTCAATCTTGACTCCATTCTGCTTTGCATAATCATCTAATATTCCCAGCTCAAAAGCAACAGACATCAATTCTGCTGACCTTATCACGTTTATTTTCTTAAATTCTTCCTTGAAGAAATTGAGGTTGTCTTTATTGACTTCAACTTTTGTGTGTATTTTTCTTTCAAACAATTTTATAAGAGAACCTGGATCTTCAACTAATAATCGAACTGTTCTTTCATCAATGACCAATGCATCTGAGTTAAGATACTCTGTTAAAGCTAAACATTCCATGTCGTTTTGGTTGACTAAGGTTATCCAGTTGCCTCTTGCTTTTATTAAATTATTTGCCCTGTCAGCAAGCTGTTTCCCTCTTTCAATAACTCTTGGATTAGAATATACTTCCAGGATTCCCTTGTTTACTTCTGACAAAACCTGCATTGCTTCAAGCTTATATCTTTTTGATCCTAAGGGCTTAACAATCAGTTCTTCTTTTATGCCTTCAGGAATATAAAACTGGCCTTTAAATTTTTCTTTAAGCTTTGACAGGCTCCAAAGCAAGTCATTAGTTACTATGCTAATGATTGCACTTGAGTCAAAAACCATTGATTTCATATCTCAAACAGTCTCCTTGCGCTTTCAAGCCTTTCTTTTGTTTTTTTTGTCAAAATTCTTTCTGTTTCGGGAATACTAACATTTCCCATATAACTCATCAAATCCCATGAAGATATCCCAAGGATTTGGGCTGCTCTTGAAGCTGAGATCCCATGCTCGTACAACTTGGTTCCCTTTTTTACTTTAGCACTATTTATAACAGAAAAAATATACTGGCCAAGCTGACTTTCTATTTTTGACATACTCTTTAAGATTAAACTTATTGAGCTGTTATACTTGGAAAGATCATCCCTTTCAAGGCCTTCTTTTGCCTTTCCCAAATACAAAACAAGGTCCTTGCTAAACCTCTCCCATTTTTTACTATGAGTTAAGGAAGGATTGTTAAATATTTTATACAAGGAATAAACAACAACTGCTATGCTTATTGAGGCATCATCCTGGCTTGTTGCTGAATTATGTATTGTGTGATCAGAAATTTCCTTTAACAAAGTAATATCCTTTTTTGAAATAGCACTTAGAGCTTCATTAATAAGATTTATAATATCCTTTTTTATTAAGTCATTCATTTTATCTCTTTACTATTAAAAGGTATAATGAAATTAAAAACAATGGGATATTTAAAATTTGCCCTAGTGTAAGACCATAAATCAATCCTATTTGCGGGTCTGGAGCCCTGAAAAACTCAACAATAAACCTAAGCACAGAGTATAAACCCATGAATAATGCAAACTGGAAGCCGGGTTTATGTGCTGTTTTCCTTGTAAAAATTAAAACTATAAAAATAAACAGGTTCTTTAGCGATTCGTATAACTGGGAAGGGTGCCTATAAACATCCTGGTTAGGAAACTTAACTGCCCATGAAACATTTGTTATTCTTCCGTATAATTCTCCGTTAATAAAATTACCAATTCTCCCTAAAAATAAACTGAAAGCTAATGGAATTACAGAAATGTCTGCAAGCTTCCAGAAATTCAGTTTTTTTATTCTAGAATAAATTATACCGGCTATTATTGCTCCGACTAAACCTCCGTGAAAAGACAGGCCTCCTTTCCATAACATAATTATTTCTTCTGGATTTAATATAAAATAATTTAAATTATAAAACAAGACATAAAATATTCTTGCTCCGACTATTGCTCCGATAACTATGTAGAACAAAAAATCCTCAACATTAAGGTTAATCTCTTTTTCTTTGGAGAGTTTTTTTAAAATAAAATAAGCAAGGATAAAAGAAACAACATAAATTAAACCGTAGTACCTTATCTCAAGTCCAAAAACTGTCAATAAAACCGGATTAATTGCATGAATAAACATAGTGATAATAAATATTCAGTATTTATATTTGTTTTTCAATTCCAAAAGTGGATATCCTGCCGCCCTGCCACTGGCCTTTATACTCTGAGGAACTTCCTTCTATCTTAACAAAGAAAACGTGGACGACTCTGGCTCCTAGTTCCATCTCGATATTTAACGGACCTGCATTTGACAAAGGAAAGATAAGCTCTCCGCTATAGCCTGGGCCAAGCATTCCAGAAACTAACTTTGCCCCTGATCTCCAACATGTACTCCTTAAAAAATAAATTCCAAACAAGTCTTTTGGAACGTTTATTTTTTCAATTGTTTTGCATAGAAAATAATCTCCTGGTTTAATGGTTATTTTATTATTTTTATTATCCTCAAACTTTGCCAATAATTTTATTGAAGGGGTTTTTCTTTCGTTAATTCCAATAAAAGCATCTCCCTCCAAACTATGAACTTCACCTAATCTTAAATCAAAACCAGCATTCTCGGGGTTATTTAATTCTCTCTCACATAAGTTTTCAACAAGGTTATTTTCCTGGACTAGTTTTTTCAGAATGTCTAGGCCTTGAATCATAGAATTAATAACTTAAAACAATATAAAAGATTTATGGTCTTTTACTTTCATATTGCTTAAACAATTCCTTGAATAATTTAGGAACTAATTTCATTTCGTTTTTTGGAAGAACGCATGCAATTCTCATTTGTGTTTTTCCTGGGTTGTTTTTTGTGTTATAAAAACCGGTCATTGGTGCAACTAACAATGTCATTTGCTTGTTGTTTATTTTAACAGAACCTTTTTCTGCACAGTATTTAACAAAATGCTCTGAGTCAAAATTATGTTTAGCAATGTTTTTCACATCCAAAACAAGATAGATTGCTGCCTCTGGAACAGAAACTATTAAATTTGGCATTAATTTTTTGAATTGAACATACATATCATCAAAAATATTTCTGTAATAATCTCTTTGTTTTTTTACCCAGGATTGTATATCAGACTTTGATTCATCAATCAAGGATTCAACAATGTGCTGGCTTGTAACTGAGGCGCATAAATAAGTTGTGCTTGCAAACACTGCTTTAGTATGAAATTCTTTGTTATCTGTGACTAGGGCGCCCATTCTTAAACCACAGGCATTAAACACTTTTGACATTGTTTCTAGGCTAATTCTTATTTTTGCGTTTTCTATGCCTGGAACTTCTTTATTAGTTATCTGCCATACTGAAGGGGCATTTTTTTCTTTTGTGTAATAAAGACCTCTGTAAGCTTCATCACTAACCAAGAAAATATTATACTTCAAGCATAATCTTGCGTATTCATTTATTACTTCCTGCTTCATTAACTGGCCAGAAGGATTATCATAAGGTATGATTAACAAAGCCCCTGGTTTATGCTTAATAATTGCGTTTTCAATTTCTTTTGGAGAGACATCGCTGAATTTTCCAGTGCTATTAAGAGTCCTTGAGACTGCCACAATTTTCCTTCCTGTTTCATTTGCGATTGAGCTGTAGTTTGCATATGCCGGGTCTATTAGAAGCAAGGGCTTTTCATCTTTTCCTGGATTGCCGCAGACTCCAAGGATGGTTAATTTCATCAGGACAGAACTTCCATCTCCTATTAAAGAATATAACTTTGGATCATTTGAATCATCAAGGAAAGATTTTATTATGTTTACGAAAACATTATTGCAGATTTCTCTTCCAAATGTTAGGGAATATTTCCAGATTCCTTGCTTTAGTTCTTTGTCAATTGGTTTAAGATATCTCTTGAGCATTTTTGGATGGGTTTTAAGAGAAACATTTCCAATTGCTACGTTTATTACATAAGGAGCTTTTTTTCCTTCTTTCTTCTGTCTTTCAAGGAAAAGCAACTGAGCTAACCTGATTGAAGATGGTTGTTTTTCCTCAAAGAACTTTGATAATTCCGGAGCCATAGGTTATTAATATGAAGGTTTATTTTTAAGGTTTTTGATAGGGTAAAATCTGAAGGAGGGGTTGCGAGGCAAACTTATTTATTTTTATTAAATGGCCAAATATTGGTGTAGTCCATATGCATATAGCAACCAAACAGCAATAATAAGATTCCTAATATAAAATAAAAATTAAATCCCATCTCCGCTTTTTGTACAAGAATGTATATGCCCCCGCAATCAATACCGCAGGTGGAACTCCGCCAATCTCTGTCATAATTAATCATTTATTACTTAACGTATTTAAATCTTCCCTAATTTTGAGCGATTAAACATATTCGCTGTTATTTCATAATACTCTTAAACTCTTCTGCTTTTTTATTTAGTTTGTTTATTACTTTTAACACAAACTCTATAACAACTCTTGCTTCTCTTTCGTTTATGTTCTGGTTGTAAACTAAGTAGAATGAATGAGCCATATCATTTCTTACGTTCCTTACGTAATCAATCTCTTTTTGCTCATCTTTTGTAATCAACTTTATTTTTTCTGCCTTTTCAATAATCTTCCAGAACTCGGTTTTGTTCATGATTTCATCAAAAATTTCTGCTTCTGGTGCCTTTGAGTAGTTTGTTACATACCAGAGAACATGCCTTCTAAGATAAAATTCAAGCTGGGCAAAAGAATACCATAAAGCCCTGAACCAGTCTTTCTTGTCAACAGCATTAATAATATCCACAGTAGGAGTATAACTCTTAAGGTGCTTAGGATCAAGTATCCCGCTTTTTGTCCCCAGTATGTTTATTTCTCTCATTTTTTTATTTTTCTGACAATACTCTTTTTTGTATCTAATTCTAATAAATCCCCGTCTTTTATAACTTGTGTTGCTATCATTGCTGTTCTTTAGGCCCTTCCTGCTGTTTTTTAATTTTTAAACGCAAATTCTTAACAGCATATATAACAACAATTAATATGATTATTGCCAATATAACCATTAGTATATTAACAAAGCCGATTTTCCTTGCAGATGTTATTGAACTGTCTTCACAAACTCTGTCCTTGCAATAAAAGCTAAGGCATTCAAAATCCTGCTGGCACACTGAACCAGAAGCTTTTGCATCCTCGATTTTTTGTGAGGTGCTGCAATAAATCTCCTTGCCATTTTCTGCTGTCAAAAACTGTTTGCCAACACTGTAGCATTTATCATTATAAAAACAGCCTTCAGGGCACTCAGGATTATATTCCTCTTTATACTCTTGAGTAATATCTCCTTCTGTTTCTTCCTGGCTGTAACTTGGGCCTTCAAGAGGCTCATCTACCGGAACGTCTTCAGAAGAATAATCTGTTTCATATTCAGAAGAATCTGTATCGCCTATGTTACCAGCTAGAATATCTGCTTCACTAATTGCCCCTTCTTCATCTTCCTGAGCAAAAACAAAAGTTAATGTTAAAAAGAATGCAATTAAAAACAAAATTTTTTTCATTTAACCACCTCTTTTATTATTATTTCTGCTGTTTGTCTCGCACCGTTCGGCTTGACATTCATTTTATTAAGTTTAACCATTAATTTTTCCTTGTTCTTTATAAAATTTCTTATCGATTTTTCAAGGCTGTTCTGCTTTGTCTCAACCAAAAAAACATCCTTAAGAGAATATGCATTCATCTGCTGCTCAACATGGTCTTTTATAGGCAATACCAATGCTGGTTTTTTAAGGGTAAGGCATTCAGAAAGCGTCAGGTTTCCTGCGAGAGTAATAATACCTGAGCAAACCTGGAGATAGTCCAAGAAATTTTCCTTAAACCTTACATAATGCAAGTAAGGGAGCTGCTCTCTTCCGCCAAAAATAATAAGTTCCTGTTTCAGCTTCTGGTTTATCTTGCCTATCTTATTAGCCAAACCAATTCCATAGTTGGACCCTCCAAGCATAACAAGTATTGGTTTTTTAGTCAGCCTTAGTTTTCTCATAATATTTATTTCATTCTTTGGAGAATATTTCCTGACTATTGGATTTACATAAATTATATTACCAACACGACCTTGTTTTTTGAAAGAAGGAATAATGACAAGATCTGACTCTTTGTACAATCTGGAAATATATTTTGCTTGGAGATTAAGAGTCATGTTTTTGTGCGGATAGGTTTTGTATGTTTCTGGGTCAAACCCAAAGATTGAGATGCATTTAACACCAATTTTTCTAGCTATGATTATTCCCAGAGGCTCAAAGTCAGAAACAACAATGTCTGGATTAAAGTCAAGGATTGCTTTCTTATGCTTCATGAAACTTTTTATCCATCTGCTTACCAGATAAAAGTTCTTCAGCATAAACCTTGAGGTGCTGAATTTCATGTCCCTGTCAGGGAACTTATAACCGTTCATCTTTAAGCAGGGATATTTAGAACTGAAGTAGTTGTAAGAAACAGAGTAGCCAAGAACAAGAATTTTTGCCTTTGGGCTTAACTTTTTAATTTCGCTGATAACAGAATCTATCCTTATTGAATCCCCATAGCCAAAACCAGTGACAACAAATAAGATTTTCATTGTAGTTTGTAAAACCTCTCTGCATACTTGGCCTTGATTTTCCTGCCATAAAGCCTGGATTTTAAAAGATAAATTATCAACAAGGGGTAAGTAAAATGTTTTTGGCTATGAAATGACTTTACAAGGTCTATTTTCCTTTTCTGGTACTTGGAAACATCAACATAGATGTAAGGCAGGTTTTCTTTCTTAAGCAGCCATAACTCATAAGTGTAAATTTCCCCATTATAATCCATCTTCTTTAAAACATCTGTGGTAATCATTGCAACTGCCTGATGATCTTTTGTAGGATGAAAATCCCCAAAAGAAGGTATGAATACTTTGCTTGGCTTGAATCTTTTTATTAAATTCA
>JAQTOC010000007.1 GCA_028713535.1 Candidatus Nanoarchaeia archaeon | reverse complement strand
CACTTTAACGTAAGTGCGGTCTCCCAAGACTCTGTATTTAATATGCAGGTCATTACAGTCAATGAAAAGAGTGTTGAGAACGCTACAAACACCACATTCTACATTGACGGAGTGGCACCAAGGCTTATTAACTTTAACATTACAGATGGAAACCACACTGTAATAAATACTACTTGGGATGCAGAAGATTCTGTATTGGATTATGCACCATTGACTGTTGCTGTAGAGATTGATGATATATGGGTAGACAGCAGCCAGGTCTGGATGTATTACCAAACAAATGGTTCTGCTAACGCATCTTACAGTGCAAGTACCTATAAGGGTGTCACAAGATTGACTCAGACAGCCAACACCAAGAAGTTTACAGGAACAATTGCTACAAGTGATCTTGTTGATCAGAACGTTACATCTGTAGAGTTCTACATTAATGATACAGTAGGCAACTATGATATAATAAACAACACAGTTCAGAGCGAAAAGCCTGATGCATTTACTGTATTAATTAACAGTTCTCACAAAAACGTTTTGAGAATTGGTAATGTTAATATTACAGATGGAACTAACACAGTGAGCTTTGATGGCGGGACAGGAGCTACTCAGTACATTAAACCTGATGCAGCTGTAATAATTGAAGCTGAAATTTCAGGAGAAGCTAAAAACTCTTCAGCTTGGTTATATATCACAAACAACAGTGCAACGTCAGGACCTAGTTACTATGAACTGATGTTGGATATGAATGTTACAGGAACATTCCCTGAAAGCAACAATGAAAGGGTTTATGTGTATAACTTTACAGCAGGACAGCTTAATTTTACAGACACACAGGTAGTGACGTTTATGATTGTAGCAATGACAAATGGAACTAACGATAATGAGCCAAACTACACTTCAGAGTTTACAGCAAGCGTTACTGTTGACGGAACTGCTCCAGTACCAGCAATAACTGCACCAAGTGATACCTCAATTGACGTATCTGGTTCAATTACATATACGTGTGCAGCTGCTGATGCGACATCAAGCATTGCAAGCCATTCATGGAAACTAGTAAAACCAGATGCTACAGAGATAACAAGGGCATCAACATTGACTGGTGGAAAAGAGACTGTAACATGGTCAAGCACAGACACAAACCAAGCTGGAACTTATGGTGTATATTGTTATGCAAAAGACAGTGTTCAGAATGAGGGAGTTTCTACCATATCCCAGTTCACTGCTACATATGTAACCTCAGCTTCAAGTGGCGGAGGAGGTAGTGGCGGAGGAAGTGGTGAGACTACTACAACCTTTGATGCAGATTTGACTGTATCTGAGGCTGCAACCCTTACAGCTGCTCAGGGAAGCGCAAGAACCTTTACATTTGATGGATCGACAAGCCATAGCATTAAGGTTGATAAAGTTGAAGGAACAACTGTTACCTTTACGATTAGCTCAACCCCTGTTACGGTTACTATGAAAGTTGGAGATGTAAAGGAAGTAGACCTTAACGGAGATGGTTTAAATGACATTGAAGTTAATGTTGAGAGCATAGCCAGCAGCATAGTTAAGTACTCAATCAAGAAGATTGAGGAAGGAGCTACAGCCCTGGTAGAGGAAGAAGAAGCTGCTGCAGAGCCTGTTACAGAAGAAGTTGAGCCTGTTACAGAAGAAATTGGGGAAGAAGCTTCAACATTGTGGTTATGGATAGTATTAGTTGTTATCATCATAGCTGCAATTGTTTACTTCGTAATAAAAAGCAAGAGATAAGGAATCTTTTCTCTTTTTTTCTTTTATATTTTTCAATTAATAAAAGCTTATAAATGGAACTAGGCATTTTTTAGTCATGAAAAGAGTGTTTTTTTTAATTGCATTGCTTGTTTTAGTCAGCCCAGTATTTGCTGGGAAGCTAAGCTCAATTGACTTTAAGGAAAACAAAGAGCAGATTGTTGTTCTTAATGAAAGAGATGCTGTCAAATTTATAATTGACTACAGGGATTATTCAAAACCATTTATAACTCCTGAGGGCAAGGAACAAATTAATTTTGAAATACTTAAACATGAGGAAACGATAAAAATTGACAAGGTCAGTGGAGAAAAAGTTAGTCTTGCTATATTCATTGAGGGAGCAGAGGTTCCTACTTATATAGGGATTGACAAGGAGCATGATGTTAAGCTTGATTTTGAAAGAGACTTTGTAGATGATGTGGATATACACCTTATCTCTGTTTCTGACAAACAAGTCAGCTTAAGGTTTAACCTTTTGGAGAGAGACGGGGACCCAGACCTTAAGGTTATTGCTGAACAGAAGGGCTGGTATGCAAATGAGACTGAGACTAAAGAAGAAATCCCTGAGACCAGTTCTTCATGGTATAAAGACTGGAAAGTTATCTTGGCAGTGGTTTTAATTTTAATAATAATTTTCTTGAACAAGAGACTTATTTTAAGAGGATTTAGAAAACTAAGAAGAAATTTGAGATGAAACTCAGGAATAAGAGACGGGTTATTAACGTTATTATCTTGTTGCTTACAGTTTTAATTCTTTTGTTCTTGCTTGAGGTTTTCTTAAGGGCTTTAGAACCTAAAAAGGATATATTCACAAAGTATGATGAAAACTTGGTTAGCGTCAACATACCTAATGCTGAAGGATATTACTGCAAGAGCGAATTCTGCAATTATATTGAGTTAAATTCAAAAGGGTTAAGAGACAGAGAATATGACTATGAAAAAAACAACAAGTACAGAATTGTAGTTCTTGGAGATTCTATGATGGAAGGATTAGAGGTTAGCTTAAATGACAGCTTTCAGGAGATTTTAGAAAATAGTCTAGGAGAGAATTATGAGGTCATTAATTTCGGAGTTGGAGGATACTCAACAGACCAGGAATATTTAACGTTAAAGGAGGAAGGTTTGAAATACAACCCAGACCTAGTTATATTAGCTTTTTTGCCTATAAATGATGTAAGAGATAATTATGATTTTGGGATTATGCCAAAGAATTATTTCAGGATTGAAAATGGAGCTTTAACAAGGGAGAACAAATCTGTTTCTAATAATATATCAACTGAAAAAGAAAATGGGTTTATTAAAATTAAATCTTTTATTTCCAAGTTTAAGGTTTACTCTTTTTTTGTTAGTGGGTTAACAAAGATTAATTTTGTTTCTGAGTTTTTAATGGAAAAAGGATTATTCAAAAACGTGCATTATATTCTTGTTAACGGAAAAATAATGCCAAGGGAGGCATTAATCTATTCTGAGGATTATAACAAGGAATGGCAGGATGCTTTTGATGTTACTAAGGCTTTGATTATGGAAACCAAGAAAATTTCCAATGAGAATGGAGCTGAATTTTTATTGGTAATATTACCTGACAAAGAGCAGATTGAGGTTGAGGAGTGGGACTTGGCGTTAGAAGAATATCCTGTTATGAAAACTCTTAGCTTTGATCTTGAAAAACCAAACAGAGTATTAAAAGAGCTCTGTGAGCAGAATAACATTGATTGCTTATTTTTACTTGATGATTTCAGGGAAGTTTATGCAAATGGAACTAAACTTTATTACAGCAAAGATAGGCACTGGAATGAAGAAGGAAATAAGTTGGCTGCTGATTTGGTTATCTCTTATTTAAGCCAATAAAGTAAACTTCCTTGCTGGTTTTCTTTGAAGCTTGTGGCTTAGTTATTTTTACTTTTGCAAAGCATTTTTTCATTTCATTCAACAAGAGATTGCTTTCACCTCCTTGGAAGATCTTAACAAGAAAATTGCCATGTATTTTTAGCAGTTTTTTTGCTATTTCAAATGCTCTTGAGCTTAACTCATAACTTTTATACTGATCTAAGTCTATTTTTCCTGAGGTATTGGGAGCTATGTCTGAGATAACTGTGTCAAATGTTCCTAAGTTAAAAACTTCGTCAGAGTTTGCGTCCATTACATATGTTTTTACGTTTCTTATTTTAATTTTTACTGGCTTTAAATCAATTCCAACCACTTCTTTTGCTATTTTTGATGAGACTTGGAGCCAGGAGCCTGGCCAGCATCCTATATCAAGCACTCTTGAGTTTGGCTTTAGAATAGGATATTTTCTGTTTATTTCTATTAATTTATATGCTGATCTTGCTTCATAGCCCTCTCTTTTTGCCTTTAATGTTAGTTTGTTTTTTGATCTTATCATATTAAAATAGGAAATACATATTAGCTTATATAAAGCTTTTTAAGTTATTTTTGGTGTTTTTTTACATGGCCAAGAGGGTAGAAATAATAAATAAGGTTCAGGATACACGAGCAGGAATCATAAAGAAAAAACTTGAATCTGATTTTCCCGGAATTGATAATATTAAGTTAGTTGATGTTTATACTATTGATGGAATTTCTGAAGAAGAAATTGATAAAAGTTCAGCTGTTTTGTTTAACCCCGTCTTTCAGGAGAGCGTTGATGTTGGTAAGCTCCGAGGAGTTGATTATGCAATTGAGATAGGATTTCTTCCTGGAGTAACTGACAATGTTGGAAATACTGCAAGAGGGAGTATTGAAGACAGATTGGATGTGAAAGTTAGTGAGCTGGAAGTTTATTCTTCAAAGTTATTACTTGTGTCTGGAGATGTCTCTAAAGAAGATGCTCTTAATATTGGAAATTCGTTGGCTAATTCATTAATACAGAGTATTAGGGTGAAGCGCGGAGGGGAATTTTATATAGATGGGGGGATGGAGGTTTTAGTTCCAAGAGTTAATATTCGTGGAAAACCAACTGCAGATCTTGTTAAAATTTTGAATGCTTCTGATGATGAATTAACAATTATGGGAAAACAAGGAATTATTAATGTTGATGGTTCAAGGCGTGGGCCTTTAGCTATGGATATAAATTATATGAAAACAATTCAAGAGCATTTTAAAAATAAGGGAAGAAATCCTACAGATGTTGAGCTTGAATCTCTTGCTCAAACTTGGTCTGAGCATTGCAAACACACCATTTTTGCTAGTCAGATTGATAATCTTGTTGATGGATTATATAAAACCTTTATCAAAGGGGCAACTGAAAAAATCAGAGAAAAGAAAGGGAATAAAGATTTTTGTGTTTCTGTATTTACTGATAATTCAGGGATAATTAAATTTGATGAAAATCATTTTATTGCTTACAAAGTTGAGACCCATAACACTCCATCATTTTTAGATCCGTTTGGTGGGGCTATAACTGGAATTGTTGGGGTGAACAGAGACCCGATTGGAACTGGTTTAGGTGCAAAGCCGGTTATTAATGTTTATGGTTTTTGTTTTGCTGATCCTTTAGATAAGAGACCTTTGTTTAAAGGAGAGAATAAAACACAAAAAATGCTTTCTCCAAGAAGAATTATGGATGGTGTTATCGAAGGAGTTAATGTTGGGGGCAATTGTTCTGGAATACCAACTCCACAAGGATTTATGGTTTTTGATGAAAGATACAGAGGAAAGCCATTGGTTTTTGTTGGAACTGTAGGAGTTATGCCAGTAGAAAGTGCTGGAAGATTATCTCACGAAAAAAAAGCTGAGCCTGGAGATTATATTGTCATGGTTGGGGGCAGAGTTGGGAAGGATGGAATACATGGAGCGACTTTTTCTTCTGAGGCTATGGATTCTGGAAGCCCTGCTACTGCGGTCCAGATTGGGGATCCGATTACACAGAAAAAGATGAGTGATGCCTTAATTAAAGAGGCAAGAGACTTAGGATTATACAACAGCATTACAGACAATGGCGCAGGAGGATTGTCCTGTTCTGTTGCTGAGATGGCTAAAGAATCTGGAGGATTTTATGTTAAGTTGGATGATGTTCCTTTAAAATATCCAGGTCTTAATCCTTGGGAAATCTGGGTATCTGAGTCTCAGGAAAGAATGACCTTAGCTATTCCAAAAGATAAATGGCATAAATTTTCTGATTTAATGAAAAGAAGAGGGGTAGAAGCTACAGTTATCGGAGAGTTTACCGATTCTGGTAACTGTATTGTAGATTATGATGGAAAGACAGTTATGGATATTGAGATGGACTTTTTGCATGATGGTGTACCATCCAAGAAACTTGAGACAAAATTTACAAAACAAATTTATGAGGAACCAGGTTTATCTTCTCTAGAAAATTTGACTGAGTCTCTTCATTCAATGCTTGAAAGATTAAACGTTGCAAGCTTTAAGTTTATTTCGCAGCAGTATGACCACGAAGTCCAAGGTGGATCTGTAATCAAGCCTTTGCAAGGAAAGGGCTTGGTTAATGGCGATGCTACTGTTACAAGACCTGTTTTGGATTCTAGAAAAGGGATTGTTCTCTCCCAGGCGATTAATCCTTCTTATGGTGATATTGATACTTATAATATGGCTGCCTGTGCAATTGATACTGCAATCAGAAATGCTGTTGCTGCTGGAGCCAATCTTAATCATCTTGCTTTGCTAGATAATTTTTGCTGGTGCAGCTCTGATGAGCCTGAAAGATTAGGGCAGTTAAAAAGAGCTGCTCAGGCATGCTATGATTATGCTGTTGAATTTGAAACCCCATTTATTTCTGGAAAGGATAGTATGTTTAATGACTTTAAAGGATATGATGAGAACGGAAATCCTATCAAGATATCTGTTCCACCTACGCTTTTGATTTCTTCTATTGGAGTTATCGAGGATGTTTCCAAGGCTGTTTCATTGGATGCAAAATTTGAAGGAGATTTAATCTATGTTTTGGGTGAGACTAAAAATGAATTGGGTGCTTCTGAGTATTTTGCAATGGCTGGAGAGCAGCAAAGGGGAAAGAAATATATTGGAAATAATGTGCCTGGTGTTGATGCTGCTAAAAATAAAAAACTGTATATGGGTTTAGCAGAAGCTATTGAAGAAGAATTAATTGTATCTGCTCAAAGCATTAATAGAGGCGGACTTGGAGTTGCTCTGGCCAAAACATCTATAGGAGGGCAACTTGGAGTTGAAGTATCTTTGGAAAACCTTCCAGGCGAGAGATTAACGGATGTTTCTGCTCTTTATTCTGAAAGCCAGGGAAGAATTGTTGTTACTGTTAACCCCAAATATAAAACTAAATTTGAATCCTTGATGGAGGGAAATGCCTTTGCCCAGATAGGAACGGTTAGAGGAGATGCTAAATTTATTGTTAAAGGAAGGGAGGGGAATGTTGTTGTTGATTCAGATATTAAAGAAATGAATAAAACATATAACTCAACATTCGAAGGATATTAAGATGGCAGAACCAAGAGTTTTAGTTTTGGCAGGACATGGTATCAATTGCGAGGAAGAAACAAAATTTGCTTTTGACAGAGCTGGCGCGAAGGCTGAGCTAGTTCATGTTAATGACTTAATTAATAAATCTAAAAACTTAGAAGATTACCAGATTCTTGCTTTTCCAGGAGGTTTTTCTTTTGGGGATGATACTGGCTCTGGAAATGCTTTAGCTAATAAAATCAAAAACCATTTATGGGATGAAATTAAATATTTTGTTGAGGGAGACAAGTTAGCAATTGGAATTTGTAATGGGTTCCAGGTTATGACTAGCTTAGGATTATTGCCTGCATTGGATAGGAAATATGGGAATCAGCAAGTTGCTTTGCTACCTAATGAAAATGCTAGATATTTTACAAGATGGGTAGATCTAAAATTTGAAGGAAAAAGTCCTTGGACTAATGGAATTGAGGAAATGATAATCCCAATTGCTCATGGAGAAGGAAAGTTTTATGCGGATCAAGGTATTTTGGATAAAATTGAAAATGGAAAACTTGTTGCTGCAAGATATGTTCGTGGAGATATATGCAATCACTTTTCTTTAGATGCTAATCCAAATGGGTCTTTAAATGATATTGCTGCAATAATGGATAAAACAGGAAAACTTATTGGGATGATGCCCCATCCTGAGAGAGCTGTTGATGTTGCACAATTACCCCATTATACTTGGATTAGGGAAAAGTGTAAAAGAGAGAGGAGAGATGTCCCAGACTTTGGGCAGGGATTGAAAATATTTGAGAATGCTGTGAAATATTTCGAGGAGGATTAAGATGGAGTATAGTGATGCTGGAGTTAATATTAAATTGGGGGATGATGCATCTAAGGTTTTATACGAGGCTGCAAAATTAACCTGGGAAAACAGGAAAGGTAAATTTGGAGAAGTAATTGCTCCTTTTGATGATTTTAGCGGGATTAGAGTTATCAGAGTTGCTGAATTGCCTAAGGGAACAGTAATGAACTTGGGTTTTGATGGTGTTGGCACTAAAATGGAACTTGGTGAAAGGATAGGAAAACATGATACTGTTGCTTTTGATTTATTAGCTATGGTTTGTGATGATGCTGTTGTTAGAGGGGGAGAGCCAGTTATAGTTGGTTCAATACTTGATGTTAAGAGTTTAGGTACAGGGGATGTTTCTCATATTGGTCTTGTTAAGCAGCTGGCTGTTGGATATATTAATGCAGCAAATGCTGCCGGCGTTGCTATCATTAATGGAGAGATTGCAGAATTGGGAGCAAGAGTTAATGGTTATGGCCCTTTTAATTATAACTGGGGAGCTGGAGTTGTGTGGTTTGCTGATGAACGTAAAATGTTTACTGGCAGAGAGATTAAAGCTGGAGATAAATTAATTGGGCTTAGAGAATATGGTTTGAGGTCAAATGGATTATCTTTAGTTAGAAAAATTATGTTGAAAACTCATGGAGAAAATTGGCATGAACAAGAATACAATGGAAAAAATCTTGCTGAACTGGCGTTGTATCCTTCAAAGATATATTGTAAGGCTGTAGTTGATTTACTTGGAGGAATTTGGGATGAACCAAAAGCTGAGGTTCATGGAGTTGTTCATGTTACTGGGGGTGGAGTTCCAGGAAAATTAGGAAGAGTTCTTAAGCCAAGCGGATTAGGCGCTAGTTTAGATGATCTTTTTAAGCCTTGTGAACTTATGCATTATTGTCAGGAAAAAGGCAATGTAGAAGATCCAGAAGCATATAGGACATGGAATATGGGCCAAGGAATGATAATTATCAGTCCTGAGCCTGAAAATGTTAAAAAAGTTATGGATAAATATAACATTGAATCCAAGGTTATTGGAGAAGTTACTGGAACTGAAGGGATTTTCATCAAAAGCAAGGGCATTTTTAGTTTGGATAAAGAATTATATTTTTAATTCTTTATTTTTTATAGATTTCATCTAGGTTTGGAATTAGAATTTGGCTCCAGGTTTCATAACGTTCTAGGTTTGGATCGTTCATTAAAGTTTTTATTGGAATCATTTCTCCAGTTATAATTGAAGCTTCTTTTGGAGTAACATTTCCGTTTACATGCAAGGCATATACTAATCCAAAATGTACTCGGTCTACAGGTTTTTTATCTTCTATAATCGTTCCTACAAATTTTGGAGGACTATAACTTCCAATTATTTCAACTTCTTCTTCAAAGACTTCTCGGTTTAAGCAGGTCTGGATTAGGTTTTGTTTATCATTCTTGTCTGTTTTGTTTATGTGGCCTCCGACTCCAACAGAATATTTTCCAAATAATCTTTTGTCTCCGTAATCTTTAATATCCTCAGTTCTTACATAGGAAAATACTTGTCCTTTATCATTGAGAAGTATCACATAAGGGATTGGCTGCAATACTAATTCATCCTGCTCGCAATCGTAACGGGATTGGAAAAATCCTTTTTCTATTGTTTTTATTAACATGGATTCATCTCCTGTAAAGAATTCAAAGCCAATTTTATTTTTTCTGAAGGGTTCTAATAATAATCTATCTTGTACCAATACTTCTCTATCAAGTTTTTTGTAGTTCCTGGCTGCGAGACTAAAATCAAATGGTTTGAAGTGTTTTGATACTCTTGGTCCAACCTGATGGTTGTAAGATGAGCCTATTTCTTCTCCATAAATTCTTTTTGGAGAATTATTCCTGAATATTTCAAGTTTGCTTATTGGCATATTGTCGTTTAATTCCATAGGGGAAACTTCATCTGACCTGATTTCAAATGCCAAGTCGCCAGTAAAACCACTATCTATAAACCCTGCAAAATGCAATGGCCCTCTGAGGCTTATCTTGGAATGGTCATTCATTTCTGCACTTAGATGAGGAGGAATCTTTAGTATTTCTGCTGAGTAGAAAAGATATAATTCCCCTCTTTTGAGGTTTATTTTATTTCCTTTTAATGGCTCGAAAAATTCCTCTGCATCATATTCATTCTTCTTCGAGATATCTATTGGATCTGGATTATGCCTTGCTCTTAATCCTACAATCCCTTGAGTGCCTTTTCCTGATAAATCTAGGTGGATGTCTAATCCATCCCGTATATTTAGATTACTAATTGGAATGGACTTTCCAGATCCATCTTTCGAATATAATAATGGATTTTTTGCAAATTCTTTTTTAATTTCTGAGTCAGGTAATCTTGAATCATCTCCCTTAAAAAATCTTAACTGGTTTAGAGAAATTTCAGGATACAAAATTATGTTAAATGCAAGTGGCTGGGTGAGCAACCAAAGGTTGAGTGTTTTATTTGATACATTATCCCCACTAACTTCATCAAAACTTGAGTTATAATCAGTTAGCATTCGCGTATCTAGAAATAATCTTCCTAAGCTGCTTTTTGGGGAGGACTTTAGATACTCGTCTGCATCTAGTATTATTTTTTCTTCTATTGGGATTAAATAAGTGAATCCTTTTTTTAATTCAAAACCACCTTTGATATTTACTTTTTCTCTTCTTCGTCCGGGTAGTTGTAATAATGTTCTATAAACGCTTTCTTGGTTGTTTGGCCTGAAAAGCCCTTCTTCTGCATCTATAATAAATATTTCATTTCCAACCCTTGGATCGAAAGAACAAGGCTGGATTCTATTATCAACCGGGGTATTTAGCAGCCTGCCTTGATTTATCATCCCTTCTATTTCTATATCGTTAAGGCACCTGTCTAGACTCATGCTGGGAGTTAAATCTTTTATTTATATAAGAATTTTGTCATTTGGTTTTTAGGTGAATACGCCGGGACTGGGATTTGAACCCAGATATCCTTGCGGAAACAGGTTTTCAAGACCTGCGCAATACCAGGTTATGCGATCCCGGCATGGAATTAGAGTCTTTTAGGGTTTTTTAAAGGTTATTATTCGGGATTTTATGAAATAGTTTTGGATTTATTTGGCTAAAAATTATAAATATTTTTAGAATTATTTTATCTATGAAAATTCAATTGTTAATCTTTTTAGCATTACTAATACCTCTGGCAAGAGCAGACCTAGTTTTTTCAGAGATAATGTATGACCCAGAGCCAATAAGCGATACAGATTTGGAATGGATTGAGTTTTATAATAATGGGACAAGAATAGATTTAGTAAACTGCAAGATAGACGGAAGCAATTTTGACGATGTTATAATAGAGCCTTATGAATTTATTATTGTAGCCAGAGAATTAATAGATGGAACTGATGAGGACTTAGATTCTTTTGAAAGTTATTATGGAAACAATGATAATATATGGGACATTAATGATGGAAATTACAAGGCTGTAGACGGAAGTTTTTCCTTGACTGATGATGATACAATTTTAGTTGAATGCCCTGATTTTAATCTGGAATTTAATTACACAGGTTATGGGATTGGAGGGACGGGCTATAGCATGGAAAAAATAAATCTTAATAACGGAGATAATGTTGAAAACTGGAGAAAAGGAATCAAGGATGGAACTCCTGGCTATTATGATGATTCTGTTGATGTAAGTGTTGAAATAACTGAGAATGTTCCAGAAGTTTTATCATTCAGAATGTATCCTGATGACTTGGAAGAGGAAGGAATTCAGATTTTACCTTTGCCTAACCAAGAAAAAAGAATTTATGTTGAGATTAACACTACTAATGGAATAAAAAATGCAGAGGCTAAACTAAACACTGAGGAAGTTACCTTGGAAAAAAATAACGATGTTTTAACTGGATATTTTGATTTAAATTATGACTTAAAGCCTGGAAATTACACAATAAAATTAAACTTGACAGATACAAATGACAAGAGTTCTTTGAATGAACTTAAATTTGAATACCTGCCTTTATTGGCTTCTTCTCTGGATACAAGAAGCTTGGATTTTGGAAAGTTAAGGCAGGGATTTATATCTGAAACCAAAAACATAAAAATAAAAAATACGGGAAATGTTGATTTTGACATTGAGGTTTATGGAACAGACTTAAGTTTTGATGATAAAAGCGTTGGAGTATCAAGCTTAGAATTTTATTTTGACAATATATGGAATGGCTTGACGACTACGCCTAGTTTGTTTGGAGTTTCTGTAGATTCTGGAAATGAGAATAACTTAGACTTTAGGATTAATGTTCCTAATGAAATAACTCCGGGAGTTTATAACGGGAAAGTAAACGTTGTTGCTGTCGGAAAATGAAATTGATTATTTTATTTTTAGTTTTATTGCCCTGTGTTTATTCTTTGGCAGTTTCTCCTGCAGGATTTTATGATAAGTATGATGGATATTTTGTTTTGTACAATGACAATTATTTTAAAACTGGATATGTTTTCAGCTCTGACATTGATATTAGTTTTTCTCCTAGAGACATTGAGTTAGAGCCCTCAAATTTCACAAAGATTAATTTTTTAGTTAAGGATAAACAAAAAGGGAATCATAAAATCTATGTCAAGGAAAACATTGAGGATAATGGACTGATATTGGAGAATGGCTTGGCAATAAACTTGATTTTTAATGGCACAGAAGAAATTAAAATTATCAATGAATCTGTCACAAAAGGATTTTTGGCTGGAGTTTACAGCAGCGAGGCTAGGATAGGACTGCTTAAGCTTGATTCTGTTTTTGTTAATGAGGGAAGTTTGGTTGAGGCATTTTCTGAGGCTGAAGTTTATTATAATAATAATCTAGTTGAGATCCTTAAATCTGACAAGTATCTTGTTGAATATAAAAAAGTTATTCCTGTTTATTATAATATAACTGAGGAAGGTTATTATTTTTTTAAAATTAAGGTTAATTATAATGGGTTTGAGACTGATGAAAAAGTCATTAATTTGGACGTTAAAGAAGAGAAAAAACCAGTTAATTATTCTTTGTTTTTGTTTATTGGCTTGTTATTTTTTGTTATTATTTTGGGGGTTATAGTTAGGTTTTTAAAGAGATAGATGTATCCTATGTTATGCAGTTTATAGAGAAACTTAAGACATTTAAGGCTAAGTTTAGAAGGGACAGGCCCCTTATTAAAAAACTTGAAGTAAAATATCTACAGCTTTTAAGGGCAGTTGGAAACCAGAAACAAGTTAAGAGGGTTTCTAGGGAGTTTTTGGTTTTACTTAATAAATTCAAAAAAACCGAGCTTTATTTTTACTTAAAGGATGATACAGAGAAAATTAGGAAAAATGCAATCGAGATTATGAAACATCCTAAACAAAATAAAATAAAATTTGTTTTAGTATGGTTATATTTGATTCTTCCTGGAACATTTGATGCTACTGCAGTTGTTATGTTCTTCAGGTATTTAAGATATAAGAGGAATAATAAAAATGGATCATGAAAGATCTTGGGAGGTTTTAGCAGCCCCTTTGATTTGGGTGGAACTAATCTATCGAGGAGACACCCAGAAAATGCCAAAGTTTTTTGGTTTTGCTTATACTGGGCATTATTTTATTAGTGATGGGGAGAAGCTTACTTTTTATAAGAACAAGGTTGCAGAGGCGTCTGCGAGAAAATTTGGTCCTAAAAAATATACTGAAGCTAGTTTTTTTGATTATTTTGGGCAAAAAACACAAGAGATTGAGGCTAACCTGAATTCTTTACTGTCTAAGTTTGAAAAAGAAGATCTGGGCAAGAAGAATAATAAGGAGTTGTGCGCATATTATAATTCTTTCTTAGACAATTATTCAAACATTGTTGCATTTTACAGATTTTCAAGGACTGATTTTTATGAAGATCTTTTTAACAATCTTAGATCTGAGGTTCCTGAGCCATTTGAATCCAATGTTTCTTTGCTATTGAGCAATCGGTTTGATGAGCTTAAGTTTGAGATTTCTCCTGAACTGAGATTTTTATTTAAAGGATTGAAAAAAATAGGAGAGAGGAGATTTGAGTTGCATAAAGTGTTTGTCGGAGCTTTAGAGAAAGCTGGCAAACTCTTTGGAGAGATTGGTAAGCGGGCGGGGTTGGATATTTTAGAGACTAAAATGTGTACTTCTAAAGAAATAATTGATTTTCTTCTTGAATCCAAAGAGATTGATAATGAGGAAATTAGGAATAGATTGAAAGGCTTTAAATTTATCTATCATGATGATTTTTTTGAGGTTGTTTTGAGGACTAATGACAAGAAAGAAGACTTGTCTGATAGCGGGGAAGTTAAAGGAGTTTGTGTTTCTAAGAGGGCAGTCCTAAGTGGACGTGCTCGCGTTTTTAAAGATTCTTTAGCTGGTACCTTGCCAGAAGCTTTAGGCAAAATGAGAAAAGGAGAGATTCTTATCGCTTCTAGTACTGCCCCGGATATGATGATAGCAATTAAGAAAGCTAAGGCGATTGTTACTGACGTTGGTGGATTATTAAGCCATGCTGCGATTGTTTCTAGGGAATTAGGGGTTCCTTGTGTGATTAATACGAGGATTGCTACTAAGGTTTTTAAGAATGGTGATTTAATAGAAGTTGATGCTGAAAGAGGGATTGTCAGGAAACTTTAGTTTTTTATGGTTAAATAAGCAGACGCCAGGATTCGAACCTGGGGTCAGAGGGTTGCAGCCTCTTGCCTTAACCGCTTGGCTACGCCTGCGCGGGCCTGGCAGGATTTGAACCTGCGACCTTCAGCTTAGAAGGCTGCCGCTCTATCCAAGCTGAGCTACAGGCCCTTATAAGGTTTTTTGTTAGACTTTATTTTTAAACCTTTCCAATTTATTTTTTGATGTTTCTCCATAAAAAAGGCCTGTTTAAAATAAGATGTTTGCATTTTACCCTTGTGTCGCAGTACATCGGCTCTTTTAACTTAAACAGATCTATTCCGAAAAACCTGTCATCAAAACCATCTTTATCTTTTTCATACCTGAAATTTATTTTCTTTAGAATGTCTTTGTGAATTAAAACACAACCTGTGCCGCAGGAAACTATTTTTATTAAGTTATTACTGAGCATTTCAGAATCATTTAATGTACGCATTGAAGGCAGCTCTTCCCCTTTTTCTTTTGGAAGCTCAATGTAAGCAAGAGGAATCAGCTCTCTTGTTTTTAAATCCCTGTTAAAATAAATTCCTGAGACGACTTTTTTATTGTGCTCAAGAAACAATTCTATTATGTTTTTTGGGGGGATTACATCCTGCTCCAAACTTAACAAATAATCATATTTTTCTATTGCTTTGTCTTTTAATATGTTCCTTGAAAGAACTATTCGTTCCCTTGCTGATTCATCGTATGGGCCTTTTAGCACAGGAAGTTTTTTCTTTATTTTATCAAAGTAGTCATTGTTTTCAGAGTTTTCAACCAGTAAAATATCGTAGTTGTCATAGCTTAGATTTTTTACTGAATTAAGGTATTCATCAAAGCAGTACTCCTTATGGTAAGACGTGGGACAGCCAACTAATACCTTGGGTTTCATAGTTTGTGTTTGAATTGTTTCTGCTTGAAGTATACAAACCCTGCTATGATTATTAATATTATAACAATCACTATCCCTAGCATACTAGAACCTTTTTCTTCTTGTTCATCTGGCTTTGATTCAATTTCTTCTTCTGTTGATTCCTGTGTTTCTTTTTCAGGCTCTGTTGTTTGTGCTGTTGAGCATTCTTTATGAGAATAGAATGTTATGTTTTCGTATGAAGGTTCGTGGCAGGGAATTGGAAGCTCTGTTGATTTATACCTTATGTTCATCTCTTTTATTGTATTTGAGCCAATGTTTGTTGTGAATTTATATTTGTTGTCTGATATTTTTTCTATTGCATACTTTTCTGGAAGCCCGCCTTCTTTTGAGTTTCCTTCTATCTGTTTATAGCTTGACTCTGCTGTGAAATGATAGTCCATCATAGTTTCAGGATTAATTTCGTAGCCTACTGACTGCTCCATACCTTTCATATCGATAATGGCTTCAAAACCGTCAGGTGTGTTTTTGCATGATTCTATTGAAACTCCTAGGTTGTTGCAGCTGAACCTTAAGCCAGGGCAGCTTACTGTGAATGCCAAGGTTATTGTGGCATTTTCCCCTTTTGAGTCATCCTTAAGATACTCCTGAATGTATTTTAAACTTCCAGAATAGACTTTATCTTCGTTAAAGGTTCCTTCTGCATAAATTGCTGTGTTTGATTCTTTTGTGGAATCTGTTCCTTTTCTAAGATATTTTTGGTTGCTCCAGGGCTCTTCGTACTTTATTTTATTAATTTCAAGCTCCATTGAACTGGATTCTACTTTGTAGTTATTTTCAGCAATATAAAAGACTATATTAATGTCTCCCTTGTTTGTACATTCTGAGGAGTAAACTCCCAGTGCATCCACTGCCAAAACAGGCAGGCTTAGGACTGTTAATATGGTTATGATTATTATTATTTGTTTCATAATTGTATTAAAAAACTAGACATATATAAGTTTTACTTAACTACACCCAATACTACAAAATCCAATAAATCTGCACCTTTTATTAAATTATCCTGGGTTTGACCTTCAATGATAACACAATTATTCTCTGTATAAACCCTGTTGTTTTCACCTAATTTAATCCAGATGACCGCATTTTCACTTGTTACGCTGTTGCAGTCCATTATTGTCATGTTATTTCCAATGTCTTTTGTAAGGGCTGAAAGGACTTCTATGTTATAAACTGGCTCGACCATGTTATTTATTTCTAATGCAGCAATGGTTGTTTTTCCTGTCATATTCTGTGTTGGGTCTATGGTAATATAAATTTTCTTTTTGTTTAATTTTTCTTTTATTTTTGAATCATAAGGAATATCTTCAAGATCTTTTGGATGATATCTTGTGTTTACATAAAACGGCTCTGCAATGTTATTCATGTATACTTTTGTTGTGTAGCCTTCATAACCCTGGCTTACTACTTTTTCAACTTCAAATCCGTTATATTTTTTTTGGTCTTTGATAAGATTTATTGAGATAATTATTACTGCAAGGATTGCTATTAATACAATTACAATCATTATTTCTCTCTTTTTCATAGTATGCCTTCTGAGACAAGCTTTAGCTTCTCAAATACCTTCAGGAAATAATCTGAGTTCCCCTTTATTTCCAAACAGTCTGGCTTCAGGTTTATATTGTTTTCTTCACTGGAAATCAACATAATAATTCCTTCGTTTTCCTTTGCATCCTTGCATGTTTTGTATGGAATATTAAATTCGTTTGATTTTTCCTCTGTGTTTGCTGCTAGTACAATTGTTTGTACATAAACCTGCTGGATTGCATTTCTTAATTCAAGATTCATCTGCGAATCTATCGAGAGATATAATTTTTCTTTATTACTTACATCCAATGCGTTTTTATCTACCTCAAAATCCTTAAGTTCCAGCGGATTGTTTATTACCAGGATGGGGATTCCATCTTTGTAGGTCAAATACCCTTTGTTTGTCTGTGCAAACTTGTAGTCATTTACTTTTATTTTTCCTCCATTGTCTGAGTTTAAGGACAATATGCTGGAAACCATTATTGCAATTATGAATAAGCCAACCAAAATAGTAATCCATTTTTTCTTTTTTTCTTTCATTTTAAAATAACCTAGGGGTTATGTAAACCTCAATTATCGCACCAAGCAGCAAGACAACTATTGCGATTAATACCAGGTCAAGAGAGTCATACATTATTCTTTTGAATCTCTGGCCGTTTATGTCCCTTCTGATTACTGCGACGGAAATAATACCTCCGGCTAGGCCCCCAATAAAGTAGGCAATTATTTCAAAAACACCGTGAGTCATGTACTTGAAAAATCCAAGTGAGACTATCTGGAAGTAACCTGCTACCTTTGCCAACCCTATATGTGATGCATACTGGCTCAGGTTGTTTCTTATAAATGAGCCTATTGCTGTTGATATTACAGACGCATTCCATGTCAAAATAAATATTGCACCTGCACCGTAGAAGAATGAGAAGAAAATACAAAATAACATAACCTTTATGTTATTTGTAAGGATCTGGCTGAAAAATTTTGCAGAAATTGCATTGCCTGCAATCTGTGCGTTTATTGAGTTTATCGTTGTCTGCTGTATCCCAAACAAGTTTTCTATTAATGCTGCTGGGAGGAAGACATACCAGATTGTGTATGCAACAACAAATCCAAGGAACAATGCTACAAAGTAAGTTATTGCTCGTCCGTGCTCTTTCAGAAGCTTTTTTTCTGATTCAATATCTATTTCTTTTTTTTCCTCTAGTCTTATTGTGTGATATATTAAGGGAATGCATGCAAATACTGTGAGGAAAATTGAGACTAGACTGGCTTGTTCCTTGAAAATCCACAGGCTTAGGACTATTCCTACTGATGCAAAGAGAATCCCAAAAAGGAACATTCTTAATGGGTGTGATTCTGCATTTTCTGCATTTATTAAGGACTCAAGCACCATCTTTTAGTGTAAATGGTTTATCTTAATTTAAAAATGTTTTGCTTTAGAATAAACAGATTTTTACACTCATTTTTTGGTCTAATTTTATGAATAAAACTTTTAAATTTCAACTTTTGAAAATAAATAACTACCGATCAAACTAATAATTATTGTTACACCTATTACTATAATTAGGTCAAGAATCAGCCCGGTATTAGCAATCCCTGTTAAAGTTCCACGCAATCCATCTACTCCATAAGTCAAAGGATTTAGTTTTGTTGGGATTTCTATTATCTTGGGAAGACCTTCTAAAGGAAACAATGCTCCAGACAAGAAAAAGATTGGCATAATTAAAAAGTTCATTATTAACTGGAATGCATGCATATCTTCCAGTCTTGAAGCTATTGCAATCCCTAATGCTGTAAATAGCAAGGCAATGAAAAACATAAAGATTATTGCCAAGGGTAAATATAAAAGATTTGGAATTTTAAATCCAATAAATAAGCTGATTATCATCACAAGAATACCTTGGATTAAAGCTACTGTTGCACCACCAAGAGTTTTTCCAATCATTATCTCTAATCTAGAAACAGGAGCAACCAAAGTTTCTTTTAAAAAACCAAAACGCCTATCCCAGATGACTTCAATTCCCATGAACATGGCTGTGAATAATATGCTCATTGCAATTATCCCTGGAGCAAGAAACTCTATGTAATTTCCCCCGCCTGCTTTTTGATACATTGAGCCAAAACCAAAACCAAGTGCAACAAGGAATAATATTGGCTGGCCAAGCATGCTGATCATTCTAACTTTTGAATGAAGGTACCTTTTTATCTGGCGGAGCCACATTATGTATATAGTGCTTATCATTTTCCAAACATCCTGCGACGCATTCTCATATGGTCTATTGAAGATGAATTTTCTTCCCTGATTGATCTTCCAGTCAGCTTTAGGAATGCTTCCTCCAGTGAAGTGCTGTTTGTTGCTTTTTTAATTTCTTTTAAAGTTCCTTGAAGGATTATTTTTCCTTGGTCGATTATTGCTATTTTGTCTGCTATCTTTTCAGCTTCTTCCATATAATGCGTTGTGAAAAAAACCGTCATGTTTTCTTCTTTGTTTAGTTTTTTAACATGATCCCACATGCTGTTCCTTGTTTGAGGGTCTAGACCAAGAGTTGGCTCATCCAGGAATAATATTTTGGGGTGGTGAATTAAACCTCGTGCTATCTCCAATCTTCTTTTCATTCCGCCTGAGAATGTTTTTACAAAATCTTTTTTTCTGTCTCCAAGACCAACAAAATTTAATAAATAATTTATTCTTTCTTTTCTTAGTTGTTTTGGGACTTTGTATAAAACAGCATGGAATTCCATATTTTCGTATGCTGTAAGCTCATCATCTAGGCTTGGATCCTGAAAGACAATGCCAAAGGACTTTCTTACTTCGTTTTGCTGGGTTTCAGGATCATAACCATTTAAGGAGATTGTTCCTTCGGTTGGCGCTAACAATGTTGTGAGCATTTTTATTGTTGTTGTTTTACCTGCACCATTAGGACCAAGAAATGCAAAGATTTCTCCTTGGTTAACTTCAAATGAAATTTTATTTACTGCAGTGATTTCCTTGAATTTTTTTACCAAATCTTTTACAGTTATTGCTGATTTAATTTCTGACATATTTGGATTTAGGAAAATTTAACAAGTTATAAATTTATTGTTTTTAATATTAGATAATCTTATTAAGATTAATATATTTTTTATTTTATGGCAGACCATTATATTGACATTGTTAATGAAAAAGATGAGATTATAGGAAAGGAGCTGAAAAGCAAAAAACCAGAACTGGGTTTTATTTCAAGAGTTGTTGCTGTAATGTTAAGAGATTCCAATGATAAATTTATTGTATGCAAAAGAGGCTCTCATAAAATACTTGATGCTGAAAAATATGACTTGGCTGCTTTTGGAAATGTTGATTCCGGGGAGAATTATGGACAGGCTGCAAAAAGGGAATTAAAAGAGGAGTTGAACTTGCACTGCAAACTTACTATGCTTGACAAGTTTTATCAGGAAATTGAGCATAAAGGAAATAAACTCAGGATTTTTTGCGGAGTTTTCTTAGGTGAAACTGATAAGGAGCCAGAGCTTAATCATGAATTGGTTTCTTTTAAAAGAATGACATTCAAAGAAATTGAAACTGAGATGAAAAGTAATCCAGAAAGGTTTTGCCCTGGCTTTGTAAATGATTTTAATCAAGTAAAAGAAAAATTAAGAATTAAAAATTTATAAAAAAATAACAAAAATTGGTTTAGTTTAATGCGCCAGGAGATTAGAATCCTTTCTTCTTTCTGTAGCATTCTTTGCAGTAAATAGGCTTACCTTCTGTAGGTTTGAATGGAACTTCGCATTCTTGGCCACATTCAGAGCAAGTTGCTTTATGCATTTCTCGTGGTCCAAAATCTCTACGTGGGCCACCCCTATTAAATTCTCTCATTTTATCCTCCGTGTTTAACATAAAAGAGAAAGACTATATCTCCTATGTATATGATATTTTTGATATAGTTCCTATTTATAAATGTGTTCTTTTTGGGCTTTTGGGGCTGAAATGGGCAAATTTGGGGGTTTTAGGAGCTCTAAGCGTCCTCTAATCTTTGGGGTTATTGTTGCTTTTACAATGAAAGAATGACTAGACTGACCAAAACAAAGGCAACTCCAAGCTTCTGGTTTAGTTCAAGTTTTTCTTTAAAGAATACTCTGGCGAGTATGATTGTTACCATTGGAAATGTCGCAACTATTGGGGCGACAATTGCTGTGTATTCAGAGGTTATTCCGATTCCGTAAAACAAATAGGCAACTGCCTCAAGAATTCCTATAAGGATGATGAATAATGCAACGTTTTTTGGGAATGAGATCTCTTTTTTCATTATTGTGGAATTAGTTAATAAGCATAGCACTGTTGCAATCTTAATGAAAAACATTGGCAAGAACCAACTTAATTCTGAAACTAAAATATCAATGAAAGTAAAATAGATCCCCCAGCCAATTAATGCAACTACCCCATACTTAATGCCTGTTGCAACATTTTTTAGCTTTAATAAATCATTAAATTTAAATGAAGTTAAGATAGCTCCAATTATTGCCAAACTTATGCCTATTGATTGAATACCTGTTAGTTTTTCACTTAGGAAAATTAAACTCAAAATAATTGCAATAACAGGCCAGCAGGCTGAGACAGGACTTATAATTGAAACTTTTCCTATTTGCAGCCCCTTGTAGAAAGCAAGGTAGGAAACTGCACCGAGAAGGCCAGATGCAAGAATTAATATAACCAGACTAAGAGATGGGATCTGTATGTTAAAAAATAATGAGAATATTATAAAAAATAGAATTAGACCTATTATTTGGCTCCAGACAAAGGTTTTGAATGAGCTTGTTTTTCTTACTGCGTTTGCAACAAAGAAATCTGCGGTTCCCCAGCAGAGCATTGCTATTATTCCAAAAATAATTCCTGGCGGAATGTTCATTAGTATGTTGATTTGTTTAGATTTAAATTGCTTTTGGATTAAGAATAAAGGAATTGCTGAAGCAGGCTTAATTGGAAGAGCCTGCAACAGTTTCCTTTGCTATTTTTGAGGTGAAATGGCTCTTGTAACCCTTTGTTGTTGCTACAATCCATTTGAAATGGAGCATGAAGTGAATTAACACAAACACTGCAAATATAATCCCTGACCAATCATGGGCTGGAGTCAGAGCCATCGGACTAATCCTGAATATATTTAATTTGAGTATACCTGTGGCAAGAACTATTGTTCCAGAGATTAAGGCTCCAATGTCAATGAAATAATTTAATTTGTTCTTGTTCATCTGGTAGTTCTCCTTTCCAGTAAACTTTATAAGAAATCAGAATAGTTTATTTATAAGCGGGATGGATTAGAAGTCCATCTTATTTAAAAAAGAGAGGTTATCTTTTTAGATTATGGAAAGAATATTAAAAGAGCAAAAACAACACATAATTTATGGATTAATTTTACTTGTAGTTATCATTGGATTTGTTTTAACTGGAAGCTATCAAATAAACAGGCTTGAGAAGGATTATAATTCAAGAGTAGACACTTTGTCAAGCAGTATTGAAAAAAAACTTCAGGACAAGCAAGATCAAATAACAAAATTAAGCGGGGAAATACAAAAAACAAGCGAGCAGGTTACTGAAACAAGCAAGCAATATGAAACCCAGTTTGGGGAGTTAAGCCAGAGAATAGGGGATCTTGCTGTTGATAGTGAAAGTTTCAGCAGTGTAATTTCTGATGTGATTGATGCAACAGTGACTGTTGTCACAAATGTTGGACAGGGTTCTGGGGCGATAATAACCTCTGATGGATATGTTGTCACTAATTATCACGTTATTCAGGGTGCAAGCAAAGCAAGCATTTATACTTATGACGGAGAGGGATATGCAGTCAAATTAATTGGATATGATGTCAAAGAAGACCTTGCTGTATTAAAAATGGTTTCAAATAACACGTTTGATTATTTTAAGTTTGGAGATTCTGATTCATTAGTGGCAGGCCAGAAGGTTGTTGCATTGGGAAACCCTGCTGGACTTTCGTTTACTGCCACTGAGGGGATTATCAGCTCTCCTTCAAGAGAGGTAAGTGGAAAAGATTACATACAGACAGATGTTACAATCAATCCTGGAAATTCTGGAGGGCCCTTGATTAATTCTCTTGGGGAAATTGTAGGGATTGTTAATTTTAAGATTTCAAATTATGAGGAACTTGGCTTTGCAATTCCAAGCAATAGGGTAGAGAAGACTGTGGATGAAATCATGAGCAAGGAATGATTCTTTGTTTATCTGCGAAAGTTATTTATACTTTCTTTTTTGTATTAATTAATAAAATGCTTGTCCCAGATTTAAAAAAGATTATTCAACCTACTTGGTCTCATAAATTGGGATACGGAATCAATCAAGGAGGTTGGTTTAAAGTAAAAATTGCTTCACAAGCAGTCACTCCTGAAGATCCAAAAATCCTTGATAAATTAGGGATTAAGAAAGGAGATAAAGTTTTAGCTATTGCTGGATATTATGCAAACTGGGCTTCTTGGTTAGCCAAGAACGGAGCAAAAGTTGATTATAGTGATATTTCCAGGCAGATGGTTAATTATGTCAAAAAGAATGTAAAAACCAAATTTGGAAAGTATATCTGTTCTAATTATGAATTGATCCCAAAAAAAGAAAAAGAATATGACTGGACGTTTACTTTTGAGGCGTGTGGTTCAACACAAGGGTTGCCAATTGCATATTTGAGATCGTTATTGAATAATAAAGGAGGAATCCTTGTTTTATACTATGAAAAAGGAGGGCATATGGGTGGCAAGTGGAGAAGGTACCCTAACTTGGTTAAAAACCTATCAAAAATTTATAAAATAAGATATACTATTAAAGAACTTAAAATAAAGGGGCATAAAAAAGGGAAAAAAACTTCTTATCTTTTGCATAGAGTCTATACAATTAAAACTAATAATCGGGCTAGAGAGATGGCAAAAGAAGATTTAAAATCTTTAGAGTCTAATAAGTTTTCAAAAGAATCGATTAGAAGACTAGTGAAGCTTAGCAAGTCAATAAAGAGAGAATTTCTTAAAGAAATAAAATTATAAGTTATCTTATAAAAGTTATTCTTGCCGAAACTTTATTAAGTCTTTGTGTTTGTACTAGCGTATGGATGAATTGCTTGATGTTGTAAACGAGAATGACAAAGCAATAGGGAAAGCAAGATATTCTGAATGCCATAAAAAAGGACTTTTACATAGAGGAGTTCATGTTCTATTTTTTAAAGATAGAGATTATCAGGAGATACTTATTCAAAAAAGAAGCCTTGATGTGACTTACCCAGGTAAATTTACATTTCCTGGAGGGCATGTTAGAAAAGGTCAATCTTATCTCGAAGCAATCGAGATGGAGGTACAAGAAGAGGTTTTTAATAACAAAAAAATTCCTGATTCTTTAAAGTTTGAGCCTTTATTCAAGGTAAGAAAGATAGAGCCTAAATGCGATGCATTGGTGCAGGTTTATAGGGCAGTATACTCTGGTAGAATTTTTCATAATCATGAAGTTGTTTTAAATAGATGGGTAAATATTGAAACGTTAGTTTTTGATGTTAAAAATAATCCTGATGATTATGATTATACTGTTCGTTTCTTACTAGGAGAGTATGTTAAAAGAATTGTGAAGAATGGCGGAAAACTTTTTATAGATAGTTAAAATATTATTCTGTATGAAAACTGTGTATATTCTAATCGGCCCAAAAGGGAGCGGAAAAACATATATTGGAGAGTTATTAGAAAGAAAATTAGCGATTAGGTTTTTATCAGTTGAATCGTATTTTTTGTATGCGAGAAAGGATTATGAAGTTATAGATGAAAAATCATTTGCAGAGACCTGGAAAAAAATTGACAGAGAAATTTCAGCGCATTTTAAGAGCCATAACAACATTATCTTTGAATCTATAGGCACTTTTGATTCTTTTAAAACTTTTTTGAAAAGCTTGCAGGAAAGATATAAGGTGTTTCTTATACAAGTCCAGGCCCCATTAGATGTTTGTCTGGAGAGAATAAATAAGAGAGACTTAGCGGTACATGTGCCAATGAGTGAAAAATTAATCAAGAAAATAAACCAGATGGCTGTCAAGGAGATTTATCAATTTGACACTGTGATAGATAATGTTAATTCTTCTGATAAAGAAATTGTTGAAAAATTCAGGGAGCTTTTGTGAATTTCTGGTGCTATTGTAATTTACTGGCTGGCACCAAATATTTTTTGTTCTAGAATACTGAATACCTGCTCTGGAGTTTGATTTGCTTCAATCACTTCCAACCTATGATCTTTCGCATATTGTAGATATAATTTTCTCATCTCTTCTTGAAACTCTAGGTCACTTTTCAGTGAGGAGGTTTTTCCTGCTCTAATATTTTTTATGACATTTGCACAGGGATTTATATCCAAATAAATTGTTCGCCCAGGATCCGGTAATTCGTATAGTGCTTGGTAAATCAGATGCCTTGGGATACCTAACGCACCATATAAAGCTAGGGCGGTGAACTTTTGCCTTTCTGAAACAACAATTTGTCCGTCAGCAAGGCGATTTTTTACCTCATTTGATTCAAATTCTGATTCAAGAATCTCTGCATGGAGCTTAAGCATGTCTAAATTGTAGTTATAATCCTCTCTTCTTTCAGGGCTACGTTCCCTGAGTGTTTTGATGTATTCGTTATCGCTTCTTTTACATATGTATAAGTCTTTCTTTAATTGTCTTGCTTTTTCTTGTAATCTTGAGATTTGAATACTCTTCCCGCTTTTGGGTAGGCCTTCGAATGCAATATAATTTTCCCAGACAGGATCAGCGATTCCAAGCATTTGACCTACCTTGCGTATCCTCACCTCTTTTGGTCCAGAGATTGTACAATAATTAAAATCCTGCAATAACGAGAAGAGATATTTATCTATGGTTATCCTTAGATCTTTATCTTGTGGTCTGAAGTTGTCATTTTCTAAACTCAGTTCTGGGGGCAAGTAAAATATTAAGTCAAATTGTTTGCTTCTTTCTATAACTTTCTGAAGAAATTCAAAGTATCCGTCTATTTGGGTGATATCTCCATGGGTATATTCTATACTATAGGGCAGGCAGGTTAAGTGGAACCCATCAGTTACGCAATCTCCTTCTTGCTTGAATACTTCATCAAAGCTTTGAAACATCAGTTGTTGGAATTTCCATTGATCCCCTACAGACAACTCATTTATGGGTTTATCAGGAAAATGTTCTTGAAAGATTTCTTTTGCTTTGTCACCTCTAATGAAAGGGATATTGAAATGATTACTAATCCTTTTTGCAAGAGTGGTCTTTCCTGAGCTGTGCGTTCCAGTTACTGCTATTTTCATACCTATAACTGGATTTAGAGGATATAAAAAGATTAGTATGATATTTACATATCTTTTCTTTGCTTGAATCAATGAGGAAACCTCTGTTGTGTTTTAGACTTTTAGAAGGTTATATTATTTTTTTGGTTTAGTAATATTTATAAACAAAATATTGTTTTCAAGTATATGGGTTTTGGGGAAATTGTAAGAGGGATTAAATCTTTAAAAATTCAGGGAGCTACTAATGTTGCTGTCTGGGCGGTTAGGGCTTACATGCTGAAGATGACAAATTCTTCATATAAAAAATTAATATCATTGAGGCCTACAGAACCATTTTTGAGAAATGCCTTGAAATTTGTAAAGGCAAACCCAAAGAAAAACTCAAGATTGTTTTTTAATAAGATAGACAAAGACCTGAAAAAGATTACATATCTGGGAGCAAACAAAATTCAAAGTAACTATATTATTTTTACTCATTGCCACGCAAACACTGTTGTTAATATTCTAAAAGAAGCAAAGAGAAGAAAAAAACATTTTACCGTTCATAATACAGAAACAAGGCCAAGGTTTCAGGGAAGAAGGACTGCATTGGAGCTGGCAAGGAACAAGATTCATGTAGAGCATTATATTGACTCTGCAGGCAGGCTTGCACTAAAAAAAGCAGACATAATGCTTATCGGCGCTGATGCAATTACATCTGAAGGCAAAATAGTTAATAAGATAGGAAGCGAGATGTTCTGCGAGATAGCAAAGAAAAGAGGGATTCCTGTTTATGTTTGTACACATTCATGGAAGTTTGATCCAGACACAATAAAAGGATTTGAAGAAAAGATAGAGGAGAGAAAGAAGAAAGAGGTTTGGGATGTTGAGAATAAGTATATTGATGTTAAAAATCCCTGCTTTGAGTTTATTAATCCAGAATTAATAACTGGGATAATCTCTGAGCTGGGAGTGTATAATATTAATGGCTTTATACGGGAAATTAAAAAGAGATACCCTGAGATATTTTAATATGAAAAAACTGATATGCTTTGACTTGGACAATACTTTGGTAAACTCTGACAAAGCTCATTTTTATTCTTATATGGATGCAGTTGAAAAATACGGGTTTAAAAGAATAAGTTACTGGAAGTTTCTTCGGTTGATGGGAATGCCAAAAGAGCAGGTTGTAAGAGAAATTATTGGCTATGGGAAAGACAAAAAGATCTATGATAAAGTAAATGATTTGCAGGCTGAATTGGTAATTAAAAATAAGTATGGGAATACAACCAAGGCTTTGTTTGGAATTAAAATGGCCTTAAGAAAATTGAGCAAGAAATACAGGCTTGCGGTTACATCTAACTGTTCACACAAGACAATCCTGACTTTATTGAAAAATGCTGGCATTGATACAAAATTAATCAATATTGTTGTCGGCAATGATGATGTAAGACTGTCAAAACCGAACCCTGCTGAAATAAGGAAAGCAAGCAAGATTGCCCATGTAAAAGCAGATTATGTTATAGGAGACTCTATTTATGATATCATTGCTGCTAAGAGAGCCAAGGTAAAAAGCATAGCTGTGTTGACTGGGCACTTCTCTAGAAAGGTATTAAAACAGAAAAAACCAGATTATATTATAAAATCGGTGAGGTATTTGCCAAGATTATTGAGGAAAATAGAAAATGAGTCTTAGTTTAAGCCTGGTTGTTTTAGCTGTAGTGGTCCTCTTAATCCTTCTTGTTGTAAAGATATCAAAGTTCATAATGAAATTTATTGTGCTGGCAGTTTTAATTGCTATAGTTTTTACTGTATTTAATTTTGATATTCTCAATCTTAATTCAAAGGTTGATAATGTAAAGGACTATGCAACTGAGAAAGGGGAGATATTGCTTGAGGCTGACTGCATGGCAAAGAAAGGAGTATGGATGGAAAGCATAAATAAATGTAATTATACTTATGAGGATGCAAACAAAACATGCATGGACTCGGGTGAGTGCAAAGGTTTATGTATTGCTGGGTCTGTAAATGACAGTACAGGGAACTGTCAGGAAAGTAGTTTAGCTGATTATTACTTTGTTATGGAAAATAACAAGGCGAAAGAGGTGAACCAAAGTGAGGGATTATATCAATCTTGATTATAAACCAAGGAGAAGAGAGGTTTTAGCTTGTTATCATATCACTGGAGGCAAAGCCAGCATCAAAGAAATTGCAAATAACCTTGCTGGGGAAAGCAGTATTGACACATGGACAGACATTAAAACATTAAGCCCAGGCATTTTCAAAAAATTAAAGCCAAATGTTTATTATTTAAAAAATAATTATGTTAAGATTGCGTATCATCCTGAATTATTTGAAAAAGGAAATATGTCTCAGATTCTTTCCAGCTTGGCTGGGAATGTTTTTGGCTTGAAGATGGTTGGGAATTTAAGATTGATTGACATAAAATTTCCAAGAGAGATTATCAAGAGTTTTGACGGGCCAAGATATGGAGTAGAGGGAATCAGGAAGCTAACCAAAGTAAGGGACAGACCCTTTGTTGGAGCTATAATAAAACCAAAACTTGGATTAAATGCAAAGCAACATGCAGGAGTTGCGTATGAGGCTTGGGTTGGAGGATGTGATACTGTAAAGGATGATGAGAATTTAACAAGCATGAAATTTAACAAATTCAAGAAGAGGGTTGATGTAACATTAAAGGCAAGAGAAAAGGCAGAAAAAGAAACCGGAGAGGTTAAATTGTATATGCCAAATGTCACTGCTGAAACCCTTGAGATGCTTAAACGAGCTGAGTATGTAAGTAATAACGGAGGAAATTATGTTATGATTGATGTTTTGACTTCGGGGTTCGCTGCTGTTCATACATTAAGGAAGAACATAAGGTTACCAATACATGCACATAGGGCCATGCATGCTGCATTGACTAAGTCTGAAAGAATAGGAATAACAATGCCTATGCTGTCCAAGATTTTTAGGATGATTGGAGTTGATACTTTACATATCGGAACTGCGATGGTTGGAAAGATGGGAGTAAGCATCTCAGAGACAGTATACTCTGAGAGAGAAATTGAATCTAGAAAAACTAAAAAACAAGATCATTTATTTGAGCAGGAATGGTATAATACAAGAAGAGTCCTTGCTGTTGCTTCTGGGGGATTGCAGCCCTGTTCTATTGGAAAGGTAATAGACAGGATGGGAAAAGACGTTGTTTGCAATTTTGGAGGCGGAATACATGCTCATCCTTGGGGCACAAGGGCAGGGTCTACTGCTGTAAGACAGGCTTTAGATGCCTACCTTAATAAAGTTCCTTTAAAAGAGTATGCCAAGACCAGGAACGAGCTTGCAAAAGCCATAGAAACATGGGGCCTAGTTTAGAAAATTTTAAATACTAACCCGTTACTTTAGAATCATGAAAAGCAAATATAAAAAGGTTGATGATGAGCCTGAAGGCGACAACATTTATGACGGAGAAGACAGAGAAGAGATGGTTGAAGAGGATGAATTAGAAGGGTTTGAAGACGGATTTATGCAGGGATACAATGAAGGCGAAAGAGCTGCAAAGTGTGCTTTATGCAGGGCTGTTCTTGATGTTGATTTTGTTGAAGAGGAAATCAATGGAAAAGTTTATAGATTCTGCTCAGAGGACCACGCAGAAATATACAAAAACAGGCTTAGTGAGAACATGAATGAAGAAGAATAAACTTACTCTTCCTTTTTCTTAAGAGATATTGCTGTCACTATTATAATGATTAACATTATTATTGTGGGTATTATAAATAAATTTCCGTTTGATTCTTCTATTTTTGGTTTATATCCTTTTACTTCAACTTCTATTTTCTTTTCTTCTGTTTCAGGCTGTTCTTCTTGAGGTTCTTCTTTAACTTCTTCTGCTGTTTTCCCATAACAATCAATGTTTGAGCAATCTTCCTTGCATATACAGTTGCTGCAGCTTGATTCTAGTTTTAACCTTACTTTATCGTTGTTGTAAATATCCTTTAGATCTATTATAAGGTTCTTAAGATTCCTTGATGATTCTTCTGACAGGATATATTTGTTGTTATTTACACACAAAATAATCTTATCATTCTCTGAATTTACACTAAGAAGAGTTATATTGCTGTCGCTTACCCTGTAGCTTTGATCTTTTTCCAAGTCTATGTATTCTGTTTTTGCAACCACAAGCGGGACCAGTATCAGCAGTATTACAAAATATATTCCATTTTTCATAGTTATTCCTTAGGAAAAAACTTATTTAAACATTATGGATTTACTGTATAGAGGATAAAATCAGGATTTTTTGATTATTACTTTACCTTTCTTAGTTATTATGTTTACTTCATCATTATTTAGCAGACCAGTTAGTTTTGTTACAACCTGAGGTAGTTTAATGACGCCTTCCTTTATTTTTAGGTTTGTAATTATCTCCCTTCGTTCTTCTGGATCTTCGGTTGATTCTCCTGCCTTAATTTTTTCTTTCTTTTCGAGGTATTCTTTTGTTTTTTTTGCAAGAAACTTTGCTACATCTTCTGCGACCCTTTTTCCAATTGCATTGCTTATTCCGTCCAACCCAGGAGACAAGTTTATTTCAAGAACATAATTTCTTATTCCTGCTTGAAGAATATCTATTGCGCATAGTTCTGCTTTTATTGCCTGAGATGCCCTTATCGCTAGGTCTCTTATGTCTTCGGTTATCTCAACTTTTTCTCCCATACCCCCTGAATGAATGTTTGCCCTTATCTCCTGCAGCGGAGCTTTTCTCTTCATCGAGGCTAAAACTTTTTCACCGCCAACAATTATTCTTAGGTCTGTGCCATTTGTCTCAATGTATTCCTGAATGAGGTTGGACTGGTTGAATATTTCAAGGGTATCGAGTATTGATTTTCCTGATTCTGGAGAATCTGCAAATAAAACTCCCTTTCCCTGGGTGCCTGAGGGTATTTTTATTATAATCGGATAGTTCACTCTTTCAAGCAATTTTTTTGATTCTTCGGTTGTGGAGCATAAATAAGTTCCTGGAAACTCCACCTTGTTTTTTTCCAATGGAATCGTTGTCAAGAACTTGTCATGAGCATAAATAAAAGCATCTGAGCTTATGGGCATGTAGCATTTTCCTTCTAATGCATGAGTTATTGCTTTTTGTGATAATGCATACCTGAAAGAACCCCTTATATAAATGCAGTCATATTCTTTCAAAGGCTGAGCTTCATAAAATACTTTTGATCCTTGGGGGGTTATGTTGACTGCTATTTTTCTTAGGTCTATGTTTTCTGCCTCATCAAAATATTCTTTTGCATATTTGACTATTTCAATGCTGCTTTTCCCTCCCAAACTTATCACTGCTAGTTTCATTCTCTGCTTGGATCCACAAGAAAATTTTCCTTTAGAATATTTCTGCCTATCAGGACTGGGCAGCTCATCTTAGACCTGTTTGCTATTGTAAACTCTGCTTCTAGTTCCCGGCCTGAGATAATTACCTTGGCCATGACAATGCCCCTTGTTGAGCTTCCTTCTGCTGACTTTATCGTTACTGTTTCTGTTAATTCAAGTTTAAGATCTGTTGCTATCTTAAGGTCCATCGAGCTTCTTGTTGCTCCAGTATCAATTTTGGCTTTAAATGTCTGCCTTTTGTTCTTTCCTATTAACGTGACATCTTCAATTATGCCTACAATGGTTTTTTCCATGCATATTAAGGGCTGAACATTATTTTTAAGGTTTTTCTTTTATTAGCAAAATTTTATATAGTTTGATGTGTATTTTAAAGGCATGGATCAGGAGCTAAAAAACAGGCATTGGTATTTGTTTTTGTTTGTTTTTGTGTTAGTTTTGTATCTATCTTTTTTGATTGTAAAGCCATTTTTGGTAACCATGCTTGCTGCATTTGTACTGTCTTATTTTTTATATCCTGTGTATAAATTAATCAAGAAATGGATAAAAAGGGAGGATGCCTCTGCTTTAGTTACAATCTTACTGGCAATCATTGTCATTGTTGTGCCTTTGTTTTTTGGTTTATTAAGCTTGTCTGAGGAAATATACGATGTTTTTGAATTTTTGAAGGGGACTGACTGGAGTTTTTTAAATAATATATTCAATAACCCAGCAATAATCTCATATTTCCATTCTGGATTCCAGGGCTTTTTAAAATTCCTTGTTGACTCTTCTGCTTCATTCATCGGATCTTTATTAAGACAGATTCTGAATGTTTTTATCTTGTTATTTGTCATGTTCTTTACTCTTATGAATGGAGAAAAATTAATTAAGAGATTCAAGGAAATACTGCCTCTCAGGGAAGATTACAAGGAAAAACTATTTGAAAAATCAAAGATGACTCTGGATGGATTCTTCTTTGGATTAATTCTTGTTGCTCTTTTGCAGGCGATTGCTGTTTGTATTTTATTTTTTGTGTTTAATCTTATTGGCTTGACAAGCATAGGGTCTATATTCCTATTTGGATTTTTAACATTTTTATTTGCGGTTTTGCCGTTGGTTGGACCTGCTTTGGTTTGGATTCCTGTTGTTTTAATTGAAATTTCAAAAGGGAATGTGACTGGAGGAATTTTACTGACGGTTGTGTGCTTTATTTTGCTTTATATTTTATTGGATCTCATAATAAAGCCAAAGATACTTGGAGACAAGTCAAACATACACCCAGCACTTGTTTTGGTTGGAGGTTTTGGGGGGGTATTCTTGTTTGGATTTATTGGCATTATTTTAGGCCCATTAATTCTGGCTTTATTAGAATTACTCGTGGATATTTTTTTGCAGGAAAGGTATAAGTAATCAAAATAATTTATCAGCTATGTCTTCGCCTTTTCTTTTAGGCTCTGTGCTTTTTTTCATCAGCTCTTCTGTTTCCTTAACTTCTTTTTCAATATCTATGCCAAGGTCTTTTAGTGCCTTCATGTGCATCTGTATCAACTGGTCTACGATTGTTATTATCCTTGTCATTTCCTGCCTTTCTTTTATCAAGGTAGCCAAGGCTCCTTTATGAAAACCAACCTGTTCATCTTTTGCCATTCTTTGAATGCCCCCATTGTATCAATAAATCAAAGCCATCTAGGTTTGGAGTGTCGCATGCTCCGAAACATGAGCCAAGCCAAATGAATATCTCTGCTCGGGTTTTTTCTTTTAAATACTTTGTTATTTTTGCAGCTTGTGGCTTTAATCCATCTGGCAGCTGGATTAGTACTTTCTTTGCTTTTGCTTTGATTATTTCTCTTGCAACTTTTTCTAATTCTAGATCATATTCCATTTTTTACCTTATTATAGACTTCTACGCTACCTACATCAAACCAATCTTCTTTTGAAATAAAACAATGAATCCTTTCTTTATTGTAGTAATATTGGAGCAGGTTGCCAGGACCTTCTGGATTATTTTTATTTTTAAGATAAGCGTCTATTAAACTTAGTTTTTCTTTTGGATAAATATAAACTGCTGTGCTCGCATAATCTGATTTTGGCTCTAGAGGTTTTTCCTCGAAAAGAACGATGTCATTTTTTTTGTTTACTGAAACTACCCCCATCTTTTTTAGTTCTTCTTTGTTCCTTAGCTTTGCCAATGCAACCATTATCGTTCTTTCTTTTTTGAATTCATTTAGCATGTCTGTTAGTTCAAAATTTAAAATATTATCTGAACCTAAAACTAAAATATCTTCTTTTACGTTTAATTTTTTAATTGCTAACTGCAAGTCTCCTAATGCTCCTAATCTTTCTTCATTAGTATTTGTTCTGTCATTTACTATGGTTATGTTTAGATTATTTTTATTTTTCCAGTCATTGAAACTCTGGTAGAACTTGTTATTTGTTACGATGATTATTTCTTTTATCTCTGTTTTTTTTATGTTTTCCATTAATCTGTCCAGGATAGTCTTGTTTCCTATCTTTAGGAGTGTTTTTGGGAGGTCTTTTGCTATTTCCTTTAATCTTGTACCATACCCTGCTGCAAGAATTATCGCTTTCATAAGGTTTTTATATTATTGTCTTTTTTATATCTTTCTATGAAAGAAGAAGATGTTTTTAAGCTGTTAAAGCAGGTTCCTTATGGAAAGGTTACCACTTATGGAGATCTGGCTAGAAAATTAAATTCAAAAGCCTTTAGAGTTATCGGAGTTATTATGCACAGGAATAAAGATCCAGAAAACATTCCCTGCTTTAAGATTGTCAAGAGCAACGGGGAACTTGGAGGATATGCTTCTGGAGTTGATGAAAAAATTAAAAGATTAAATCGAGAAGGCATTGAAGTTATTAACGGGAAGATTGATTTAGAGAAGTATTTATATAAGTTTGAATAATTCAGTAATATTAATTTCTAAAGCAGCGACAGGATTTTCCAAACCGAAATTACTTAAGACTTTAGGATGAATCTCTCCAATATAGGCAATGTTTTTTCCTTTTACAGAAACCCTACCAACTCTTCCAGGAATGAAAGAGTTATGTTCGGCTTCTTCTATTGAATACTCTAAATCTAGGTTTAAGAAAATTACATCTAAGATTTGTTTTATATGAGTAAAATCTGTTTTAGCATCACAAAGTAAAACCGCCAATCTCTGGGATTCTTCCACTCCGGTTTCTGTTTCTTTGTTAAGCTTGAATGTAGTTCCAATCTCAAATATGTTTTGAGGATAGGAGTTATGCCTGTTTTCAGACAAAACTTTCAACAAGGAAGGTATCATCCATGATCTTAAGACAGAATATTCAGAACTTTTTGTTTCCTGTATTTCAACAACCTCTGTTTTATTATCCATTTTTTCATTGTGGTCGTTTAAGTTAGTTAAATGATAGGTATTTGTTTCAATTAAATCCAATCCGGTCAATAAGTAGACTATTTTTTTCTTAAATATCTCTAATGGACTTTCTTCGCCTATTGTTGAAACGTTTGGAATCTCCTCTATGAAGTTTTCATAACCATAAGCAATTGCTACTTCTTCTGCAAGATCTATCTGATGCAAAATATCTAATCTATAAGCAGGAACTAAAACTTTTTTATTTTCATAGCCAAAGCCCATCTTTTCCAGAAGTTCTTTTATTTCTGTTTCGCTTAGGTTTAAACCAGTGAGTTTATTTATGTAGTTAACATCTAACTTCATCTTTCTTGGAGTTAAATCAGGACTTTCGTAGGTTTTATCTGGATATATTAAATCCATAGAATAAATTTCCCCGCCAAGGTCTGCGAACATTGTAACTAGAATGTTTAAAGTTATTTTACAGGATTCAAAACTAAAACCAGAACATTCTATGAATATTTCCTTTGTTGATTCTGTTACTTTTCCTGTATCATTGGAATTAATTATTGGAGGCATAGATAAAATCTTATTTTTAGAGTCGATGAAGATAGGATATTTTTCCTTTCCTTCTAATAAATGAGCGTATTCCTTTCCTTTTGGATGTTTTTCCAATATATCCTTAGCTGACATTTCTATGTTTGATTCTAATGGCTTGAATCTTATTTTTTCCGGAGCTAATGCTTCAAACCTTATTGGATAGGAAATAACTTCAGAAGGATAAATTCCTATTGCAACCTTTTTCCTGTTCCTTCCAATACCAATATGCAGTTTTTCCTGAATATCAATTATTTCTTTTAATTTTTCATCATTAAGCTTTAGGTTTTTTATGATTGCGCATGCTGTATACGGTCTTATATCTTTTATAGACTTATCAACGAGTAATTGTTTGTTTGATTTCTGGATTTTATAATTTCTTAATCCGGTTTTAACCCCAATAAACGAGGATAAGGCTCTCGCTAATCCTTGGCACGATAACATATCTGGTCTATTCGGGAAAATTTCCACTGAAACCTCATCATCCTGAACATGTTCTAAATCAGTTCCAATCATGCTTATCCTGTCTTTTAATGTTTCATCATCTAATGATTTACCAATTAGTTTGACCAGTTCTCTTTTGCTAACTTTAATCATAGTCATTTTATTTCATCCAGATTTTTATTTCCCTTAGTTGTTTTAAATCATTTTTATACAATTCTCTTACATCTTTTAATTTGTAAACTGCTGTCATGATTCTGTCAACTCCAGGACCCCATGCTAGAACAGGAACATCTTCTCCGAGTAAAGGAACAACTACTTCTGGTCTTAAAATTCCTGCTCCGCCTAATTCAATCCATCTTTGACGCTGAGTGTCAAATATGTCTATTTCTATGCTGAATTCTGTATATGGGAAATAAGCTGGCCTGAATCTTGCTTTTTCATATCCCATCTTTCTGAAGAACTGTTTTAGATATCCTAACAAATTTCTAAAATTGGCATTCTTATCTATGACAATGCCTTCTGTCTGATTGAACTCAAATAAGTGAGACCAGTCCAGAGTTTCATTCCTGAAACATTTTCCCACAGCGAAGAATTTTAAAGGTAAATCCTCTTTTTTTAATGAGTTTAATGTTTTAGCACTTAATACTGTTGTATGGGTTCTTAGAACGTTTCTTTTTGCTTCGTTTTCATCCCATGAATACTGCCAACCTAGACTATCTATGTCAGAGTTACCTTCATGGACTTTTTTTACATTATTTACCAGTTTTTTATCTGGCAAGGTTCCATATCTTGGGTTTTTAATGAAAAAAGTATCCTGCATTTCCCTTACCGGATGATCCTGTGCTGTAAATAAAGCGTCGAAATTCCAGAATGATGTATTTAATAATGGACCCGTCATTTCTTTGAATCCTAGATCTAACCAGATTCTTTTTGTATATTCGTTTACCTGATTGACAAAATGTCTTTTTCCAGGATAGATTTTTGGGACTGGTAGCTTAATGTCATATCTTCTGAACTTTTTGTCTTTCCAGGAAGAATCCTTAAGCATGTCTTGAGTTACTGATTCCATTAGGTTTTCATCTAATTTTACTTTTGTTATCTTTTCACCCAGATCAGTCAGTTCAATTACTTTTGTTTTTTCTGTGTCTGTTTTTATTATTTCTTTTCTTTCAGAAAGTTCTTTAAGGATTTTTTTATCCACTTTTGAAACTTCCAATGGTAAGGATTTAAGGAATTTTATTTCAGAATCATCTTTAAGAAATTCTTTTCCTTTTTGAGTTATTGAAAGTTTTCCTTCTTTGAATTCTATATAAGCATGTTTTTTTAATAAACCAACTGAAATATTCAATTCCTGCTTGTCCAGTTTTGCTTTTGTCTCTATTTCATTTAAAGATAAAGGATTATTTTTTATTGTCTCTAGAAATGCTTTTTCAGGCAAATTATGCTTAAGATATCTTTCACCATTTTTATCCAAGGAAATAACTTCTTTTAGCTCTTGTTTTATTTTTATTATTCCTTTATTTTCGAGCCATTGCAGTGCTCTTGAAACTTCTATGTACTGTAATCTTGATTTTTTTTCTAGTTCCTTATCTGTTATTTTTTCTTTTAAATGAGGAAGTATCTTTCTTTCTAATGGATGCAGGGACTCTGCTAGTTTGTTGATATCCATAAATAAGAAAATAAAGACGTTGTTTATTAATGTTTTTGTTTAAACAAGACTTACTTTATCTTGTTCCATGCCTGCTCAAACAAGTTGTTTAATGCAGAAGCAAAGAATGGTGTGTTTACCCAGACACTGTTGTCATAAGACTCATGGGTTAACTTGTCATCAGATACCATAAACATAAGGTCCTTGTTGTCTATGATTACAAACCTTGCGTGTATGTCTGGAGTTTCCTTTATCTTTATGTTTGGATTAATTTTTTTGATCATGTCTTTTGCTTCTTTGTTTAACTGGGTTAGAACCCTAATCTTTATGTCCTTGTTTTTCTTTGCAACTTTTTCAAGCAAAGGAAGCTTTCTTATGAATCCATCTGAAGTTGTTACAAGTGATACTGATTTTTCTGCAGTTCTAAGCATGGTATCAAGATGGCTGTAAATATTATTTCTTCCTCTTATTGCTCCAGAAAGCAAAGTAATATCAACATGATTAATTCCTGTGGAATACAAGCTCTGAATTTCCTCGAAAAGCTTTGAGCTTCTGACGTTATCGAGGCTTTGTATTTTTTCATCTACTGATTGAGTGATAACTTTCTTTACTCTCTTTACAATTTCATTTGGTTCTATTGCTAAATACTTTATTGGCTTGCCCAGTTTCATCAAGACAAAACCCTTTTTTTCAAGGGATTCTAAAACATCATAAGTCCTGGATCTAGGAACTCCGCTTATATCGGAAAGTTCACCAGCAGTTGCTAATCCTCTGGATAGCAATGCAGTCCAGATTTTTACTTCATAAATATTAAGATCAAATGCTGTTCTCAGCTTCTTTAAAAATTCTTCTTGAACTATCATTCTTGCTCCTTTTTGTGCTTCATTGGTAACAAAACTATATAGAATTTATTTATAAACCTTTCGGTTTTGTAGTAACTTGCTGGTGGTAATGTTTTAGTCCAATCCGAACGCTTTTAGCTGCTTCTCTGCCTTTTTACGCTCTTTATGATGGTCTTCAAGGAATGGTCTTATTTTGTTTATTAGCATGTTTTTTAACTCGCTTGAGAGCAGTTTTCCTGATTTATAGTCATCATAAACCTTCTTTAATCTTGTGTCATTCTCTTCAAAAATGGTTCTTAGGTACTGGAAAGAAACATCCTTTTCCGGGTTTCCTCCTTTTTTCCTGTGTTCTTCTAGGGTATTCTGACCCCCTGAAAAGGCGTACTTTTTGATTTTAAGAGTGGCTTCTTCTGGAGTATCGGTTAGGGCTATATAAGATGTGGGATCTGAAGCAGACATTTTACCGCCTTTAAGACCGGGTATAAATAAATGGTAGGTTGAGCTTAACTGCATAAACTTCGGGCTTTTTATTCTGTTTGCTATGTCCCTGGCTAATCTTAAGTGAGGATCTTGGTCTGCACCCACAGGAACAACAACAGGAATTGTTCCTTCAAATTCTGGCAGCTGAGGATGCAGCATGTCTGAGGCCTGCAATAAAGCAGACAGCATTTTTCCAGGAGTTATTGAGCCATATACAGCCTTGAACTCGTTAAAAGTGGCATGTTTTGCAAGAAGGTTTTGCAATCTATAATAAGCGTTTGCTTTTTTTCCGTCTTTTGACCTTTCGCTTTGGAAGTAAATTTCACAATTTTCTGGTTTTAAGCCAAGAGCAATATAATTTGTTATGTATTGTTCTATGGCTATTTTTCTTGATTCTTCCAAAGACTGGTTTCTTGCGTGAAATGCTTCCAGGTCTGCAACAGCTATGTATATTTTTGCTCCAAGCTTCTGGTAGAATATCATTTGTTTGGCAAGTATCATGTGGCCAAGATGGAATTTTCCAGTTGGCATCAAGCCAGTCATCATAACAAACTTTTTCTTATTTTTTACAGATTCAATAATTTTCTGAAAATCCCTGTGCGCAAAAATGACTTTTCTTCTGAATAACAATTCTTTGTTAAAAACATCTGGAAGTTCATGAAGCGGAGACAAACCAAATTCTTTTATTAATTTATTATAATCTATATCTCCTTTAACTTCCCAGGGCGTTACTATTTGTTTGGTCATTATAAAAGAACGATTGTTATTGTATAAAAAGTTTATGCAATTCTCCTTTTTGTCAATTTTCTGGATAGGAAAGCAAGTACACCAAGCAAAACTCCTACTCCGATAAGGACTACGATTTTTACCCACAAATCACTTAGTGTTGCCTGGAATGTGAGTATCTGCTTTAACATGCCTTCACCAATTACAAATGGGTTGTACTGTACAATGTCCCTTATATACTGAGGCAGTGTTTCCAGAGGCAAGATTGTGTTTGAAAACAACAACATTAATGCAGCTATTGCAATTGCTGCCAAAGTGGATGTTTCCTCTGAGTTAAATAAATAGCCGACTATGGTTCCCATTAAGATGAATATTGTTGAAATTACAATAAGTGTTATTATTAATGGAAGAAGGGATGGGACTAAGGCTGTCTTAAAGAATGGTATTGCTACCCCAAACAGTATGACAAGCTGAACAACCAAAAGAAGGATGTTTGTAAAGAATCCTCCAAGCAAGAACAACACGTCGTTTGTTGGAGTTATGAAATTTCTGAAATATGCAAGCGATGTTTTTTCCCTGACTACCAAAGTGGATGCAAGCAGTATAGAAATAAACATCATAATTAATATAGTTAAGGTAGGGAATAAAACTCCAAGATGGGTTTTTTTGCTGGTAATAGGCTCTATTGTTGTTTTTATTGGGCTTACGATTGCTTCTGCATTTGTTATCTTGATGCTTTCAATATTTGCTTTAAGATTGCTTAATGAGGTTTTAGTGTCCCTTATCTGGGTAGTGGTATCTGCTATCATTGTTCTTATGCCAGATATGCTTGTTACTGAGGTAGTTAATGTTAGCTGAGCGTCTTCAAGCTTGTTTCTAAGAGATTTAATACCGTCTTCGGCTTCATCAAGAAGGGAGTCGCCTGGGCAGTTGTATTTGTTATTGCCGCTGTCGTCTTTTGCATCACACATGTCCCTGAATTTTTTAATATTCTGGATTGTTACTGATATGTTCAATTCTGATTCGTTTAGTACGCTTACCTTGGATAATTCTTCCTTTAGGTTTGCAAGCTCGGTGTTTGAATCAAGTGTTGCAGCCTCTATTGTTTGGAGTGTTTTTTCCTTGGAATACAATTGATTTTTTGTATTATCTAGAGTTGTTACCAAAACAGAGGTTAGGCCAAGGCTCAGCTCTGATGATTTGTTTGCTATCTTCATGGAAATTGTTCCGGATATTAATGAGGCAAGGTTGACTCTTGATTCATCAACATAAACAATAATGTTGTCTGCAGTGTTATCAAGGGACATATCTTTTGGAAATATTGCACAGAGATGATACTGCGTTGTTTTTACCCCATTTCTACATTTTTCCTCTGAATCTGCTTTTATTACTTGGTACTGCTGGTCTTCCATATCTGTTAGAACAGAATTTGTAAGTGCTGAATATGAGTCTGAGTATGTTGCTATCTTAATATTATACAATGAAGATGTGTTGAATGCAAGGGCAACTAATAAAATTATTAAAAGAGGCCCCAACAATACAATTAATGCAGAAGTTTTGGACCTTATTATAAGCTTGATGTCTTTTTTAATCATCCAGTATAGTTTTGGGATTACTGGGATTGTTGAGCCTTTGTTTTTTATTCTTTCTGAGAAGTCTCTCGTCCTCTTAATCGGGGTTTCTTTTTTTATTTGCTTTGAAACTATCTTTTTCTCTGGCTTTAGGCTTGGTCTACTTGTTTCCTTGTTTGCCTTTGGCCCTGACAGTGCGTCCTTGTATGAATCAAAAAGTCCCATTTTATTTTTCTTTTGTAAAGAATGCGAAAACCTCCTCTAATGATGGCCTATTAACATCTATGTCAATTAATTTTTCTTTGTTTACAGCTAGTGTCTCCAAAATATCGTGGAGGACTTTTTCTGCATCCTTGGTATAGATAACTATTTTGTTTCCTTGGCTTGTTGCATCTGTTATGCCCCCAGTTCTTTTTAAATGTGTAATTATCTGGTCGTATTTTCCTGGATAGGTTCTTAGGTGTATTTCCTGATTTTTTGTGTACATGTCTTTTAGCTCTGCTGGCGTTCCTGACCTTATCATCTTTCCTTTGTGCAGTATCGCTATCCTTGAGCAGATTGATTCTATCTCATTCAATAGGTGAGAGGTAATTATGATTGTTGTTCCTTCTTCAATGTTTATTTTTCTTATAAGCCTTAGAATTTCTCTTCTTAATACTGGATCAAGGTCTTCGGTTGGCTCGTCAAGGATCAAGATCTGGGGGTGATGTATCATTGCACAGGCAATATCCAATCTCCTTTGCATTCCTGTTGAAAGGTTTTTTGCCAGAACTTTTTTTGTAGGCTGTAATTCAACCAGAGGAAGCAATTCATCAATTCTTTTTACTATGTCTTCCCTTTTCATGTTGTATAATTTTCCAAAGTAGTGGAGATTTTCCTCTACTGTAAGCTTTTGATAAAATGAGCAGGACTGGGTTGCAAATCCAGCAATTTGTTCTATTCGTTTTTTATTTTTTGAGATATCCTGGTCTTTGTAAATGATCTGCCCACTGTTTGCTCGTATAAATCCTATTAAGGTATTTAGTATTGTTGTCTTTCCAGAACCAGACAAACCAATTATCCCAAAGATGTCTCCTTCATTTATGCCGAAATTCAAATTGTTGAGAACAAGATTGGAGCCATACCTCTTGAATATGTCTTTAAACTGAATTAATGTAGTCATATATTTTAATTTACTTCGGAGCTTCTTTATTAAATATTTTTATTCATTCCAGAATGGTAAATAAATTATATAAAAGGAGCTGAGGAAGATATATGTTATGGGTGATATTATTTCGTGGATTGTAGTTCTTATTGGAGCTGTATTTGCTTTTATTGGCGGGCATATCTTGATAACAAAAGTTTTGCCTAAACTATCAGACCTTGTCAACCCATTATTTAAAAATGAAAAGACAAGCCATTCATTTATCCTTATTTTAATTATCTTTATTTTTGTATTGGTTCTCAGGAAGATTGTTGTTCTTCTGATTGGAATGAATAATACTTACTTGAATATCTTAGCAATCATAAATCCAGGATTGGAAGTTATATTAGAATTTGTTCCTTATGTTCAATGGCTTTTTGTTGCTATATTGATTGGCTATGCATTGAGGAAAGACTAATCAATTAGATGTTCTTCTTTAATTCTTGAAAATAAGGAAAAGATAATAGTTATTACCCCTATGATGATTAGGGTGGTCCCCAAAGACCAATCTACCATAAACCCAATCAGAGGGTTTATTGCGGCAATTAGAAACCTCCTCAGCATTGAAATTGAAGATAAGGTTGTTGCTCTCTCTTCTGATGAAATATATTTATTCATGTAGCTAGATAATAAAGTCCCTCTTGTAAGGCCGAATCCTCCTGCAATAATTATTATTAGTATTACTACAGGTATAAAGGTTGTTAACCCACCAATAATATACATAATTCCGACAATCATTGCGCTAAAAAACGTCAGTCTTTTTTTGGATCCAAGCAGTCTTTCTAATTTCTCAAAATTATTCAATATGAGTATTTCACTAATTACAAAAGAAGCATGGATTATACCAAAATACCCTATTCCCATTCCTGCTTTGATTAGCATTGGCTGGTAAAGCCAGATGAGAAGATAGGCTAATGCAGAGATTACTACTGCATCAACTGCGAGGATTCTTAGTGTTTTATTATTGCGGAGAGAGTTTATCCCAGATTTTAGTATGAGGATATATCTTTTGGATTCTATCTTCTTTGTTGTCTGAGGTTCGTTTAAAGTTAGGCCTATTATCGCTGCTAAAACCGAAGGTACAGCAAAAAGCAGCATCGGGACTGATAATCCAAATTGAACTGCAATGATGCTTCCGATTGGTGCGGCAATTAATATCCCTGCAAGATTGAAACTTTCTATTCTTCCAAAGATTTTTTTTGATAAGTTTTCTTGCTTGATTTTTTTAAGAGTATCATAAACAAATGCTTCGTCTGCTCCGGAAATCAACGCTGCTGAGATTGCAAACAAGAATTCTGCAATCATAAATATATAAAAATTTGGAGAACTTACATACACTATACTTGCGGCTGCTCCAGTGACTGCCGCTAAGATTAGAGAATATTTTCTTCCTATATAGTCTGCAATTGCTCCTGTTGGAACTTCGAGGATAAAAACGCACATCATAAACCAAGATTGCAGTATCATTATCTGAGTGAAACTTATCTTCCCCCAATCTGTGAAAAAAGGAATCAAAACTGCTGAAAAGAAGTGAAGACCAGCTAGAAACTTGAAGAGATATATCTTCCAGAGATTTGATTTATAGTTTGAACCCATAAATTTTTAGATATATTTTTATTTATATACTTATTGAAATAATTAATATTTCTTAAGATTTTTTGGTGTTTTAGTTTTTATATTTTCTCTTATGAAACTCTCAAGGTATTTTATTTTTAGCTTTAAATCAAAATTATCTTTGGAAAGCAGAGCTACTGCGCACCATAATTGAGCTATATCCTTATTTTTTGCTTTTTCAAATGCGTTTTTCTGCTTATATGATTCTTCTATTAATTTCTCCAAATGCTGCCTTAGCAATGGATCTATTTCTTCTCTCCAGCCCATACTGAAAATTCAGTTTTTTATGTTTTAAAGTATTCTGGTGTTTTATAATAAAGTTTAAATACTCTTTTTTTTAGTGATTCAGTATGAAAACAAAGAAGGGAGATTTTGTTGAACTGGAATTTGTAGGAAGAATAAAGGACACCAACGAGATATTTGACCTTACTAATGCTGAAACCGCAAAAAAAGAAAATGTTTTCAGACCAAAATTTAAGTATAAGCCATGGATTATTTGTATTGGCCACGGAGATGTGTTAAGGGGTTTGGACAGGGAACTTGAGAACAAGGAGACTAATAAGTTCTATAAGGTTGAGTTAAAACCCGAAGATGCGTTTGGCAAAAGAAGCAAGGAGTTATTGCAGCTGATACATACATCCAAGCTTGTGAAAAATGACATTCACCCATTTCCTGGAATGCAACTAAATATAGACGGAATGTTTGGGATGGTCAAGAGCGTTTCAGGGAGCAGGACTCTGGTTGACTTCAATAATCCCATGGCTGGAAGGGATGTGATTTATGAATTCAAAATAAAAAAAGTAATAGAGGATGATGCTGAAAAAATAAAAAGCTTCTTTGATTTTAACTTTGAGCAGAAAATCGATGTAGAAAAAAAAGATGATGCTTTTGTTTTGAAAAACTTTAAACTTGACAACACAATCAAAAAGGCTGTAAAAGAAAGGCTTGAAAAGTTATTAAACAAGAAAATAGAGTATGCCCTGTAAACTTTGTTCTAAGGAACCTGTAATCAATCTTACCAATAATAACGTTAAATTGTGCAAGCATTGCTTTGTCAAATACTTTGAGAAAAAAGTTGCTAAGACTATTTTTAAGCACAAATTGTTTACAAAGAAAGATAGGGTTGGAGTTGCAGTTTCTGGAGGAAAGGATTCAAGTGTCTGCTTGTATGTTCTCAAGAAGATGGGTTATAACATCGAGGCTATAACAATTGACGCGGCAATAGGGAATTATACAAAAGCAAATCTGGAAAATATCAAAAAAATATGCAAGGATAACAAGATTAAACTGCATGTTGTTTCTTTTAGAAAAGAGTTTGGAAAGTCTTTATGCTATATGAAGTCTGTTTTGAAAGAGAAAGGACAGGAGTATTCTTCATGCATGCTGTGCGGAGTCCTAAAAAGATACTTGCTTAATAAATACAGCAAGAAACTTAAGTTTGATTATCTTGCTACAGGACATTGCTTAGATGACGGTGCAGAAGTATTTTTGATGAATGTTTTCAGGAATGACATGAACTTAGCTAGGAGACAGGGAATAAAATCAAGTGATAAATCCTATAAGTTTGTCAGGAGAGTCAAGCCCTTATATTTTATGACTAATAATGAGAATAAAAAATACTCTGAGATTAAGGGGCTTCCTGTTAATTATGGAATGTGCCCTTGTTCTGCTGATGCATACAGAAGAGAATTCAGGGATATACTTGAGAAGTTTGAGGTTAAGCATCCTGGGGTTAAGAATAATATTTTAGAATTCCAGGAATCTATGAATTTAAAATTAAAAGAAGATGTAAAGACCGGAGTTAATTATTGTGAAGGGTGCGGAGAGCCGTGTTCTGGGAAAATGTGCAAGGTTTGTGTCCTGCTTAGAGAGTTGAAAAAATAATAAGGTTTTTAAATAATTTATATACTATATTATTATAATGGAAAAAAGAGGCAATCATCTTAATCATAAAAAAAACCATCCAGCATTACAAACTGAGCCAGGACCCTGGCAGAAAATTGCAGACAAGGTTACAAGATTTATTGGAAGCTGGACATTTATATTCATACTTTTTGTATTAATTATAATCTGGACTTGGATAAATGTAAAAGTATCCTGGAGATGGGACTCTTACCCCTATGTTTTTTTAAACTTGGTTTTGGCCTGCTTAACTGCGTTGTCTGCACCTTTAATCTTAATGAGCCAGAACCGACAGGAGCAGAGAGACAGAATTGACTTTAAATATAACTATCAGGTCAACAGGAAATCTGAGAGAGAAATACAGAGAGTTCACAAAGAGTTGGATTCAATCAAAGAATATCTTCACAAAAACTTAAAGAAAAAGTGATTATCTTATTCTTATGCTTTCAAGATTTTTTGGAGCTGCAGTTTCTACTCTCATTAACTTATGAAGGGATGATGCCAAGTCCAGACACTTGGAACTTTCTCCGTGCTGCACTATTACTTTCTTTGGTTTTGGATCAAGATGCTTGAAGAAGCTCATCAACTGGTTTCTTGAAGAGTGCCCTGAAAATCCTGAGATGGTACATATTTTACATCTTACATTTACTATGTCTGGTTTTTCTACAGAACCCATGTTGACTTCTTTTATTCCGTTCTGCAGGATCCTACCTAAAGAACCTTCTGCCTGATAACATGAAAATATCAACGTATTTCTTGGATTTTCTGCAAGATGCTTGAAGTATTCCACTGATGCACCACCAACCATCATTCCTGATGTTGCAAGTATTATGCAGGATTCTCCTGAGTTAATTATCTCTTCCTGTTCCTTTTGTGAGCCTACATGTTTGAATACAGGAGACAGGAATGGATTCTGATCCTTGTGGAAAACATTTCTTTTTATTTTTGAGTTGAAAAAATCTGGATAGGTGGTATGAATCGCAGTAATGTCCCATACCATTCCTTGAACATGGATTGGAACATCTGGAATTGTTTTTTCACTCATTGCTCTTTCCAGAATGACCATTATCTCCTGAGCTCTTCCGGTTCCTAAAACAGGAAGCAAAACCTTTCCCTTATTTGTAATTGTTTCGTTGATTTCCTTTATGAAATCGTCTTCTGCTTCTTTTCTTGAATTTTGAACATCATCTTTTGAACCAAGAGTTGCTTCTGTAATTACTGTTTCAAGCCTTGGGAATTTTGTTATTGCTGCTGAAAGCAGATTTGAAGTTTCATAATTCATATCTGATGTATATAATAAATTGTGCAAACCATTTCCTACATGAATATGAACCATTGCACTTCCCAAGGTGTGGCCTGCATTGTATAATGTGATCCTTAAGTCAGGAGTTATGTCTGTGACCTCTTCGTATTCCAAGCATATTGTATTCTTTACCATTTTTTTAATGTCTGCACTTGAATAAATTGGGTCACGACCCTCTTTTTGCGCGATGTTAATTGTATCCAGACAAAGAAGTGCTGCTATATCCCTTGTTGGTGCAGTAGCGTAAGTTGGGCCATCATAGCCCATTTTGTACAAATAAGGGATTAGACCTGCGTGGTCTATATGGGCATGAGTCAATATTATTGCATCCAACTCGTTAAGCTTGAATTCTGGAGCGTCTAGGTGAGGAAATGCAGTTGGGTCACTTAATGGTTTTGCTGGATGTATACCGCAGTCAAGAAGAACATTTGATTCTGGAGTCTGCAAAAGTATTGCAGATTTTCCTACCTGTCTTGCTCCTCCAAGGAAACTAACTCGTACCCACTCATTTCTTTTCTCACGTTTCCATCCATCATAGATCCTGTGGCCTATTTTGTTAAGGAACTTTCTTCTGAAGTCGCTGTTATCATATAAGACCTGCCTGATGTTTTCGATTATTTTTGACCTGAGTGCGGGAGTTCTTTTTATCAATGGAACCCACAATGTCTGTTTTCTTATTTCCCTTAATAACTCTCCTTGTTTTCCTATTGCCAACCCGGGCTTTTCTGCTTCAATTATGACTCTTGACCTTTGAGGATCAAAGGTTATATTTGAAACCTGGGATTCTTCTGGAAGAATTTCTTTTATTTTCTTTTCTGCTTTTTCAATATCCATACATAGAGAAGGATCTGAACGAACTTCAACTCTTTTTTTAATATCGTTGACTATTTCTTTTATTACTCCATTGCTGTCTAGGAAGAAGTCTTTGTTCTTGGTATATATTACAATATTTGCTCCTTCGAAAGATACATCTGACACTTTTGCAGAGTCAGGTATATGCTTTAGTACTTCATCTATTATTTTAGTCATTTTTTTCTCTTTCTTGTTTATATTAGAAAATTAGTAAATACCTGTGTTAATTTCTTTTTCCATCACTTTTTTGTAACCTTCATTTGTAATGGTTACGATATCAATTCCATTGCCTGTTGCAGCATCTCTTTTTAATGAGGCGTTTATTGCCTTTAGAGCTAATTCAATACCTTGCTGTACGCTCATATCTTGTTTGTATTCGTTTTCCAGAACTCCTAAAGCAAACACGCTTCCAGAACCGTCTGTCCTGTAGTCTTGGGCTTTTATTACAGAGCCGTCGATACCAACTTCATAAAGTGAGAATCCAGATGAATCTTTTCCTGCCACCAAAAATCCGGTTATGGCAAGTATCATTGAAGGCCTTCTTATGTTTGTGTATACGTATGTTGCCAGTAAATTAGTCACTTCTTTTACTGTAAGCCCTTTCTTTGCCCTCATTTTTGTCAATTTTATCTGGGCTTTCATTAATTTTAACAATAACTGCACTTCTGAAACAGACCCTGCTGTAGTTATTCCTATAGCATCATCTATTGGAAATATTTTGTCCATTTTCTTTTCAGCAACCATATAACCTGCAGTAGCTCTTTTGTCAGCTGCTAGAATAATACCATCTTTGCAGACAAGTCCTATGGTTGTTGTACCAGTTTTTAGTGTTTTTTCTTCCATATATTTTACACCAGAACAATCATTAGAGTTTATGGTTTATGGTTATTTATAAACTTTTTGGTCTTAAACTTTAGGGAGTTTTTTAATTAGATTATCCTTATTTCTTTTACAAGAGTTTTTATCCTTTTGTCCTTAACAAGATATTTTATCAGGTTTTCTGGCAGCTGGTATTTTCTTTCTATAATTACATAGGATCTGTTTTTTTCAAATGAAACCTTTTTGTTTTTCCATCTTTTCCTGAATTCTTTCAGTGGTTTTTCAAGTTTTTTTGACGGACCGTAATGTTTTTTTAACTTTGAAAGCGGTTTTTTATCCAGGATAAAGTAGAATGTTGCATTTCCGTTCCAGACCCAGCCCTCGTTTTTTATTTTAAACTCGTTCTTTTCCAATTCATTAAGGATGTATTGGAAAGCCTTGAGCATTTTTGCCCCTGCCACATCTGTTTTCTTGTTTAAGGGAACCACATTCAGGGTTATTATCTTGCTTGCTTTGTTTCTCCTTTTTATGTCGTCCATGTCAAAGACTTTTTCCTTGAAGAAATTCTCAGATGGATTTTTTAAATATTCCCTGCATGATTTAATGAGCAAATCATATTTTTCCTGGGACAGGGCTGCTGCTGCGTTCCTTGTTGAATCTGTTGGATCAATTAAAATCAGGGGGGATTCTTTCTTTGCCCTGTTTAGGTTGTTTATTAAATTTTTATTTCCGATTTCGGTTGTTGAACTCCATTTTGAAACTGCCTTTATTAAATTGTTGAAGGATTTATAATAAATTGTCAAAATCTCAAGAACGTATCCAGAAAAACCTTTTATGTAGGATTCTGCCCCATAAACCTTTGCTACTTTTGCAAATCTTTTTGATAGCCTTATCTGGTCTGAGTATTTCTTGTTTTTATTTACAAACTTGACATGCAACGGGCTTATGTCTGTTA
>JAQTOC010000006.1 GCA_028713535.1 Candidatus Nanoarchaeia archaeon | reverse complement strand
TCCCTTGCAGGAGGACCTTTGATAATAATTTCAAAACTTCTTTATTATGGGGCTTTGGCTTCGGCCTGTAACTGGTCGAATTGTGCGTTGGGCATCCAGACTGGATTTCCGTTTGTTCCGAGGATTTTTACAGCATTAAATTCAGAGTGAGATACCATAATAAATTCTGGATTGGTCTTTGATGGATCCTTTAGGAAATCATTCCAATTTTTCACAGTCCCGTTTATTTTGCAAAATTCATCGGAAATTTGGACTGTTCCGTCTTCAAGGAATCTAACGTCTGCATTGAAAGTTTTAGACATTCTAATCACCTCTTATACCTTTCATTGTTTTATTTGTTTTTTGGGTTTAACGGTCTTTTTGCTTCCTTATTTATGAAGGCGGTTTGTTCAGAGTATCCTTGATGGTTCTTTGCTTATTGCGAGTATCTTCTTTGGGTGCAGATACTCCAATAAAATTATTCACAGCATTATTTAGACGAGTTTGATCAGGGGCGATAGTAAGTAAAAGCTTTACAAATCCTTTCACTTCTTTGTTCTCAACAAAATTTATTTTTTTGATTACTTCACTCCTATCGATAAGGGCTATAGTCAAAATAAGATTACACCGGAAAGATTCTACTCTTTCTTCTTTTTCAGCAAAGAGGCATCCAGTCTCTATTTGCTCTATAATTATTCTTGCTTTTTCTTTTGAGACTTTTTTCAAAATTTTTTCTATGGAACCGATAAGTTCTGAGAAACCAACCTCCTTTAAAAAATTATATATGTTATGCATTTTTTCCTCCAGGTTTTTAAGAATTTACGGTTTATCCCGGGCAAATCCATTTCTGAGAGGATTTATTTCTCTTAAAATAAAATCCCAGATGGGTTTTTCCGGGTACTGCGAAAAGTTAGAATAGACTAAACCATGACAAGCAGTTTTATATATTTTGTTATATCCTAACTATTAGGTTAGAGTGGAACTCCAGGACTATATCAACAAAATAAATGAGAAAAGACTTCTGGTCATAGTTGAAGGAAAGAACGATGAAAAGGCATTAAAAGAGATTGGAATCAAAAGAGTTTATGCAATAAACAGGAAAGCAATTTACAAAGTTGTGGATGAAATCAATGAAAAGGAGGTTGTTATTTTAACTGACTTAGATCCTGAAGGCAAAAAACTTTATTCTATCTTAAGAAACCAGCTACAGACAAAAGGGGTTAAAATAAACAATAAGTTAAGGGAGTTCTTGTTCAAAACAGAGCTCAGGCAGATTGAGGGAATTAACCATTATTTTGAGAAGGTTTATAAGTAAGTTTTTAATGAATTTTTGTTGTATAAGTAATTTTCAGCCTGAATTCTGGGCAACATAAAGGAGGTGGTAGCCTAGGTTAAACTCTGTCAAAATTTTTGTTATTGACGGAATGGGCTGGAGAAACGAATTCTAAATATTAGGAGAAAAAATGGGCAGGAAAATATGCGAGATAAAACCTATATTCAGAAGCAGAAGAAAATATGGCTTGGTCATATTTTTTGACGGTCTGGATGTAGGCATCATTACTATTGTTGATGCAGGGAATCGGGTGCTTAACCTGTCTGAGGATGGCTTTAAGGATCTGCTAGATGACGGCCCCCCACACATCACAAAATCGGGTAAACCAGGAACTACCCAGATTATGGCCTGCGCAGGGAATGCTTTGGACAATACAAAATCAATACGTGTGTTAACTATTGATTATACTGAGGGAATACCTCAGAGTGCTGAGATAACTATCAAAAAATACGCTTCTCCTGCTGGAGTATCTGAAGTTGAAGATGCCTTAAAAAAATCGACTGATAAATATGATGATGAAAAACTCCTTGAACAAATCAAATGCGATTACGGTTCTCTCACGGAAATTTTTGAAAAGAGAGATATCATCTTTGAAAATCTGGAAAAAGTAAAGACTCGGTTAAAAAAACAAGAACTAAACATAAGGAAAGGATGAATCGATGACTAACCTTACTGGAAAATTAAAGAAAAAAACAATATCTGCTGAGAAGTTGGCAGAAATATTGTTCAAAGTCGCAACTCAATACGAAGAGATGTGCATACAGCTTGCGGAAATGTACGGCACCTTAAAAACAATAGGCTGTTGGTACACTCTGGAAGCATGTAAGGCCGGAGAAGATATTGTATTATGTCTTACAATCAATTTTAAAATAGGCAAATCAGCCCCTTATTATTTTCTTTTAACTGAAACATTTGAGAACGGACTGCCTTCCCGCAAGAATGGCAATGCACAAAAACTCCGGGGCGAGATAAGCAAGTTATATCAGAAACAAGAAGAAAGAGAATGGGAAAAGAAAAGTCAGGAACCCCTGACCAAAGCAATCAAGAGTTTACTTGATATAGACAAGGAACGCTTTGTCGAATGCAGAAAAGAACTTGATCCAATTCAAAACGAAGAGTCTTTAAGCGTAAGCATAAGAAGGGGCGGAAATGGAAAAATAATTATTACCTGCCCGACAAAAAAAGGGAAGAGTTCCCAATATCCATTTAACTCGATTAACTACCTTCACGATTGCTTAAATGTAACTGTAAAAGATTTCTGCAGAAGGTTTGATGAATGCGTAGATGGGAGGGTCTGACATGGGATCAAAAAAGGTTTGCTTGATAAAATCTGATGATAGCAAATTTAAAATCGAGACAAACGTCACTGACAAGTTTCCTCCTCAGACGGTTACCATCACAAGCAGCGATGGCGGATCAAAAGCAACAATTGATTTGAAAGACCTAGCTTCTCTCTTAGATGAAAAAACTGCAACAAAGGTAAGATACATGATACATCATCTATGCAACTCCAATAAGAGGAAAGAGCTGTAAAACGAGCTGCTGGAAACATCAAAATACGTTCCAGGTCAACAATTTTTGTTGACCTTTTTTTAATATTATAGTATATATATCCATATAATAATCTATTTAAGTTTAATCAAGAATAAAATATTGTGAAAATTGAAAAAGGGATCAAGATCGTGGATTTATCACTTTACATAGAAGAGCAGAAAACACTGGTAATCTGTGATCTGCATCTAGGATATGAAGAATTATTAAAAAAACAGGGGTACTTAATTCCGTTCAACCAGTACGAGGACATTGTTTCAAGATTAAAAAAGATCCTTGACAAGGTTGAGGTAAAAAGAATAATCATTAATGGGGACTTGAAGCATGAGTTTGGGGAGATAAGCAACAGCGAGTGGAAACAGGTCATGGATCTACTTGAATTGATTGGTGACAAGGAAGTTATTCTTGTAAGGGGGAATCACGACAATATTCTTGGGCCGATAGCTGGGAAGAAAAACATCAAGATTGTGGATAAGTATGACATAAATGACATTACAATAACCCATGGCCACATTATTCCGGGGATATTAAACAGGGTTTTGGTTATCGGGCATGAGCATCCGTGCGTTTCATTTCCTGAAAGACCTGATGAAAAATACAAGGCTTTCCTAAAAGGCAAATTTGAGGGTTCAACATTGATAGTCATGCCTTCATTTAATTTTATTTTTCCAGGGACAGATGTTACAAGAGAAAAATCATTGTCTCCTTTTTTAAGAAAAAATGTTTCTGATTTTGAGGTTTTTGTTGTGGAGAACAAAATTTACAGGTTTAAAAACCTGGATAGCTTAAAACTTGAAAAGATATGATACTTAATCAATAAGCTCTTTTTGCTGAGAACTCCATACTTTGTTTGGGGTTTTTTTAACCCATTCAGCATAACGATCAATAAATTTTAATCTCTCTTCAAAATTTTTTTCTTTTTGTTTGTTAAGTTCCTCTAGGTCTATTTTGGGAAGCTTCATCTTAGATATTTAAACCGTTCTCCTATTTCAAGTTTTTGGTTAAATGAATCCAATAAATTCATATCAAGTTTGTCTTTAAATAAGTTATACAAGTATTTGGCCAGATTATTTAATTCTTTGGCAAATACTATCTTGTTTTTTTTTGTATTCTATTTCCATAATTCATAAAGGATTTGTTTTATTTAAAATTATGCACATTAAACTTTCCTTGTATTTTCGAGTTACTTTGGATGGGTTGTAATCTTCAAGTGAAAAAAAATCACTACTAAATTCCGATGATACTTTTGCTTAAAAACATATTAGTTCTGGCTTATACATAACAACATTTTTATGTTAGTTTGAGCACTTGATTTTATCGACGGAACAATTAAGAATTTTTTTGTTTTTCTTTGTTTTACGCACTGAGTTATAGTAAAGGAATTTTTGGGCTATTTCTGTTTTGTAACATCTATTTAGTTTCTGAATAATGCTTAAATAAAAAACACGTGATTTTATGATTCATTAATTTAAGAGTGATGACTAAAATTGGATCACAGAGAATTAGAAATAAGGTCTTGAAGAAAGACCCAACATTGCAAATTCGCAAAGTTGGATTTGCGCAAAGCCAACATCAACCTATGTTGGGTAAAAAAGAGATGATAAAACAAGGAGGACAATACAAAATGAAAAAACTAATTGCAGTTTTGGCTGTTGTTCTTATGGTAGCAGTATCATTTGCAACAGCAAACAGCGTTGGAACTGGAATCGGCGTTGAAATCGAAACCGAAGATTTTGTTCCAGAAATCTGGATGTGCGATTCTAGAGTAGTATTAGACGACAATGTTGAAGAAGGAAAAGTTGACGATACCGAACTTTTCGAAAGAACACAGAACTACGCTTTCGAAGGAGAGCAGATTGCATATGACGTATTAGTCATGGATAAAAACGGAATCAACAAGATTGAAGACGTTTACATGACAATTGGAAGCTCACAGGGTGTTGGAAACGACATAGAAGTAAACTGTGTCCCAAGTACAGAGACTGGAATTGATCCATCCTGTAACGCAAGAATTGGTGAAGAAGTACTTGGTGCTGAGGACTTCAACCCATTGGTAATGAAGTACTACACATGTACCTTAACAGTTGAAACTCAGGAATCAATGTACGGTGAATACTGGGTAACAGCAGAAGTTACTGACTTGGATGGATTACAGAACACAGTTGATGAAAACGAATACTGGTTCTTCAACCCAACAATCGCATTGAGCGTTGAGGGAGACCTAGGCTTCGCAAACGTAAGACCTGGAACTGCAGCTTACTCACCAACTTTATTGGTTGGAAACGATGCTGATGCAGGATCTGGAGTAATGTTGGATATGTTTATCACAGGAACTGACTTTTACGACTCAAGTTCAAGTGGTGCAATGTGCCCAACTACAAACCAGCTATCCTTAGACAGCTTTGATTACTACGCAGTAAACGGTGCTTACAGCACAGCAGACAGCTGGGGACACGATGCTGAAGGTTATGTAGACATTGAATACGGTAACTCATTCAGTACAACCTTATACAATGATGCAGAAATCATAAGAGGCCCAGTTCACTTAGATGTAGATGACGGAAACTACTTCGCTGGAAACATCCTAGCACCAGGCGCTGAAATGTCATTAACATTCAGATTAATGCTACCAGAGCCATGCAACGGTGACTTCGATACTGGAAGTATTTACTTCTGGGGTGAAGCAATATAAATTAAGGAATTTTTTTCCTTTTTTTATTTATTTTATAATCAACAAAAAAAGAGAAGAGGTGGTGCAAAAGGAGAACTATAAAAAATGAAAAAAACAACAGTAATATTCATAATCTTACTAACATTATCTATAATACCAGCAATAAATGCTGATTCTTTTGTCTGCTTTGCAGATGGTGAAACATTTTCTTTTTGTAATCCATTAGTAACTTACAATAGATGTGAAAAATGGGATTTCTGTGAATGTAAAAATGATCATGACTGCGGACCAATATGCATGAAAGAATATGACCCAATAAGGAAATGCTACAATGGAGGTGCACAATACTTATGCAATCAGGATGGCACGTGCACTCCTGGAAGTTCATCAAGCCTTGACCAACAAGCACCTATAATCACATTAAATACTCCTACTGAAGGTAATATTTACACTTCAAAATCAGTTTCATTTGATATTTCATTAGATGAAATTGGAGACGTATACTATACTGACAATATATACGGAGAAGGAAAACGAACCAGAGTTTTCTCTGAGAGAAAAACATACATCAAAAAAATAAGCCTGAAAGAAGGATTTAACAGCATAACATTATTTGCAACAGACAAAAACGGAAATGAAGGAAATAAAACAGTAACTTTGTTTGTTGATTCAAAAATACCTAAAATAAAGAAAACATACCCTAAGAAAGGAACTTATACAACTGGAGAGTTCACAGTTGAGTACACAGAAGAGAATTTAAAGGAAGTTTCACTATATATAAATGGTGAGAAAAAATTAACTAGAACAGACTGCCCTTCAACATCAAAGACAGCTTCATGCACATTAAGTGTTGATGTAGATCAGTATGATGGACAGGAAATTAATTATGACTTCAAACTAAAAGACCTTGTAACAGAGGTTTCATTAAAAATGCCTGTTACTGTAAAGGTAGATATAACACCCCCTACACTAACTGTAAACAAACCTACAAACGAAGTTTACAACAGCAGATATGTCTTGTTTGACATAAAATCAAGCGAGATTATAAAGTTACAATACAGAGACAATACTGCCAAGATACCTGTTTGGAAGAGCCTGTGCAGCAAGTGTACGGAATACAGCAAAACAAAGAGTTTCAGCAATGGGACACATAATGTAGATATTAAGGCAACAGATCCGGCTGGAAACTTTGTTCCAATTAATGTTGACTTCACTGTAAGCTACTAAGCTTATGGTGGGTTTACAAACAAGGAGGCCCAAAGAAAATGAAAAAAAATATTTTTTTAATTGTTTTATTACTTTTTGTTACGTCTTTAAGTTTTGTTTTTGCAGGTACATTAGAGGTTAATAATGCGCCCGGTTGTGATGATACAACTGGATTGCCATACTGTACAATTCAGGCAGCGGTAAATAATTCTAACAATGGAGACACAGTAAGTGTTGCAGCAGGAACTTATAATGAACAAGTTATCATAACTGATAATATTAATTTAATTGGTGCTGGGGAAAGACCAGTTATTACTGGAGGAGCAAATAATTTTATAATAAAAATTGACGGAGCTAACGGTGTTACAGTAGACAATGTTGAAGTTAACGGACATGGCTCTGGTGTGGGGGAGAATAATTTTGAACATGGCATCTTAATTAAGAATTCCAATAACATAGAAATAAAAAATTCTATTATTAAAAATGTGTGGGTAAATGGTGCAAATGGAATTAATATTGAAGACTCTACAAATGTTGATATTTATGATTGCGTAATTTCTTCATTCCATAAAAGAGGAATTAGATATGTGCATTCTAGCGGAAAAGTATATAGAAACGAAATAATTGGAGATCATGTTGATGGGGTTAACAGAGTTCAAAACTTAGTTAACTTATGGACTGGCTCTAATGTAGAAATTTATGAAAATGACCTACATGATGCTCTAGCTTCAGGAACACCAGAATGGGATTCTCCTGGAATATTTGTAAGTTCTTATTATGGAAGTTATCCAGATAACGGTGCTTCGTATGCAAATATCCATGACAACGAAATTTATGATTGCGATACAGGAATTGTAATTACATCGACATATTCAATAACAGACACATCATCAGCAGATATAACAAACAACAATCTGCATAACTTAGGAACATCAATAAGCTTTGAGAAAAATACTGGATCAGCAGTAATCAACTACAACTCTTTTGAAAACATTGCTAATCCTTTAAACTGGACAGGTGCTTCTGTTCTAAATGCAGAGAATAATTACTGGGGAAAATGCGATGGTCCGGCTGTTGGTAATATTGTTGGTGATGTAGATTACACTCCTTGGTTAGGAATCTGCATTGATCAACAATTTATAGGAGATAGTTGTGTTTTAGAAAATGAAGATGTTGAATTTAATGCAACAATTTCATCAAATTCATCTTCATGTCCAAATCCTTCAGTATGGTTAGAAGCAAACTCAGAGGAGTATACTGCAACCAAACATGCTGGAGTATATGTTGCAACAATCCCAGGTTCTGATTTAATTGGAGGAGATACAGTACATTGGAAATTTGTTGTTGAAGATTGTGAAGAACATTTAGATGAAGGAGAGGAACAAACATTTACTGTGAATTATATTACAGACTTAACAATAACTCCTGAGTTACCAGATGAAGGATGGTATACAACAAACATAACTCTCACATTGACAAACCCAAGCACACCAAGCCCATTAATAAAATACAGGTGGGATGGAACTGGAGAGCATATTTATACAGTGCCATTTGGATTAGAAGATGCACCTAACGATGGAGATGGTTTGTTAGAATTAACTTGGTGGTCTGATGTTTGCAGTGGAGAAGAAGAACAGAATATACAGATATATGTTGACCAACGAGCACCAGAGATAACAAACGTAAATCCTGGAGAAGAGTCATTGATATCAAGCTTACAGCCAATAATCTCTGCTACAATAAAAGAGCCATACCAGACAGACTCACAGCTAGATATTTCAACAATAACAATGAAAGTTGATAATATTTTAGTTGATCACACATATAACAGCTTATCAAAAAAGATTGATTATGTAGCTAGCTTGACTGCAGGATTACATACTGTAGAAATAAGAGCAAAAGATTATGCAGGAAATGAAGCAGTAAAAGAATGGACATTTACAATAGATCCAACATCAACAACCATAACTATTTTCAGCCCAGAAGAAGGGACATTAAACAGCAAGAGACAATCAATTGACATTCTTCTAAGCGAGCAGGTTGCAAAACTTGAATACATGGATGATGGCATAGACGGAAAATACAAGTTATTGTGCAAGAACTGTATAGAATACAACAAAACAAAAACATTCAAGGAAGGAAGCCACATATTAAAGATAATGGCAACAAACTACGCTGGATCAAATACAACTGAAGAAGTTTCATTCTTCATAGACTCAGTAAAACCAAAAATATCGCAGGTAGAACCTAAGAAAGGATTTGGAGACGGCTTGTTTAAAGTAAGATACACAGAAGAAAACCCTGTTGATGTAAAACTTACATATGAGCAAGACGGAGTTATTAAAACTGAGACTAAAACAGACTGCCCTGGAGGAAAAAACCAGATATGCATCTTTGATGTTAATAACATAGGACAGGGAGAGGTAAACTTCACATTTGAGATTACGGATATAGCTGGATTTAAGGCAGTGTCTAAGAAAGCAACTGCAAACATAGACACGATTGCCCCATTAATGTCTGTAAGCTCACCTCAGAATGGAAAAGTTTACAGCAACAAGGTCCAGTTCAGCATAGCAACCAATGAAGCTTCAGACATTTATTACAAGGACGGTAAAGCAAGAACACCTAGATGGACAAGAATTGCTTCAAAGGCAACAGCATATGATAAACTTGTAAACTTCAAGGACGGAAACCATGAAGTTGAATTCAAGGCGGTAGACCCTGCTGGCAACACAGCGATGTACGGACCAATTAGTTTTGAGGTAATCTAAACCTCCTCTTTTTTTATTTATTATTAATTAGTATGATTCTATAATATAATTTACAATAATGTCTATTTAGTTGCATAAATGTTTATATATAATCCGTAAGTTGTTATTAACCTAAAGTGGTGTTATTGTATACATACAGGGAGTGGTAAAATGAGGAAAATAACGGCTTTGGTATTTATATTAATTTTAGCTTTAGCTTTGCCTGTAAGCGCAAAATTGACAGCTTACGCAAGAGGCCAGGCAGTACTTAGCGTTGATGTAGAAGAAGGAAGCACAAAAATAATCGACAGAACAATCTGGGTTAAAAACGTAAATGACATTCCTGTCAAGGTTGCTATTGAAGCTGCTGAAGACTTAAAGGGAAGAGTAGATGTAAAGGATGCAGAATTTATTTTACAGCCCAATGAAGAGAAAAATGCAAGATATCTGATACAAATTTCACAACCCGGAGTTTATTATGGAAAGATGAATGTTGGATTTTCTCCAGCAGAGAGTACAATCAAAGAGCAGGGAGTCGGAGTTTCATTGGCAATCACTGTTAGTGCAGACGGACCTGGTGAAAAATTCGTAAGTCCAGGACCTAATGAAACAACAGATGAAGAAGACACAGAGGTTCCTGCAGATGACACAACTGACGACACTACAACTGATGATACCACAACTGATGAAGAAGGCCCTGGTGTTTCTGTAAGCCCGGGTGGAAACAACCCTGTAGAGCCTGAAAAAAATGTTAATGTAGCAATGATAATCTTCCTGGGATTACTGGCATTGGTAATCATAGCAGGATTAATCGCTTTCTTAAGGGGAGGAAAAAAATGAAGAAACTGGTTTTTTTATTTAGCTTTTTATTAATGATAAGCTGTGTAACAGCTTTGGATGTAGCTTATATTGTAGTTAACCCAACAACAATGGACCAAGAGCCATTGATGCTATTGGAAACAAACGGACATACTGTAGATGTTGTTGATGATTCTGAATTACTAACAACTGATTTCAGCGACTATGACTTAATCTTAGTTGCAAACCAAAATTTTCCTTACCCGGAGAGAGTTCCTGTTACAAGTTATAATACTGTAATCTTAAGCGATAACGATGGAGATATAGAAAAATGGGGATTAAGCAGCGCTGTTGCTGACCAAACAAGCGACCAGCCAGAGAAAGTAACTAATGTTGATCCTACAAATCCAATTACAAAAGGACTTCCAGCTATAATTCAGGTTTATACAACTGGAGGAGTTTCAGGGAGAATATCTTATTTGCCTTCTTCAGACAAAGCTCCAAAATTAAAAACTGCTGCTTCAACTTATTATGTTGGAACATTAAATGATGCTGTTATTGCAACTGCATCTCCAGGAGATGTTTTAAGAATTTATGTCAGTGGATGGAAATACACCACCGTAAATTCTAGAATGTGTTATTTTGGTATTAATGAGCCTCAGTACTGGACAAGCAATGCAGAAACATTATTCTTAAACTGTGCAACATGGTCTGCATTAGGAACAGACAATGATAATGATGGCTATTACTCTGATGATGATTGCAATGACAACGATCCTTTGGTAAATCCAGATATGGAAGAAATAATTTACAACGGAAAAGATGATGATTGCGATCCATCAACTTTGGACAATGACCTTGATGGAGATGGATATAATTATCCTGCTGATTGCGATGATGAAGATGCAAATGTAAATCCAGGAAAAACAGAAATTCCTTATGATGGAATAGACAATGATTGCAATCCATTAACTTTAGACGAGGATCTTGACGAAGATGGATATGATCATTTAGAAGATTGTGATGATAATGATGATACAATTTATCCTGGAGCTGAAGAAATTCCTTATGACGGAATAGACCAGGATTGTGATGGAAGAGATCTTGATGATTTAGATGAGGACGGTTATCTAAGCGATGATGACTGCGATGATGACGATCCAGATGTAAATCCTGGAGAGCTAGAAATTATTTACAATGGAAAAGATGATGACTGCAATCCATTAACTCTTGATGATGATTTAGACAGAGACGGATATGATTTAGATGAAGATTGTAACGATAATAACAGCATGATACATCCTGGTGCAACTGAAATTCCATACAATGGAGTAGATGAGGATTGTGACGGAGAGGATTTAATAGATGTAGACGATGATGGCTATGATTACACAGAAGATTGCAACGACCATAATGCAAACATGTATCCAGGAAATACAGAGGTTTGTGATGGATTAGACAATGATTGTGATGGGACTTCGGATGATGGAGTAAAAACAACTTATTACAAGGATAAGGATGGGGATACTTATGGAAACTCTGGGGTAACTATCGAAGCATGCTCTGCTCCAGCAACTTATGTCTCAGACAAAACAGACTGTAATGATAATTTTGCTAATATCCACCCAGGTGCAACTGAAATATGCAATGGGATAGATGATGACTGCGATGGAACAACTGATGAGGGCGGTATTTGTTCAGCTAAAATCTATTACTGCGACAATGATACAGACACATACATAAGTTCAGCAGTTTCAGGAACATGTAATACATATAACTGTGTTCCAACAGGATGTTCGGAAACACCTGGAAATGACTGTAATGATAATAACAAGAATATAAATCCTGGAAAAACAGAATCATGCAACGGGATAGATGATGACTGCGATGGAATAATTGATGAAGGAGTAAAGAATATCTATTATAAGGACTTTGATAATGATACTTATGGGGATATTCTAATAACAACAGAGGCATGCTCTGCTCCAACAGGTTATGTTTCAAACAGCTTAGACTGTGACGACACAAATGCAAACAGACATCCAGGAAAAATAGAAATCTGCAATGGAATTGATGAAGATTGTGATGCATCAATTGATGAAGATTTAACAGCACCACTGGCAGACAACCAAGACGGAGTATGTGAAGATTCTGTAAAAATATGTGATGGGACAAGTGGGTGGATTGAACCAGACTATACAGAAATAACTGATTATGAGGACACAGAAATAAGCTGTGACGGCTCAGACAACAACTGTGATGGAACAATCGATGAAGGATTAACCACTGAATATTACATGGATTCTGATGATGATACCTTTGGAGATCCATTAAACACAATAGATGCATGTTCTCTTCCAACAGGTTATGTAACAGATAATACTGATTGCGATGATGATAAAAACACAGTTCATCCTGGTGCAACTGAAACATGTAACGGAATCGATGATAACTGTAATATTGTAATTGACAATGAAGAGATAGCAGACATATGCCCTGAACTAATTTATTACTGCGACAATGATGAAGATGAACATCTAGATTTGTTTGTAACAGGAACATGTGATGCATTTGAATGTGTACCTTTAGATTGCAGCCAGATTCAGGGAGATGATTGTGATGATAATGATAATACGATTTATTTAGGCGCAACTGAAATTCCATATGATACTGTAGACCAGGACTGTGATGGTGTTGATTTAACAGATGTTGATAATGATGGATATGATTCTACTGCTGCTGGTGGAGATGATTGCGATGATACAAATGTAGATATAAATCCAGGAGAATTTGATGTATGTAACAATGTTGATGATGACTGTAATATTGCTACAGCAGATGGTTCTGGAGAAACAAATCCATTAAACAGCAAACAAGATGGTGTTTGCGCAGGAAGCTTACAATCATGTACTGAAGGAGATTGGATAGACAGCTACACTGGAGTTGCTAACTATGAAGCTGAGGAAATAAGCTGTGATTTATTTGACAATGATTGTGACAATAACATTGACGAAGATGTAACTCCAATATTCTACCAGGACTTTGATTCTGATAGTTATGGAAACGCTGCTGTTTCACAGAGCATATGCATCCAGCCAACAGGTTATGTAACAGACAGCACAGATTGTGATGATACGACAAATACAGTTTACCCTGGAGCAACTGAGATTGAATATGATGGAATTGATCAGAATTGTGATGGTACTGATTTGAGAGACGTAGATGGAGACGGATATGAATCTACTGTTGTTGGTGGAGATGATTGCGATGATTATAATAAAGATATAAACCTGGGAGAAACAGAATCATGTAATACAGTAGATGATGACTGTGATGGATTAATTGATGAGGAAGATGCAACAGGATGTGCAATCTACTACTATGACTTTGATGCAGACACTTATGGTATAAATGACAATAAATGCTTGTGTGCAGCAACTGAAAAATACACTTCTTCAAGAGATGGAGACTGTGATGATACAAATATAAATGTAAATCCAGAAGAAACAGAAATAATTTACAACGGAAAAGATGATGACTGTGACCCATCAACATTGGACAATGATCTAGATGGAGATGGACATGATTATCCTGCTGATTGCAACGACAACAATAATAAAATTTATCCTGGTGCAACTGAGATTCCATACAATGGAATAGATGAGGATTGTAATGGCTGGGATTTAGATGATATTGATGGTGATGGATGGAGTGCTCCACAATCTGGAGGAGATGATTGCAATGACAATGATGCAAGTATACATCCAGGAGCAACTGAAATTCCTTATGATGGAATTGACAATGATTGTAATCCATTAACCTTAGATGATGACTTAGACCAGGATGGATACAACCATAATGTAGACTGTGATGACAACGATCCTTTGGTAAACCCGGGAATGGAAGAAGATCCAAATAACGGAAAGGATGATGACTGCGATTCGAACACACTAGACAATGATGCAGACCAAGACGGAATTGAAGATTTCAGAGACAATTGTGTATTAATACCAAACCCAAACCAGGAAGATCAAGACAGTGATGGTTATGGAGATATATGTGACTCAGACATTGATGGAGACCAGGTATTAAATGAAGATGATAATTGTGTAACAACTCCAAACTCTGACCAGAGCGATATTGATGGCGATCATATTGGGGATGTTTGTGATGATGACAAAGACGGAGATGGAATAAAAAACAACAAAGATAACTGTGTAATAACTCCAAACCCAGACCAAGAAGATTCAGACGATGATGGAATTGGGGATGTTTGTGATGATGACAATGATAATGACCAGATTCCTGATGATCAAGATAACTGTGAAATAGATTATAACCCTGGACAGGAAGACAATGACCAAGATGATATTGGAGATGTTTGTGATGACGATGATGATAATGACGGAATAAAAGACAACAAGGATAATTGCCAGTTTACACCAAACTCTGACCAGAGCGATGTTGACAATGATAAGATTGGAGATGTTTGTGACTTTGACTGGGACAACGATAGTGTTCCAGACTCAATAGACAACTGCCCTGAAACAAGAAACAGGGATCAGACAGACATTGACCAGGATGGATTTGGAGATGTTTGTGATGGTGTTGACAACAGAGTAAAAGAAATTATAACACATAGATTCTCACTAAGCTCGGTTTCAGTAGAAGACCCAAAAATCAAAGCTGGAGAAAATGTTGACTTATATATTAAATTAAAGAACAGAGGAAACCAGAAAGAAAATGATGTTAAGGTTAAGGCAACAATAATGGAAACAGGACAACAATCTGTTCCAGCATACATTACTCTGGATAAAAATGAAGCAAAGTCAACATGGATAACAATGAAAACTCCAAAGACAATGAAGAAAGGGACTTATACTGTAAAGGTTGATGCTGAAAACAGCAAGGAGCATGACATAAGTTATGTCCAGTTCGAGGTCTATTAAGACCTTTTTTAATTTTTCTTTTCTTTAACAAAAAATAATATTACAACAGACAAAACTGTCAATCCAAGTGAAAAATAAAATGGAGCTGTAGGACTTATTTTGTCCCACAAGAGTCCTGCAATCACTGATGCAGGAAGAGCAACCAAACCAATCAACATCTGGTACCCGCCCAGGATACTTGCTTTATACTCTTTTGGAGCAAGTTCTGAAACAAAAGTTTTTTGGACTGGGTCTATTGCCCCTTTATGAAGGCCATACAAAACAAATGCAACAATTATTCCTGTGTAACTATTCAAGAGAATAAATATCAGGCAAACCAAACCCCAAAAGATAAAAGAAAGTCCAAGTATGATTTTCCTTCCAATCAGATCAGCAAGCCTTCCAAATGGAAGTGCAGACAAAGAACTAAATCCTACATATATTAAGTATAAAACTATGATAAAGCTTGGTTCAATTCCGGCTTTGTTCGCAAAAACTAAAAGGAAAGAATAGCTGAAAGCAGCCAATGCAAAGATTGAGCCTAGGATTAAAAACAGCCTAAGATTCTTACTTATATCCTTAAACTTAATCCCTTTGTAGATTTTAATATGATGATTGTGTTTTTCTTTTATGAAAAATAAGATTAATATAACTGCAAGCAAAGAAGGGACTGCAGCAACAAGAAATAATTTTTTATAGCCTAAAAAACCAAAGAGCAACAAGGTTGCTATTGCTCCGCACAAACCCCCAAACTTGTCCATTGCCTCAAGTATGCCAAAGTATTTCCCCCTGTTTTTGTGGCTTGAAACATTAGCAATCAATGCATCCCTCGGGGCATCCCTTATTTTTCCAAGCCTGTCCAGGGCCTTAAACGGAACTACGTGCTGCCATATTTTTGAAAATGCGTAACCAATCCTTGCTAAGCTTGCAAACAAATAACCAAGCCAGATAAATATCTTTCTTTTTCTTATTCTATCTGAGATATATCCTGAGGCTGCCTGTGACAGGGAAACTAATGTATAGCCAAGCCCATCTATAAATCCGAGGGTTGCCATGCTTGCCCCAAGGACAGATGTAACAAATAAAGGCCATATTGAAGCAATCATGTCTGAACCAAGGTCATTCAGGAAAGATGCAATTGAGAATGTCTTAATCACCCTTTTCCTGTATTTATCGTTCATCTGGTTTAGTTTAAATAAAGCTTATTAAAATAGCTTTGGATTGTGTATGTTTTAAAATATTGACGATTTATGCGTAAAAGCCATTTATAGCCTCTTAGGACACGAAATAAGCTGAGAGAAACATTTATAAATACGTTCCAACTCCAAAATGGTAACAATTACGTAATTGGGGGTTTATAAAAATGAAGAAATTAGCTATAATGTTTTTGGCAGTGCTTTTAACACTTGCTGGGGCTGCTTATGCTGCAGTGCCAACAATAACCACTGCTACAGATAAAATCGACAGCTGTGGTACAGACTGTTTTGTATTCTATGAAAATGTACAGGGAAAATTAACTGTAACTGCTACAGATACTGCAGGAGAAACTGTAACACTAAGCTTAGATGCAACAACTCCATTAAGTGGATTAAGTGAAGCAACACTATTACCAGTTATTGCAACAGGAGTAAATCCTGTAAATTCTGTATTGACCTGGGAACCTAGCGACACCTATGATTTTAGTGGAGTTAAACTATTATTCAAGGCTGTTGACAACGCAGCTATTCCAAACACAATAACAAAGGAATTAACAATAAGAGTATATCCTGATTTTTGTGAAAGGGGAAACGATGATGTTAAAACAGACCAATTTGACTTTGGAAGCCTTGACTTTGACAACGATGACTATAACATCTTTGATCAGGTTGATGTAACTGTCAACAATGTTAAAGCAAACGAAGACATCACAGATGTTGAAGTTGAATTATGCTTGTTTAATATAGACACAGGAACAAAGGTTGACTGCTGGACTTCTGAAACAACACAGGATTTAGACTCTGGGGAAGACGAAGATTATGATGTAAGCTTTAAAATCCCAAACGATGAAGAAATCGGATCAAGCGACAAATACTGGTTGTTTGCTATTGCAACAGGAGACAGCGATGAGTCAAGCACAGAAGGCGACCTAAGATGTTCATATAAGTCTGATACAATCAAGATAGAAAGGGAAAAATACAACGTAATAATTACAGACGCTTATGTAACTCCAACAATGGTAGAGGCAGGAGACACATTTGATGTTAGTGTAACTGTTGAAAACGTAGGAACAAAGGACTCAGACGGTGTTTATGTAAAGATTAAGGATTTAGAATTAAAAATTGATGAAAAATCTTCAACATACGACCTATCTAAGTATGATGATAGCGACAACGATGCAACTGCAAAGTTCACATTAACAGTACCTGAAGATGCTAAAACAAAGCAATACAATGTTGAAGCAATAGTTTACTTCGATGACGGTAAAGAAACAAACTCACAGTTCTTGACATTGGACGTAACCGGACCTAGCAAGGCTGTTGAGGCACAAGAAAGTACTACAGTAGACTCTGTATTACTTAGCATACAGGAAGCTGTTGCTGAAGGAAACGCTTTCAGCTTGCCAGTAACTGTTACAAACAAGGGAACAAGCCAAGTGCTAAGCGTTGAGCTAACAAACCTTGATGACTGGGCAAAAACAGGAAGTGCAAAGTCCCAGTTGCTTGACAGGGATCAATCAACAACCTTTTACTTCTACATTACACCTAACGAAGGGGTAACAGGAACAAGAACTGCTACAGCTAATGTATTGTCTGAAGCAGGAAAGGTAGTTAAAACACAGTCAATCTCCTTGAAATTAGGAGGAGAAGTTGTTGAAGAGCCTGAAACAAGCGCATCTGAAGGAATAAAAAACTTCTTCAGCGAGAACAGCAAGGTTTTGTGGATTATAGGGGATATAATCCTTGTAGTTTTGGCTGTATTCTTGTTGAAAGCTTTGTTCATAAAGAAGAAAAAGTAAACCTTTTTCTCTTTTCTTTTTATATATTTTAAACATAAAATTTATTAAGAGATAGTTGTTAGAGTTTCTTATGAGCAAGTCTAGGCTAGATAAAGCTGCAATGAATTTTTTGAATCAGAATCTTGACCTTAAAAAAGGTGAAGTTACTACAATAGTTACTGACAGAAGGTCATGCAAGATTTTTGATGCTATATGCAGGGCTGCTGAACTTAAAAAAGCAAGGCTGTTTAAGGCACATATAAGCGATGAAAGAGAGCACAGCCAGCCTATACCTTATCTAAAGAAAGTTTTTAGAAAAAGCAAGGTTATTATAGGGATAACTGACAAGAGCATTTCCCACTGCCCTGAAATGAGCAAGGCAATAAAAAAAGGCACAAGAGCAATAACAATGGTCGGAGTTGATGAAAAATTATTTTTAAAAGGGATGGCAGCAGATAAAAACAAGATTATCAAAACCAATGAAAAACTGTACAAGTTATTAAAAAAAACAAAAAGAGTAAGGATAACAACGCATTCTGGAACTGATATTTTATTCAAAGTTATTAAAAAGAATATTCATGTGGATGACGGGGATTCTACTAAAAAAGGAGTATTAAACAACTTCCCTTATGGGGAGGTTTTTGTTGCCCCAATAAACAGGGCTATGGGCATGTTAACCATTGATTATTCAAGGGTCGGGATAAAGCCAAAGGACAAAGCAACAGTGTTAATCAGCGGAGGAAAGATTGTCGACGATGATGGAAACAAAAAAACAGAGAACTTTGTCAAGTATTTGGAAGAAGCTGATGGAGACAAAGCTTTAAGGGTTGTTGAACTTGGCTTTGGAACCAATTACCTGCATAAAGACTTAACTGAAAACATAATTCATGATGAAAAAATACACGGAAGCGTGCATGTTGCTTTTGGCGGGTTTGGAAGCAAAAGAAAATCAACAATACATGAAGACGTGATTCTACTAAAGCCTAATGTCTGGTTTGATTTTATCTTAGTAATAAAAGAAGGAAAAATTATAGTTTAGGCTTATTGATTATTGCTGCATGGGCTGCTGCTAATCTTGCAATCGGAACCCTGTAGGGAGAGCAGCTTACATAATCTAATCCTGTTCTGTGGCAGAACTCGATGCTTGATGGCTCTCCACCATGCTCACCACATATTCCTAACTTTAAACTTTCCCTTGTTAGTCTCCCTTTCTGCACAGCAATTTCTACTAACAAGCCAACTCCGGTTTGATCCAGGGCCTGGAATGGATCTTTTTCAATTATTCCTACTTCAAGATATTTAGGGACAAAGCTTGCAACATCATCTCTTGAAAAACCAAGAGTCATCTGAGTTAAATCATTTGTTCCAAAACTAAAAAACTCTGCTTCTTCTGCAATTCGGTCTGCTGTCAAAGCCCCTCTTGGAACTTCAATCATTGTTCCAATTAAATATTTTAAGTTGATTCCTGATTTTTTTATTATCTCATCAGCAACTTTTTTAACAACTGCCTTTTGATTTTTAAATTCGTTTGGCCCACCAACCAATGGAATCATAATTTCAGGGATAATTTCAATGTTTTTTTCTTTTTTCACTTCCAAAGCAGCCTCGATAATTGCTCTGGTTTGCATTTCAGTTATTTCAGGATAGGAAATTCCCAACCTGCAGCCCCTGTGGCCAAGCATAGGGTTTTGCTCATGCAAACTTACAATCTTATTCCTTAATTTTTCAATTGAAACATTTGTCTGCGCTGTCAACTCCTGAATATCTGCTTCTTCTTTTGGCAGGAATTCGTGCAAAGGCGGGTCTAACAACCTTATTGTTACAGGCCTGTGACCCATTGCCTCAAATAATCCCTTGAAATCTGATTTTTGGTATGGCAATAATTTATCGAGCGCTTTTTTTCTAGCCTCAAGGTTATCAGCAAGAATCATTTCCCGCATGGCTTTTATTCTTTCGCCTTCAAAGAACATATGCTCGGTCCTGCACAATCCAATTCCTTCTGCGCCAAACTTGATTGCTGTGGCTGCATCTTTTGGAGTGTCTGCATTTGTTCTCACCCTTAGCCTTCTAAATTCATCAGCCCACTGCATTAATATGCCAAAGCTTCCAGAAAGTTCTGGATCCACAGTCGGAATCTTTCCAATGTAAACTTTTCCTGTAGAACCATCCAAACTAATATAGTCTCCTTCAACAAGTTTTTTTCCATTAATCTTCATGTAATTTTCATATTCATTAACAACAATATCTGAACAGCCTGAAACACAGCATTTTCCCATGCCTCTTGCAACAACTGCAGCATGAGATGTCATTCCGCCTCTTGCTGTCAATATTCCTTGGGCCGCGTTCATTCCGATAAGGTCTTCTGGAGAGGTTTCTGTTCTAACTAAAACAACTTTTTTGCCTTCTTCTTTCCACAAATGAGCTTTTTCAGCAGTAAAAACAATCTGGCCAACTGCAGCTCCAGGAGAGGCTGGAAGCCCTTTTGTTGCTGGAACGGTCTGAGACTGGGCAATTGGATCAAACTGCTTATGAAGCAACTGGTCTAATGAAGCAGGATCAACTCTTAAAATTGACTCTTCTTTAGAAATAAGACCTTCGTTAACCATATCAACTGCAATTTTTACAGCTGCAGCAGCAGTCCTTTTTCCAGATCTTGTCTGCAAAATAAACAATTTGTTTTCTTCTATTGTAAATTCAATGTCCTGCATGTCTTTGTAATGCTCTTCTAATTTTTTTCTTATTTCTAATAAATCATTATAAATTTCTTCATTAATCTCTTTGAGAGTTTCTATTTTCTTTGGGGTTCTTACTCCAGAAACAACATCTTCTCCCTGAGCATTCATTAAATATTCTCCATAAAATTTGTTTTCCCCTGTTGCAGGGTCTCTTGTAAAACAAACTCCTGTTCCAGAAGTTTCACCCATATTACCAAAGACCATGGCTTGAATATTAACTGCGGTTCCGAGCAAACCTTTTATGCTGTTTAATTTCCTGTATAGTTTTGCCCTTTCATTGTTCCAAGACCTAAAAACAGCCTCGATAGCTAACTTTAATTGTTCTTTTGGGTCATCTGGAAAAGACTTATTTGTTTTTTCCAATATTACTTTTTTATAATCATTGACAATTTCCTTAAGGTCACTTGCGGTTAACTCTAAGTCATACTCAACTCCCTTTGTTTCTTTTTTATTGTCCAAAACTTTTTCAAACTCAGAGCCAGGAACATTTAAAACAACGTTACCAAACATCTGGATTAATCTTCTGTAAGCATCCCATGCAAACCTTTCATTGTTTGTTTTCTTGATTAATCCGGCAATGACTTTTTCATTCAAACCAAGATTAAGGATTGTATCCATCATCCCAGGCATTGAAGCTGCTGCTCCAGACCTTACTGAAACCAATAATGGATTGGAAGGATCCCCGAATTTTTTATTCATTCTTTTTTCAAGATCTAGCAATTTTTTATCAACCCGATTGTATAAATCAGATGGAACTTTTTCATTATTCAAGTAATATTCGTGGCAGGCTTCAGTAGTGATTGTAAAGCCAAAAGGAACAGGGATTCCTAAGTTTGTCATCTCAGCCAAATTGGCTCCTTTGCCCCCAAGAAGGGATTTCATCTCTTTCTTTCCTTCAGAAAAATCATAAACGTATTTTTTTTCCATGTTCAACACCTCGGTCAATTACGCAGGTTATTTTAGGAATAAAAATAGTATATAAAGATTGTGGATTTTTTATTGAAAATTAAAAAGTAAGGTTTAAATAAGTTTCAGCCATTAGATTAGCATGGTCAACTTCCAGAAAATAGAGAAAAAATGGCAGGATAAATGGGAAAAGGCTAAAATCTTCCAAGTTAAGGAAGATTCAAAGAAAAAAAAGTTCTATGTACTTGAAATGTATCCGTATCCTTCATCTTCTGGACTGCACATGGGCCATGCATTAAACTACACCATTGGAGATGTTTATGCTAGATTCAAAAGGATGAATAATTATAATGTTTTATATCCAATGGGGTATGATTCTTTAGGTTTGCCTGCTGAGAACGCAGCAATTAAAAATAAATCCCATCCAAGAATATTTACTGAAGATGCAATCAAGAATTTCATAAGGCAGCAGAAAGAACTTGGGTTAAGTTATGACTGGTCAAGAATGGTTGAAACCCACAAGCCAGATTATTATAAATGGGATCAGTGGATTTTCTTAAAAATGTACGAACGGGGTTTAGCTTATAAGAAAAAAGCTTCTGTAAACTGGTGCGGCAAATGCAACACTGTTTTGGCTAACGAACAGGTTCATGACGGAAAATGCTGGAGGCATAAAGATGTTGATGTAGAAATAAAACAACTTGAGCAATGGTTCTTTAAAACAACAGAGTATGCTGACGAGTTATATGAAGGCATTGAAAAACTAAAAAACTGGAATGATGATGTCAAGGCTATGCAGAGAAACTGGATTGGTAAAAGCTATGGAACAATAATTAATTTCAAGATTGAAAATAAAAACAAAGTCATTTTGGTTGATGCAATAAATGCTTTTGTAATAAAAGAAAGAGGAATTTTCAAAGAGATGCATCAATTATTAGAGGAATTTTCAAACAAAAAAATAATTTTAACTAATGCCAATGATGAGGAAAAAAAGAAATTTAATTTGAACAGTATGCCTTATGAAGTTTTTACGCTAAAACACAGTCCTGATAAAACAAACCCAGACTACTACAAACAGATGCTGAAGCATTTTTGTTTGAAAGCAGAAGATGTTATTTATTTTGAACATAATGAAGAAGCTGTGAAAAGTGCAAGATCCACAGGCATAGAAACATTTCATTACGACAAGGACAAAAAAGACCTTAAATCTTTAAGAAAGTTTATATGCACTAATTTACATGAAAACTGGCCTGTGTTTACAACAAGGCCTGATACGATTTATGGAGTTACATTCATGGTTATTTCTGCACAGCATCAAAGACTGAATGAATTAGTTAAAGGAACCAAGTATGAAAAAGATGTTAATAATTTCCTGAAGAAAATAAAATCTACTAAGCAAGAAGATCTAGACAAGCTAGAGAAAGAGGGAGTATTTATTGGTAAGTATGCTGTTAATCCAATTAATAATGAAAAGATTCCTGTTTATGCAGGAAATTTTGTTTTAGCTGATTATGGTTGCGGGATGGTTATGGCTGTTCCTGCTCATGACCAAAGGGATTTTGAATTTGCAAAGAAATACAAGATTCCAATCAAAATTGTAATTAACCCAAATGATTATTCATTAAGTCCTGATAAAATGTCAAGAGCTTATACCAGCGACGGAGTTTTAGTTAACTCCGGAGAATTCAATGGAACAAATAGCACAGATGCAATTGAAGAAATTACAAAATATCTGGAAAAAAAGAATTTAGGGAAAAAGACAGTGCAGTATAAATTAAAAGACTGGCTAATTTCCAGACAAAGATTCTGGGGGACTCCAATACCGATTATTTATTGCGCTAAATGCGGAATGGTTCCAGTTCCTGAAAAAGATTTACCTGTTAAACTTCCAGATGATGTTAAATTTACAAGCAACGAAAATCCTTTATTAAATCATAGTTCATTTGTCAATGTAAAATGCCCCAAGTGCAATGGAAAAGCTAAAAGAGAAACTGACACAATGGATACTTTTGTCAATTCTTCATGGTATTTCCTAAGATACTGCGATCCAAAGAATGATAAAAAAATATTTGACAGCAAGAAAGTAAGTTATTGGATGCCAATAGACCAGTACATTGGCGGAAGAGAGCATGCGTGCATGCACTTGATTTATTTTAGGTTTTACACCAAATTCCTAAGAGACATTGGCTTGATTAAGTTTGATGAGCCAACATATAACTTGTTTAACCAGGGCATGCTTCATGGAGAGGACGGAACTGTTATGTCCAAGTCTGCTGGCAATGGAGTTTTGCCTGAAGAAGTTTCTGTAAAATACGGAATTGACACAGCAAGATTGTTTTTAGTTTCAATGGCATCCCAGGACAAAGACGTTATTTGGAGCGAGAAAGGAATACAAGGAACCTACAAGTTTACAAACAAAATTGTTGATTACTTTGACAATGTCGAGATCTCAAAGAAGAAAAATGAAAAATTAGAATCCAACTTAAACAAAACAATAAAGGAGATTGAAGAACATATTGAGGGATTCAAATATAACCTGGCTGTCATAAAGTTGAGACAGTTATTTGAAAACATTTCAAAAGAGAATGAAGCCAACAAAGAAATGCTAGAAGATTTCCTTAAGATATTAAGTCCTTTTGCCCCGCACATAACTGAAGAACTGTGGGAAAAGCTTGGAAACAAAGAGTTTATTTCTACAGCTAAATGGCCAAAGTATGACGAGAAAAAAATAAAGATTGAATTTGAATTCGAAGATGAGTTTATTGAAAGGATAAAGCATGACATAAATACTGTAATTAAGCTAGTGGGAAAAGAGCCAAGTTTAATCAAAATATTTGTTTCAGAGCCATGGAAATATGGTGTTTACAAAAAACTCATAAAGACTGAATCAAGAGATATGAAAACAATAATTAATGACATTATGGTTAAAGGCCATGAAAAAGAAATACCAAGGATAGCCCAGTCATTCATTAAAAACCCAAATAATTTTGACAAGGTTGTTCTAGACCAGGAAAAAGAAACCAAGATACTTAATGACAACAAAAAAGAACTTGAAGAATATTTCAAAGCAGGCATAGAAATAATAAAGGCAGATAAGTCTGAGGAAGGCAAAGCAAAACAGGCCTATCCTGGAAAGGTTGCCATTCTTATTGAATAGTTCCCATTCAACTTGAAGCTATAAAATAGTTTAAATACTACTTTAATTTATTATTTTTTATGACAGACAAGTATATTATGGTTTCATTAGATGACAAGAAAGCTGAAGAGCTAGCCAATATAATCTCAAATAAAACTTCAAGAAAAATACTTGATTATCTATCTGAAAACAATGCTTCAGAGACTGACTTAGTCAAGAAACTAAAGCTGCCTGCTTCTACTGTAAATTACAACATAAAAGCACTGTTAAATTCAAATCTAATAGAAATTAATGATTTTTTATGGAGCGGGAAAGGAAATAAAATTAATATTTACAAAATTTCAAACAAAACAATAGTTATTTCGCCAAAGAAACAGGGATTAAACACATTAAAGCAGTTCCTGCCTGTGATTTTAATCTCTGGATTTGCTTCATTAGTTGTTTACATCTACACAAAAACTTACAAAGCAATCTCAACTATGCCTGTACAGGAAAAAGCATTGTATGCAGCAGACGCTTCACTGGAAGCAGGACGGGAAAATTTTATCCAGCAATCAACTTATTTATTAAATCCAGGATCATGGTTTTTTATTGGTGCGGTTTTTGCTCTTTTAATATTCTTTTTAATAAAAACGTGGAGGTCTGAAAAATGAAAAAAGTAGTTTTAATTTTATTGGCAATAATGATACTGCCTTTGGTATTGGCTATCATGCCTGTGCCGGATCAAAATAGTTTTGGCCAGGATCAGTATTATGGTGTCGTGTTTGACAAGGAAGGGGAGGCTGCAGTAGCAGCAAAAATAACCTATTACAACTCAGGTAGTGAAGACATAAATGAAGTTGTGATAGAACTTCCCGGAACAAACCACAGGATGGTTTCAATATTACAAGAGTATTATGTAAAGGAAAAAAGATGCTCTTACTGGGAAGAGGTCTGTTTTAAAACAGATTCAAATGGTTTCTGCGAGGAATTCAAAAAACAATGCAATAACTGGTATGAATACCAGGTTTATCCGCCTTATTATTACAGCTTAAAATCTGACAAAGAAGAACTTTCAAATTCAGTAAAGTATACCATTAAGCTTGAAAAACCAATTAAATCACAAGAGTCAGGAAGCGTAATTTTATACTATAAATCTAAGGATTATGTTGAAAGTTCATTTGGAGTATATAGGTTTGGATTTGAAACATTAAAAATACCTTATGACACAAAATCAATGACAGTAGCTGTTGATGTTGTTGATGACTTAAAAATGTCTGACACTAATTCACAGACACAGTACTTAGATGTTTCTTATGACAAAGCAGCAAGCTTTGCAGTTGGAGAAGGCGCTCAAAGCGATGAACTTTACAGATTTTCAAACAATATTGGATATAACGGGCAGAGATTGGAGACAACTTCAAACTTAGATCCATGGGAATCATTCAAGGTTACAGGAAAATACTCAAGCTCATGGTTTAACCTGCATAAAGGCTCAATCTTAATCTGGGTTTTGGTTGCTCTGGTTGTTATTGGGGGAGCTGTATTGCTGATTAAGAAAGGCCTTAAGAAACAAACAAGCCCTGCATTAAGAATTATTGGAACTTCATTAGTTTCAACTATTGTACTTGGTGGGTTATGGTTCTTAGCAAAAGTACTTTATGACTTTGTAAGAAACAACTTGTATTACCAGTACAGTTCATTGGTTGGAATTTTGATTATAACATTGACTGTAATTTTAAGTTTGGCAATATGGATTGTTCCGGCAGTGTTCATAGGGATGAAGTACGGCGTTAAGGAAGGGATATGGACTGTAATTGCAACGATTGGGTTTACATTGATACTTGTTGTCATTGCAATGATAATTATCTTTTCATTAAAACAAAACCCTGGTCCTGTTTACTATGGCGGGGCAATGGTTAAGGATGCAATTACTGCAGGAGCAGCAGAATGAAAAGATTAATTTTTTTATTTTTAATTTTTTTAGTTTCGTGCTCAAAACCAATTGAAACTTCTGGAGACCAATGCACTATTAAAGATGACTGCGCTGTGGCTGGGTGTTCTAATCAGTTATGCGTTAAATCTGAGGAAGCATCTGGCATAATAACCACATGCGAATTCAAGCCAGAGTATAACTGCTTAAAATACACTTCTTGTACATGCAACAATGGCTATTGCAAGTTTGAAGAAAATGAAGAATATACAAGTTGCATGGATAAATTTAAATAAACTCTTCTTATTTTTATTTTATGGGATTTGACATATTAAAAGATAAAGATCCTTGGATGCTAGCAGAAGAGATAAGGGAAATGGATCTTTTTTTCTCCCAGATATGGTTGTCTCATTTCGCTAACGAATTTGAAAAATACACAAATAAACCATTTAAAAAAGTTTTAGCGATCTTCAAAGGATACCATCTATGGTTTTATTTTGGGGACAAAGACTCTTTTGAGGTTGGGGAGAACATTGTTAAAAAATTCTTAAGAAATCCTGAGTTTGCAATTAAAGTAAACAAGGAGATTATTAGTGAGTCAGACAGATTAAGGAAATTTGCTGAAAAAATCCCACAATATAATTTACATAAGTTAGGTAACAAGAGGTTATGGGAAATTTATAAAACCCAAGATCAGATTCATACAGAATATTATGAGTGGGGCTGGATTCCTGTTGGAGTGGACATGTTCCACAATAACCTAACAGATACTCTAAAGAAAAAACTTAGAGAACAAGGAGTTAAAGAAGGAAGTTTGAATGAATGCTTTGTAATTTTAACCCAGCCAACTAAAAAATCATTAATTCAGCAGGAACAGGAAGAATTTTTAGAAATAGCAAATACGATTCAAAAAAATAAAAACCAAAAGAAACTATTCAAGGACTTATATAAATTATTTGAGGAAAAAGAAGCTATGCCTTTTGGCTTGGCTACGCATACGCCTGAGTATGAAGAAAGACTTGAAAAAAAGATGGATCTTATCAAAGATAAAATAAATCATAAAATCTACAAAAAGGTCCAGAATTATTATAACAAGTATTTTTATGCTATCAATATGTGGCTTTGGGAAGATGGAGCAGTTAGTTTAGATTATTACCTAAAGGAACTAGTTAAGTTTGTTGGAAGAGACTCTGATGCAGAGAAATTATTAAAGGAAAAAAGAAAAGAGCTGAAAGAAGGAGTTGATAAAAGAACAAGGTTAATTAAAAAACTAAAATTGAGCAAGGACTTAAAAATTTTATTTGATGCTTTTGGGGGTTTTATGGTTACAAAAATATACAGAAGATACGCGCAATTATTTGCTGTCTACCAGATGCAGCCTGTTATTGAGGAAATTGCAAAAAGATTAGACTTAAGCAAAAAGCAAGTCAAGTTTATGCTAACTAAGGAAGTTGGAGATGCATTAACCAAAGGCAAGATTAACAGAAAAGAATTAAAAGAAAGAACTGAGTTTTGTGCATATCTTGTTGGAAAAAATTATGAGGAAATTTTTACTGGAGAAAAAGCAAGAAGATTAGCCAAGCTTGTTGAAAGAGACAAATTAATCAATGTTAAGGAATTAAAGGGCCAGACTGGCTGTATTGGAAAGGCCAAAGGCATAGTTAAAATAATTCATGGTTTATCTGACATGCCAAAGATGAATAAAGGGGACATTTTGGTTTCTATTGCCACTAACCCAGATATTGTTCCTGCAATGAAAAAGGCTGGAGCAATCATAACTGAGCAAGGAGGGGTTACAAGCCACGCCGCCATAGTTTCAAGAGAATTAAACATTCCTTGCGTTATTGGGACTAAGATAGCTACCAAGGTACTAAAAGACGGTGATTTAGTTGAAGTTGATGCTATAAAAGGGATAGTTAAGATCTTAAAGAAATAGCCCATAAACTATATAAATTAAGCTTAAACTTAAATTAGTTATGAAATCAAGGGAAATAGCAAACAAGTTCCTGGAATTTTTCAAGAAAAACAATCATAAAATAATTGAATCTTCATCTTTACTTCCTTCAGACAAGACTGTTTTATTAACAACAGCAGGCATGCAGCAGTTTGTTCCTTATTTCAAAGGCGAAAAAAACCCAGAAAAGGAATTAAAATCAAGAAGATTAACTTCTGTGCAAAAATGCTTCAGGACTTCTGACCTAGGATCTGTTGGAGATGAAAGCCATTTAACTTTCTTTGAGATGCTTGGAAACTTTTCAATAGGGGATTATTTTAAAAAAGATGCAATAAATTATGCTTTAAAATTCTTGACTGATGAGCTAAAACTGGACAAAAAAAGAATATGGGTTACTGTGTTCAAAGGAAATAATGATGCTCCAAAAGACATGGATGCAATTGAGTTGTGGAAAAAACAAGGAATTGCAGAAGAGAAAATATTCGAATTTGGAGAAAAGGAAAATTTCTGGGGCCCTCCAGGAGCTACTGGACCATGCGGCCCTTGCTCAGAAATGCATTATGACCTAACACAAAAGCCATGCAACAAAGGAAAGAAATGCGGGCCTAACTGCGACTGCGGAAGATTCTTAGAAATTTGGAACTTGGTGTTCATGGAGTATAATTTCAATGAAAAAAAACAATACGAGGTTTTGCCATCAAAGAATATTGATACTGGAATGGGATTGGAAAGAATTTCAATGATAGTGCAAAAGAAAAATAATATTTTTGAGACAGATGCGTTCCAGGAGATTATCAACAAGATAAGAGAGATTGGGTATAAAAAAGACAAAGACACAGAAAGGATGGAAAGAATAATTGCAGACCATCTAAGAGGAACTGTATTCCTGGTTTCAGATGGAGTAAGGCCTTCGAATATAGAACAAGGATATATTTTAAGAAGAGTTTTGAGAAAGGCGATAAGCTACCTGAGCTTACTTGGCGCAAAGGAAGACGAGATTATTGATTTATGCAACTTAATAATTAATCAATATAAAGAATTAAACAAAAAAGAAATATTAAAAATAATTAAAGAAGAAAAAGACAAATTCCAGAAATCCCTTGACAAGGGTTTTGTTGAAATTAAGATAATAATTGATGAAACAAAAAAACTAAAGAAAAAAGAACTGCCAACAGAGGATATATTTAAACTGTATGATACGTATGGATTCCCAATAGAAATAACAAAGGAACTGGCTTCAAAGGAAAAATTAAGTGTTAACGAAAATGAATTCGATGAGATGTTCAGGAAGCACCAGGAAATTTCAAGAGCTGGAGTTGAAAAGAAGTTTGGCGGTGTCGGAGACTTTGGAGAACAGGTAGCTAGACAGCATACTGCAACGCATTTATTACATCAAGCTTTAAGAGAAGTTTTAGGAAAAGAAGTAAGGCAAGCTGGTTCTGACTTAACTCCTGAGAGGATTAGATTTGATTTTACTTTTAACAGAGCATTAACTGAAGAGGAAAGGAAAAAGGTTGAAGACATTGTAAATAAAAAGATAAGGGAATGCTTGCCTGTAAAAAAAGAAACTAAAAAATTCAAGGATGCACAGAAAGAAGGATTCTTGGCATTTTTCAGAGATAAATACGGGGAAGAAGTTTCTGCTTATTCTATTGGAGATTTTTCAAAGGAAGTTTGTGCTGGACCTCATGTTAAAAACACAAAAGAGATTGGAAAGTTCAAGATTATCAAAGAAAAAAGCTCTGCTTCTGGGATAAGAAGGATTAAAGCTGTACTGGAGTAAAAATGATTGAAGTAGAAATAAGGGCAAGAGTAAATGATTTAAACAAAGTTAAAAATAAACTGAATGAGATCGGTGCTAGTTTTGTGAAAAATGAAAAACAAGTGGATAGGATCTTTGGTCATCCGATGTTTCTAGACAAAAATAAAATAATTATTGAAGGAGGATTAAGTGCCAGAATAAGAGAAAATAATGAGAAGAAACTCTTAGAATTCAAAGAGATTGTAAGAAAAGGCGGGGGCATGGAAGTCAGTTCAGAATTAAATGATGTTAAAATTGGTTTAAAATTTTTAGAGAAACTTAAATTTGAAGAAGCATTTACAGTTTCCAAGAAAAGAGATATTTTTTTACATGATGGGTTTACTGTTTGTTTAGATAAAGTTGATGAACTGGGAGATTTTATTGAGATTGAAAAAATGATTTCTTCTTCTGATGAGAAAGAAAGAGTAAGACAAGAATGCTTACAATTATTACATAAAATAGTTCCTGATGCGAAGGTTGAGAACAGAAAATATGGTGACTTAATGCAGGAGAAAATAAATAAAAATGAATAAGGTAGAAGATTTAGAAAAAATATTTACAAGAAATTTTAATCTTCTTTAGCAACCTTCCATAAAGCCTTGAAATAATTTTTATAGCTTTCTGCCAAGTTCTTGTCTATAATCCTTATTGCAAATGGAAATTCTTTATACCAAAAAATAACAACAACTCTGTCTCCATAAATCCAGTTTGATGCAGGAGATTCATAAGATTCAGGCATAAATCTTACGTTTGTAAACTTCATCTGGGAAAATTCTTTTCCTCTTTTTATTCCCTCTGTTGTTTTGACACAGAGCACATTAAGTATAATTTTTTGTTTTTGCCTTTCTTTTTCAAAAGCCTCTACAGTTGGGCCAATGATTTCTGGTCCCTTGCCTGGAATATTAAATGCAAACCATTCCTGCTTAATCCTCAAAAGATCATTTAAGATTGTTTTTATTCCTTCTCTTCCTTCAAGGATTTCAACCAAAGGCTTTTTTGTTTTTGGTTTTTTTAATGAAATTAGTTCGGGGAGAATAGACTCAAAGAACTTTTCTTTTTCTTTTAGCATTGAAAGCATTTTTTCAGGTTCTGCTGCCCTGTAATACCTTGTATTGTTTTTTAGGATGTAAGTTACTATGCCTTTGTTTGATAAATCTGAGAGAATGGAATATAATAATGTACGATTGATTTTTGTTTTTTCAGCAATTTCTGAAACTAAACAGTCTTCTGATTCAAGCAAGCTAAGATAGACTTTGCTTTCTTTTTCGTTTAAACCTATCTGTTTTAGCTTTTCTGGGTCCATCAGATAAACATAAATCAAGGATATATAAATCTTGTTGTCAATAAAAAACAACAAAGGTTTAAATACAAGAATGGATGTCATTATAAATTGTCACTAAGAAGTGGGAAATTATAAAAAATGGAAACAAAAATTATGTTAATATATCCAGAATGCGAGGGAAGCATTACAAATACGGTTACTTATACCTTACCATTAGGCCTTGGTTCGATAGCTACATACTGTAAACAAAAGTTTGGAGACCAAATAGATATTAAAATACTTGACAGTTCTATAATCCCACATGGTGAGCAAATAGAATCTTTAAAGAATTTCAAACCAAACATTGTTGGGTTTGCTCCTACACTTGCAAGTCAAAAGAATAGTTATAAACTTGCTGAAGGAGCTAAGAAAAACGGAGCAGATGTTTTCTTTGGAGGAGTAAATTCTTCTGCATTATATAATAATATGTTAAAAAACAGGAAATTTATTGATGGGGTTGTCTTGTATGATGGGGAAATTCCTTTTTCTGAAATTGTGAAAAGAAAAATTTTAGGAGATTCATCTTTAGAGGGAATACCTAATCTTGCATCTAGAGACAAAGATGGAAAAGTGATTCCTCCGGAGAGGATATATATTCCAAATTTGGGGGAACTCCCAAACATAAATTATTCTCTTTTTGACATGAAAAGGTTCCTAAAACAAGCTAGGGAAAGGGGATTTGGAAATGCGGTTTCTTATTATGCTGGGAAGGGTTGTGCAAAAAGAAGCACAAAAGGATTAGAAACAGAATATAATTTTAAAGAATATACTGATCTCGTATCAAAGATGAATACCTGCACTTTTTGTGGCAGAAATGAATTAGGTTTTAGATTAATGGAAGGAAAAAGAGAAGAAGAAATTGTTAAAGAATTATATACTAAATTTGGAATAAGAGGATTCTTCAATGTACAGGATACAGTCAATCTTAAAAATAAAAACCCAATAGGTTTAGACGATTCCTGGTTTAGGGTTTTTATAGGAGCAGAGAGCATCACTCCTGAGAATATTAAAACATTACAGAGCAGATACGGTAAACACCTAATTTTCCAGGTAGGGGTTGAGTCTGCAGACCCAAACATGAGACGTAACTACAAAAAACCAGAGACTAGTCTCGATGATATGCTAAGAAACGTTGATTTACTTAAAGAAAATAACATACAATTACATGCAAGCTTTATTTTAGGAGGAAGAGGAGAAACCCCTGAGTCTATGGAAGTAACTACAGGCTTAGCAAAAAAATTAGCTGAGTATGACAACACCAGCTGGGTTTTGATAAGTCCTCAAATTATTTTACCTGGATCTCCAGACTACAGGGAACTACTAAAAGATCCTGCTATGGAAGAAAAGTATGGAGATAGAGATTTAATAGAAATACCTGAGATAAGTGAGGATTTCCTAAAACAGTCTACAAACGGAATTACAAGAAGAGATATTTTGGATGAAATCAAAAAAACATTTGAAGATATAAGAAAGATAAATCCGGATTTAGTTTTAGATGCTAAAGGAGTTATTGGATGGGAAGAAGAATATATCCAGCCTTCCAGACCATATATTCCATCTGTAAAACCAGTCTGTGAAACTAAAGACTAAGAATAATACAAAATGTGCCTGTTAATCACTTGTTTTTCAGGCTGTCTCCTGAATGCATCAGCAACTTTTGCATGGAATCTTGGGTCTGAATAATGCTTTCCAGTTATTGCTGCAGCAAGTTTCTTGTATTCAATGGAAACAGGGCTTTTCTCTTTTAACATTGTCACAGGATGCTGTTTGGCTACTGCTTCAAGAGCATGGTCATGATCCCTTATTTTAGCTATAACAGGAACTCCGGTCAGTTTTTCAATGTCTTCTATGCTCGTCTCGAAATTCTTGCCTCTAACCTTATTTAAAATCAAACCTGTAATAGGGATGCTTTTCTGCCTTGCTATTCTTATTGCTTTCATTGTTGATTCTAACGTTGGAGTATCTGGAGTTGTAACAACAAACAACTGGTCAGATGCAGCCATAGTGGAAACAATTTCCTCATTCAATGAAGGGCTTGAATCAATTAAAATATAATCATAATATTTTTTTATTTGGTTTAATTTCTTTTTTAATGCAAAAGGATCCTGGACTTTTCTTGCTATCATCGCAGCAGGGATTATATGCAAACCTGAGTCTTCATGCTCATGAATAACATCCTTGATGTCTGTTTTGTCAGACAAGACATCCTGTATTGTTTTTTCAGGGTTAGTTAATCCAAAATGATGCCCGAGGTTTGGGGCTGAGTAATTTGCATCAACAATCAAAACTCTTTGACTAAAGTCTTTTGCCAAAGAAGCGCCCAGAGAAACCACAGTAGATGTTTTTCCTACTCCCCCTTTTAGTGATATAACACCAATTACCTGCGCCATATTATACTATCTAATCCTAAATAATTAAAGGGAAATATATAAACATTTCTATTGGTCATAGAGTGAAATATAAGAGGGAGAATATAAATTTATATAAATATATTTTTAGTTAGGCTTATATGAGAATAAACCAACATAATAGAGATTTCTTTGAATATCATCACAAAACATTCCAGCGTCTTACTTTTGATGATGTTTTACTTCCTACTCAGTATAGTGATGTCCTCCCAAGCCAGATAAACCTTGAGACAATGCTTTCTACGAACATTGGCTTAAAGATTCCAGTAATCAGCGCAGACATGGATACTGTAACAGAATGGGAGATGGCCCAAGCACTTGCTATGCAAGGAGGGATAGGGATGCTATGGCAAAGCCCAGACATTTCTGATCAAGAAGGATGGATAGACAGAGTAAAATATGCATTCAATGTCAAAATAGACAACCCTGCAACAATCCAGCAAGATAAAAGCATTGGGTATGCCAAAGAAATACTGGCTAAATTTGGAAATAAATTCTCTACATTGGTGGTATTAGATGAAAATGGTAAAGTTGCTGGACTTTTAACCAAGGATAAAACACAATTTTCTTCTAATCCAGATGACAAGATATCGAACTTTATGATTAAATTTGAAAAATTAACTGTGCATGAAGGAAACTTGGATTTAAACGAAGCATATACTCTTATGAAAAAAGAACATGTTCCAAAATTAATTTTAATTGATAAAGATAGAAACTTAAATGGTCTTTATTGCTGGACCAATGTCCAGTCTTTAGTTGAAAGAAAAAATATTAATTATAATCTTGATGAAAGGGGGCAACTAAGAGTTGGAGCAAATGTCGGAGTTCATGATTATGAAAGAGCCGAAAGATTATTAAAGAAAAATTGTGATGTTCTCTTAGTAGGCACGGCTCATGGTTATAGTAAAAATGTTATTGAAACTGTCAAAGAATTAAAAGCTAATTTTTCAGGTTATAAATTTGACATAATTGCTGGCAATGTCGTAACTTACGAGGGTGCTAAAGCATTATTTGAAGATGGGGCAGATGCAGTCAAGGTTGGAGTGGGTCCTGGCAGAATATGTGATACAAGAGTTATTGCTGGAGTCGGTGGACCTCAGATAAGTGCAATCTTTGAGTGTGCTAAGGCTGCTGAAGAATACAATAAACCCATAATTGCAGACGGAGGGATAAAGTATTCTGGACAAATTACCAAAGCATTGGCGGCAGGTGCAGATACAGTCATGATGGGCGGAGTTTTTGCCTCTGCTATTGAATCCCCTGAGGAAAAATTCATGGTTGATGGAATATGGTTCAAGCCTTACAGAGGAATGGGTTCTGAAGGAGCAATGAAAGAGAATAAAACTGGAAAGAGATATGGTGCAACTGCAGGAGGAAAAACTGTTCCAGAAGGAGTTGAAGGAAAAGTAGAACTTGTTGGGGGTGTTGAACAAATTGTTTATAATTTTATGGGGGGTTTAAGGCAAGGCATGGGCTATATTGGTGCTAGAACTATTCCTGAACTTTGGGAAAAAGGAAAATTTATAAGGGTTACCAGTGCCGGAGATCAAGAAGGTCATCCAAGTGTAGACATGGTTAAAGAACCACCAAATTACCAAATAAGAAAAAAATGAATCCTAAAGACATTGAAATAACAACAAGGAACAGGCAAATAATTTCTGTAATCTGCAATCAGTGGGGGGATTCTGGAAAAGGAAAAATAGTTGATCTTTTCGCCAATTACTGGGCTGATGTCATTGCAAGAGGAACAGGCGGAAACAATGCAGGACATACGGTTGTAATTAATGGCAAAAAAACAATTTATCATTTATTACCATCAGGGATTGCCTATCCTGAGAAAACAAATATTCTGGGGAATGGGATGGTTATCAACCTAGATGTTTTACAGGAGGAAATTAACGGGCTTGGTTTTTTCCCTGAAAATTTAATGATAAGTGAAGATGCTGCAGTAATCATACCTTACCATATTGAAAGAGACAAAAAGGAAAATACTTCACAGGCAAAAGGAGGAATTGGAACAACAGGAAGAGGGATTGGACCTTGTTATGGAGATAGGACTTTAAGATCGGGTATATTAATTAGGGATCTCTTTAAAACTGATACTCTCTCTAAAAAAATAGACAAGGCAATCAAATTTTATACTGATTGCCCTATAAATAAAGATGAAATTATTAAGGATTTATCAAACAAAGGGGAAAAGATTAGACCGTTTGTCAGGAATACGATTACTGAAATAAACAATTTAAGAAAAAACAATAAAAAGATTTTATTAGAAGGAGCACAGGGTCTTTTATTAAGCCTTGAGTTTGGAACAGATCCGTATAAAACTTCTTCTGATTGTTCTGCTGGAGGCACTGCAATAGGGGCGGGATTAAACCCAAAAGATGTTGATTTGGTTTTAGGCATTGTTAAATTTCCATACATGACAAGGGTCGGAGGAGGACCTTTTCCAACAGAGTTAGGAGGAATAGCCTCAGAAGAATATTGTGCTAAAGGACTTGAACATAATATTGAATTTGAACTAAAAACATATGGAGTTCCTTATGAAAAAATAGATGAAGATTTTAAATATGATCCTCACCATCAAAAAATAATTGGGTTAATCAATTCAAAAGATCCTTTTGACCAAGGAATAGGATTGAGACTTGCTGGGTATGAGTATGGTGCAACAACAGGAAGGCCAAGAAGAACTGGATGGACAGATTTAGAGGCATTAAGATGGGCAATAAATCAGAACGGCTCAGACATAATCTTAACTAAAGTTGATGTTTTGCAGGGAGCAGAAGAATTTAAACTTGCAAGGGGATATTCTGGGAATGAAACATTTACAACAGACAGCGATAAATTAAGAAGATTCAAGCCAGACTATGTTTCATTTAAAGGATTTAATGAAGACCTCTCAAGCATTGACAAGTACGATGATTTGCCTAAAAGTCTAAGATATGCAATAGAATTTATGAAAGAAGAAACAGGCGCAAATATCAGAGGTATTTCAACAGGCGCAGAAAGAGACAGCATGATTTTCTTATAAACTTGCCAATTTTGCTTTTAACATATCCATATCTGACTGCAATCTGTCCATTTTTTTCTGCTTTGGCTGCTCCTTTAACAATTGCCTGTCACTTACCTGCGCTTTTTTCTTAAGCTTTTTAATATCAATGACCTGGTTCTTATCTACAGGAAGCTCGTGCCTTTCAATGTCAGCCATATCAACTTTTGGAAGTTTGTTTATTTCAATGAATTCCTGCTTTAAGAAAGCAAAGTTTCTTCTGCACTGATTCAAATAAATCTGCTTTTCTTTTTTAACTTGTAAAACCTTCTCATAGTCTTTTAGAAATTGTATGATATCTATTGCTCCGCCAAGCAAGGCCTTTCTTGAATTTACAGGGCTAGGAATCTGCACGTATTTTAGTTCGCTCATTCTTATTCCTCAAACAGGGTAGAATCAATAGACAACAATCTTTCCTTTAATGTCTCAAGGTCTTCATGCCATTTCTGCAGCTGTTCGTCTTCCTCTTTTTTAACTTCCTCGAGTTTAGCGATTATTTCCTGAGTTTCTTCTATCTTTCTTTTCATTTCATTTATAGATTTTATAACCTGCTTGTATTTATCAAGCTTGATGAAAACAGGTCTTTCTTCCTTGATGGCTTTTCTGACGTCGTTATCCATCTCTGCGATTTGAGGACCGAATGTCCTGTTCTCTTCCCATTTACTGTTCTTTCTTACAGGAATATCAAAATCATCAAACATCCCTGAGCCAACGCCCTCTTTAATTTCGTTGGCATCATGATCAGAACCATATGAGGTATCTTCTTCTGAAGGAATATCTGGAAAGTTAATAGCGGATTGCTCCTCTTTTAAGTTTGTTTTTGGTTTTTTCTTGCTAAATAGGCCCATTAAACTATCACCTCTGTTCAATTAGTAAAACTAAAACCCCTTATTAAAGGTTTTTGTATCATTATGAAATAGTAATATATTCTTGCATGATTCTTTTATATTGGATATTTTGCTAAACAATGGTTTTCTGCCCTAGTTTTAATCATAATCTTTTCTGAATAAAAAACAAAAACTTTTTAAATGGATTTTTATATAGTAACTGTTGTTTCTACGGAGGTATAATGAAGGTAACCCAAGAAAACATAGAGGAGCTCATCAAAGAGCTTGCCGGACCTGATGTTGTGCCTTTAGTTATTTTACTTAAGAACAAGAAGAACGTCAGCGAGTTTAAACTAGCTGAGAAACTAAAAATTGGCGTTAACCAAGTCAGAAATATGCTTTACAGAATAAATGAATATAATCTAGTTTATTACACAAGAAAAAAAGACAAGAAGAAAGGATGGTACATCTATTACTGGACTTTTGACGACAGGGAGGCCAATAGTCTGATACGTGCAATGAAAAAGAAAAAGCTTCAGAGATTAAAAGATAAAATAAAGAACGAAACCGGAGGAACATTCTTTGTCTGCACAGAGGGCTGCGTAAGAATGGATTATGCAGACGCTCTTGAAAATGGATTTGTCTGCCCTGAATGCGGAACAAGATTAGTCCAATTGGACAACCAGAAATACGTGGATTCTTTAAATGAACAAATAAGGGTTTTAGAGGCAGATCTTGCTGAGCCTGAGCCAGTAATCAAGAGGCCAAGAGAACCAACGAAGAAAGCAAAGAAGAAAGCAAAGAAAGTTGTCAAAAAGGTAGCAGCCAAAAAACCAAAGAGAAAAATCAAGAAAGTTGTAAGGAAAATTTTCAGGAAAAAACATAAATCAAAAAAGAGAAAATAAAGCATTGAGAACTTTTTCTCCGTCTAATGGATAGAATGGAATCATGTTAAACAAGAACAGTATCATGTTTACTCTTTTTGTAACAAACAAGAATATCATTTTTTTCCTTGTCAATCTTTTTCCATATTTTAGGTATAAACCAGAACCAATCCAGAGCATCAAGTTTATGAATGGGCCTGCAAATGAAATCAGCCCAGACTGGGGAGGAGTAATTGAGCTAGGTATTGAAACAAAGCCAGGTATCAAAAATATGATTGGACTTCCAATCGCTTTCAGCAAGACACTGACGCCTGCTAATATTAACGTAAATAAATCTTCATAAAAAACATGGAAAACTGCAGGTATTCCAAAAGCCATTGCAGTAAACTTATGAGCAAATTCATGGAGAATTACTGCCGGGGCTGCAATCAAAATTGAAAAAATAAAATCCTTTTTATCCAAGCCCGGTCTTCTTATTGTGATACCTGAGAATAAATAGCCTAGGTAAATTGTCAGTACAACTATGCCAATCAATTCAGAAACTGTAAATAATGCCATACTTATCCTGCTATGTACAATCCTTCTTCTACGTCTTCTTCTAGATAGTCTTCATCAAAGTTAAACCTATTTATATTCTTTATCCTCTTTTTAGCAGGCAAGCTAACACCTCTTTTTTTATTTTAATTCTGTAAAACCCAATACAAGGAATATTAATCCAATCAAAGCAACACCAATCACAACCCCTGCCTTGACCAACAACCAAACTGCATCCAGTAATCCCCAGACGTTAAATATCAAAACATAAATTGGCAGGCCTATCAAAACAATACCAACAATTATTTTTATCAGACTTAGAGCAGTCTCGCTCATATCAACGCCTCCTTTTTATGTTTAGAGAGAAAAATCATTTAAAAACATTTAGTAATAATGGTATATATTTAGAAATCTATATAAACTTTGTCCCTGTTTCATTTTCATGCTAAATAAGAAAGATTTTTCAAACATAAGGAAAGACCTTGTAAAGTTAGACAACAAGAGAGAAAAAACAATAATAATTTCCAGAGATACAATAAAACTCTCAAAATTAATAATAAATTTGATACACCGGGAAGAACTTGACAAGTGCAAGAGCTATATTGCAAAAATAAAGGAGTCAGTAGCAAAGCTTGACGACAGCGAGGGAATTGCACGGGCAGCAAAGCAGGAATATGCAGAAGCACTCACTTTCTATTACATTGTCAAGGAAAATAAACTGCCAACAAGAAGGGAAATCAAGATTGACACAGAGTCTTACTTGTTAGGAGTATGTGATTTAACAGGGGAGCTAGTAAGAAGAGGCATAAACCTTGTGATAAAAAATAGGTATGATGATGCAGAAAAGATTAAAAAGCTTGTAGATGACATTTACACAGAATTTTTAACGTTCAACCTGAGAAACGGTGAACTGAGAAAAAAATTTGATTCAATAAAATACAACTTGAAAAAACTTGAAGAAGTAATGTATGATGTCAAGGTGAAAAAATGCTAGAGAAAAGAAAACCAATAAATGAGCTATTAAAAAAAACACAAAAAAACGTTGTGGCTGCAGGATGGGTTGAAAAAGTAAAATTAATGGGGACTTCACTTGCATTCATCACATTAAGGGACAGAACTGGAAAAATACAATTAATTGCAAAGAAAGATTTCAAGGATTTTGATTTAATAAAGGACTTAACAAATGAGTCTGTAATCATTGTTAACGGAGATGTTCAGGAAAGCAAACAAAAATCAGGAGAGCCTGAACTGGTCATAAAGGAATTAGAAATCTCAAGTCTGGCTTATACCCCACTGCCTGTTGACATATTCGGAGGGACAACAGGATTTGACAAAAGAATAGATCATAGATATCTGGACACAAGAAATCCAAAAGTCCTGGCAATCTTTAAGATAAGATCAAAAATATTCAAAGCTGCAGTTGATTTTTTTGACAAAGAGGGGTTCATAAACATCAATACTCCAAAATTAACTGAGATGGGTGTTGAATCCGGAGCTGGATTATTTGTTGTTGACTACTTTGGGAAACCGGCATACTTGGCGCAGAGCCCACAAGTATACAAACAATTAGGAGTTATTGCTGGGTTTGAAAGAGTTTATGAAATTGCTCCGGTATTCAGGGCTGAAAAATCACACACAACAAGACATCTTACAGAATTCACAGGAATTGACATGGAGATGGGGTTTATTGAAAGCGAGCAGGACATAATTGATATCATTGAAAAATTATTCCAGTTCATTATTCAGGAAGTAAATAAACACTGCAAAGAAGAGCTTGATTTGTTAGATGTTAAATTAACAATCCCAAAGAAAATGTTCAGGATAACAATGGCTGAAGCAAGGGATATTTTAAAACAGCATAAAAAAATGCTGAAAGAAGATGATGACCTGGATGCTGAGGCAGAAACAATTCTAGGAGAGCACTTTAACAAACAAGGCTCAGAGTTTGTTTTTGTTTATAACTATCCATGGGCTAAAAGACCTTTCTACCATATGAAACCTGCAAATGACCCAAGAGGAACAAAATCATTTGATTTGTTATGGAACGGGGTTGAAATTGCTACAGGTGCACAGAGAGAGCATAGATTAGAAATCATTGAAAAACAAGCAAAGGAAAAAGGAATTAAACTGGACGATACTTACAAAGAAATTTTCAAATATGGATGTCCTCCTCACGGAGGAATCGGACTTGGATTGGACAGAATGACTCAAAGATTATTAAAAATTGCTAATGTCAAAGAAGCTGTTTTGCTTCCAAGAGATCCTGACAGATTAAATCCCTAAGATGAATGTATTCAAAGATATTGTGGACTTGTTAGAAAAAAGAGGTTTTGAGTTTGAAGTTCTAGAACATGGTCCGGCATATACTTCTGAAGATGCTTCCAAGATAAGAGGCTCCAGCCTAAAGATGGGAACAAAAGCGATGGTCTTAAAAATAAAAGACGGATTTATAATGGCTATTCTATCTGCAGAAAAAAAGATTAGCTCTAAAAAATTAAGAGGATTAACTGGCTCAAGAGAATTAAGGTTTGCAACTCCTGAAGAGGTTGAGAAAATAACACATTGCAAAATCGGAAGTGTTCCACCTTTTCCAATTTTATTTGACTTGGATTATTATCTGGATGGTTCTGTAATGGAAAACGAAGAAATTGTGTTTTCTGCTGGGTCTCATGTAAAATCTATAAAGATGAAAGCAGAGGACTTTAATAAAATAATGAAGAAAAAATCTGCTGATTTTTCAGAATAAATTTATTCGTATCTCAATGCGTCTACAGGATTCATCTTTGAAGCCTGGTAAGCAGGTATAATCCCTGCCAAGATTCCAATCAAGACTGAAATACCAAATACAGATAATACGATTGTTGGAGTAACAACTGAAGATAAACTCATCCCCCCTTTGCCTCCCCCAATACTGAGCCCAACAACAGACATAATTGTTTTGGAGATTACAACCCCTAAAATTCCTCCAAGGATTCCTCCAGCCAAACCAATCATACCGGAATTGAACAAGAAGATTGAGAGTATTTCTTTATTCTTTGCACCAATAGACTTCATGATACCAATATCCTTAATCTTTTCTAAAACGGTTGTAAACATTGTATTTGCAATACCTACAGCTCCAACCAATAATGAAATAGCTGCAATGCCTGTTAAGAATAAAGTTACAGACTCGATTGTTGATGAAATCGTTTCCTGCATAGCCTTAACAGAACTTACTGAAAAGTCCTGTGTTTTTTCAGTAACTGCTCTAGTTAACCTTAATCTTTCCTCTATTCCTGCTACAGTATCATCAAGTAAATCAACATCATCTACTTTTATTTCAATAGAGTTGAATTCTTTTTCTCCAACATCTTCCAAAACAGTCCTTGCAGTTTGGATTGGCATATAGATTCCGCCTCCGCCGCCACCCATCCCGCTAGAAGTGGACTCTTCTAAAATACCAACAACTCTAAATGCAACACCCTCTATGCTTATTTGATTGTTAATCTGAATCTCATTTTTGAATCTCTCTTTTGCCAGGCTATAACTGAGAACTACCACATTTGTATCTCCCTGAGATAAGTATCTGCCTGAGTCCAATTCAGTAGTCTCAATATCTTTCCATACTTTAGGATCAACTCCTGTAACAGTAACAGACATTGTTTCAGCCAAGTAAGTTAAATCTGCTTTACCAGAAACTTTTCCTTGGATATATTTAATATTTGAGATTAATTTTAATGCCTGAACATCTTTATTTGTTAGGTTTTGATCTTTTTTCTCACCTGAGGAAGATCCACTAAGCCCTGGAGGGCCACCCTCAAAACTTCCACCAGCCCCAGATGCTCTGCTAAATCCTTTTGAAATAGTAATAATGTCAGCACCTAAACCACCAAGTCTTTCTTCCATGTCCTGCTTCATACCATTACTCAGAGCAAGAATTGTAATAACTGAGGCTACCCCAATAACAATTCCAATTACAGATAACCAGCTTCTTAATTTGCTGTGTACAAGCATATTAAATGCTAATTTAATGGATTTAGTGAGCCTCATTTTTTAAACCTACTTTTTCTTTTTTAGTTTCGGGTACACATATTTTTTACCAATAAACCCAAGTACCAGTACTACCACAACCCAAAACCATATCACATTGCTAAAGAAACTACTTTTAGCTGATTTCATAACAGTTGCATCTATGGTTGCAGATGTGCTCATTAAAGATGACGGTGAAATTAAAATAGTTTCATAAACGGTTCTTCTTTCCCCTAAAGGATCTGTATAATCTATCTGAACTTTTAAATTCTGTTCCTCTTGGGAAACTGAAGATCCCATATTTCCTCTGCCTACAGGCTCTTTTTCATCTGTAGAAGTTGATGCGGGCTGTGTTGTCTTTGGGACAATCTGAAAACCTACAAGAGTATAATCCCCACTTTCCAAATTTCCAACTATTGAGGCAGAAATAATATCTGTAGCAAAGTATTCCTGTTCTGGAATTCTAACTGTAACAGCATTAGCAGTATTTTTTCCTATGTTTGCGATAGCCAGATAAACTCCCTCAGTATTTAACTCCTGCAGAACAACATCAAATGTTGTCTGTGCCTCGATAACGGTTATTGGAACAGATTTTTCTTTCCAGACACAGCCAGGGCAATCTTTATATTCAAAGGTTAAGGGATTTTCTCCTTCTTTTGCACCAGAATCAACCCTTATCTTGAATTTTTGTGTAGCCATGCTCCCTTCTTCAAGACCTTCGATGGTTACTTCGGCTTCATCTCCTGGATCCATTGTAAAAGGATAAGTTTCCTTAAACCTTACAACTGCGTCTGTAGAAGAGTCTCCCTTGTTGATAACTTTAAGCTGAACATTTAAGTAATCTCCTGCTTCTGCAGGAGTTGGATAATAACTTGTAGCAGAAATTTCTACTGAAGCACTTACTGCAGTTAAGCTTAATAAAAAGATTCCTGCAAACAATAAAATGTTTTTCTTAATCATTTTGATTTCCTCCTGTGATTATAAGAATAACTATCGCTCTCAACCTCTCCATCTTTTAGTTTAACAACTCTTTTTGCAAATCTTACAAGATTTAAGTCGTGAGTGACCATGACAACTGTTTTTCCTTCTTTGTTATGCAATTCGCACAAAAAATCCATAACTGTCTGCCCGGTTTTACTGTCTAAGTTTCCGGTCGGCTCATCTGCCAGTATAACTTCTGGGTTGTTTGCCAATGCTCTTGCAATTGCAACTCTTTGGGCCTGACCCCCGCTTAGCTCGCCTGGCTTGTGATTTAATCTGTCACTTAAGCCTACCATCCCCAATAATTTTGTTGCTCTTTTTCTGGCATCAGAGTTATCATCATTCTGAAAATCCATAGGCAACATCACATTTTCTAAGGCTGTAAGTGTAGGAATCAAATTAAATTTCTGGAATATAAATCCTATTTTTTTACCTCTTATCTCAGCGAGATTAGATTCTCCTAAAAGAGAAATATCCTTTCCATCTAAAAAAATACTTCCTTTGGAAGGCGTGTCCAAGCATCCGACTAGGTGCATCATAGTACTTTTGCCACTGCCGCTGGCTCCGGTGATAGCAACGAATTCTTCTTTGCTAATCTTCAAACTTACTCCTCTGACTGCTTCTACTTTGACAGAACCAGTCTGATAAATTTTCCAAATACCCTTTAATTCGATAATGCACTTGCTTTCCATGTTTACATTTCTACTAAAATTTCGTTTATAAAGAAGATGGACTTGAAATCCACCTAATTTATAAAAATTTAAATAGTCATTTAGCTTGTTTATACTGAAAATGATACACCCAAGAATTTTTTTAATGCCTGGATTTGAAATAGAAATAATCTATTCTTTCATAATTATTGTTTCCAGCTTAATGATATACTTTAAAACAAAAGAGCTTTATAACTTAACAACACACAAAGGAATAAAATATTTCAGGGATGCATTTTTGTTTTTTGCAGTAGCTTTCTTTATCAGGTTCATTATATTTTTCCTTTTAACCTTGTTTGAGGCTTCAAGGATATTTGAATTTAATCCAAGATTACTCGGATCTGTTAGTTCCACGTTTTTCATATACACCAGTACTATGGCAATAGTTTATTTATTGTATAGCATGATTTGGGAAAAATGGGACAAGAACTCAAAAAAGATTGGATGGATTCATATTGGGATTGCATTAGTTTCAGCAATAGGAGTGGCCATTCAAAGCACTCTAATCTTGTTAATTTTGCAATGCTTAGTAATTTCAGTTGCCTCACTAATAGCTTACAGAAGATATATCCAGTCAGGCAAGAAAAAAGGAGTGAAAAGCAACCTTACAATATACATCCTTTTGTTTATTTTCTGGGTATTAAACACAATTGGGACATTAACACCTGATTTCTTCAGTACATCCAAGATAATTATTTATTTGGTGTCAATCGGAACGTTTTTATCAATTTTTTACGCTGTAATAAAGAGAACAGGATGAATCAAGATGGACAAAAAAAGAGGACGATTAGAGATTATCTATGACATCCTGAATGTTATCAACAAAAACCAGAACAGGATAAAATACACTCCTTTGTTAAGAAAGTCAAATTTGTCTACAAAACGATTTTCAGAGTATGTTTCTGAGTTGTTAGAAAAAGAATTTATAAAAGCACTTGAAAACAAAAAAGACAAGTATTTTTGCCTGACTGACAAGGGGTTTCATTATCTTGAGAAATACAAGAACATCACAACTTTTGTTGAGGATTTTGGGCTGTAAAATAAATGAGTAACCTTTTTATATTTATACCCCAGATTAAAACTATGAAATTTATCCAGATTCAGGAAGCAATGAAAAAAGGCTCTGGAAAAGTAGCCATAAGGGGCTGGGTTTACAGAGAAAGAAAATCAAACCAATTTATTTTCCTAATAATTAGGGATTCATCAAATATTATCCAGACTGTTATAAAAAAAGAAAAAGTAAATGAAAAGATATGGGTGAGTGCTGAAAAAATATTGATAGAAAGCTCTGTAGAGATAGAAGGAACAATAAAAGAAGACAACAGAGCGCCAACAGGTTATGAAATTGAAGTTGATGATCTAAAAGTTATTCATTATTCAGAGCCATTTCCAATAAACAAGGATCAGAGCACTGAATTCCTGGCTGACAACAGGCATTTATGGCTGAGATCAAGAAAGATGATTGCAATAATGAAGATAAGGTCTACTGTTTTTGGCGCTATTCATGAATATTTCAGAAGCAATAATTTTTATGAGTATCAAAGTCCAATGTTCCAGTCTGTACAATGCGAGGGAGGGAGTACTTTATTTCCAGTTCCTTACTTTGGAAACAAAGGAGTATTTTTAGCACAGACATGGCAGCTATATGCAGAGCCAGCAATATTTGCTTTAGAAAAAATTTATACTATGGCGCCTTCATTCAGGGCTGAGAAAAGCAAAACATCAAGGCATCTAACAGAATACTGGCACGCAGAAATGGAAGTTGCCTGGGCAAATTTTGAAGATATTATTGATCATGGTGAAGCCCTGATAAAACACGTTGTTAAAAAAGTCCTAGAAAACAACCAGGGAGAACTAAAAATCCTTGAAAGAGACCCTAAAAAATTAGAGCCAACTGTAAAGAAAAAGTTCCAAAGAATAACTTACGATGAAGCATTGAAGTTACTTGAGAAACAGGGGGTTAAAATCCCATGGGGAAAAGACCTGAGAACTGTTGAAGAGGACAAGCTTTCAGATTTGTTTGACACTCCTGTTGCTGTTATTAATTATCCTAAAAAAGTCAAGGCATTTTATATGAAAGAAGATGATAAAAATCCAAAGGTAGTTCATGGGGTTGACTTTATTGCACCTGAGCATTATGGAGAGTTGATTGGTGGCTCTGAAAGAGAGTCTGATGAGAAAAAAATAATACAGAGGCTTAAGGAAGAAGGAGAAAACATAGACGAGTATAAATTCTATTTAGACACAAGAAAATATGGAAGCGTTCCACATGGCGGATTTGGAATGGGGGTAGAAAGATTATTGTCATGGATCTGCGGCTTAGATAACATCAAAGATTCAATTCCTTTCCCAAGAACACCTTTGAGGTTTAGACCTTAAGTTAAACTCTTCAACAAACGAGGAATTATAATTCTGTTTTAAAAAACTTTTTAAATAAGATACTCTAGAATATATTATGAAAAAGTTGGTTTTGCCTGTTTTTTTATTTATTTGTTTTACTTCTATATCTTATGCTGCTTGCCTCTCAGATAGTGATGGTGGAAATGAACCTTATGTATTTGGAAGAGTTGAATTTGATACTGGAGAAATTGCAGAAGATTACTGCGTTAATGATGCACTCATTCATGAGTATATTTGTACTTCTGGACATGCATTTCAAGAGTATGATCTTGCCTGCAACAAATGTTTAGAAGGGCAGTGCATAATTTGCACAGATACTGAAGAAAGTAAAAATTATCTTGAGAAAGGCTTAGTCACAGTAAATTATCCAATTGGGACAAAAACAAATTATCCTGAAAATTGCGTAGACGGGCAATTGACAGAGACTTACTGTGAAAATTCTGAAGCAAAAACTGAAATACTAAATTGCATCACGGCTTGCAATAACCAAGGTGGCTGCGAGGTTTGTAAACCAAAGACCTGTTCAGAAATTGGAAAAACGTGCGGCACATGGGATGATGGCTGTGGTAGAAATTTAAACTGCATAAATCCTGCATGGGTTGATTTGGATTTAAGTTTGTTAAATAACGAGGGGTGTTTTGGTGATGATAGTTGTTGCAATGGGAATTTGTGTGAAGAGCCTATGAGACTAACTTATTCTCCTGCAGACAACTGCTCTCCGGAAATTTTGGTCTGGGCAGGAACAGGAGAAGGCAGTCAATTGGATTATAATGATTATTTTCCTTTATTTAATCTATATTATGAAACAAACAAAGAGTCCTGGGAGACGGAGTTAATAGAACTCAAGACTACATTTATACATACTGGAGACAGTTCAAAAGTTCGACCTATTGCTGTTGTAGATGTAAATCAAAATGGAGTATATGATGCAAGTGATAAATTTATTTCAGAAGGGAGAGAAACTGCTGGAAATTTAGTTTTTGATCTTAGAGGCACAAAAGATAATTTTAACTTAGAAACAGGTTATTTTCACATATTAATAGCTTTAGGGATGATTGGACCTTTTAACATTGGAGATAATTATGTTTTAAATATTACTTCCATGTCTGCGGTTATTTCTGATCCTAAACTTTATGCTGCTAGATGCCATACTGCTGGAGAAGACGTAGAAGTAAAATCATACTTTAGAGATAGGCTAAATTTGGTAAGCAATGTTACAATTATTGAAGGCCAGCAGCACATAAACACAGAACCAATACAAACTAACGAGGAGAAAGAAGAATTAGTAAAAGAAGAGTCAGAAGCTAATTCTAAAGCTCAAAGTTCAAGCAAGGTTGCTTCTCCTATCTCTCCTATAAATACGGAGAGTCCATCAAAGACTCCTAATAAAATAAAAAATATTATGGTTTTTCTGATTGCAGGAGTTGTTTTTATTTTAATTTTGGGTTTTGTTATTGGAATGGTAATCACTAAACTCCTAAACAAAAAATCCAAGAAAGAAAATCTTTCTGGAAAACAAATAAAGAAAACTGATAAAGTTAAAACAAAAAGATAAATATTTTGTTTAAATTTCTTTGAAGTAGAATTATTCACATCTTATTTCTTTGATAAAATAGGTAGTTTTTCCCCTCCAAGGAACTGTGCCAGCCATTTGTTCGTATTTTACCTTAACTGTTTGACCAGTTTCAAATGCACGCTGTAACTCTTTCAATAACTCTTCTTTATTAGGGTCATTATTATCTATGGAGAAATCCCAAACGTAAGTTACAGAAAAGCCATTTTGGCTTAAAACTCCCTCTGCTTCAACAGTTCTCCAAATTAATCCTTTTTCAGCTATTTTAATAACATTGATGCTTCTTTCGCCATCACTGTAAGATATGTGGACTCCGACTAATCCCCCTATAAATTTACCAACGGGGAATATAAGAATGATTACCAAGAAGATTATTATGAATGTTATCCAAGTTTTCTTATTTTTAATTTTGACTTTTTTCTGATACTCTTCCCTGTTCTTTTGTTTTTCTCTCTCACGAAGTGTCATATTTTTTAATAAAAAATTTCAAACTTTTAAAACTATCGCTTTCAAAATGCTCTCTTCCTAAGATTTTCCGTAGAAAAACCAGCCAACTACAACAGCACCAACAGTCACTATTCCAAATGCATTTGAAATCAAAACAGGATAGTCATTTATTTCTATTCCATACAAGGTCCAGACTATCGCGCCTACAAACACTATCAAATATGTTATGATTGATATGTCTTTTGCAGATTTTCTTTTAAAAATTTTTATTGCCTGGGGCAGGTTTGCAAATCCAGAGGCAATTCCAAAAATTGTAGCTAATACCGTTACAAGAGTCATAGCTAATCTTAGAAATTAAGAACTTAAAAAGTTATTCATCCAAAAACTTCTTTCAAGTGTTCCTTGGTTACTTTCAAATCACCTTTCTTGATTGCCAGCTTGCATGCTTTCTCGCAATTCTGCAATAAGTGCCTTGGATTAAAATCAGATCTCTTGAATATTTCCTTAATCATGTCATTACTTAGAATATCCAAACTTCCGATTCTTTTTCTTACAATGTCAATAGCAACGTTTTCATCTAACTTGCCTAGCTTAACTATATTCTCCCCAACCATGTCCTTTAAGCCGTCTATCTTAAGAGTCTTAGGGTCAGAGCTCACAAACACAATTGACTTAAAGTGAGTTCCATAATGGTCCCTTATTACTTTTGCATCGGTTTCGCTCAAATCTTGAGATTCATCCAGCAACAAGATCATATCATTTCCCATTCTGCCAAACAATCTTGTCCAGAATGTTCTTCCCTTAATCAGTTCATCAACATTGATATTATTTTCAGTTCTATTGCAGGAGTAATAAATCAGCTTTTTCTCTCCGCCAAACTTGTCAATTATTCTTTTCAAGATTGCGGTCTTGCCTTTTCCATAATCGCCTTCAATAAACAAAATTGAGCCGCTTTCAATCTTGCTTAGTATCAAGTCTGTATCATACCCATAGATTTCATTGTCAAAAGCACTTGGCTTTATATTAAACGGGTTGCTCCAAAATCCTATTTCTCTGAACCAGATTTCCATTTTAATAATATTTCTCCGCAATGTCTTCATAAATTACCTTGATGCCATCATCATCTGAAACAACTTCCTTGGTTTTTTCCTTGGGCTTTTCTTCTTTTGGGTTTTTCTTTGATTTTTTTGGCTTTTCTTCTTTTGGCTCTTCCTTTTCCTTTACAATCCTTTCCCCTTCAAAAATAACTTTTGCATGCTCATCTGTAACTTTTTCAGACTTTTCCTGGAGAGCATACCTTACAAGGTCCTCGCAGGTCTTCAAGAATGCCTTAACGTTCTTATTTGATCTCTTGAATGCCTCTTTGATTATGTTTTCAGGAATAAGGTCTTTTCCTTCCAACCTTTCCTCAACGACTTCAATTGCGTCATTGTCATTAAGGTCAGGTATCTTTACAATCTTTGTTATCCTGTCCTTAAGGCTGTCGCTGAAATTCAATCTTTTATAATTGATGCCTGTAAATATTATGCTTCTTATGTATCCCTGGTCATAAAAGTATTTTATCCTTTCTGTGTTTTTTCTTGATAAATCCTCAATGTCATCAAACAACAAAATCATATCTTTTGGGGTCTTGCTGAACAACCTTCTTATAATGCCGTATTTTTTTATCAAAACTTCCTCAACATTAAGGTCTTTTATTTCGCTGCACTTTAAGTAAACAACCTTGCCCTGTCCTTTAAATTTATGAATAACTCTTTTTAATATTGAAGTTTTGCCTGAGCCTTCTTTACCTTCCAAGAAGATTATATTTCCGGCATATGCATTATACAAAGAATCCTCAATAACATCATCATATCCTATCATTCTGGATTCTGGAGAATCTTCAAATGGACTCTCATCAAAACCAAGCTCTTCAAACCACATCTTCTAACTCCCTTGCCTTATTTCGGTAGTAATCAGCATCCTGGTAGTATTCTTCAGCCAATTCCCTGTCACCAAGGTTATGATACTCCTCGCCTTTCTTATGCATCTTCATTGCTTTTTTATAATACCTTTTCGGGTTCTTCTTTGATAGCTTAAGGAATATAATAAGAACAATAACAATTCCAATTACCACCAATACTTTTAGTAAGATACTCATTACTCTTTTAAGTAAAAACTTCTTTTATAAAAATTATGTTGCTCAAAAATATATACCAAATCAAACTTGTTTTATAATTACTATGGCAGAATTGCGCTCGTTCATGTAAGAATCAATGATTCTGCTTATGTCTTCTTTGGTTACCTTGTTTATCTGCTTAATGTAATTTATCAAACCATCCAGGTTGCTGCACAAGCTCCATGAAGCGATAAGCGCACCTTTTTTTTCGTTATCTTCTGTTTCAAGAAGATATGACCCTTCTTGGTAGTTCTTTGCTTTTTTAAGGTCTTCAGAGCTTATGTGCTTTAATTTCTGGATTTCATCAAAAACAATCTTTTTTATCTGAACCAAGTTTTTTATGTTTGAGGCTACATAAATACCATAAAATCCATAGTCAGAGCCTTCTTCAAGGTATGAACCAAGAATGTATGCGAGACCTCTTTTTGTTCGTATCTCTTCGAAGAGTTTAGAGGACTGGCCCCTGCACAATATTGCATTTAACACATCAAAAACATATGAATCTTTTTTAGTTCTTGGGACTGTTTTAAATCCAAATACAATATAGCTTTGCTTTGTTTTCTTTATCTCTGTGCATTGTTTTTTTGCATTTAATGGTTTTTCAAGGATTTTATTTCTCCTCAAGACCTTTCCGGTTTTTATGTTATTGAAATAATTTTTAATCAATTTTATTATTCTTTTTTTATTAAAATTGCCAACAACAATTAATTCAAGGTTATCCCTGACATAATATTTTTTATAAAAATCAATTACTGACTGCCTTGAAAGATTCAACACTGTTTCCTTTTTTCCGTAAATTGGATTCTTAACAGGATTTTTCTGGAACAGGTTTCTCAATAAAAAAAACCACTGATACATCTTTGGGTCGTCAAAGATCATGTTTATTTCATCAGCGACGACTTTCTTTTCCTTCTCAAGGGATTTTTGCTCAAAGGTTGGATTCTTTATTACATCTGAGAGAATATCCAAAGCAGGCTCTACGTGTTTTTTTGCAATCCTGACATAATATACTGTCTTCTCAAAATCTGTAAAAGCATTAAGCTCCCCGCCAAACTGCTCAATTGTCTTGCTTATCTCCTGAGAGGTCCTTGTCTTAGTCCCTTCAAAGACCATGTGCTCAATTAAATGAGAAATTCCTGCATTATTCTTATTCTCGTAAGTTGAGCCAACCTTGACGCTTACAAGGACAACGACAGAATTTCCTTTTGTTTTATCCAAAACTACATTAAGCCCGTTAACCCTTAGTCTTTCCATAGCTAAAATTTAAATTTAAACTTCCCGTTCCTCTGAATCACCTTGTCGTCAACCAAGATTTCTCCGCCTTTTCTTAAATCTTTGATCATATCCCAATGCAACGCAGATTTGTTTTTCCCGCCAGCTTCCTTAAAACTATTTCCCAAAGCAAGGTGGATTGTCCCTCCTATTTTCTCATCAAATAATATATTCTTGATGAATTTATCGATATTGTAATTTGTTCCAATTCCTAATTCTCCTAATCTTGAAGCACCATGGTCCATCTTGATGAGAGCTTTTAACAAATCTTCATTTTTTTCTGCGGTTGCTTTTACAAGTTTTCCTTTTTCAAACCTTAGTTTTATTCCACTAACTTCCTTGCTTGAATAGATTGCGGGGAATGTATAAGAAATAAATCCGTTTGCAGAGTTTTCAACAGGAGATGTAAAAACCTCGCCATCAGGAATATTAAATATGCCTGGACGGTTGACTCCGGTCCTTCCTTTAATACTCATCTCAATATCAGTCTCTTCACCGATTATCCTTACTTTATTTCCATGATCAATTATTTTTTTCAGTTTTTCCTGTTTTTTCTTCATCTCATCCCAATCAACCAAGCAAGCCTTGTAAACAAAATCCTCAAATTCCTTTAATGACATATCTGCTTCCATTGCCAATGCATTTGTTGGAAAATCAAGAGTAACCCACCTGTCTTTTTTATGTATTAATTCGGAGATGGGATTTGTAGTTTTTCTCCTTAATGCAAGTTTCTTAGGATTAATATTACTTAATTCCCTTGTATTTAAATCACCCCAGAGGCTGATATATGCATCTGCTTTCCTAACTTTAAACAGGGCTATCTCTGGGAACTTCTTTAGCTGCTCCTCAGATGCTGTTTTATAATAAATATAAGAACTTCCTTCCAAGTTAACATCCAAGATTGGGTATGCTCCTCTTTCAAGTACTTGTTTGTAAACTTCCAACAACAATTCTCTGGCGGTTTCTGAACCAGTTATTTGAATTGTTTCAC
>JAQTOC010000005.1 GCA_028713535.1 Candidatus Nanoarchaeia archaeon | reverse complement strand
ATCCAGGCATTATCTGTCAGAGGATTTACAACATCATTATCAGATACAGATATGAGCCCAGAGATAAAAACGAAGGTAAACAGAGCATTAAGCGAGGCTAAGAAAGAGACTGCAGACCTTATTGAACAATATGACAGGAAGCAGCTTGAGGCACTTCCAAGCAAGACTCTGGAAGAGACATTAGAGGCATTAATATTACAGGTATTAAACAAAGTCAGAAACAAGATTGGAGACTTGCTTGCTGAATCACTTGACGAGCATAACCCTACAGTTATAATGGCCAAGTCAGGAGCAAGAGGAAATATGCTTAACATAGCCCAGATGGCTGCTTGTGTAGGACAGCAAGCTTTGAGAGGTAAGAGAATCGAGATTGGATACAGGGACAGGACATTATCACTATTCAAGAGAGGAGAATTGACTCCAATATCAAAAGGATTTATTGACACAGGATTCAAACAGGGGATAGGAGCAAGAGAATATTTCTTCCACGCTATGACAGGAAGAGACTCATTAATGGATGTTGCATTAAGGACACCTAAATCAGGTTATTTGTACAGGAGACTTGCTAACGCACTGCAGGATATGAAAGTAGAGTATGACAACACAGTAAGAGATGCCAATAGGATGATTGTACAATTTACTTATGGAGATGATGGTATTGATGTTTCAAAAAGCGTTAATGGTTCAATTGATGTTAAAAAAATAATCAAAGAGGTTACTGGAAAATGATAGAAGATTATAAGGAAAAAATACCTGCACCTTTAATTGAAAAATACCTTAAATTAATCAAAGATATCAAGATTACAAAAGAACAGGAAAAACAAATACTGGACAGGCTTGAAAAAGAATATAATGAAGCAAAGATTGCACCTGGTGAGAGCATTGGAGTTATAACTGCAGAAAGCTTTGGAGAGCCAGGTACGCAGATGACATTAAACGTATTCCACTTTGCCGGAGTTGCAGAAGTGCAAGTTACACTTGGACTCCCAAGGTTAATAGAACTATTTGACGCAAGAAAAACAGTTTCAACACCTGCTATGGAAATTTATTTACACAAGAAATATTCAGAGGATGTCAAATATGCAAAGATTGTTGCATCATTAATAAAGGAAACACAGTTCAAGGAAGTTGTATCCTCATTTTCAATCAACGTTCTTAATTTGCAGGTCGAATGTGAATTAAACAAGAAAAACATAAGAGACCTAAAAATAAAAGATGAAGAAATTGTCGAGGCACTTAATAAGGGACTTAAAGGAGTCAATGTAAAACTGCTTAATAAAGGAGATACTATTGTATTGAAACCTAACTCAGAAGAACTAAAGGATGTTTACAAGCTCAAAGAAAAAGCAAAGGATGTTTTTATAAGAGGAATTCCAGGAATTACCCAGGTCCTTCCAATAAAGCAGACAAACGAGTTTGTCATATTGACTGCAGGTTCAAACCTAAAGGAAGTCATAAAGGTTCCTGAGGTTGATGAAACAAGAACAAGGTGCAACAACATATTTGAGATGTATGAAGTCTTTGGAGTTGAGGCTGCAAGGAACACAATCATAGAAGAAGCAAAGAAAGTTATCCAGGATCAGGGATTAGATATTGACATAAGACATATCATGTTTATAGCAGACCTTATGTGCGTCGGAGGAGACGTCAAAGGTATTACTAGGTCTGGTATAACTGGAGAGAAAGAATCTGTTCTGGCAAGAGCAAGTTTCGAGACTCCAATCAAACATTTAATAGATGCTGCGATTATTGGAGAAGAAGATAGTCTCAGTTCTGTTATCGAGAATGTTATCTTGAACCAACCAGTTCCATTGGGAACAGGTCTTCCTGGACTGGTTGTAAAGATGGCGGGAGAGGTAAAAGATGAAAAATCTGGAAGAAGCACTGAAAAGCAATAATTTAACAATAGGAACTAAAACAACCCTGAGGAAACTTAGGGAAAACAAAGTAAGACATATTTTTCTTGCAAGCAATTGCGATGAAAAAATAAAAAAAGATATAGATTCTTTAGCAGGTATTAACAATGTTGAAGTTGTGCAATTGGATGTAGATAACATTGAACTAGGAACCTTGTGCAAAAAACCATTTGTTGTTACGGTTTTGAGTTATTAATTTCTAAAATGAGATATGGGCTTGAAGAGATAAATTACATAAACCTCATGGAGAGAGTCACCAAGGCAAAAGTTAAAGACTGCTATATTGACAGAAAAGGAATTCTCGTATTCATAATAAACTACGGGGATGCAGGGAGAGCGATAGGCAAAGCAGGGGCAAACATCAAGAGAATTTCTGCCTTATTAAAGAAGCCAATAAAGGTTATAGAGTTTAATCCCAAGCCAGAAATTTTTGTTGAGAACCTAATAAAACCAGTTAATGGTAAAGTTTATAAAGGCGAAAATGGCACAATTTTTGTTGAGATGAAAGGGGTGGCAGACAAGGCAAGTTTGCTTGGAAAAAACAAAAAAAACCTTGCTGATCTCAATCAGATCATAAAAAAATACTTTAAAGATACTGAAATAAAGGTTGTTTAAAAATGTCAAGAAAGGGAAGAGGATTAGGCGCTGGAAAAAAGCTTAAAGATAGAAGAAAGAAGTTCAGATGGAAAGAAAGACTGTATAAAACAAGAACTCTTAATTTAAAAGCCAGATCAGACCCATTAAAAGCTGCTCCTCAGGCTAAGGCAATTGTTCTTGAGAAGAGGCAAGTTACTGCAAAACAGCCAAACTCTGCATTGAGAAAATGTGTACGAGTACAACTGATTAAAAACGGGAAGCAGGTTACAGCTTTTGTCCCAGGATATAATGCTATCAAGTTCATTAGTGAACACGACGAAGTGATCATAGAGCCAATTGGTGGAACAAAGGGAAGATCAAAAGGAGACTTGCCAGCTATAAGATGGCAGGTTATCAAAGTTAATGATCAAAGTTTGAATGCCTTGATTAAAGGCAGGATAGAGAAGGGTAGAAGATGATTAAGTTATTTGATAAGTGGGAGACTGGTAGCATTACAGTTAGTGATCCTGGATTGAGAGGATACATAAACATAAATCCTATTCTAGTTCCAAGAACATGCGGAAGAAACAGCGGACTCCAGTTCTGGAAATCAAAACATCATGTTGTTGAAAGATTGATGAACAAATTAATGAACACAGGCCATAGGGGAAAAACACACAGAATGAGGTCTGGTAATTTCACAGGCAAGGGACTTCATGTTTATACTACTGTAAAAAAAGCCTTAGAAATGGTTGAAAAAAAATTACAGAAGAATCCTGTTGAGGTTCTTGTAAAAGCTGTTGAGAATTCTGCTCCAAGAGATGAGATTACAACAATTGAATACGGAGGAGCAAGATATCCACAGGCTGTTGAGATGTCCCCCCAGAGAAGAATTGATTTTGCATTGAGAATGCTTACACAAGGAGCATACCAGAGAACATTCAGGAAAAAGTTGAGCATTACAACCGGATTGGCTGAAGAGATTATGCTTGCTTATAGCATGGATAACAAGTCATTTGCCATTGCAAAGAAATTTGAATTGGAAAGACAGGCTGATGCAGCTAGGTAGTCCTAAATATATTTCTTGATTTAATCTTATTTAAAAATCAATAACTATTTTTATTCTTATGGGCTTTGAAGATTGCGTAAAAGAATTAAGAGATAATGTTCTGGAATCTTATGGACTTGATATATACAGAGAGGAGCTTAGAAAAGAAACTCTTGCTAAAAGAAATACGTATGTCAGCAGGATAAACCAAAGGCTTGGATTAATTAAGATTCATAGCAAGGGCGAGGAATTCAAGGAATATTTTAGGGAGCTGGTCTTAGTATATTTTTCTTTAGGAAGTCCTGGCAAGACCCAGAGAACAATGCTTTTGGAAAATGAAGTTTACAGGAATAATTTAAATGATTTTGTAAATTTTGTGATGGTTGACGAGAGATGGTTTGGGGCTAAAGACAAGAGATTTAATTATGAAAAAGCAAGAGAAAATCTAGACTCTTATATTGAATTCATACAGTGTAATGTATCTAAGATTGCTAAAGGTGCAGAGATTAAATGGTGCTGTGAGGATAATTACAAAAACATTAATGCATTAGAAGTAATTGCGAATTCTTTAAAGTTTTAATGGGCCCACCCGGACTCGAACCGGGGACATTCACCTTGTAAGGGTGACATCATAGCCACTAGATCATGGGCCCGTGCAGTTAAGAGACTAATTTTATTTTAAAAAGGTTTCTGTTTGGAAGCCGGCTCTAGAAAATTATCATCCTGTGGTCTCTTTTGCATTTGGTTATAACTGTCTCAAACGATTCCTTGAATTGTTCTTCTGGAATTATTCTTTTACCTATCTTAGGATCTATGACCAAGAATTTTTTATCCCCATAACCATAGACTACGATATAATTTGACTGGGCTTTATGCCCCCTAAAGATCCCAACATTCAACCTCATAATAATTATTCTTTTATCTGTGAGTAATTTTTTGATTTCATCAAGAGTTATTTTCTTTTCATGGATCTTTATGTTGTTTTTTTCTGCATCTTTCAAGTATAAATTTGAGGTAAATTTTGCCTGGTTGACTTCTTTTAATGTATAACTCTTGAACCTGTAATTGGGGTATTCATACTCTTTTGTTTCAGCATAAACTTCTGGTTCTAATCCAAGTTCTTTTGCGCATAAAGCCAAACCATAGATTGAAGATGCTCTCACCGGGAGCAGAGCAGACTTCATCCAGATCCTAAATTCATTTTCTCTATTGGGTTCTAGTTTATTAAAATGCTTTAAGACCATTATCAATGCAGAACTACCACAGGTGAATTCTGTGGTTTCCATATATTCTTCCATGGAGAAATGAAGAATGCGTTGTTTTTAAATTTTTTTAATATGGGCTAAAGTTTATTGCTTTCTCCGGCAGGATTTTTGAACTGGAATTAGTTGGAAATTTTATTATCTTTGCTAAACTCTCTTCCTGTTTAAGAAGCGCTTGTATCTCATTTGGGGAAACTACTTTGCTAGCTGTTTTGGTCTCCATGCGATAATTAAACTCAATATCCATGCTTAGGTTATATCTTTTTACTGTTGTTTCTATAACGTCTTCGGAGAACTGATTACCATATAATTCAATAATATCATCAATAGCTGCCTGCTGAGTTTTTGTATGATACTCAGGGTTTTTTTGAGGTCCTAGGCTCCATGGTGTTGGACCAGCGTAATTTACTACCATCTTTTACCCCCTTAAACGTCTTTTTTGGCTTTTTTTCAGAGAAAAACAGCCTCTTTTTCTTTTTTGCTAAACAAAAAAAGCTAAATTAGCCTTTTTATGACTACTTTGTTATATATTTTAACTATTATACTTACTTATTTATAAATATTTCCCTTATTTTTTAATAAAATCATAGTTATGCGAAATATTTCTTAAAATATGCATTATTTTTTATTTTCTTTTTATTAAGAATTTTCTGGAAAAATAACCAAAAAGTTTAAATATATTGTTTTGAAAATAACCTTTATGAGCAAACAAAAGAGTTCTGAAAGTTCTACAAGCAAAACAGACAAAGGAGAAGAGCTTAAAAAAGACCTAAACAAATTAAAAAAAGAAATTCTAAAGAAGTTTGACAAGTATGTGTTGGGGATGTGCGTGCTTCCGGTTGAACTGCCAGAAGAATTACAAAATGACTTTTATAAAAACCAGAAAGAGAAAAAGGACATTATTAACTTATTTATTTTAATTGACGATTCTGACAGCAAAAAAATGCCGAAGGAAGAATTAAATGCAAGAGTAACAAAAATTGTTGCTGAGATTGCCTTGGGGATAAATAAAAACGTTAACACGATCCCAATGTTGTTGTCTGCGCTGCAGGAAGCATGCTTTGACTCAAAGTTTGACATATTAAAGTCAATTGGAATGTCTGCAATAGTTTATGACAAGGGAATTTTGGGAGCTTTAAAGACAGCAGAGATCCACAAGACAATGACTGTTGAGAAATTTGAAAAATATGTTTTAAGCTACGTCGCTGCCGGCTCTTTGTTTAGAGGGGATGCAAACCCTGCAGACATTGATGTTTTCATTGTTATCGATGATACTGATGTAAAAAGAATGCCTAGACAGGAACTGAAGACAAAGTTAAGGGCAATAATACAAAACCTTGGATTCAGTGCAGCAAAAATCTCAGGAATAGAGGCAAGCTTCCACGTCCAGACATACATTCTGACTGATTTCTGGGAATCATTAAGGGATGCAAACCAGGTAATATTCACTTTATTAAGAGATGGTGTTCCATTGTATGACCGAGGAGTTTTCTTACCCTGGAGATTATTATTAAAAATGGGAAGGATAAAACCAAGCCCTGAAGCCATTGAGCTAAACATGGAGATTGGGGACAGGCTCTTAGAAAGAACAAAAGGAAAATTATTGGGAATATTGGGGGAAGACTTATTTTATGCAACGTTAAATCCTGGACAGGCTGCTTTAATGCTATACGGAATACCACCAACAACTCCGAGAGAAACTGTAAAATTAATGAATGAATTATTTGTCAAGAAAGAAAAGATTCTGGAGAAAAAGTATGTTGATATGCTTGAAAGAATAAGAAAATATTACAAGGACATAGAGCATGGAAAAGTAAAAGACGTTACAGGAAAACAGATAGATGAGATATTAAAAGACACAGAAGATTACCTTAAGAGAATAAAGAAATTGTTTATGCAAATTGAGAAAAGAACAGACAAGGAGAAATTATGCAACACATATGATGTTTGTATTGCTGTAACAAAAGATGCTTTAGAACTTGAGGGAGTTAAATTTAACATTAACAATGTAGAAAAAGACCTTAAGAATGTGTTCATTGACAAAGGAATTCTGCCTAGCAAATTATTAGGAGTACTAAAAGATGTTATTAAAATCAAAAAAGAATTTGATGACAAAAAGAAAGATGTCATAAGAGAAGAGATGATTAAGATACTAAGGGAATCAAATGAATACATAAGATTGTTAGTTGAGTACATTGAAAAGAAAAAATCCTATGAACTGGATAAAGTAAGAATAAGATTCAAGTACGGAGACAAGTTTGGAGAGGTTTTGTTATTGGACAAATTTGTTTTCATACTAAATGATATCTCTAATAAGGAAGATATGAGCAAAGCAGATCTTGTCAACGGGAGAATAAAAAATGTAAGGAAAAGTTCGTTAGGAGAATTTGAGGAGAGCCTAAAATCCTTAAAAATACCCCCAAATGTTTTTATACAGGAAACCATATTTGAGGACCTTAAAACCCTGTTTGGAAGAGATATAGAAATACTGCTTAATTATTGAACAGAAACCTTTTTAAATGGATATTATTAGAAAACTAAACTATGGAAGCAATGATAAACACATTTAGGATGGGCAGGCATACGCATCAAACCAATCAGATGATCATATCAATTAAATCTATCGATAACAAGGAAAAAGCTGAAAAATTAGTTGGAAAAAAAGTAAGCTGGAAAAGCCCAAAAGGCACTGAAATAAAAGGAGAAATAAGGGCAATACACGGCAATAATGGTGCTCTAAGAGTTTTATTTGAAAAAGGAATGCCTGGACAGGCGGTTGGAACAAAAGTAGAGGTTATTTAAGATGGGGCTAAGAAAAGGTAAGTGCTATACGAGATTAACAAGGGCTTATACCAGAAAAAGCAAGTATAAAAGCAAGGCTTTTATCAAAGGTTTTGCCCCTAACAAAATTGTTAAGTATGATCTTGGAAACCTGAAAGACGAGTTTAATTCTGAATTTAGTCTGGCCAGCAAGCAGGCAATCCAAATAAGGCATAATGCCTTGGAATCAGCAAGAATAGTTATAGTCAGGAGATTAAACGAGAATATTGGCCCTAAGAACTTTCATTTTAAATTAAGACTTTACCCTCACCAAGTTTTAAGAGAGAAAAAGATATTGGCTGGAGCTGGAGCTGACAGGTTAAGCTCTGGAATGAGCCAGGCATTTGGAAAGCCAATGGGCACTGCTGCAGTTGTCAAAAAAGGGCAGAAAGTATTTACTGTTTACACAGACAAAAAATATGAAAAAGCTGCCAGAGATGCATTAAGAGCTGCTTTCCCAAGGTTGCCTTGCCAAGCAGAAATTATTTAAGTTTTATTGTTTTTGTTTTTCTATGAAGTACGGCAAAAAAACTTTTTTTAAAACTGAAAAAGCTGAACGCAATGAAGAATTACTTGAGATTATTCGTGAGGCAAAAGAACATGTTAAAAAAGAGTACGGTAATTCTAGAGGGTTATTAAAAAAAGGAAATTTTATGCTGATTACGCCTCAAGAAGAAACAAAAGAAAAAGCAAGATTATTAAGTTCGCTTAGGGATAGAGTTAATGCAAGTACGGGTTCACATTTTGCAGCAATTTTATATCGATCTGAATTGGGAAAGGACAACAGGCATAGAGCGTTCACCCTAATTAATATCCTAGAAGCAAAAAAATTATTAATTTATGAATTTGAGAACGGGCGCCCAAGTGTAGAAGATAAATATTATTTTGATGCGCCCCAGGTTGAGCAAGAAGGAGGTCATGCAATAATTACTATTGCTTCAAGGACTGTTAAACATATAAGATATAATCTTTCTGTAAGAGGGATTCCATTAGTAAAGAATAAATTTATGAATGAGATTGCTGCATCTTTTACAGCAGATCATCCTGATTGTCCTATCAAACTTTTTTTTCTTAAATATGGGATTGATACAATGATGGTTATTCGAGATGAGCACGAGATTGCCGGATATTGGAAAATAGCCTTGAATAAAAAAGAATATCCAATCATTGCTAAATGCAACCCCTTTCCTTTTCCAAGCGAGGCACTTTCAGATTATGACGCTGCATTGCTTGGACAGGATCCTGAATTAAATGGGGCGGCTAGAAATATTTGTCTGTGGCGGAAAGTTAAAAAATTAGGTTATGATAATTCTTTTTCCAATCTAGAAAATACTGTTATTGATATCTCTTAGAAAAGTTTATAAGTTCTATTTTTTAATTAACTTTATGAAAAAGGGGTTGACTTAGTTTTCTAACTATCAGAGAGAATATATGACACAAAATATAATTGAAGTAAAAAACCTGAAGAAAATGTATAAAACCCACGAAAGAGAACCAGGTTTGATTAATGCAGCAAAATCAATTTTCAAAAGGAATTACAGAATTGATTATGCACTGAGAGGAATTAATCTTAGCATCAATAAAGGGGAGATTGTTGGTTTTATTGGACCAAATGGCGCTGGAAAAAGCACAACAATCAAGATTTTATCGGGGATATTATATCCAGACGAAGGAGAAGTAAATGTTCTGGGGTTTGTTCCTTGGAAAGAGAGGGTAAAATATGTCCAGAATATTGGTGTTGTTTTTGGACAGAAGACACAGCTATGGTGGGATCTTCCTGCAATTGATACTTTTGAATTAAACAAAGATTTGTATAAAATACCCAAAGAAGTTTTCAAGAGGAGACTTAAGTTCATGATGAAAGTTATGAACGTTGAAAGAGTTATTAAGAAACCTGTAAGAGACTTAAGCTTGGGAGAGAGGATGAAGTGCCAGACCATTGCTGCATTGTTGCATAAACCAAAGCTTGTTTTTCTTGATGAACCAACAATAGGATTAGATGTGGTTGCAAAAGAGAGATACCGTAATTTTATACTTGAGACCAATGAAAGATTTGGAACAACCTTTTTGATTACAACACATGACATGCAGGATGTTGAAAAATTATGCAAGAGAGTTATTATAATCAACCATGGAAAAATAGTTTATGACGGCCCATTGAAGGAAATTAAAGAAAAATACATGACTACCAAAATATTGGATGTTAAATTTGACGGGAAACCCGTTGGTTTCAAATGTAAAGGATGTATCGTCCTTAAGAGAGGCAGATGCGGCCTAAAGATAAAAGTTGATTTATCTAAGAAAAAAATAAGAGACGTTATTGATTACTTAATTGGGGAATTTGAGGTTTTGGATATAAACATACAGGATACTCCAATCGAGGAGATAATCCAGAAAATTTACCAGGAAAAAAATGATTAAGAAATTCCTTGCTTCCCTGAAGATTGGGCTTAAGTCTGCGGTAATATACAGATTTCATTTTTATGTTGGATTAGTAACTGCTCCATTAACCCTGCTTATTTATTATTACCTCTGGAAATCAATTTATGGTTTTTCAGGACAAACTATAATCAATGGATTTAGCTTTGAATTATTAGTCTCATATTATGCAATCAATACAATTGTTGCATGGATTGTTTATTCAGAAGTTGATGAGTGGTTTGAACGTAATATCCTAAACGGAGAACTGACCGTGGATTTAATCATCCCGATACATTTGTTTCCTTATTATTTTTTAATACACCAGGGATTTAACATTTTTTGTTTGGTAGTTGAAACTCTGCCTTTCTTATTTATTGCTACGATGGTATTTAATATTCAACTTCCAGGAGTAGGCATGATACTGGCGTTTATTGTTGGATTATTGCTTGCTTTGCTGCTTAATTTCATGATTGCATATCTTGTTGGGCTCGGAGCATTCTGGTTAAAAAGAATCACAGGCATGAGAAGGGCAAAAAATACCATTGTAATGTTTTTGGCAGGAGGAATACTTCCTTTGTCTTTTTTTCCTATCTGGTTCCAAAAGATATCAGAGTTTCTGCCTTTCCAGTATATTAGAAATTCAATAATAAACATATGGCTGTACCCACAGAGTTTAGTTGAGTTATTAAAAATTTATTTTATGCAGCTATTCTGGATAGGAATTTTCTGGCTGATTATATCCTTTGTCTGGAAGAAAGCCTCTAAGAAATTTTCAGGGGTGGGAGTATGAGGAATTACTTTACGCTATTAAGGAAAAGTTTTGAGATGGAGCTTAGCTCTGAACTGGCATATAAATGGAATTTTATAATAAAAAGTGTTGCCCTTGTCTTGCTAAGCATTGTAACTCCATTAGTTACCTTATTGATTTATTCAAACACATCTGGAATTCCTGGCTGGGGATTTGAGGAATTTATCTTATTTCAGGGAACAATCATCCTGGTTTTAGGAGTTGGAAGGTTTTGCATGCTGGAATTTCCGGCAAGGGTAATACAGAACATAAGAAAGGGAGAATTTGAAAAATTTTTAACTAAACCCTTTGATCCTTTATTATACTTAACGTTCAGTTCGGTGCAGATTGAGGGATTGGCAGAGATTGCAACTGGATTAGCCCTTGTAGCATGGAGTTTTATAAAATTAAACTTAAGCATCATAAGCATTGGATTTTTATTGTATATTTTCCTTATAATTTTAGCGATATTGTTTGTGTATTCCTTCATGATTTTAATATCTGCCTTGGCATTTTTATTTGTAGATTCCTGGGCGTTATTTGACTTATTTTTTAGATTTACAGATTTGGCAAGATATCCAACAAGCGTATACGGGGCAGGAGTAAGATTTTTCATTACATTTATATTTCCTCTTGCAATACTTGGCAATTATCCTGCAGAAGCATTGACTAAAGGAATAAGCTTGGGGCTAATACTTGAAATAATCATTCCAGTAATAATCTTCTTTATTATCAGCTTGTTTTTGTGGAAATGGGCCATGAAAAAATACACTAGCGCTGGAGGATAAAAACATTTATATATCTTAAATCTAGTTTAATCTAAAAAAGAGAGGTTGCATGGAAGAGATTGTTTGGTTTAAGGATCTAAAAGCAGGGGACATTTCTGTTGCTGGTGGCAAGGGTGCAAACTTAGGGGAGATGTTTAGCATCAACCTTCCGGTTCCGAATGGATTTGCAATTTCTGCCCAGGCATACAAAAGATTTATTGACTACAATCATGCTTCAAAAAAAATATTTTCAATATTAAAAAATCTTGATGTAGAAAACAATGACCTGTTGCAATTAAAGGCAAATGAGGTTCAAAAATTAATCCTAGAACTTAAGGTTCCTGAAGATCTTAGCGAGAAAATAATCCAGTCTTATGAGTACATTGATAAAAACAAGGAGCTGTTTGATAAATTAGCAAACAAGAACCTTGACATTTTCAGGGCAGGGAGAGACCTTCCATTGGTGGCTGTAAGAAGTTCTGCTACTGCAGAAGATTTACCTGAGGCAAGTTTTGCTGGGCAACAAGCAACATTCTTGAATGTCAAGGGGAAACAGCAGGTTTTGGATGCAGTAAAAAAATGCTGGGCTTCTTTATTCACTGCAAGGGCCATTTATTACAGAATTAAGAATAATTTTCCTCATGAAAAAGTTTTAATTTCTGTTATCATCCAAAAGCAAATCCAATCCCAGAAATCAGGAGTAATATTCACAGTAAACCCATTAAACAACAACAAGGATGAAATAATGATTGAGGCGTGTTATGGACTTGGAGAAATGATTGTTTCAGGATCAATACATCCAGACCAATATGTACTCAGCAAGTCTTTTTTAAAAGTTATAAGCAAAAGTTTGAACAGGCAGGAATGGATGCTGAAAACAGATGTCAACCTAAAAGAAACTGTTAAAAGAAAAGTCCCCCAAGACTTGATGTACAAACAAATTCTTAGTGACTTTGAAATAAGGCAACTTGGAGAGTTTGCAAAGAAAATAGAAAAACATTATGATAAACCGCAGGACATTGAATATGCAATAGAAAATGCACAGATATACATTGTACAGTCAAGGCCAATTACTACATTAAAAAAAGAATCCAAAGATACTATAGAAGGCTCTGGTGAAAAAATACTTGAAGGATTGGCTGCATCTCCAGGGGTTGCTTTTGGCAAAGTCAAGATTGTTAAGGATCCTTCAGAATTAACCAAGGTTGAGAAAGGGGATGTTCTTGTTGCAGTTATGACTACCCCAGATTATGTTCCTGCTATGAAAAGGGCAGTGGCAATAGTAACTGATGAGGGCGGAGCAACTGCACACGCTGCAATAGTCTCAAGAGAAATGGGAATCCCGTGTGTTGTAGGCACTGAAGAAGCCACAAAAACATTAACAGACCACGAAGTAATAACTGTCGATGGCACAGCAGGCGTTGTTTACAAGGGAGAATTAAAGATAAAACACGAAGAAAAACATTATAAGGATGCCAAGACAAACATAAAAGTCAAGACTCTTGTTGATATGCCTGAGTTTGCAGAGAAATCTGCCCAAACAGGTGCTGACGGGGTTGGGTTAGTCAGACTTGAAATAATGATAGCTAATTCTGGGACACATCCAAGAAAATACATTGAAGAAGGCAAGCAGGAAGAATACACTAATTTAATTTATAATGGAGTCAAGGAGATTGCAGCAGCATTCAAAGGAAAATCTGTATGGGTTAGGACATCTGATCTGAGGACAGATGAATACAGGAGCCTGAAAGGCGGAGATGAAGAACCTAAGGAAGACAATCCCATGCTTGGATGCCATGGAATCAGAAGATCATTAAGGGATACAGAAATATTAAAATGCGAGTTTGAAGCTTTTAGAAGATTACATGAAGAAGGACTGTCTAATGTTGGAGTCATGATTCCGTTTGTAATAAGAGTTGATGAGATCAGGAAGGCAAAGGATATTATGAGGGAGGTTGGTTTAGAACCTGTAAATGATATTGAATTTGGAGTTATGATTGAAACTCCGGCTTCTGTCTGCATAATAGAAGACATCTGCAAGGAGAAAATCTCATTTATCTCATTCGGAACAAATGATTTAACGCAATTAACACTTGGAATAGACAGGAATAATGAAGCTATTGCTGGTTTATTTGATGAAATGCATCCTGCAATTTTAAAACAAATAAAGGATGTTATTAATGTTTGCAAGACGTATAATATTGAGAGCTCAATCTGCGGCCAGGCTGGATCAAGAACAGAAATGGCCCAGTTTTTAGCTAAAGCAGGGATTGATTCGATATCTGTAAATCCGGATGCGGTCAATAAAATAAAGCATTTTGTCTCAGAGGCAGAGCATGGAGTTTGAAGACTTATTAAAAACATGGGAATCGCAGGGAGTATTTAATGTACTCATGCCTTTTTTTCTTGTCTTTGCGATTGTTTTTGCATTGTTACAAACTACCAAAGTTCTTGGAGGCAAAAAGAACATTGATGTGGTTATTGGGTTAGTTGCTGGATTGATTTTTGTATCAAACCAAACCCTTGTCAAAAAGCTGAATGATTTTTTACCTACCGTTTCATTACTGGTATTGGCTGGTTTGCTTATTTTGATACTGCTTGGATTGTTCTCCAAAAGCGGAAAGATTAGCCCTCTTTGGTTTGGGCTTATTTTTGTTGTTGTATTAATCATATTTATTATAAATCTTGGAGGCAATTATGATATATTCAGCCAGAATTTCTTTTATTCTGTTGACTGGACTTGGGTTGCAATCATATTAATTATAATTATCCTTATAATCTCTTTTATGAAAGGCAAGGGCAAGAAAGAAAACAAAAAAACCTAATTCTGTTTTATTCCAAGAGTCTCATTTAGCTTTGTTGCAATCTCATTTTCCCTTGAATTTAGATCTGCTATTGTCTGGTTTGTCAGGGCCTTTGATGTCGCCAGCTTAGAAATCAAGTTTTTATTTATGACTATGCAATCATTCATCAAGCTAGTTATAACATTGTTTTTCCATTCTAACTTGTTTTGATTCATTGATGAAGTCAGTTCATGGAATTTTTCAAAAGAGTTTAATATACTGTTGAATATCAACTCAGTATTTATTGAATCTACGCCTTTTATTAACTGGTGATCCTCTTTTTTGGTTATTAATGCTGTAGTTTCATGCAATGTATCCTTTAGGGATGAAATATAAATTGGAATATTACTTATCTCTCTTTTATGTAGCGGACCTTCTTCAAGTTTGTCTATCATTCTGTCTAAGTTTTGCCTGAACAACAACAGGGAGGATCTTGTCTTGTGAACTCTTTCTTTGATCGATAGTTCATATAATTCCCCGAGTATTGCATCCTGCTTGATAGAAACTAATTTTGATGCTACTGTTGCAATTAATATTAGTCCAAAAATAACCTCAAATATCGCTATTATTTTAAACGAGCCATTAGGAATAATATCTCCGAAGCCTGTGGTTGTTGCAGCAACAAAACTAAAATAAATAGAATCCTGGAGACTGTCCACTGGAGTTTGCTTTATGCTATAAACAAGGTAGGATTCAGAATCCTGGGCAAAGTAATAAATGCATCCAAACAAGACGATTACTAAAGTCCATATAACCAGGATGCTAAAATAGTTTAGCTTATCAACCCATATTCTCGTTCCTCTTTTTCTTATTTCCCTTAAAACATGCTTTAGTTTTGTATTAAAGTTCATAAAACACCTACTTTTTATGTAAAACTATTATCTGTAAAATTTATCGTATTTAAAATTTTAGATTTAACATTGAGTGATAAAAACGAAAGTATGATTCATAACCTGATTATTTAGACTGGTTTTTTAGCCTCTAGAAGCCTTTTAGATGGAGTTTTAATAAAAACGAAAGGTTTATATATTGGTATTGCTACTCAGCAGTAACAATTATCTACAAAATGGCAACATATGAAGATACAAAAGGGATATTCAAAGAGATCTATGGTAAAGATCAAGAATTTACTTTTAACGAATTAACACTTCCTCTGGAAAAGCTTAGACTAGATTTTATTAACAAAAGAATAGATGTTCAAAAGTTTAAAGAGGAATCCTTCAACGTTCTGGCTGGAGTGATTGGGAAGGAAGGTCTTAGGATGGGAGATCTTTCAAGAAATTATGAAAAACTAGTAAGAACTGTTGACTCTTATTGTAAAGGTTTACCTGTTCTAAACCAGATTGCTAAAATAACTGGGTCTATGGGAAGATATATTGCAAACACAATTGATAGTATAAAATACCAACATTATCTATTAGCAGTAGCTAAAGAACCCACTGAAACACCATACCACACAGTTCTTAGGTTGATTGATCAAACAAAAACAGAGGAATCAATTAAAAAAGAACTTAAAGAAGAAGGATTAATGGATAAAATGTTAGAAATCTTATATCAGACTGCTAAACAGGACACAGTTGGTGGAGGGGGGCTAGAAGAAGCACTTCTAGACGCGGCCTAAATCTTTTTTCTATTTTCTATAAATCCCTGCATTTCTTTGACAAAATCCCTTACAAGATATTTATATCTGTCGTAATCCTTTCCATTAATCTCTTTTATGTTTCTGTGCTCTATGTCTTTAAATATTTTATATATGGATGACATGGTAGACACACATTTCTTTGAGATATATCCTTTTTTTACAAGGTCTTTGTCAAGCATATCTGCAACATGCTCTGGACTTGGAGGAATCTCTCCGGTTATCATTAAAGCAGCATGTGCTGAATCTATTGTTGCCCAGTACAAGTCAACCATCGCAGCAAGCAAATGCCTTTTAGATCTTGCTATACTTTCTGGAGCCATTACAAAATAAGTGTAAACTGATTCCCTGCTTGGCCTTATCCTTCCCTGATCAAGTAATTCCTGCAATGGATCAAAGAAACCAGTATCAATCAATGAAATCCCGTATCTTAGTATGTTTATTGCAACAGGGTCCCCTGCCCTTACATATTCCCAGAAACTTGTAAATGTCATTGTCTGGACATGCAGTTTATGAGGATCAATATTAAATATTAATTTATCCAATATAATCCTGTAAGTTTGTATAATCTCGCTGCCTATCCTGAATTTTACATCATCAATTATTACTAAGATATCAACATCTTTTTCAGTGGAAAGCTTATGCACTTTTTGCGTTGCAGAGCCAAATAAAACAATACCCTTAATAAATTCCCCAAATTCATTATAAATCTCCCTGGCAAATCTTCTTGCAACCTCAAAATCTTCTTTTGGATAATACATCTGATTTTGTCTTTGTTTTCTTTTTACTTCAAATTTCATTTTATCACTCCAATGGTACCTCTGACCAGAATATCCAGTCTTTTGATGGTACAATTTTTTCTCCTACTAAATATGTCGGGCCTGTTGTTCTTCCAAAATAAGACTGCTCTATGTCAACCCAGCCAAGGCCTCTTCGCACACCCATTCCCGGACGGGGAATTGGAATCTCTGATTCAATATCAACTCTGTATATTGGGGATCCCATTGTTTTCCAAGCTCCCCTTAAAGCAGCAGCAGGTTCGGTTCCATAATCCCGGTCACCTGCTTCAGCAATAACATTACCTTTAAATTCCCTCTTTGAGAGGATTTCTGTGAATCTTTCTATGGGAACTTTTCCTTCACCCATAGGAAGATGGTCGTCTGCATAACCCATATTGTCTGTTACGTGGACATGGCCGACAATTTTATTTTTTATAAGATCATCAGCCTGGTTCAACATCCACTTGTCAAATTCTTTATCAGTACCTTTGAAATATTTTTTCCATAAATAAGCGTGACCTGTATCAAATGTTGCCTTTATGTGAGTCTCCGCTTTCTTTTTTGCTTCATCTCTTGAAAGATGTTTTTCTTTTACAAGTCTTTCTTCCATTATTTTTCTTGATTTTAGGACCAGTTCTTTTAATTCTTCTGGATGGCCTCCATACTGCTCTGGGAAAATGCTTTCAGGAGCAACAAATATCGGATCCTTTAATTCTTTTTCTTTTGTCTGGTTCATTGCAAGGATTCCTGCTTCTGCAATAGAATCTGTACTTTTTCCAAGAGCGTATTCTTTTGCAGTCCTTATATTCTTTTTTAGTTCATCATACTGAACGAATTGATGGGCATAACCTATTGCTTCTGCTTCAATTATTTTTTCTCTTTCTATCAAAAGTTCCTTTGCTTTTTTAAATACTTCAGTAAGATTACCTTGCTTCCAAACATCTTCTATGTCTAACTTACTATGATTAACAAAATCAAGTTTTTCAGCATCACTCATCTTATCAAACTTTGCAATGCTTTTTTTAAGATGTTCATATTCGTTTGTATACTGTTCTGCACGACCTCTGTTCATTGTTACCTGAGATTCAAGAAATCTTTTAACATCTTCTTTTGATTGTTCGAGGTTCTTTATTTTACCAGTTTCATCATCTATTCCTGGCTTTAATGTATCGTGGCTGATTTTCCAGCGTCCGGTTTTTTCATCCTGCACTACTTTTGGGAGCTCGAAATGGCTTTTAAGGTTAAAAGAAAATACGGTTTCTCCATTCCTTAAATCTACTAGTGTCTGGGGGATTCCTTCTCCATAATCAATAAATCCCTTTCTTTCTATTTTTCCTTCAGCTTCCCTTTCTCCTGTAGGCCTGTTGAATTCTCCAACATGGAGTACTACAGCTCTACCACCAACATCTGCATTAAACTCAATTGCCTGCTTTATTTCGTCGAGGGCATTTCTCCTCATGTTTTCACTAAAACCCCCTCGCTCAGTCATCCCAGCAAGACCCATTACTCCTGTTGTTGCATGGGTTGATAATGTAACATCATTGATTTTAGAAAGCTGCCTCATTTCCTCTCTTTGATCTTTTCCAAATAATCCAGGAGTTACTTTACCTCCGGCAATGCTTCCCTTACCAACTCCTGAAAATCCAAGTTCAATATGCGATGCTCCTGTAAATATCTTAGCTTTTAATTCTTCAAGCTGATCTTTTATCCCAGAGGTAGTATAGCCTATGTTAGAAGTTTTTACGACTGGCCTTTCCTTGTCCAATGCGTGCCAATAACCAGAATTAAAATCTGACATTTTTAATCAATGTATTTTTTAAGTTCTTCCTCCTTCTTTTTTTGTTCATCTAATACAGCATCATTTATTTTTGGCTGATAACCAAATTCTGTTTCCTCTTTTTTAGGTTCATTTAACATATTCGGCTGGTAAATCCCGTTTACATTAAATGGTTTTCCATAATCCACTCCTTTTATGCCTGAGGGGTTTTCAACTCTTACATCTTCTTCCCGGACAACATGTTCAAGATTTGGAATCTTATTTTCTTCTATTGCCGTTGTTTTTGAAAGGGTTTCTACATTTAAACCATCCTTTTTTGTCCAGGGCTTAAACCTGAGGAATATTTCTTTGTTTGTCTCTTCTATCTCTTTCCATACTTTTTTTTCTTCCTCTTTCTCAATCTCTTGTTTAAGCAAAGAATTGAGCCTTTCAAGTCTTTCAAACGGATTACTTATTAATTTTATTTCCTTTATGTCTTTTTCAAAATTTGCCATATTTACCAGCTTAACATCTGATGATTTTTCTTGTAGTAATCATAAAGCCTGAATCCTTCTTCTACTACCACTTTACTTGCAGCGTTTTTTTCTTCTTCTTTAACAAATTCATCATACTCTTCGTCTTCTGCTTTTTTGCTTTTCTTTGGCACCGCACTGCCTATTAATCCAAATAGATCTTTAAATCCTTTTCCCAAGGCCTTAAATGGACCAGGTTCTCCATCTTCCTTTTTGACTTCTTTTCCTTTTTCCTTTTCCGCTGCTTTGAGAGCAAAAACGTTTTCTGCTTCAGCAAGATATTTTTTTAGCTCATCTCCAAGGGATTCTAATGTAGCATCTATGGATTTAAGTATTTCAAAATCTTCCTCTTCTTTTTGCTTGATGTATTCTTTGTAATTTTCCATTTTTGGGGCATAAGCTAAAACTTTAACCCTACTTAGTCCGCCATGTACAGCCCCTCTTTGATAGTTTTGGTGGAAGACCATGCTGGGGAGTGATGAAAATATAAATTCAACTCGCACTACAGGCATGATATTTTTGTAAGGTTTTGTTTCTATATCGTAAGGACCTTCTACATTAAATTCTTTCTTGGTAAGTATAAGCTCTACCTGTATCTTTGAGGTCTCAAATGCAGTAACTAAATCTGGATCTGTAACTGAAAATCCCTTACCTGATCCTAGGTCCAATTTATTTATTGTCCTTAAGTAGGGTTTTATCCAGGAAGTATATAATCTCATTGCATCGTGCTGTTGGCTCAGATACTTTAATGCAAACTTTTCTCTTGTTTTTAACTCTTGGTAGGTTCTTTCTTTCCATACATAGTATTGGTATAATTTTCTCTCCAAAACTTCTTTTAACTTTTTGTTTATTCCCTCAAGGCTGTTAACCACTTTTCCTACTGAATCTTTATCCTTGGCATGGACTCTGAAGAAGAAGTCTGGAAGCGTATGGAAACCAACTTTTGTTGCTATACCATAAACAGAGCCCGCGTTCTGGATCCCTCCCTCAACCATATCTACCCAGATTGACTTAAGGGCAATTTCTGCTGCATCTCCTGCTTCCTTCTCTTTTGGATCACTTGAATGATACTTTTTTGCATCCTCATAGTAACTTAACCTCTCTTTGATGATCCTTATCTCTCTGATAATCTGGAATAAACTCTTGGACATGTTTGCAATCAAGCCCATATAGTTAGCAACTTTTTCCTGCAACTGAGATCTCCTTGCAAACAAATCACCAAAAAAGCTGGAAGCTTCTGTAGCTGTAAATAGATCTGAAGTCTTTTCAACATCAAAATGAAGGTTATCCCTTGCGAAATTTAAAAACCAGAAATAAACTTCTTCTACACCTTTACTAGGATCTTCTACTATCAAATTAAATTTTTTTATTTCTTCTCCGAGAAGGCCTTCTTTTTTAACTTCCTTCTTTTCCTCTTTTTTTTCTGTTTTCAATAACTTTGAGAAAAAAGTTTCTTTTGGTTTTTTTGATGGTTTACTTTCAGCCAATTTTCACCTCTTGGTTAATAATTAGAGTAAACCATGTTTTATAAATTTTTTCATAACCGAAATCCTTATTAATTAACGAATATTTTTGAAATACATGGGTTATCTTCAGATGTTAAAGCCCGGAGACTGGGGCTTTAAAAGAACTATAAGTCAAAAACAGGGGTGGAAGTATCGAATAGAAGGTATGTTCGACCTCGAAAAAGCATACAGAGAGATATGGGCATTTCTAAGATCTAAAACTTATGATATTGAGGAATATGATAATACCACAAAGAAAAAAGACAGAGGGGATGACGTAGAGGTTAAGTTCAGGGCTAAAAAGGAAGTTGATGACTATGTCCAGTATCACCTTGAATTCATATTTTATGTTACTCATGCATCAAAGGTTAATTATGAAGGCAAGACTCTTACTAAGGGCAAGCTGGAACTCTCACTTAAGGCATATTTACTACTGGATTACCAGAATAAATGGAAAAGAACAAAGTTTGCAAGAAAACTCCATAATTTTTATCACTGGTATCTTATTAAATGGAGGATAGACAAATATTATGAAACTGGATTATTTATAGAATTTGAGACTGTAAAAGGGATGATAAAAGACAGTTTGGGATTATTTTATTAAAAGGGGTTTAGATGGCACTAGTTGAAAAAAGGTATATTGCACAGAATGCAAGGTCGAGGATGGTTGGAGTTATGGAACTCAAAGAGTTCTATAAGTGTGTAAAGAGATGGCTTGACTTTGAGGGTTATTCTGAAGGCAAAAGCGGAGGGAAACTCTTTGATGAAGAGTACTATAAACACGCTTTCAAAGAAGGGGGTTTTGTTAATATAGATATTAAATGGATGGCTACAAAAAAGGCAAATCCATATATAACTTACAAGATTGAACTTATATGGCTGTTGGTTGCAATCACCAAAGTAGAGGTTATTGTTGATGGCAAAAAATTAAAAAAGGACAAGGGAGACTTTGAAATCAGGATGACTGCATGGATTGAAAAGGATTATACCAAACTTACCAAAGGAACTCCTTGGGGATTTAAATGGATGCAGGATTTATGGGAAAGATTTATCATGAAGAAAGAGGTTGAAGACCACGAAGAGGAATTACGTAGGAAATTTATGAATCTTCAGAAGTTTATAAGGGACTGGATGGAACAACATATCCAATCGCCAATGGGTTAACCAAAAGATTTTAATAGTTAAATCATAAGGGGAATAATATGTCTGAAAAAGACTATGTAGTCAGGGATTTGGTTTTGGAAAAGCAGGATGCTATTGTAAACCTGCCTGAACTTTATAGAATGGGCCAGAAATGGTTTTATGACCATGGTTATGAATTCTTGGAAAAACTGTATACAGAAAAAACAACAGACGAAAAGGAACAGGCAAAACAGACATTAATCAAATGGAGATCATTCAAGAAAATAGACGACTATATTAAGTTCCAGTTTAAAGCAAACTTAGAGTTCAAGAATCTTAAAAAAATAAAGGACGAGCACGACCGTTATACTTACAGGGGCGACATAAAAATTAAGATTGAGTGTTATCTGCATAAAGATTATGAGGAAATCTGGGAGGCTAACTTCCTGGCAAGATTCATAAGAGAAGTTTATGACAAGATTGTTGTTGCAGGCAAGTTTATGAGATACAAAGATGAATTCGCAGACGAAGTTTATGATTTCCTAGGCAATATGAAAGCTTTCTTGAAGATAGAGACATGAATAAAAAATATTTTTTAATTGGTTTTGGTCTTATTCTGCTTGATCAGATAACTAAATTATTAGTAAAGAAGGAAATTAAAGTTTTTAGCTTTTTTTCTCTGGAACGGGTTACAAACACAGGGGCTTTGTTTGGATTGTTTAAAGGGAATAACTTGGTATTTATTATTCTAAGTCTTATTATCCTTTCTCTTATCATATTCTGGTTTATAAAGGAGAAAAAATCAAATATAAAATTTGCTTTAATCTTATTGATTTCTGGTTTAATAGGAAACTTAATAGACAGAATTATTTATGGATTTGTTGTTGATTTTATTAATTTTAAGTTCTGGTATGTTTTTAATTTCGCTGACTGTTATATTGTCTTGGCTCTGTTCTTGTTGGTTTATTCTGAAACAAGAAAGTGATTATTCAAACTTAACTCTTCTTTCTTTTGGGACGTAATTCAGGATTATCCCATTTTTATACTTGCCACACCCATAAAAATTATTTTTGTGCTTTATCAAAACAAAACCTTCCTGATCAGAATCCATTGTTATGTCAAGACCCTGCATCCATTTTTTTAACAAAGATTCATCAAGTTCAATAATATTTTTTTTGGCATATTCTCCTATAATCTGGGAACCTTCCACACTTAGCCTTATTTCCCCTATATCCCTTGCAAAGTACAATCCATAAGAAGATATATTAAAATCTTTTTGATTTATCTCCTTTAACTTGTTTGAGATAATGTATACCTTATCTTTTTGATCTTTCATGAAAACATAATCCAAATTTAACTCGTTGATGCCGTATTGTTCCTTAATCTGATTAATAAAATTCCTTTTTTCCTTTGAGTTAAAGAACTGCCTCTCCATGAATTTATTTTGTTCTTAATGTATAAAAAGGTTTTTATATGCATTATTGTTATTTGTTTTTTATGAGAGAGCTAATCTTAAAGTATGCATTGCAGAATGCGTTAAAATATAACGGAAAGGCGTCTGAAAATGCAGTCCTCGGGAAGATTTTTGGAGAAAACAAGGATTTAAACAAACAAGATATCATGAAAATAATTTCAGAGGTTCTTGAGGAAGTCAATTCTATGAAAGTTGAGGAACAAAAATTAATGCTTGAAAAATTAGCTCCGGAGCTATTAGAGAAAAAAGAGAAAAAGGAAAGGAATATCTTTGAATTTTTGAATATAAGAGACAATGAAAAAATAATAACAGCATTTCCGCCAGGACCAGAGAAATATCCGCATATTGGCCATGCAAAATCATTGATACTAAACTATGAACTGGCAAAAAAATACGGCGGCAAATTTTACTTGAGATTTGAGGATACAAATCCTATTTTAGTAAAAAAAGAGTTCTATGACATCATGCTTGATAATTTTAAATGGCTGAATGTCAAATGGGATAAATTAATTTATGCCTCGGATTATATGGAATTATACTATAAAAAAGCAGAGGAAGTCATTAAAAAAAATAAGGCATACATGTGCAAATGCTCAAATGAAACAATGAGTGAATACAGGTCCAAAGGAAAAGAATGCAAATGCAGGGATAATTCTATTGAAGAAAATTTAAGGTTATGGAAGGAATTCTTCAAAGCTGAAAAGGGGTCCATGGTTTTAAGATTAAAGATAGATATGGAACATAAAAATACTACAATGAGAGACCCGACGGTTTTCAGGATTATTGAAGAGGAACATGCGAGACACGGGAAAAAATACAGAGTATGGCCAAATTATGATTTTGAGAATGCAATCATGGACGGTTATTTTAAAATAACCCACAGGCTAAGATCAAAAGAATTTGAATTAAGGTCTGAATTGCAAAGATATATCCAGAAATTACTTGGATATGAACTGACACATACATATGAGTTTGGAAGATTGAACATCAAAGGAGTTCCTGCATCTGGAAGGATCATCAGAGAGAAAATAGATAAAAAAGAATTGACTGGATGGGACGATCCGAGGTTAACAACCCTTGTTGCACTGAGGAAAAGAGGATTTTTACCAGAAGCAATCAGAGAATTTGTTCTAAGCACAGGAGTAAGCAAATCAGAAGCAACAATGACCTGGGATGATTTAATTGTTAAAAACAAAAAATTACTTGATTTTGAATCAGACAGATATATTTTTGTAAGTGATAAGGCAAAAAAAATAAAGATAAAAAACTGCCCAAAACTAAAGGCAAAAATTCCCTTGCATCCTGATGATGAAAAAAGAGGGAGCAATCTTATTGAAACTGAGGGAGAATTTTTAGTTGAAGACAAATTGGAAAAGAACAAAGTGTACAGATTTATGCATTTATTTAATTTTGTTGACCTAAATTTTATATCAGAAGAGTATGACCCAACATTGAAAGCAACGCTAATACACTGGCTGCCAACAAAAGATTTAGTGAATATTCAAATAGTGATGAACGACTCAAAGATAATGAAAGGCTTTTGTCACAAGTCAATAAATAATGTAAAGGTCAATAGAATAGTTCAGTTTGAGAGATTTGGCTTTTGCAGAAAAGACAGCAAGGATTTGTTTTATTTTACTCACAAGTAAATTCTATATATTAAACTATAATTATCTTTAAATATTAAAAGAATAAATTCATTTAGAACATGGATAGGATTATAAGAGAGGTAAAAAATAACGAGGAGCTTGACCTTAAAAGAATGCCTCAAAGGACTTCTGAAATCGATGAGGAACTTGAACAAATTTTATCAAAACAAAGGGCTAAAATCAAGGTTGTTGGATGCGGTGGTGCAGGAAACAACACAATAAACAGGATGACTGAGGTAGGAATCACAGGAACAGAGACTATTGCGATAAACACAGATGCCCAGGATTTATTATATACCAATGCTGGATCTAAAATTTTAATTGGAAGAGAAATAACAATGGGACTTGGTGCTGGATCTATCCCCCAGGTGGGAGAGCAGGCAGCAAGAGAAACAGAGCATGAAATAAAAGAGAAGATCCATGGTTCTGATTTAATATTCATTACATGCGGTTTAGGTGGAGGAACAGGAACTGGTGCTGCACCTGTTGTTGCTGAAGTAGCAAAAAAAATGGGTTGCTTAACTGTAGCAATTGTTACTTTGCCTTTTGAGATGGAAGGATCAAGAAGATATGAAAATGCAATGATTGGTCTTGAAAAATTAGAGCATATTGTTGATACATTAATTGTAATACCTAATGATAAACTGCTTGAATTAGCTCCTGACTTACCATTACATACTGCATTTAAGGTAGCAGATGAAATCTTGACGAATGCTGTCAAAGGAATAGCTGAATTGGTAACTAAAGCTGGATTGGTTAACCTTGACTTTGCAGACATAAGGGCTGTAATGGGCAATGGAGGAGTTGCAATGATAGGTGTGGGTGAGTCTGATACTGAAAACAGAGCTGTTGAAGCTGTTGAAAAAGCAATTTCAAATCCTTTACTTGATGTTGATATTTCTGGAGCAAATGGTGCTCTGATTAATGTCTCTGGGGGAAGAGATATGACTTTGGAAGAAGCCAGAAGGGTGGTTGAAGCTGTATCTTCAAGATTAGATGAAGATGCAAGAATAATTTGGGGTGCACAAATCTCTGAAGATTTAGACAGGACAATAAGAACCCTGCTAATTGTAACAGGAGTAAAGTCCCCTCAGATATTTGGAGCTAAACACGGCTCAAAGAAAGAAGGCTCCTCTGAGATAGAGAATGAATTAGGAATAGAATTTATTGACTAGTTTTATTTGTTTGTTCATATATTACCGGAATAACTTTTGTTGCTTCTACGCATTTTGTTTTATACCAATTCTTCTTATTGTCTGAACAAACACATTTCTGAATGCCTGCGGCAATATCAACACAGGCTGGGTCAGTACAGCTTGCAAAATTTGAACTCGTTTCAAAGACCTCTGTTTTTGAGCATCTCAATTGCCATCCTTTCATTGTTTGGTCTATTATTTCCTGCTGCTTGTTTCTTAAATCAAAAATAAAATACAGGCTAAGCACTTGGGCAAGGATCAAAACAACAATGATAACTTTGATAAGACTTATCCTTTTTACCCCTCTAGGACCATCCTCTTTTATTTTCATAACTTAAACCTATTTTTTAGCATATAAAAATCTTTCTAAAAACCTCAATCAAAAGCTTTATAAATGCTTATTTTTCCTTCCTAACTATGAATATACTCAGTAAATTTGTATCATTTTTAAGAGAATGCAAGAGGGTATTTCAGGTAACTAAAAAACCCTCAAAGACAGAGTTTATGGCAATTGTAAAGGTCAGCGCAATCGGAATAGCTGCAATAGGAGCAATTGGATTTATTATTACTGTAATATTCCAGATGGTATTAAGATGAACCAAATATTTGCATTAAGAACTACAGCAAACAGGGAAGATCAAGTAGTTGACTTTGTTACTGGCAATGCTCAAAAAAAACAGCTAGAAGTTTATGCTGTTATAAAACCACACGGCCTGAGAGGTTACATCTTCATAGAAGCTAAAGACAGGCAAAATGCTGAAGAGTCTTTCAAAGGAGTACCTTATGCTAGAGGATTGTTACCTAACACAGTTTCTTATGAAGAAATAGATCCAATGTTAGAGCAAGGAAAACAAGAAGTCAATATCAAAAAGGGAGATATTGTTGAAATTATTTCTGGTCCATTCAAGAGAGAAAAAGCAAAAATCACCAGGATTGACGAGTCAAAAGAAGAAGTTGTCCTGGAATTGCTTGAAGCTGCAGTTCCAATACCGATGACTTTAAAAATAGATGCGGTTAAGGTCATAAGACGAGAGGGTGAAGAGGAAGAAGACAATGAGTAAGGAAAAAGTTGAGATATTGGTTGAAGGTGGGAAAGCTACAGCCGCTCCTCCGTTGGGACCTGCATTAGGATCATATAAAGTAAACATTAAAGGAGTAGTAGATACAATAAACCAAAAAACCCAGTCATTTAAAGGGATGAAAGTTCCTGTTACTGTCATTGTAAATACTGAAACAAAGGAATACGAAGTTGAAATTGGTACTCCTCCGGTTTCTCAGTTAATTAAAAAAGAAGTTAACCTGCAAAAAGGTGCAGGATATGTTCATGTTGAAAAGGTTGCTAATCTTTCTATAGAGCAGTGCATTAAAATAGCCAAGATGAAGAAGGATGCTATGTTTGTAAGGGACTTAAAAGCTGCTGTGAAAAATATTGTTGGTTCATGCAACTCGATGGGCATTTTAGTTGAAGGCAAGACTGCTGTTGAGATTAACGAGGATATTAATAAAGGGAAATATGATAAAGAAATAAACGAAGGAAAAGAAGTTCATGATGATAAAAAAACAAAGAAATTAAAAGAGGATCTAGAAGCTAAACAAAGAGAATTAGCTCCTGAATTAGAGATAATGAAGGCCAAAGCCAAGAAGGCTGAAGAAAAGGCTGCTGCTCCAAAAGAAGGAGCTGCTGAAGAGGTCAAAGAAGAAAAAACAGAAATCAAAACAGCAAAAGTTGCAACAAAGGTTGAAGAAAAGGGCAAAGGAAAATGATAACACAAAAACCAATGGAGAAAAAAAAGAAAGAAACAATTGAAGAAGAACAAAAGGCAGAAAACCTACTTGTTCCTCTAGACAGCTACCTTAAGGTTGGATTACATATTGGGACTAAGTACAAAACAAAATACATGGAGCCATTCATATACAAGATTAGGCCAGACGGATTGTCTGTATTAAATGTTCAAAAAATAAATGACAGGATTGGAGTTGCTACTAAATTCTTAGCTACATACAATCCTGGAGAAATTCTTCTTGTTTGCAGAAGGGAAAATGGGCATAGAGCAATAAAAATGTGCGCTAAATTAACAGGAATGAAAGTTTATGCAGGAAGATACCCTCCTGGAATCTTGACAAACCCAAGCCTTGAGAATTTCCAAGAAGCAAAAATACTTGTGGTTTCTGACCCATGGGTTGATAAAAATGCAATAAGGGATGCTGTTTCAGCAGGAGTTCCTATCGTTGCCTTATGCGATACAAACAACGAGGCAAACAATCTTGACTTGGTTGTCCCATGCAACAATAAAGGAAGAAAAAGCCTGGCTTTATTCTATTATATTCTTGCAAAAGAATATTTAAAGACCAAGGGAGAAATCAAATCAGATTCTGAATTTACAGCCAAACTGGAAGATTTTTACGTTGAAGAATAATTTAAATATTAGTTCTTTTTTGTTTTTTGTGTGGAAGAAAAAATAACAATAAAGAATAGAGAAAGCAAACGTTTAGTTTTAGTTCTTGAACTTGTTAAAAATCAAAAAGGTCTGGTTTTCGTTATGCATGGTTTAGGAGGATCAAAAGATCAGAAACATATTAAAACCTTCTCTCGAGCTTTTATTGAATCAGGATATAGCACTGTGAGATTTGATGTTACTCATACTTTTGGAGAGAGCGAGGGCAATTATGAAGATGCTACTATAACTAATTATTACGAAGACTTGGAAGATATTATTAAATGGGCTAAGAGCCAAAGATGGTATGAAGAACCTTTTTGTTTGGTGGGCCATAGTTTGGGCGGAATATCTGTTGCATTATATGCAGAGAATTATCCGACTAAGGTAAAAGCTTTAGCTCCAATATCTGTGGTTGTATCAGGTAAACTAAGTATGGAAGTACATAAAAAAGAGTGGCCAGAATGGAAAAGAAACGGATGGATGATTAAAGAAAGCAGCACAAAACCGGGTTTAATGAAAAAACTAAAATGGGCTCATTTTGAAGACAGATTAAAATACAATCTGCTGGATAAAGTTGAAAATTTAACTATGCCTGTTCTGTTAATTGTTGGTGAGAAGGATGAAAGTACTCCTCCCAAACATCAAAAAATCCTTTATAAAAAATTACCTGGAAAAAAAGAATTACATATAATCAAAAATGCGCCTCATACCTTCAAAGATGAAAAACATTTAGAAGAAATTAAAAAAATATTTTTGGATTGGATAAAAAAGATAAATTAAATCTCTTTTTCTATTTTAACCAGTTCATTTAATTTGGCTTTTCTTTCACTGCCCATTATGCCTGTCTTGATGAACGGGATTTCCCATGCAACTGCCAAATGAGATATCAAAACATCATTGGTCTCTCCAGAACGATGAGAGATTATTGGAGTTATGTTATTTTTTTTACAGTAATCAACTATTTCCTTTGTTTTTATCAAGGAACCAATCTGGTTTGGCTTTATAATGACTGCATTTATCTTTGCTTTTTTAAGCCTTTTAATATCTGTGCAGATTAAATCATCCCCGCAAATTAAAGAGCCCTTTAACCTTGAGAACCCATCAAAATCCTCCTCGTACAATGGATCTTCTACGTATCTTAGGTCAAATTCCTCAATCAAGGAATTAATGTAAATCATCTGGGATTCTTTATTTAATTTTTTATTTTTGATATCCTTTGAGAAGTTTTTATAGTTATAAAATCGATTTTTATAAAATGAAGTGGATGCGACATCCAAACCAACATGGACTGGAAAATCAAAATGATATTCTAATTCCTCTATTGTTTTCTTTAAAAGTTTTATAACTTCTATATTTGGCAGGTTTGGGGAGAATGCAGACTCTGCAGTTTTTTTTGGATAGTTAAGTTTTTTTCCAATATTATTATAAATAAGTTCCATTGCTCTCTTGTTTTTATAAAAATCCTCTGACATTGGCATCAAAAGAAATTCCTGAAAATCAGGGGAAGTTCCCTTAACATGCAAACCCCCGCCAATAACATTTCCAAGTGGTCTTGGGAGCTTGTATGCCCGTGGATTTAAAAATCTCCAGACACTATTTGAAGAGATAGATTTTAGCAGGGCAGATTCCAATGCAATAACAGTGTTCCCTCCCAGGCTTGAGAATCTTTTTTCTATATATCTAAGGTCATTAAAATTATTAAACTCAAAATTAAGGATATCTTTATTTTTGTTTATTGTTCTTATTGCGTGGATTAATCCATTTCTTCCGTAATCAGAAACTTCGTGTTTTCCTTTTGAGGTTCCTGATGGGGCAGATCCTTTGAAAGAATTATTTATTGTTATCTCTATGGCTGGCTGTTTTTTTGAGTTTAGAATTTTCTTTGCCCCTATTTTTTTTATTTTCATTGATATTTTTCAGTTTTATGGATTTATAAAGATTTTATTATATTTGTATATACCCTACTTGTAAAAATAAAGCCCTCTAGGAGTAAGAGGGCAATATTTCATTATCAAAAAGATTTTTTTATCGGGGGCATGCAGTTTAGACCTTTTTTCCCGAGCTCGATATGATTTTTTTCTGCAAGCGGGTCTGGATCTGGATCTGTTGGAAGGGATATCCTATCTGATTCCTTTTCTTTTAGTGGAACAAATTCGTTTCTCATGAAACGATCTTTTCCATCTCCATTCATGAGGCGACGCACTTCATCCATTAGGGTTAGGTCGTTCTCGAAACTCTTTTTAATTTTAACTGGTTTAACTAATTTAGGTTTGTTAACTCCTCCTGATTTTTTAATTAATCTCCTCTTGACCCTCCTAATTTTTTTACGGGTAGGGTTCTTCTCATTAGACTTATTAGACATTAATGCCTCCTAATAGCCTTTTCCCATTCATCCTTGTAAATTAAAGAACGATCTTCTCTCGAAAAGAGAATACAAAACGGGTTTTCCCGTCATAATATCCTTTTACAAGAGATTAATTGAAAATAGTAAAATTTAGAGATTAGATTATTTATAAATATTATCATAGAATAAAACTAATAAAAAAGAAAAAGTTATTCCCTTAATCTTCCAGGCAATGGCCTTCTGATTGTTATAGGAATAATACCTTGGTCGTACTCAGTCTTTGCAATATCTATGGGGCTGTAGTTTATTTTCTCAAGATCTTCTTTTTTAAGTTTAAGAAGCATTGGGGCGCCCATAGAAAGCTGTAAAGCTCTTGCTCCGATTATTCTTGCTCTTTCATACTTTGTATAGTGCTTTATCATAGTTTTGACCTCACTATTTTTGAATGCTTCTGTGCTGTTTCAATCATTCTGTCTATGTCTTCTGGGGTTAGTGCATCCTCTCCGCCTTTTTGCAATGCTGCTAACTTGCCATCTTCCAACACAGCAACGGTAAGTCTTGCATCTACAGCTTCCTCTTCCTCATCTGTTGGATCCAAGAAGAAAGTGTTCTTGATCTTGCAGACTGTAACCTCTACAGGCAGCTCTACCAGCTTAAGTTCATTCTTTGTTTTTTCATCATAAACAATCTTTCCTTCTTTCTCATCATATTTTGGAAACTTTGTATCTTTCAAAGCTGCAAGCGCTGCCAAGGCTGCTGCATCAAACAAATTTCCGGCATTGTTTACTGGGTAGATGTCTATGAAAACCATCCAGACTTTTTCTCCGGCCTTTATGCATAAGCTCTTGAAATCTATTGCCTTGCTTTCCCTTATACCTCTGTCAACGACTCTTGCCAATTCAATTGACTCTATTCCTGGAGGGCCAGATTCAAAATCAGGCGAACTTAATGGAGAAAGCTCTGCATTAACCATTATTGTTCCTTCGTCAGGTTTGTCAGGGAATGGAGTTCCAACCTCAAACTTAATACCACAGACAACTTCGGTTTCTCCGATTTTTACCCTTGCTGATCCTTCTGCATTTTTTGGGCTGATCCCGTATTCAACAACAATGTTCCTGTATTCTTCAAGAGACCTTCCATCCATTCTTTTTCCTTGTTTGATCAGTTCTTTGACATATTCCTTATTCATTTTTGCCTCCGTACTTTTCCATCAATGCTTTTTTTTGCACTTCATAAACTTTCAAAGTTGCATCTCTAGCTTGTCTTAGAACCTCTTTCAAATCCTCTCTTGAGATAACTCCATCCATTTGCAGCAGAGTTACCTTTCCACTATTTGATGTCATAGCAATTGGAATATCCACTGCTTCCATGTCTTCCTCTTCTTTTGTTAAGTCTATGCAAATCTTGTCATGAACTTTTCCTATAGCCATAGCAGATATCATCTCTTTCATATTAATTCCTGCATCTGCCAAAGCCAATGTTGCTGCGTTTATTGCAGCACATCTTGTTCCTGCATCAGTCTGTATTAAATCAATGTAAAGGTCTATTGCAGTGTTTGAAAATTCGGTTGTGTCAATAACAGGTTCAAATGCTTTTTCAATTACTAAGTTAATTTCCTTGCTTCTTCTAGATGGGCCAGGTCTTACTCTTTCTCCAGAACCTGAAAAGGCCATCATATTATAATTTACTCTTAGTGTCCCTTTCTTTGGGTTTCTCATAAAAGCAGGGTTCATCTGTCTTGGGCCATAAACTGCTGCTATAGCCAACGATTTACCAGCCTTAAACATTGCAGAACCGTCTGCTCTAGGAACAACTCCGACCTTTGCTTCCATCTCTCTAGGTTCGTCAAATCTTCTGCCATCAGATCTCTTCTTGTATGTTGTTGTTGTCATTTTTTTTACCTCCTAGAAATTTTTCAATTCTGTCTGTCAGGCCTTCTGAGATAGCCTGCTGGTCTATCATAAGAAGTGCTTCTGCTGCTTTCTTTACATCTTCTGGGTTTTCTCCCTGTATCCATACCCAGCCATTTTGTCCTACAATAATTCTTGTATTTGTTGCATTTTTTACAACAGATATCATTGAACCCTGTTTTCCAATTACTCTTGGAACCTTGCTTGGGGTTACTTTGACTAATAACCCGCCGTTAAGTTTCCTTAGTCCAGGTCCTTTTGTAGTAAGATCCATGAACTTCATCTTGGTTACGTTTATTATTTTTGCTACAACAAAGTCGCCTATGTCATAATACTGAGACAGGTCAGATCCTCTTTGTATATATTCAGAGGTTGCATCTTTTAGTGAGAGAGCAGCTTCGTATGCATACCCCACATTAACAGACCAAGACGATAGGCCTATGTTTGAAACTCTACCTATAACTGTATCTCCTACCTTTGGAATATATGGGCCTGAAAGAGGTATAACATTAATTGATCTTCCAGACATCTTTATGAATCCTATCCTTGTAGAAACTATATTATTTTCATCTCTATAGGTATTCATAGCAGGCAGGAAATCCATTCCTTCAGCAATGATTTGCCCAGGAAGGACTACATCCTTTTCATCTACCATTAATCCCATTTTTGTCCTCCTATTTTAGATTAATTATCTTAATTTCTGCTTCTCCATGCGTCAACGAATTTATGGAGTTTTCGAATTCTTCCTGAAGACCTGCGGGAATTTCCAGAACAGCCAACAAAGAACCATCGCCAAGCCATTCTTCTTTTGACAGTTTACTGAACTGCTTTAAAAAGCTGTAAGCATGACTGGCATAATGAGCAGGAACTATTGTCTCAATCTTCCTAACTTCAAATTTGATTGGAAGGATTGGATTTATTTTTTTCAATACATCTTGTATCTGCTCTTCAGCTTTTCTGTGTTCATCAATATGAACTTTGGCCTGCTCAATCGCATTTTTAATTCTTTCTGCAGGATGAGGCAAGCCTGTTTGAGGATTTATTGCGTTTGTCCTTATTATATCAATAATCCTTTTCTTTTTTTGTTCATGTTCTTTGTTTTTATATTCTGCTGTTACCTGGATTTCTCCGTGTTTTATTATCTCTTTGGAGATGTCCTCAGGGTTTGTTGTCTTGAAAATATTTTGTAGTTCGTGTTCTGAAGCTAGTAATCCTTTTTTAACGTCCTTGAATATTTCGTTTGTTGCAAGGACATCGCTAATATCCTTAAGTTTGCCTTCCCTGAACTGCATTGCTTTATCGCAGTCTACCAAAATCTCAAACTTAATTCCCTGTTTTGTGATTTTTGCTGTTACAGCTTCATCAATGTTTACCATTTTTATAGATTATATTTTTTTAAGTCCTCTGTAGTCAATCTTTCAAATTTCTTGGTGGCTCTTGGAATTCTTATCGCGTCAACCCTATCCATTGAAAATTCTTTTCCAAGTACGGTTTTAAGAGCACCGACTCCTAATTTAATCCCTGCATCCATATTCATGGTTTCCTTGTAGGACTTTTCAAGAATATTTTTTATTTCCTGCTCAAACTCACCTATTGCTGTTGCCTTGTATTCAAAATAAATCCCTGTTGGGTCTGTCATATACAAATGACTTGTATCATTCACACCAACAATCAATAATGAAACACCAAATGGCCTTACACCCCCGTATTGTGTGTGAGCCTGCTTAATGTCTGATATTTCCTTTACAAGACTGAGTATGTCTATGTTATCGTCATAGGTTACCCTGTGCTGCTGAGCAATTACTTGAGCTCTTTCTATTAAGACTCTACCATCCATCACTAAGCCAGTTGGTGTAGCAGCAATATGATCATCCACCTGAAATATTTTTTCCACAGAGTGCGGCAATATTAATTTTTCAACAACTCTTTTATCTGCTACTAATACAGCTCCGTCTTTACAAACGACACCTATTGCGCTAGATCCCTGTCTTACTGTCTTTTTAGCATATTCTACCTGTAATAATCTACCATCTGGAGAGAACATAGTAGAAGCCCTATCATAACCCATCATCTGATGCTGAACTTGTTGCATATTTAATCTCCTCCTATTTTTAATTTTGCTTTTCTAAGTAAACCTGTAACAAAAATCGGTTGAACATAAACATCCTTTTGGTTTATTTTATTTGTCAGGATTAATGCGGTTTTAACATTATTTAACTCTTTGTTGTTTACCTTTATTATTCCTTTGTTGTTTTTAATGTCTAACATCTGTACGCCTGCCTTTGCCAGGCCAAAAGAACCCAAAAACTTCCTAATAGAGCTTAAGATTTCGTCTTTTAGATTAGCAAGTCTGTCATTTGAATGAACTTCATATACAACATATCTCTTCCTTTCTCTCAATGAGGGGATTAAAGGTTTTAGTTTTTTCATATTAGAAAACCCCTATGCTTTCTTTTCTCTCCACATTAATTGTTTAAAAAGAAGCTTTATAAAGGTTTTGGTTGACTTAATTAGTATAAAATGGGTTTTTCAAAAATAGACATAAAAAAGGAACGAGTAAACATAGACAAGATTGATAGGGAAATAATAAAACTTCTTGCCAAAAGGAAAAAAATATGCCAGAAAATAATAAAATACAGGACTTCTAAGGGGGGTTATGTAAGAGACCTCAAGAGAGAAAAAGAGATGCTAAAGAACAGGAAACATAAAGAAATGAATCTAGACGGCATTTTCAAAGAGATAATAAAAGAGAGCAGACGGGTTAAATAAATATAGTTTATTTTACCAATAATCTTTAAAAACAAAAAAATAACAAGTTTCTTATGCCTCAAAGACTAAAACCAAAAAGGATAGCTGTTGTAGGAGATTTTTCATTAGATTATTGCAGGTATAACCTTGCCCATTATTTAAGCAAGGAAGAGCCATGTGTTGTAGCCCATCCATTGAATGAAACTAAGGCGTTTGGAGGGGCAGGGAATACTGCAAACAATGTTCATTCTTTGGGAGGAGTTGTAATACCCATCACAATAATAGGGGAAGATGAAGCTGGAGATTTGATGATAGAAATATTCAAGAAAAACGGAGTTGATACTTCTGGAATAATTCAATTAAAAGAAAGGAAAACCCACGTTTATGAAAAAATATATGCAAGTGCTTCTGGGTCACATGGGCAACATAACCAAATAATAAGAATTGACACAAAACCGCAGGGAGACCTAACTAAGGAACAAACAAATATACTAATAGAAAAAATAAAGGAAAAAATAAATGAGATAGATGCGATTGTCGTCGCTGATTACAGCAAAGGTATAGTCACTAAAGAACTTATTCAGTTTATTTCAACATTAGACAAGATTAAGGTGGGAGATTCAAGGCCAAAACTAAATGAATTTAATAATTTCACGGTTTTAGCCCCTAATGAATTTGAGGCATATTCTGCATTACATGGAACAGACTATGTTTCTGGTGAAGACATTTCCAATGAAATGGTAAAGGAGATTGGGATTAAATTAAAGGAGAGGCTTAATTTAAAATATTTAGTAATAACAAGGGGCTCTAAGGGAATGGTTGCTTTTGATGATTCAAAAGGATACATAATTGATGCGGTAGTTACTGATGCGGTTGATGTTACAGGTGCAGGAGATACTGTTGCTGCTGCAATCGCACTTGGCTTAGTTTCAGGATTATCCTTGTTGGACACTGCAAAGATTGCAAACTATGCAGGCGGGGTGGTTGTAAGGAAGAAAGGAACTGCTACATGCACTGTTGAAGAAATCATAAAATTAAAAGAGAGGATAAAAGACCAAAAGAATTAATAAGAAGGTTATTTTTTTATTGCTATGGAGATTATTACTATTTTAGTTGTATCAGGGATAATCTTGGTTTCTATAATTGTCGGTTATTTTTTAGGCAAGTTTATAACAAATAAATACTGGGAGAGAAACCTTGTTCCAGAAATTAGAGAGGACGCAATCAAGAGATCAAGAAGTGTTTTGACTGGAAAATTTTCTGAGCAGTTAGCCCCTTACTTGCCTAACTTCCCTTATGATCCAACTGAAGCAAGGTTTATTGGGAGTCCTATTGACTTTATAGTATTTAAGGGCAACAAAGAAAGAAACACAGAAGAGGTTATCTTTGTTGAAGTCAAGTCTGGAAATTCAAATTTATCAAGTTCTGAAAGAAAGGTCAGGGATGCTATAGAAAATAAAAAAGTAAGGTGGGAAATTTATAAAATAGAGGATTGATTACTTCTTTCTTTTATGGAAAATATGAAGATCCTTGATGCCAGCAAACAATAAACACAGCAAGACTAAACCCGCTACAATATTCTTCCAGTTAAACAATATTTTTGGTGGTGCTTTAACAGCTAAACCAGTTGTTGATCCTGAAACTTCATTTGTTTCTTCTTGTTGTTTTTCTGATTCCAGGGTTTCATTGTTCTTTTCATCTTGAGATAAAGATTGTTTTTGGACTATAGTCTCATTTGCTGATGAAACTGAATTAGTGGTTACACTTGAACTACTGTGCCCTCCACCACCGCCTCCTCCGCCTCCTGAACCTCCGGAAGAACTGGATGAGCAGGCTCCGCAATCTGATGAACAGGATGAACATGTTTCTGAATTATCACAAACACTGTTGCCACAACAACTTACTGTAAAACTATTTTCATATTTACCAAGATAATTAAGAGCATCCTTAAAGTAAATTATAAAGTTAATATTCCCACAAGCGGGTGGGATAAATGAATACTCATAATAAGGATTAATATAAGTCATTGTTTGATTTCCATTTATATCTATGAATACTTCTGAGATAGGATCATAATCTTTTAAGGTTACAGTTATATTTTGAGGCTGATTATAACTTAAAGAGCTAACAAAATTAATATTTTCTACTTCTGGTTCATTCGTAAGGTCTACAGTAAAGAAGTTTATTTCTTCATTGTAATTTGAAAGAGCATCATAACAGTAAACGGTGTAACTTCCATCTTCTTGAAGATTAATTGTTTGATTCATTATTGTTCCATTTGTAGTTTGATTGAAAAATTCTTGGTTGTTTACACTTAAAGTACAATTAGCTAAATCATCGTCGGTGGCATAGTAGCTAAATTCATTTGTTCCATTTAACAAATAAGAATTATTTGATGGAGAGATTATATTTATTATTGGATAACCCTGTATCTTAAACGAAAATAAGTCTGAAGAATTAGTATTGTTATTTGTATCATTTGCATAATATCTGTAGGTTACTGTGTCTGAAATACTAAACTGGGAGGTATCCAAAATATAATCTATTGGATAAATCTGTGAATTAATTTCCAAATATTTTGAGTTTAAGAAAATATCTGAAGCATTAAAATCAAATGTTATATTTTCATTGTTTTTTATATTTTCCTGGATTTTGAAATCATAAATTGAAGGTGCTTTTTCATCTATGGATTCTAGGGCTTCGTAAACATCTATTCTTGAAAAAGTCAGGTTTGTTGAGGAATCATAAATCTGTTTTCCTGTTTGTTTTAGGATAGTTTCAATTTCTAAAGGGGTTAAGGTTGAATTTGACTCTTCTTTTTTATATTGTTGCAATAAAGCTATTGCACCTGAAACATGTGGAACTGCTTGAGAGGTTCCATGACCTGTAGAATAACTATTACTTAACCAAGTTGAATATATTGCTGTTCCTGGGGCAAGTAAATCTAGAAGATTATTTCTGTTTGTAAAACAAGCAATTTTATCTACTGAAGTTTCTGAATCTGTACAAACTCCCCAAGGTACTAAACCGAAGTTTGCATCATAGATGGCTCCTACAGAAGTTACATTTTCAATACATGCCGGGGCAGCTATAGAAGTTAAATTAGCACTATTACCCGAAGCAGCAACAACAGTTATATTATTCGCAACAGCCAGATTAATGGCATCTCTATAAGAAGGAAAATCACCATCACAATAATTAGGATAAGATCCTCCACCAAAACTCATACTAATGATATTAATATTAAATAAATCTTTATTCTTAATACAATAATTTATTCCCAGAATAGCATCAGATAAATCACCGTCTCCTTTGTTATCCAATATCTTAACAGCAATTATGTTCGCTTCTGGTGCAACTCCCCTGACAATATTGCTATTAGCAGCAGCTATTCCCGCAACATGTGTTCCATGTCCATTATCATCTGTTGCATCATCACTTATATCAAAACCCTGACAACAACCATTACAAAAACATTTTTCATTTACAACTCTATCCTGAAAAGCTTCATGTGTTTTGTCTATTCCAGTATCAAGGATACAAATTCCAACATTTTTTCCTGTAATATTCTCGTTGTAAACTAAAGAATTAACTATATCAGACCTAACCAAAGGAACAGACTCAGAAAGAAAAGCATGAATTTCTTGATCTAACTCAAAACTATAAATATTTTTATCCTGTTTAAGTTCCTCAAGTTTTTTATTATCAACATCCAAAACATAGGTTTTTTCTCCTATTTTTTTAATATTATTCTTCTTATAACCTAAACCAACACTAGCCATTCCAATTTGTTTAGCATTATTTGTAGTAATTATAACCCTAGCATTACCTTTTGAACTTATTTCTTTTTCTATATTTTCAAAAGTATTTATCCTAACATCGATTTTAGAGTTAGAACTTAAAGCCATAACCAAGGAAACAGAAAACAATAAGATTATTACTACTGCTATGGCCGTTTTCCCCATTAGTTAGTAGGATATTTATTCTTTTATAAATTTATTGTTACTTTAGTTTATTATGACTTTTTAAATATTAAAAAAGAAAGAAGGATTATTCTACTGTCTCAATAGAAATGACCAAATCCTCTCCAGTAATTGGGTCCTTCATATGATTATAGAATGTCGTGTCTCCGCAACTTGCAGTTCTTAAGTTATATTTATGCATAACATCCAAAGTTGCCTGGCAATAAGCCTCTTCCTGTATTTCATCCATAGTATTTTCTAACGCTTCTATCCTCATTGAGAGTATTTTTATATGATCATACAAAAATTGTGTATCTTGGTCAGAGGCAAAATATCCATCCATAGATAAGGCAATTGCTTTTTCTGCTTCTCCAGGGATTCCTTTTCTTTCTCCTGCTAACCACTGCATAGCTTTAACAAATCTGTTAGTTACTGTGTTTAGTATTCCCCCACCAGTACTTCCAGCCAGGATAGTATCATATTGATTTTGCTCCATTGTCAAACTCATAGTTGAAATCTGGTTCTGTAAGCCACTCATACTTACTCCGTTAACTGTAACGTCTACATCGCCACCAGCAAGTATATCTGCATTAAAATCAACATTTCCTTCTGGTGCATATACAATATTTGTAATTTCTAAGTCTGTTGCGTCAACTGCTGCAAGAGTTGGAACACTAAATAAAATCAATACCATAAATGCGATTGTTATTTGTTTCATTTTAAAAAAAATAAAAAAGGGAAAATCCCTTTTAGTTTATTCCTACTCCTACAAGTTGTGTAATCTCAGACTGTGCAGTTAATCCTGTAAAGATAGTTGCCCAACCTTGTCCATTAACAACAAGATGTGATGCGGTAAATTTACCATAGTTGTGATTTTCGAAGTTATATGTTGTAAATCCATCTTGATCTATCTCTGGACTTATTTTTGGGTCATTAACAGTTACTACATTCAACTGGTTAGATATGGTTGATGGAGCATCAATGCTCAATTCACTCATTAACTGATATTTCCATGGTTGACCTAAAACTTCAGTTTCACCATAAAATACATTTAGTGCGTCTTGACTAACTGCTTCCATTTGGTATGTTGCAGTTATTGGTTTTTCAGCTGGTAGAGTCCATCCACCATTGTAAACCCAGTCTCCAGTTACAATAACGTCTTTAGAAATTGCAAAATTTGGAGTTACTGTAGCACTTGCTATTCCTACGAATGCAAGTACAAAAACAGCCATTATAGCTAAAATTCTTTTCATTTTTGTTTATCTCCGTATTATTATACACCTCAATTACCACCTCTAAATAGTATCTTTTAATATATATGCTTATATTTAAATGTTTCTAAGATATATTACTCATAAGTAGTATTAGAATCTATATAAAAAAGAAGAAAAAAGCCTAATTAAGGCTTAATTTAAAGCAATTGAACTTATTGCTAGTTGTCCGTAGGTACCACATCCACCCCAGAAGTCACCAGTAGCTTCAATAACTATCTTTGCTTTAGGTGCATTTTTTAGGGATAGATACTTGTATGCGTAACTAGCTTCACAATTAATATCTCCCATCAAGTAGTTTCCACCGTCATCCATACAGTTTTCTGAAGTTGTAATTGGTAATACAAAATTACTTGTTACCCATGTTTCTGTATTAAGACTGTCTTCATAAGTTCCAATTAACCAGCTTTTATCTCCGTCTTCTAGGTAAACATTGAAGCTGTCATCAGCGTATCCATCTAAGTGTCTTATGCTTATTGTTCTTTGGATCTGTCCTTTTGAATTTCTGATAGGCACATTTACAGATGCTTCTCTTCCTTCTTCTGTACATTCACTGGGTGCTACGACCATCCTGAATGAACAGGTTCCAGACATTGTGCTATCGCCTTGAATTTCAGTACAATCTGCTCCGCCATAAGAAGTTGGTCCGTAGGCAATAGCTACATTAATTGCTCCAGCCTTGGATACTGTTTTCTTAGCATCTTTGAAGATATTTTCAAAATTTGCCCCATAGTATGGATCACTCCATCCATTCATGGATTTTGCGACTTTTTCTTGGTAAACATTACCAATATTAACGAAAGTTGTATCTTTTGATGGTTGGTTCCAAGCTAGAACTACACCAGAAAATCCAACTAAAAATATAGCTAATATAGCTAATAGTTTTTTCATTTTTATTCTCTCCTATAGGTTTTTACTTTAATTACCACCTCTAAGTAGTATTTTACTATAGATGCTTATATTTAAATGTTTCCAACATATATAATTTATGGGTGGTATTAGAATCTATATAAAAAGGAGGAAGGATCAAAAATTAAGTGGGTTAATTCTTTAGAACCCTCAAACCAGGAATAACAACTTCTTCTTTATCCTTTAAAATTTTCTCAAATAAACAAGAGGATTCTTTAAAATCTTGGGTACTTAGGCCTAAAAACAAAGCAACGGTTTTAATATCATTGTAATGCCTCAGCTGTTCTTTTTTTGATGCAAAACTTGAAATCAAGATTGGAACCTTGTATTTTCTGCATAACATTATGTTCTGCCTTATCCTGCCAATTAATTCTGCTTTACTTTTTGAAAGTAAAATATTTGAAATGCTTAGGCCTAGAGCCATTCCTTTTTTATACATTAATTTGCATAAAGCCTGATTTAATCCTGAGTTCCTGGAATGAATGAAGTCTCTTTGAGAATCACTCTCTGGGTTTAGCAGAACATCAACTTTGCCGTTACAGATTATTTCGTAGTTCAAAGAGCCCCCTTCAACAACAATAATATGTTCTTTTATTTTGTTTATTTCTTTTGGGTTTTTGATATTATATGATTTAACCTTATAAAAACCAGAAAAGCCATAGTCCTGAGGATTGTCAAAATCTGCCAAAACCAAATCTATCATAATAAAGGGGAGATTAAGAACCTTTTAAATTTTTCTTATGGTAAATCTTTATAAATCAGCCTTTTTTAATAAACACATGCATGAAAGGATTTATGATTTATTGATGAAGGATGATGAAATTACCTGGCAGACAATTATTCAAGAATTAATAAAAAGCGAAGAGATTGACCCATGGAACGTTGATATTTCTAAATTAACAAATAAATACATTGAAGTTGTAAGGGCGATGCAAGAAGCTAATTTCTTTGTTTCAGGAAAGATAGTGTTGGCTGCATCTTTTTTATTAAGAATTAAGTCCTATAAATTAGTTGAAGAAGACCTTGTCAACCTAGATGCTTTATTGTATCCTCCTGAAGAAGGAGCATATGAAGAGCTTGGCCAGGGGATTGACAGGTCTAAGGTTAAGATACCACAGTTAGCCATGAAAACTCCACAGGCAAGAAAGAGAAAGATCACATTAAATGACTTGATGTCTGCTTTGCAAAAAGCATTGATGATTGGACACAGAAAAGTCATGAAGAGAATCCAAGATGAAAGAATCCATGTTGAAATTCCTGAAAGAAAGGTGGACATAACTGCCTTAATAAAAAATGTTTATGAAAACGTCATGAAATTTTTACAGGAGAAGGAGACTATCACTTTTTCTGAATTGGTTCCTTCAAAAAGGAAGGAAGAGATTATTTATACATTAATTCCTTTATTACATCTGGACACACAGGAAAAAGTAGACATGCAACAACCAGAATCATTCAATGAAATTTACATCACCAAACCCATAAATCACAAACTTAATTCTGATTGATGTTTTTCAATAACTTAATGATTTCGTTAAGACTCAAAAGTTTTTCCTCACCAGAAATCATATTCTTAAGCTTGAGTTTATTCTCTTCTAATTCTCTGGGGCCACAGATTAATACATAAGGTATGCTTAATTTGTTTGCATAGTCCAGATTTTTAGAGATATTCTTTTCATTGTAATCCATCTCTGAATTAATATTATTATCTCTTAATTTCTGCAGGATTGGGATACATTCATTCATATTTTTTATTGGAATTAGATAAACTGTTACAGGTGTTTTTATTTCAGAGTCTCCTCTTGATTTTATTGCATCAAGGATTACATCCATGCCAAAAGAGATTCCTGTTGCAGGTATTTCTTGTTCACTTTCCATAAAATTGCCAATCATATTATCATAACGCCCGCCTCCGCAAACAGAACTTTTTATCTCTGAGTTCTTGAGAAATACTTCAAAAACAGGGCCAGTATAATAGGAAAGCCCTCTTGCTAACCCTGGGTTCAAGACTACTGAGCCAACCTTAAACTTAGTTAGATAATCAAGAACTGTATTTATTTCATTAAGAGTTTCGGGTTTTGCATATTTTTTTATTTTTGCAAGTGTTTTTTTATTATCCTTTTCTTTTCTCAACAAAACAATAAGCTCTTTTGCTTTTTTAATGCCTTTTTCCTTTAACTCATTTTCAACTTCCTGCTCTGGAAGTTTTTCTATCTTATCTAATGTGATTATCACTGAGTCCTGGTCATTTTTAATTCCAAAATAGCCAAGCAGATCCTTAAGCAGATTCCTGCTGTTCAACTGGATCTCAATCTCAAAGTTTAGTTCACTAAATATTTCATCAACTATCTTGAGGAGCTCAGCGTCATACACAAGGTTCTTGGTACCTATAACATCAATGTCACACTGCCAAAACTCCCTGTATCTTCCTAACTTTATTGGACCATCCCTGAAAACCCTTCCAATCTGGTATCTTTTAAACGGAAACCTTACCTGAGGATTTAAAGCAATAAACCTTGCTAATGGAACAGTAAGATCAAACCTTAAACCAAGGTCCCTGTCCCCCTGATCTTTTAATTTAAAAGTTTCTTTTAATGCATCTGATTCCTGGCCAGCACCAAACTTGGCTGCAAGTGTTTCATATCTTTCCAAGATTGGAGTCTCTAAAGGAGAATATCCATATAATTCAAAGTTCTTTCTAAGTATGCTCATTATCTTCTGCCTTAAGATCTGCTCTTCAGGCATTATGTCCCTTGTTCCTTTAGCTAGTTGCGGTTTCATTTTAATCAAAAGGGTGGTCGCCGGGGATCGAACCCGGATTACAGGATCCACAGTCCCGTATACTAACCATTATACTACGACCACCAATATTAAAGGTTTTAGAACTATCTGAATTATTCTCGCTGATGAATACAATCAACTCGGTTCATTTTCATAGAAAACTGTTGGAAAGGATTGTTTATAAATGTTTTTATTTAAAACCAAGGTAGGACAAGAAACCTTTAAAGAATCCTGAATTTGTCTCTTCAGTATACTCTCTCCCAATCAAGCCTGATGCTAATTTTTTATAATTAATTGCGGGAGTGGAGTTTGGGTGAGTAAACACCACAGAATCCCTTAGGGTTAAAGCCTCTCTTATAGACTTGGATTCTGGAATAACTCCCAGAACTGGTTTTTCAAGAATAGACTGAACATTATTTATTGAAACATCCAGGTTATTTTCTTTTGTTCTTGTAAGGATAACACCCAGAACATTTTTTCCCATTTCCTCTGCCAACCTTATTGTTTTTAAGGCATCTGTGATTGCCGGAAGCTCTGGGTTTGTGACTATGAGTATTTCATCAACAGCATCAACTGCCAATAAAGCTTCCCTGCCAAGACCTGCTGCACAGTCCACAAGCACTATGTCTGTCCTAAGACTCCTTATGTGTTTTTTTAATGAATCTGGATTTGTTTTTTTCAAGTCATACAATGATATTGAAGCAGGAATGATTTTTGTACCTGTAGGATGTTCATAGATTGCCTCTGTTATTGTATTTTTTCCCTGCAATACATGGTTGATATTTATTGGAAGGACTGGAACTCCAAGATGAACCCCAATATTTGGGGTGGTTAAATTTGCATCAATCACAATTGTGTCTTTTCCAAAGTAGGTTAAAGCGGTCCCTAAATTTATAGATGTTGTTGTTTTTCCAACACCGCCCTTACCAGATATAACCCCAATAAACCTAGTCATGTTGGTAGCATTCTTCACAATATTTTACAAAATTCTTTGTTACTTCGAAATATTCTTTTAATAAATCTGTCTTAACAATAAAATCCCTTCCGACCAATGCGATGTGCTTCCTGTATTCTTCCCTGCCTTCATAGGGCGCTCTTCTAATCTCCCATAAAACAAAATAAAAATGAATATAGTCCAGCAAAACCCTGTCTTTTGCCATTAATTTTTCAAGAAGGGTCGCTTTTTCAAGGCCAATCTTTGGAATTTCCTTAATTTTTTTGCTTCTTTTCAGGTCTTCAAGAATTAAATCAAAACACATTTCAAATGCAGAGGCAAGCCTTTTTATCATATTATTAATTACGTCGGCAGTTCTGGTGTATTTTAGTGTAACATACAACAGATGATCTGCCCTTTTTATCTCTTCCTTTGCACTGTTTATTTCATCAAAAGACTCTAGCATTCTTAAACATAGTATTTAACTTAATTATAAAACTTTTGGATTGAAAAATGTAGTTTTTTACCTTATCTATCGTAATTGTTTTCATTCCGTAGTCATCTGAGCAGATAACATACTTGTCTTTTCTTATAAATTCCATCGGGCTTTCTTTCCTATTCTTTATTATTTCCCTCAAATCTTTCATCAACAAGAGATGCTCCCTGTTAAAGCCATATTTAGACACACAATTATCCTTAAATAATTCATATCTTGCTGAAAAGTTTTCCGGAACTGGGCCTATTCTCTTGTAAAGCCTTTCATACTGAAGCACAGCATCCATACCTAACTCCAAAGATTTATGGAGATTATCTAAGATGGTTATGATTAGTTTAAGATCCTTAACAAGAGGGTATGTAACATAAGTTAGATGATCTGCACTATTATACAGCTCATTTGATTTTCTAACTAATTCATAAATCTCTTTCATATCTGAAATCATACTGTTATTTAGAACATAATTTATTTAATAAAGATTATTAAGAAAGAGTATCTATTCTTTTTTTCTTTCAAAGGCAAGTATTGCTGCAGCAATATCCCCTTCTCGCTGAAGCAATTCTCTGGCTGTTTCTTCATCGCAGCCAGTCTGTTCCATTATGGTTTTAATATCATCTTCATTAAAGACTTCAGCATCTCTCTCAGTGATATCCCCTGTAATCTGAATAGAATCCTGCCCCATCATATTCATTTTAACAACCTGGGGGTTTTTTATGACTATCTCGCGATCTTCGCACTTAATTATGACTTCATTCGCCTCTATTTCTTCCTGCTTAAGGCCAAGCTTCTTCATGGCCTGTTTCATTGCTTTAGGATTCATTCCAGGTATCATTTTATAGTGTAAATTTCAAAATTAACCCGATTACAATAACCACCGCAAGGATTACTACGACTACTTCAGGTTTTATCTCTATTTTAGATTTAGCTTCTTCAGAATACCTTACAAGCCCTCCGCCTGAGGTAGGCATCTGAATTTTATCTTGTGACATGGAGATTCCTTTTATCTTTGGGTTTATAAATTTAGTGTTTTTATAGGTCTATTTATAACTATTTTATAGTTGTAGTTTTTGTTATTTTTTATGTAACTAATTATTTTTATATAAGTGTTATCTTAAAGTGGTTATAAAATTAAGCAAAATATATAAATCTCTGGAAGGTTGAGGTTAGATGGAGATTAATGATGAAATCTATGGAAAAACCATCATAACTGAACCAGTCTTGATTGAACTTATTAATTCCAGACCAGTACAAAGATTAAAAGGCATAACTCAGAAAGCACTCCATTTCTGCAGGCCAGATGACTTGATTACGAGGTATGGCCATTCTGTTGGGGTTATGATATTACTAAACAAATTTGGCGCTTCGGTTGAGGAGCAAATTGCTGGATTGCTTCATGATGTCCCCCATACTGCATTTTCGCATGTTGCTGATTCTGTTTTTGAAAATAATGAACAGGAGTTTCATGAAGAGTTTCACGAGAAAATAATCAGGGAATCTGAGATTCCTTCTATTCTGGGGAGATATGGCTATGATCTCAACAGGATTTTAGATATATCAAATTTTCAACTTCTAGAGAAAAAAATTCCAGAATTGTGCGCAGACAGAATAGATTATCTTTTAAGGGATATGTCTGTCTATATGAAAAAAGGAAAAGAATATCTCCCTCATCTAAGGGTCAGCAACAACCAGATTTTAGTTGATAACAAAAAAGTTGCAATAGACCTTGCTTATGATTATCTTAATATGGACAAGGAAGTATATGCAAGAAATCTCAGCAGCACAGTTTACTGGGTATTATCCCAGGCAATAAAAATTGCTATGAAAAATTCAATCCTAACTCAAGAAGATTTGTTTAAGGACGATAACTATGTTTACAATAAACTAAAAGGATCTGGTAATGCAGAAATTTTAAAATATCTTAATTTTTTAAATCCAAAATTAACTGTCATAGAAAATCCATTAGATTATGATTTTTTGCTAACAGAAAAAAAACCAAGATGGATTGATCCTTGTTTTTTTGAAGAAAATAAAATAAAGAGAGTAAGTGAGGTTGCTCCTGAATTCAAAACAGAGGTAGAAGCCCATAAAAAAAGGATAATGGGGAACAGATTCATTAAAATCATTAAATATTAGGTGTAGGGAAGAAATAAGCCGTCTTCTGTCAGATGCAAACCAAACATTGTTTGGCGATCATCTGTCTAACATTCAACTTAGCGTTCATTCGAACTTGCACCAGTCGGGACTCGCCGTTTCAACGTATCCTGCAACCTATTCAGCTGGTTAACTTGGTTCTTGTTGCCAATAACCTTCTCAGCCACATCTTTGGCGGAAACAGGCCGTGCCGTTTCTGAGCGGTTGCCTTCGATTTCTCGAACTTCCAGATGGAAGCAACCGATATTGGTGGACGGACTTTCCTCAGTTTAAAACCGAAAGTTAGGTATCTTCCCTACGAGCTTTTCTAGTTACTAGTTGTTTTTAAAGGTTTTGGATATATATTTTTTAGCTAAATAGTGTTTATAAAGTTCTTCTATCTTTTTTGTGGATGGCAGGAGAAATGACTGATTTAGTTCTGAGTGAAATACCAATTTATGTTGGTAAGTCAAAGGAAGTTTTTGAAATCATTGGTGGAGATTTCAAAGGAAAATATGCTTTTTTTTATTCAGATCGTGCAACGGGATGGAGGGATTCAAAAACAGGGGAGATCCACTTTGATCCTGGGTATGATAATGTTGTTGGAGAGATTCGTGGAAGTGGAGCAATATCTTGTAAGGTAGCTAAATTTTTCTTTGAGGAGCTTAATAAAAAAGGGATAATTTCCCATTATATTGCTACAGCAAATGATAATACTTTGATTGTTGAACCTGCCATACCTATAGGTATGAAGGCTAGATCTAATTTTGAAGGAGCAGCCCCTTTACAAAATCTTGAGTTTACCTGGAGAAACCAGTTTATGGGCAGTGCAGTTAGGAGATACCCGTTCTTACAACCTTGTGGATATGCAAAAAACCTTGCTGTTGAGGCCTGGACTAAAGGCAAAAGCGATACCTTAATCACATTTGAGGTGCTGGAAGCTGCAGGGGTTATGACTAAAAAAGAGATAAGCTATACACAGAATCTTGTTAAAGATATAGCTGGAGTGGTTACAGATATTTTCCATGAAAAGGGGTTACATGTAATAGATGGTAAATTTGAATTAGGAAGATTAAAAGAAGGGAGCGGTGAGATTGTTTTAATTGATGAAATCTCTCCTGCTGTATTAAGAGTTTGTAATGGATATAAACCAAATGAATCAAGAGATTGCCTTGCTGCAGGAGATTGTATTGAAACAAGGGTCATAGATAATAAATTAAAAATAAAGGCCAAGAATCAGGTTGATGAAAAAGAAATCGCAAGGATACTTGGGATTTAAAATGAAAGATGATTTTAGTGCACTAGAAAGAATGGAGTATAGTGGAAGGGGGATCACAATAGGAGCGACTCCTAAAAACGATATTTTTGTTGTTTATACCTTAACTGGGAGAGGCGATTCAAGCAAAGCAAGGAAACTAAAAGAAGGGTCAACCACTCATATTGTAAGTACAGAAGTTACTAATGAAGAACAGATTAAAAAAGGAAATCAAGCACTACTCATCTATCCTGCAATAATGCCTATAAACAATTCTTTAACTGTGAGCAATGGTGCCCAGACAGATCTTCTTTATACTCAAGTCAAGAATAATCCTACACTAAGGGGTGCATGGAAATTTATTGAGCTAGCATTTAAGAAGCAGTGTTGGAGATATGATTCTAAGACTGATACAATAATGGATATAACTACATATGAACCAGATTCTTCAACTACTCCAAGAATTGCTGCAGTTGTTGATGGAGCCGATAATAAAAATTTAACTGGAGCATTATGGATTGCAAGGAATAATAAAGGTGAAAGAGAGGTAGGGGAGTACATGTTCCTTATAAAACCTGGACTGGGTCATTTAATAACAACCTATAAAGGGGATAATGAAAGTCCTTTATTGCTGCCTTTTGTAGGAAACACTCTAGAAGTGACTGTTAGGTCCACTAATGCAACTGATTTAGTAGATAATGCTTACAAATCTATTGAAAATCACTTTGGAGTTGCTGCAGCTGCAGTGGTTATGGATAGAGAGGGTAAATTAGATATAGCAATTATCAATGCTTGTGACCTAAATAAAAATGAACAACAAGACTGATGGCAAGGAAAGAGGAACAGACGTAGCAGATATGAAAGGAAGATATCGTACAGCTGTTGAAGACAAATTTCCTGATGAATTTAATATTGAACTCAAAAAAGAATCTGGTCTAAGATATGGAGAAAATCCAAACCAGAGTGCAGCCATATATTCTCTTAAAGGAACTAGCCTAGCAGAATTAACTGATATAAGATTAGCAAAAACAGGAAAGGGAGGCATATCTGCAACAAACATGATGGATGTAACAAGAGCTCTAGATATTCTCAAATTTTTTAACAATCGCCCAAGTGTAGCTGTTATGAAACATCTTATACCTTGTGGATTTGCAACTCAGTTTAATAACAATAGCTTAGATAATATATACACTTTAGCGAGAGATGCTGATGCAAGAAGCGCTTTTGGGTCTGTGGTTGTTTCAACAAGGCCAGTAGACAAAGCAACTGCTGAAGCTATCATTTCTACATTTGTAGAAGGAGTTGCAGCTCCGTATTTTGAGAAAGGGGTTATGGATATTTTAGAAACTAAAAAAGACCTTAGGGTTCTTCTTTATTCAAATATTGACAAAATCCCAAAATTTATTGGTGATGATATTAAAGATTTGTATGATATAAAATGGTTGCCAACAGGCAGAGTCATTGTTCAAAAACCATATTTAAGTAGTATTAGAAGTGTTAAGGATTTGATTTTGGATCCGATGGTTGTAAAAGAGGATGAGAAAGGTACTAAAATAAAATATGTTGTTGAAAGAGATCCGACCAAGAGAGAAGTGAATGATTTACTGACTGCATGGTATATTAATTTAGGAGTCAGGAGCAATGGAATCGTTTTTGTTAAAGATGGAGTTAGTGTTGCAATCGGTTCTGGACAACAGGAAAGAGTTGGGGCTGTTGAGCAAGCAATAATAAAAGCTTATCAAAAAGCAATGGATCGGGAAAAAATAGAGCACTATGATTCTTTGCATGGAATATTAAGCAAAGGGAGACTAGAAACAAACCCTCTTGAGGATGCAGTATGTTCATCAGATGGATTTTTCCCATTCCCAGATTCAATATCCCTTATGGGGAGAGAAGGAGTTAGTGCAATAATACAGCCAGGCGGGTCTATAAATGATGATAAAATTATAAGGATAGCTAACAGCCATAAAATGGCAATGGTTTATACCCTAGAAAGATGCTTTGCTCATTTCTAAAAACCAAACATTTAAAAGCAGTTCTTACTGGAATTTTTATGTTGTTTATTAAACAACAGAGTGGAGGAATAAATATGCAAGGAAAAGTAAAGTTTTTTGATAAAAAAAAGGGGTTTGGATTTATAACAGGTGAGGATGGCAAAGATTACTTTGTACATTACACAAGTCTACCAACCGGATTAAGATTGTATGAAAACAACTCTGTTACCTTTGATGCTGTACAAGGCGAAAGAGGAATGAAGGCAGAGAATATAGTTCTTATTCAGGATGACTCCAAACCAGAAGAAAAAAAATCAGACAAGAAAAAACAGAAAAAGAACGAAGACGAAGAAGTAAGTGAAAGTGATGAAGGTTCTGATGACAGTGAGAGTTTTAATGATGAAGAGTTTTCTGATGATGAAAATTTAGATACAGATTAAGGATATAATCCTTCTTTTTCTATTTTATTTATAATTCAAGAATTAGCGTTTAATAAAATAATAAAAAATGCATAAGAAAGAATAATAAACCTAATTAAAGTCGAACTGTTGGAAAACGCAGACTGAAGACCTCGTTACCTTAGTCCTTACATCCCGTTCCCATTAAACCCGTCTTATAACGGGTGTTCTGTGTCTCTTTTCCAGGCGGGTTTCGTGCTTAGATGCTTTCAGCACTTATCCCTTAGTGCGTAGCTGCTCGGCCTACCTTGTCAGATAACCGATCACCAGTGGCACCGATTCCCCGTTCCTTTCGTACTAGAGGATCCTTCCTGTTAGACATTGAACATTCCTAGTAGATATCATACGTACTGTCTCACGACGTACTTAACCCAGCTCACGATTCCTTTTAATAAGTGAACACCTTCACCCTTGGGCGCTTCTGCACGCCCAGGATAGGAAGAGCCGACATCGAAGTAGCAAGCAGCGCCGTCGATTTGAGCTCTTAGGCGCTACGACTCAATTATCCCCGTGATAGCTTTTCTGTCAGCCCTGGCCCCCATCAAAGAGGACACAGGGGTTCGCTAGACCAAACTTTCGTTCCTGAATTCTATACTCTTAAGAATCCAGTCAGGCAAGCTTATGCTCTTGCACTCTACAGAGGATTTCTAAACCTCTTGAGCTTACCTTCGGGCCCCATTGATATCTTTTCAACGGGGTGCCGCCCCAGCCAAACTGTCTGCCAGCTGCTGTCCTCACAACTTATGTAAGTGAGTAATGTAAATCGCTTTGGGTAGTATCTCACTTTTTGTCTATACCTAAACTGGCGTTTAAGTCTTAGCGACTGCTACCTATTCTGCACAGAGCAACTCACACTACAACAACAAGCTACAGTAAAGTTCAACGGGGTCTTCGCTTCCCACTAGGAATCTCTGGCCTTTGCACCAGAAGGGTGTGTTCAGGGGACTCCAACTTGGGACAGAGGAGGGCTCGTTATGCCATTCATGCAGGTCGTCAATCAAACGACAAGGCATTTCGCTACCTTAAGAGAATTATAGTTATTCCCGCCGTTTACTAGCTCTTGGCCCCCTTGAAAGGAAGTTTGAAGTACTAGCACTGGGCAGGCATCACCGCCTATACAAACCATTACTGGCTAGCAGACGGCTACGTTTTTATTAAACAGTCGGGCCTCCCTTGTAATTGCACCCTGTACTCGCAGCATAAAGCAACAAGCGCAGGGACCCCTTATACCGAAGACACGGGGCTAAATTGCCGAATTCCCTAAGTTGGTTTATTCCCTCATACCTTAGGCTTCTCACCTTGGGCACCAGTGCTGGTTCTGGGTACGGTTATTCAAGATTCTTTCTATTTTCCTTTTCATGGACTCTAGGTGTTAGCTTAACTATTGCTAGCTCCCAAATTTAATCAGGATCTCATTGTTACAATACTCCCCTGATTTATCTTTGTTAATATTCCAGACGAGGAATAAAAGCTTAACCCAAAGCGTCAGAAAATAGACTTTCGTTGCCGGGTACTCAAATAGTAAAGGAATCTTAACCTTTTTCCCCTTCCCTAGCGTCAAGTTATGAACTAGGTTAGGACCGACTTACCCTCAGCTGATTGACATTGCTGAGGAACCCTTGCCCTTTCGGTATTAGGGATTCTTACCCTAAACAGATCTTACTACCACCAGGATTCTTATCTTAGCCAGGTCCACTTTCTCTCATGAAAAAGCTTCTGCCCTAGCCAAGCACCTGCCTACCACACATCTTTCGGATGGTCTATGATATCGGTGGTTAATTTAGTCCCGTCCATTTTCAGGGCATACTCTCTTGAATGGTGAGCTATTACGCTTTCTTTAAAGGATGGCTGCTTCTAAGCCAACCTCCCAGCTGTCTGAGAAAATAAACACCTTTCACCCTTTAACACTTAATCAACACTTTGGGACCTTAATCATAGTCTGGGCTGTTCCCCTCTTGCATTACACGTTTACCGCGTAACGCTGTTTCCTAAGCTAAGATGTTTAGGCATTTGGAGTTGGACAAAGAACCGAGGGATTTCTCCCCCTAAATTCTTAATCCGTAGCTCTACCACCTAAACTATCGTACTTAAGACTAGACTTCGGCCTATTTCGGCAGGAACCAGCTATTACCGAACTCGATTGGCTTTTCACCCCTATTCCCAGATCACACGAATGGATGCACCCAATACCGCTACAGGCCTCCACGAAGGATTAACTCCGCTTCGCCTTGCCCAGGAATAGATCGTCCGGTTTCTGGTCATACCCAAGTGACTTAAGGCACTTTCATACCTCCCCCCTTGCAAGCTGCGGGGTTTCGCTTTTGCTACGGGTACAAACTTTTGTTTTTACCCTTGCCACTTAGATAAACTCCCTGGTACGTTATTCGAAACGTACGATACGGTTCCGAAGAACTGTATCTCACCATACCAATAGATTTCAGGGTCTTTTGACTCTCGACCAAGAGTGCTTTTCAACGTTCCATCACTGTACTATATGCTATCGGTCTCAAAACATGTTTAGAGTTGGAAGTTGATGTCTCCCAAATTCCCACTCAAAAGTCAATGAGTGGTACTCAGGATACTCAAAAAATCTTTATGGTTTAACTTACGGGACTGTCACCCTCTGAGGTCTCTCGTTCCAGAGAAATTCAGATCACCATCGAAGACCTTATATGAGTCCTATAACCCCACATGTCCTCTACATTTCTGCAAAGGATTCGGTTTGCTCTCATCTGTTTTCGGTCGCTCTTACTAACAGAATCTCGATTGATTTCTCTTCCTGCAGGTACTAAGACGTTTCAGTTCTCTGCGTTGTACATCCTTTTGGATTAAATTCGGAAGTCCGATTGAGGAACCTGTGGTTCAATGGCTGCATGCGCCTCGCCACAGCATTTCGTAGCTTGCCACGCCCTTCATCTTTGTTTTGAACCTAGTCATCCATCTATTGGTGTAAGATCTAATTAGGTCAGATTATTCTTTCTTATGCATGATATTAAAAAATATTAATATCGATCAGTCCGCGAAATTGTTATCAGCGAACCTCAGTTAAAAAATGGACCCACCGGGGCTCGAACCCGGGACCTCCGCCTCTCTCGAGGACAAAGTAAGGTCCTTTGCAAGGGCGACGCTCTAAGCCAACTGAGCTACGGGCCCAAATATTACTCATGTATAAAGCAGTCTAGGTTGTTGTAGATAATTAAAATAGGAGGTGATCCAGCTGCAGGTTCCCCTACAGCTACCTTGTGACGACTTACCCCACCTCACTGAATCTATGTTCGGCTTAATCCGAAGATTAGTTCTCACATAGACCCTGCTCGGTTGGATTGACGGGCGGTGTGTGCAAGGCGCGTTGACGTATTCACCGGACGCTAATGACATCCGATTACTACCGATTCTGGCTTCATGAGGGTGAATTGCAACCCTCAATCTGAACTGAGAAAAGGTTTAGAGGATTGACTTCTCTTTTCAGAGTTGTATCCCATTGTCCTTCCCATTATAGCGCGTGTGTAGCCCAGGAGATTCGAGGCATACTGACCTACCGTTGCCTGCACCTTCCTCTCACTTACGCGAGCAGTCTATACAGTGTGCTCAATCATTCCGTAGAACTCGGTTGCAACTG
>JAQTOC010000004.1 GCA_028713535.1 Candidatus Nanoarchaeia archaeon | reverse complement strand
ATGCAGCTCTTTTTCATACTCTTCTCTAAGAAACTCCTGAAATTTTTCAATCTGTTCTTGAACGTCCATTTCTACCTCTTTTTAAATCAGGTACAGGGGGATTATAAGGATTTATATAAAAAAGAATTTATTTTTTATTGTGTTTTTTTAGAACCCCTATAAGCTTGATAACTGCATCTCTCAGATCCTTTTCGGATTTTGTTCCTGTGCAGACAATCTTTCCGTTGCTGAATAGCAAGAATGTTGCCCTTGTTCCTGGGAGTTTATATACTAATCCGGGGAACTGTTCTGGCTCATAGTCTGTATTTTCAAGAGTCATTGTAAGGTTGTTCAGGTTTAGATCTAATCCAACTGAACCTGAGCCAACCATGTTCTGCACCTTAATTGGAGTGTGAGACTTGATTTTTATCTTTATTTTTTCTATATTTTTTATTATAGCATTAATTGAATCTTTTACCTTTGCCATGGATTTAGCTCCGGTACATACAATCCTTCCTGAGCTGAAAACTAATGCAGATGTTTTTGGCTCTTTAATTCTCATTACCAGGCCAGGGAATTGCTCTGGGTTGTACTCTGTATTTGGCAATGTTTCTGCTAATTTTATTAGTGGAATATCTCTCTCTAAAGAGGTGGTTGCGACAATATTAACAATCTTTATGTCTAGTTTTTGCTCTGCGATTTTAATCCCCCCTTAAAATGGTGTTTATAAATAGAACAGAAAGGTATTTAAAGGTATTTATAAAGGTTTTTAATTGATTAAATTGTTTTTCCAGCCTTTTTCCATAAGGTTGTTGTTATTAAAAAGAGGTTCTTTACGAAGGACTTTCTTTTTATTTCTGATTGCATTGGAATAGGCTGGAGAGTTGAAAGTAATTAGTCTAAACCAAATAAGGAGGTTATCATGGCTAATTTTTGTAAAATAATCACTAAAGAAGTGATCGTGCTGTTGGTTTTGATTTTCCTCTTTTCCCCTTTCACGTTTGCTGTAAATGAAACCAAGGAAAATGCTAAAGAAGAGGATAGTCCAGATTTTTCGTTCTTCTTTACAGGGAGAACAGGAGAAGATGGAAAACTCCTGCTGAACGGGGATTTGTTATTTGCAGACTATCTCTGGGACGTAATCCACATTCAGACAGCGTTCAGAATGAATGCGGGGGAGAATTTCCAAGAGTACGGTTTCTCGACAGGATTGGGTTTTAAATTGGGACCCATCATCGTTGACGGTTTTGTGGAGGGACTACTTAAAGATGGGTTTACCTTGCTTCAAGGCAGACCAAGTCTTACTATGAGGTTCTCCAGATTTTCACTTACCGCGTTTTACGCTTTTCCCATATCTGATCCAATTATCCTGGATCAGGTATCTATACCTGAGATTTGGTGCGATGAAACAAGTGTATATCTGAGCACAGAGATTACAACAACCCTTCTCAAACCTCTGGAGTATTGGGGGTTTGAAACGATTATCGTGCCCTTTGATTTTATGAGACTTCAAGGAGAAGGGCTATGTGCGACAGGTATGGATGCGTATCAATTCTCCATCGGAGCTGAGTTCCAGCTTTTTGACAGCTTAATACTTGGCGCAGGATGGGAAAAATACCATTTGGGAGAGGAAAATGTCTCGTTCCCTTGGGGAAACTATGAGAGCATGTACGTTAAACTCTCAATTCCTCTTGGATCTGATTCTGAGATAAGGTTCAGTAATCTTGATTATAATAATTCTACTCCTTACCATTTTCCTATCCCAGTCACGGTTACACACACCACAAAAACTACCGAGAAAGTCCTGGATAAGTTGATGGTTGATGTCCAGTATGATTCTTGGTGTGAAAACACCAAGGTGGTATATCACATTTCCATCCGTGGCGGAGAAGGTCCTTATACAGTGGTAATGAAGTTTGGGGACGGAACCTCTGAGATTCTTGAGCAAGTAGGCAACAACGTAGAGATTGTCCACATTTATCCTGATTTTGGGAAATATTGTGGGCAGCTGGTTGTCAATGATGCTCGCGGATGCTGTCCTGTCACTAAATGTGACTGCGTTCAACTGAATCCCTGTAACAAAGGATATGAGCTTATTTATGATTCCTGTACCAATGGTAAGGGTGAAAAAGGAAGACCGGGAATTGGATCATATCTCTATGCAGCTGGGACTGTTCTAGATTATATCTATTCCTTGAGAGATGGCTACACGAATCTTTCAGTTAAACTTGATGGAGTTCCTGTTTCTTTCAAGGGTAAAATCGTTATGAACCAAAACCACCACCTTAACACCTGTTCCACTAAGGTAAACTGTGACAAATGCAAAGACTTGGCTACGAGCCAAACTACATGGACAGGACTTCCTTCAGATGGATTCTCTAAAGATTGGTATCTCATAAATACCTCTGAAACCTGTTCTTATGATGAGGCTCCATACAATTACGCTATTGGACCGCAGGGTGGCCACAGCAAGACCTGCAGCTCTTATGATAACATACTCCGGTTTGGAGGTATTGCCCCTAAGGCTATGAGACATTTCAGGACCGAGTACAAAAACGGGACTTTCAAGGTTATCGACGTTGATTATAACCAAGTTGTATTCAGCAAGACTATCTCGGTAACTGCTGCAGAAGCGACGTTTGAGGATCGGAATGTGATGTGCACTTATCTGCAACTTAACCAAGGAGTTTGCAACTCCGTCTGCTTCTAATGTCCATCTTCGAAGAACATTCAAGTCTCCTTCCTTAAAAAAGAGGGAGACTTTTTTTATTTTTATAGTATAGGGATGTATCTATTTAGTATTGAAACTAATCTTGAATTCCTTTCCTTTTATGTTTTCCTTAGAAATAATCTTTCCTGTTCCCTTAAATGAAACAGAAAGTGCACCAACAGTTTCTTTTAGTTCTGTTAAATCCCCAAGCTCATAATTGCTTTCAATAAACAACTCAATCTTATTTTCCTTTACCAGTTTGTTTTTCTTTCTTAACTCTTGAACCCTTCTTGTTAATTCTCTCCTGAAGCCTTCCTGCTCAAGAGACTTGTCCATTTTGGTTTCTAACTTAATTTCAAACCTTGTTGGAGTTTCTTTTCTTTCCAACTTTAACTCTTTGATGTTTGTCTGCGTTAGAATTAGATCTTTAGTTAACTTAACTGAATCAAGTATTTCTTTTTGTATGCTTGTTATTTCAACTAATGGAAGAGGCCATCTTACACCAATCTGGGCTTTTTCCCTCTGGGAGAGTATTTCCTGAATTATTTCTGACATATAAATAAAAGATTCTTCAAGCTTTTCATCGATTAACTTGTTATTATACTTAGGCCATTCAAAGTGATGTATTGATTCTTCCTTTAGGTTGAATTTCTCCTTTAGCTTTAAGTATAAATGTTCGGTAATGAACGGAGCTGTGATTGAAAATACTTTCAATATAACCATCAATGAGTCATAGATTGTTTTTAATACCTCTATTGAGTCTGATCTTTCTCTCGTTAGTTTAATGTAAATCCTTGATAAATCTAAATAAAGTTCTTCAACAAGAACAGGGGATTTGTCAAGCTCATAGTTTTCCATTGCGTCTGTTATTCTTTTGAGAATTGAATTTGTCCTTGAAACCATAAAAGTATCTTCAATGCTTAGCTTTGAGATTTTTTTGGTTGGCAAATCTTCTGGAGAATAACCCAATAAATAATTAACTGTGTTAATGAGGATTGAAAGATTCCTGAATTTTAAATTAATCTCTTCCTTTGTGTAATTCATGTCTATGCCTGCAGCATTGGATGTGGTGTAGTATCTCAGAGTATCAACTCCGTACTGCTCAACTATGTCATAAGGAGAAATAATATTTCCAAGAGACTTTGACATCTTTACTCCTTCTACATCTCTCAGCATTCCATGGGTGTAGGCATTTTTGTAGCATGATTTGTTAAACATCATCCTTGAGACTAGGTTGAGCATGTAAAACCACAGCCTTGTTTGCTCTGTTCCTTCCAAAACTAAATCTGCTGGCCAGAGTTTTTTGAAAAGTTCTTCTGTATCTGGATAGTTTATGCATGCCCAGGATGCGACCCCTGAATCTATCCATACATCAAGTATATCTGGAATCCTTTTCATCTGTCCAGAGCACTTTTTACACTTAAATGTGACTTCATCTATCCATGGCTTGTGAATATCTTCTGGAATTTTTCCAGCTAATCCTTTTAGTTCTTTTAAGCTGCCAACCACATGGATGTCTTTGCATTTGTCACATATCCAGATTGGAGCAGGAGTCCCCCAGTATCTCTGCCTGGTTATTGCATTATCCTTTAAGTTTTTAATCCAATTCTCGTATCTTAATGAGGACTCTTCTGGAACCCATTTTATTTTTTTATTGTCTTCAATCATTTTTGGGACTAAGTCTTCTATTCTGAAGAACCACTGGTCTGTTAATTTAAATATCACAGGATTTTTGCATCTCCAGCAGTGAGGATATTCGTGAGGAACTTTTGTTGTTGCAATTAGAACCCCTTTTTTTTCAAGAGCTTCTGTGAACTTATGGTTATCTTTTTTAGCGTTTAATCCAGAAAAAATTCCCATTGTATTTGGGTAGTTTCCCTGTTCATCTAGATTATTAAATGCAGGAATGTTGTTTTCCTTTCCAACTTCAAAATCTTCTGGGCCGCAGCCAGGAGCCATATGGACTAAGCCAGTTCCTGCTGACAAATCAACGTATTGCTCTGACAACACAACTGAGAAAACATTCTTTGATTGTTTTTTCAAGTCGTCGTAATGTTTTTTCAATTCACCATAGAATGGATGAACGTAATGAGTGCCTTTTAGTTTGTCTCCCCTGAATTCTTCAATTATGTTTAAATCTTTTTCATCTGTGAAGTTTCTTATGATTATGTTTGCAAGGCCTTTTGCTAAAACCCATATTTCATCTTTTACCTTTACTTTTACATATTCAAGCTCTGGGTTGACCATTATCCCAAGATTAAATGCAATTGTCCAGGGAGTGGTTGTCCAAATTATTAAAAATTCATTTTCTGAATCTTCAATTTTAAACTTTACAAAAATAGAATCGTCTTCAACTTCCTTGTATTCAAGCTCATGCTTAGCCAAACCAGTCTCGCATGAATGGCACCAGGTCATTACCTTATTACCTTTGTACAAACGCTTTTTTTCATAGGCTTGCTTAATCAACCACCATTCTGATTCCATGTACTCGTTTTTAATTGGCTGATATGCGTTGTCAAAGTCCAGCCAAGCACCAAACCTTTTTTGGTCTGTGTTCATGACTTTCATGTTTTCTGTTGCAAATTTCCTGCATTCTTTTATGAACTTGTCAATACCGTATTCTTCAATCTGCTTTTTATCCTTGAACTTGAGCTGCTTCTGCACCTTGTTTTCTGTTGGCAATCCGTGCATGTCATAACCGGCTCTGTCCCAGACATCAAAATTATTCATTCTTTTATATCTTAAAATCTGATCTTTTAATGCATAGTTCCATGCATGACCTATATGGAGTTTTCCAGAAGTGTAAGGCGGACCATCCAAGAAGTAGAATTTTCTTTTTCCTTTCAGCTTTTTCTTTAATTTTTCATAAATCTGATTAGACTGCCAATATTTCAGTATTGTTTCTTCTACGTTCTTATGGTCGTACATGGTTTTTTAAATAAAGAACGAGATTTATAAAGGTTTTTGAACAACACCTAAATTTATATAAATAGACTTGTTTGTTTTTTCTCTATGCTATGGACAGAAAAATACAGGCCAAAAACATTTGAGGATATTAAGGGACAGGATAGAATAGTTGAAAGAATAAAAGCCATGGTCAAGGACAAGAATGTCCCGCATTTGTTGTTTTCCGGCCCTGCTGGCGTTGGTAAAACTTCATTAGCCTTAGTTGTAGCAAGGGAATTGTACAAAGGAGAAAACTGGAGAGAAAATTTACTTGAGCTAAATGCTTCAGATGAGAGAGGCATTGATGTTATCAGGAATACAATAAAGGATTTTGCAAGAACAAAAGCAATGGGAAATGTTCCTTTTAAGTTAATTTATTTAGATGAATCTGACTCCTTGACGAAAGAAGCGCAGCATGCATTAAGAAGGACTATGGAGAATTTTACAAACAATGCAAGGTTTGTTTTAAGCTGCAATTATGCAAGCAAGATCATAGACCCAATACATTCAAGATGCAGTATTTTTAATTTTAAACCTTTACAGAAAAAAGACATTGAGGATTATGTTAGTTTTATTTCAAAGAATGAAGGAATAAAAGTAGAAAACAAGGCAATAGACGCACTTTATGAAACCAGTGAGGGAGACTTAAGAAGGATAGTCAATATATTACAGAGCTGCGCTGTTTTAAATAAAAACGTAACTGAGGAAGCTATCTACAAAGTTGTATCTGCTGCAAGACCCAAAGAAGTTAGATTGGTTTTGGAAGAGGCAATAAAAGGCAATTTTATTTCTGCAAGGGAAAGATTACTGGAGGTTATGCTGCAGCATGGTCTAAGCGGATTAGATGTTATCAAGCAAATACAGAAAGAAATAATCAATTTAGCTGTTGATGACAAGAAAAGGATGGACATGATTGAAGCCTGCGGTGAAATTGAGTTCAGGATGGTTGAAGGTTCTGATGAATTCTTACAGTTGCAGGCTTTATTGGCCAGATTTTGCAAGTAATGGATCATAGAAAAGTTTATTAACCAGAATTTTTCATTTTTAGATATTTCAACTTGTAAACGCAACTTTTGTATTTTGTTCTTTTATTTCTTTTCTCTCTCTTAATCAGGGAGAGTTAGGAAAACCCGGAAGAGCCAGAATTATCTAGTCCCTTTTATTTTTGGTTTAGATTTGGTGGGGTGAGGCATCCTACTTTTTAGTCAAGATTACCCCCAAGGCAGGGTCCAAGGATATTAAGGTTAGATGATTTCTTCTGGGCGTCGTTTAAACCTGCTCGAGATTATCAGTATGCTTAACCCTGGTACCCCGAGTATTCAAGATTAATATACAACCTATGGGTACCAGGCGCAATTTTACTCCTTCTCTTTTTTGGCTACGTCCCCCCAAACAATGCCGGACGTTTATTTATTATTATCCTCTACAGAATGCTCCGGCGGCAGGTGTGTGTATTGTACGGATATTGTCCCCCCTCTTCCGTCTCTTAGCTTCCTAAAGCTATAAACAATAGCACACCTGCTTTTTTATAATAAAATGCAGGTTTTTTATTTTGTTTTTTATATGTACATGTATAATAGTTAATTATTTAAACAAGAAGAATGGAGTAAACTCTTACTTTGTAAATCTACTTTGTATGTTGTTGTTTCTAGTTGTATTCTCCTTTCCGGATTTTTTTCTGGAGGAGAAAGTGAATAAACCTGAGAGGTGTAAAGTGTTGGAACGTTTCTTGAGGATCTTGCCGTTTTTTTTGAAGAAGTTTGTAACTCCGCTAGTATTGAGCCCAGGGCTTCATGATATGCTTGAGGCAGATATTCTTATCCATGGGATGAATGAAGGTCCGAATGGATGGGATAAAATGCGGCACGGTTGCGGCGGGAGTTAAGTTTTCGATTTGCAATGCCCTTTCCTTCTTGTGAAGGAGGGGCATTCTTTTTAATTAATATAGTATATGGATGTATCTATCTGATAAAACCTAAATTTATATAAATGTGGATTTACCTAAGGTAGGTATGAAAATAAATTTTGTCTATGCTTTTGACTATGACAGAATGTTAACGTTAGTTCTTGGCGAGAGATTTTGTGATGAGCAGATCCTTGAGATGAGGGGTTATCTCCATGATGTTGAAGAGTTCTGGAAAAAAGAACAAAACAGTATCATAAACCAAATTGAAAAAATAGCTGGAATGAGATTTAAAGGCGATGCTGACTGCTACTTGGTCAAGGACATGTTTTACACTGCTTTATCTCATCCAATGACAATAAAAAAAGAAGATGATTTTGACAAGTCAAAGGCAATTTTAATCCATGAGCTAATACATGTTCTATTTGTCCAGAACAAAAACAAGGGTGAAAAGATGCTTAGGCTTCTCAATGAAATGTTTCCAGGGCAGGATATGGTTTTCAGGGCTCATTTCCCGTTATTGCTTGTTGAAAGAAAAGTCATAGAAAGCATTTATGGAGACAAGTTCATGAAGAAGGTTCTTGAGATGGACAGGCATTCTGATGAACTGGATTATGTCTGGAAAGAGGCAAATAAAGTATATAAAAGCTTTAATAGTGATGTTCTTAGTTTCTTAGGAAAATGCTATGGACAGAAAAATATCGGCCTTCTGCAGTAAAACAAATCAGGGGCCAGGATGTTGAAAGGATATGCAGTTTTGTGTTAAATTATAACAGAGAAAAACACAAGGCGATTCTTATCCATGGGCCAACAGGAACAGGAAAAACATTAATTGCAAATGTACTTGCAAAAGAACTTGGCTATGAGCTAAGAGAAATTAATTCTTCTGATAACAGAGGCAAGGAAGAAATTGTTTCTGTCTTGGGAAATACATTAAATCAGGGTTCTTTATTTGGAAATAAAAAATTAATTCTGATTGATGATGTTGATGCATTTTCTTCCGGAGATAGGGGTGGATTAAAAGCTGTTTCTGAATTAATAAAAGAAAGCAGGTTTCCTATCCTGATGACTGCTAATGATGTTGACCTGGAAAAAATGAGCTGCCTTAAGAACGTTGTCGAGTATTTTGAATTTAAACCAATTCCCTTATTAGATATATTTGAATTTTTAAAAGAGATTTGCCACAAGGAAAAAATAAAATACAATGAAAATGATTTAAGAAGTTTGTCAAGGCTTGCAGGAGGAGATTTAAGGGCTGCAATTATAGATTTACAAACTTTAACCGAGAATGATAAGGAATTAAAAACCAGCGAGGTTAACAACTTAGATGTAAGATATCATCAGGAAGAGATTTATAATCTGCTTGTCAAGATATTCAAGACAAAAGAATTAAAATTAATACAGGAAGACATTGACAGATTAAATATACCTTTGATTGACATGACCAAGCCAAGCATAAGCTCTGTTGTTTTTGGGAATGAAAACTGCCTAAGCTATTATCTTGAGGAAAATATTCCAAGAGAGTATGATAATATTAATGAAGCATTTGACTTAATGAGCAGAGCAGATGTTTTCAGAGGGAGAATCATCAGGAACCAGCACTGGAGATACCTAGTTTATGTAAGAGACTTGTATTCATGCATCTCATTGGTCAAGGATAATCGAAATATTGCAAATGTAAAATATCATTCGACAAAAAGAAGCCCAAAAAATAACTTTAAGCTTTGGAGCCTTGTAAACAGGAGAAGGTGGGGGGTTGCAGACAAGGTTGCAACGCATTCTCATATTTCTGCATGGAGAGCCTTAACAGAGATTCCTTATTATTCAATTATTTCAAGAGGATTTGATTTTGGAGAAATTGGACTTGAGGAAGAGGAAATTGAGTGGCTAAGGAAGAAAGTTATTATATAGTAAATTATATAAATTGAATTCTTCTAAATTTTTATATGCATAAAAAGAGGTTTTTATTTAAGAGTTCTAAAGTCAACGGAATCAGAAAGGAAACCTGGGATCTTAAAAGCAAGGAATATGCCAAATTATTTGATGAGGTAAGAAAAGAGATAGCAAAAGTCATTGTCGGGCAGGATGAAGTTGTTAATTCCATGCTGAGGTGCTTAGTAGCGAATGGACATGCGCTTGTTGAGGGTGTACCTGGAGTTGCAAAGACTTTGTTAATCAGAACACTGGCAAAGGCAACTGGCTGTGATTTCAAAAGAATCCAGTTTACGATTGACTTGTTGCCAACAGACATAATCGGAATTACATCTTATGATCCTGTAAAAAGAGAATTCAGAACTGAAAAGGGCCCGATATTCAGTAATTTTATCCTTGCTGATGAAATAAACAGAAGCTCTCCAAAAACCCAGTCTGCCTTGCTTGAGTCAATGCAGGAGAAACAGGTTACAATAAATAAAGTCACGTATAAAGTCCCTTTGCCATTTTTTGTAATGGCTACAATGAACCCATTGGAGTCAGAGGGAGTTTACCCCTTGCCAGAAGCCCAGATAGACAGATTCTTGTTCAAGCTAAACATGGATCTTCCAACAGCAGATGAAGAGAAGAAGATATTAAAACAAAACATCACAATAAATTCTTTTGAATCATTTGATGTCAAGCCTGTTCTTAATCCGAAAAAGATAATTGAAATCCAGGATTTTATTAAAAATATTTACCTGAGCCCTGAGCTTGAAGAATATATCATAAGGCTTGTAGGCGCAACAAGAAAAAGCGACAAGTTCAAGACAGGAAGATACATAGCTTACGGTGCTTCACCAAGAGCATCAATCGGATTGTTTATTGCAGCAAAGGCACAGGCATTATTAAAAGGAAATAGTTTTGTCACACCGCAACACATCAAGGATATTGTCAAGCCTGTTTTAAGGCACAGAATATTATTAAATTATGAGGGACAGGCTGAAAACATAACCACAGACCAGATTATCGAGGAGATTCTTTCTAAGGTACCAATACCATGACTGAAGAAAAAATAAGGCGTGAGTTAAAGGTTGATTTAACTCCGTTAATAAAAAAACTAGAAATTGTAACAAGGATGACGGTCAGCACTGAGATTATGGGAGGTTACAGAAGTTTTTTCAAAGGAGTTGGCCTGGAGTTTGAAGATTACAGACTTTACAACCAGGATGATGATGCTTCAAAGATTGACTGGAAAGCGAGTTTAAGATCGGATTCACTTTTAGTCAAGCAGTATTCTGAGGAGAGAAACCTTGAAGTGTTTTTTCTTGTTGATGTAAGCGACAATATGGTCTTTGGGAGCATAGACAAACTAAAGAACGAGTATGCTGCTGAGCTGGTTGCAAGTTTTGTTCATGTTATTTTAACCAGTGGGGATAAAGCAGGGATGGCATTGTATGCAAATAACCTTGTTGAAAAAATTACCCCTTCAAGAAAAAAAGACCAGTTTTATGCAATAACCAAGGCTTTGGTTAACCCTAATTTTTATGGAGGAAGTTTTAATTTTGCAGATGCTATGAATTTTTTGTCAAAATTTCTTAAAAAAAGGAGCATAATTTTTGTTGTTTCTGATTTTTTGGACCTGGATGCTGGATGGGATGCTCCATTGAAAATGGCTTCCCAAAAATATGACCTGGTTTTTGTATCTGTGAGAGACCCAAGGGATTATGAGATGCCTGAAAAATCCTACCAAGTTGTTGTTGAAGATCCCAAGACAGGAGAGCAACTGGTTGTTAGTCCGGCTGAAATAAGAGAAAGATATTCAACTTATACAAAACAACAGGAAGAATTATTAAAATCCAAGCTGGATGTTCTTGGAATAGACTATCTTTTTTTAAAGACGAATGAATCTTTTGTTGAGCCGGTTATTGCAATGTTCAGGAGAAGAAAAGCAAGATGGAAGTAGTTTTTTCAAGGCCAATGTACTTATGGTTTTTGCTTAGTGTGGCAATCTTGATAGTCGTACATTTTTTTACTCTGAAAACAGTTAAGAGAAAAGCATTGAAGTTTGCTAACTTTGATGCAATCTCAAGGGTTACTGGAAAGCCATTATTGACAAGCAACACAATCTTGGTTTTTTTAAGGGCGATAGTCCTGATATTCTTTTCATTTTCATTGGCGCAGACAACGCTTTATTATCTTGGAGACAGCAATGACTTTAGTTTTGTTGTTGCGATTGATGCTTCATCAAGCATGACTGCTGATGATTTTACTCCAAATAGGTTAGAGGCTTCGAAGACAGAAGCGATTGATTTCATAGACGGATTGACTTCTGACACAAGAGTTGGGGTTTTGTCATTTTCAGGAAGCAGTTTTGTCCAGTTGGACATGACAAACAATCTTGGAGATGTAAAAGAAACCATAAAAGAGATTGGAATCAGTGATGTTGGTGGAACTGACTTGGGGGAAGCAATCATAACTGCTGTCAATATGCTTAGAAGCGAAGAGAAAAGCAAGGTTATTGTTTTGCTGACAGATGGGCAGAGCAATGTCGGAGTTGATGTAAAAGATGCAATAACTTATGCAGTTGAAAATGAGGTTATAGTGTACCCAATCGGAGTTGCAAGCGAGGAAGGAGGAAAAATACTTGGACTGGAAATCCTTTCTAAGATTAATGATCCTGAATTAACTACCATTGCTGAGAATACTGGCGGGAAGTATTACAGAGTAGAGGACAAGGAAGGATTGGCAGAGGCATATTCTGAGATTTCCAAGGCAAACAGGGAAAGAATTGGCCTGGATTTGGACCCAATATTAATGGCAATAGCATTGATCTTGTTGTTCTTTGAATGGGCATTAATGAACACAAAGTTCAGGACTTTACCATAAATCTTTTATTTTATTAAAGCTTATTTTTGAATAATCTTTTTTGTATTTTTTACATAAGCTAATTAGTTTTTTAGTGTTTATTCTTATTTTTTTGTCTTTTAGCATTCCAGAAATCCTCTTTGAAGTCAGGTAACTAATAAACTGGGTTAGGTTCTTTGGTTTTTCTGTTTGGTAGCATCTTTCAAAGTCTATCATCTTGACTTTATTTTTATTAATGAGAATATGTTTGTATGGATTATTCATCTCAAGCTTGTTTATGCCTAACCTATCCAGGATATAACACTGGTCCAAAACTTTTTTGATAACGTTTTTTATTTTTTCCCCGGTTTCTTTTTCAAGAAATGTTTCTATCCTGATTCCTTCTATGAATTCATATACCATATAGGTTTTAGTTGAGTATATCAAACTAGGGCCAATATTCTGTTTGTTCAGAATCTTAAGGTAATTTGCTTCGTTGTTTATTATGTGTTTTATATCTTTTCGTTTGTTTAATTTTTTTATTGCTATTTTTTTATTTTTTAAATAACCAATATAAATCACTGAACGCTTTCCTTTTGAGAATGGTTTTTTGCTCTTAATTTTGTTTAACATGCTTATAGGTTACAGAAACATTTTTAAATACTTTCTGCTCTATCTGTTTTGATAAAAGAGGCAAGATGAGAACAAAGAAGCTGTTTTTTTTAGGAGTTTTAATTTTATTGATGTGCATTCCTTTTTCTTTTGCCAGCTATGATTCTACAAAAGCAGGAACTTATCTTATAGACAAGTCAAACAATGGGAACTTTAACAGCGATATTGTTGATTCTTCGGTTGCTGGATTGGCACTGAAATCCCTGGGGTATGATACTGAATTTGAACAAACAATTACTTATATAAAATCAAAAGAGGATGGGGATGGATGCTGGCCAAAAAATTCATGTAAAATAAAGGATACTGCATTTTCAATCTTGGCATTGGAAAGTTCTGGGAGGGATATAGACGAGGAACTTAACTGGCTTGTTGATGCCCAGAGTACATCTTCTACAGGAATTGGAACATGGTGGCTCCAAATTGCTACAGAAGGATCTGGAAACTGCACCGTGAAGTACACTGTAGGAAACAGATCTGGCAACAAGGAGTTTGAAATAAAGGATGGAAAATTTCCAGGATGCAGCAACAAGCGATGGCTTGACATTGGGAATTGCATTGTTTCTGGTTTGCTTGGAAAGGGAAAATTAACTTTGAATGTTGACTGCTCTGAACTTGGAGGAACTCCAATAATTTCAACAATATTCCAGTCTGGAGATAATTATTATTTGTTTGATGATCAATTTACAAGTGAGGCTGAGTTGACTGTGAGAAATACATGCTATGGAACTTCATCAAAGTCTACTTGTGATTATTCAACAAGTCTGTATGCCAACTGGGTTTTAAAGAATATTGGAAACCCGGATTTAACATTGTTTTATCTTTATTCAGGATATTCTAAGACGAATGAAATGGATTCAGCTGTTTTGGCATTAGTAGACGGGGATTTGACTTATTTTGAAGATTTAAAAGCACAACAGAAATCAGATGGAAGCTTTAACGGAAATATAGAGGATACTGCTTTTGCTGTAATGGCTTTAGCTAATAACCAGGATGAAAGCTTCCAGGAAGCAATGGACTGGCTGTCTGGAAAACAAAAAAGCGATGGAAGCTTTGGAAGCGTTTATGAAACTGGATTGGCTGTTTATGCAATCAGTTTGGCTGAAGAAGGCGGGTTTGGATGCGTTGAGGGAAGCATAAGAAGCTGCTCAACCAAAGGGGTTTGTGTAAACACCAAGATTACTGAAACATGCACAGATGGTGCATGGAGCGGATGTGATTATGATGCTGTTAAGAATTATGAAAGTTCTGAAAGCAGTTGCTCTGACAAATTGGATAATGACTGCGATGGCTTGATTGATGATGACGATGATGATTGCGAGGCCAAAGAATATAATGAAGAAGAGGAAGAAACCTCTGAGTCTGTATGCGGGGATGGAATCTGTGACTTTGATGAAGATTCATCAACATGCTCTGAGGATTGTGAAACTGAAGAAACAGAGGAAGAAACTGAAGAAGATACTACTCCTATCGCTGGGGAAGAAGAAGGTGGTGGATTCCCTTGGTGGATTATAATATTTATCTTAATCCTTGCTGGGGGAATCTACATTTATTATACTAAATTTTACAAGAAATCTGAGAAGAAAGAAAAAACAGGAAAAGAAAAGAAGCCGGGTTTGTTTGGTTCGTTGTTTGCCAAAAAGAAGAAAGTTGTTGATAATAAACCTATTCTTGAGGGGAAAAACCATCCTGCATTCCATGCTCCAAAAGAGGATGAAGAAGACAGAATGTTTTATGACAGGAAATCTGCACTGGACAAAGAACTTGAAAAATCCCTTGAAGAGGCCCAGAAGCTTATTGGAGGAAAGAAGTGAGTCATGAAACTGTTTTTAATTATTTTATTTATAATCTTATTTAGTGGTTTTTCTTTTGCGCAGTTTACAATCGATGATTTTAGGGAAAACTATTGCAAGAAGGATACGTTCATAGCTGAGATTAAATTAATAAATGTACCTGACAGGGAGATTTTACCAAAAGATTTTTCTTTGAATTGCGGAGAGAACATTGAGATTTCCCCTTTTTTAGTCAAAGGAAATAATTATTTTGTTTATTTTGACTTACCTAATCTAAATAAAGAATGCAAATTGAAATTAAAATTACCTTATGCTACTGGAACTAGAACAGAGCTTGTTGAGAGTTCATTGCTATTTAATATTGATGATTGTTATGGGATAAGCTATAAACCCGGGGTTTTTAAATTAGGATTGGAAAAATACAATAAGATTTATGTCAAGAACAATAATGCTAATACTTCTAGTTTTGATATTTACAGCGGGGATTTAAGTTCATCAAAGACTGGTTTGGAAATACCTTTTTCTGAGACAAGGACTTTTTATGTTTATGGAAGCAAATTTGATAAGAGTATTTATGAGATCTTAATTGGAAATTACTCGGTTTTTGCATTGTATAACATTGCAGAGGAACCTGCCAATGAAAGCGTTAATGAGGAAATTATTTTGGGTTCTTTTGGATTTGATGGCTTGAAACAGGCTAGTGTCAACATAGACTTTGATGAAGGATATGAAGGCACACTGAACGTATTGAATACGTTTAATTTTAGTTTGCATGAGGTGGTTTTTACTGTCAGTAATTCTATTAAGGATTTGGTTGAACTGGAAAAAGATCGTTATAGTTTTATTGATGAAAATGAAAAAATTAATCTTAATTTCTACATAAACCAGGATGGAGATTATAAGCCTGGAAGTTACAGCGGGAATATTATGGTTAGTACAAAGGAAGGATACAGCGACGAGTTTAATCTTTTTATAGATGTTAATGATAAGGAAGCAATCGAGGAAGGCTCTGCTCCAATTGAAGAGAGTTCAGATGTTGGAAACATAACTGAGGAATTCATAACTTTTGATGAAACAAACGAGACTGAAGAGGAGCAGGAAATTATCCAGGAAAGAATGAGTGCGATGAGCTGGATTTGGCTTGCTTTAGTTTTATTTGTTATTATCTTTGTTGTTTATAAATTATTCAACAAGAAAAAGAAAGGAGCTACACTTACTGAATATGCTGCTTCTTTGAAGAAGAAATAATCTGCTTTTTTAATAATATGTTTTCTGCGTTTAACTTTTTAACGATCATATCGTACTGATGCAGCCTGGCTAACAGCTCATTTATTAATTCAGCGTATTCTGGTGATTTTATCCTTAGCTCATCTGGCTCTATGATTTCTATTGAAGAAGGCATAAAATCAAAACAGAAATCGGTTATTTTAGAAATATTTTCCATCTGGATTTCTGCTTCTGTGAATGCAGTCCATAGCTTGTGTTTTTCCAGTTCTGTTTCCTGGGCCTCATAGGTTTTTGCATTTCTTACCTTAAAACCTTCTTTTAGTTTTTCAACAACTTTTTTCAGTGTTTCCTCTACATGTTCTTTTGGAGCCCCAAGTATTTCGATTACTGTTTTTATTATGATTTTTTGTTCCATTTTTTGATTAAAAGCAATATCAAGAGTCCTGAAAACATAAATAATGCGTACCTCTTTGATTTTTCCTGTTTAGACTCGTATACTACTTCAGAGGTTGAGTTTGATTTTGAGTTTAAAATGGTTTCGGTGGTGCATTCTTTGTATTTTATTACTTCTTTTTCCTTTGTTATTGTTTCCTTTACACAGTTTTCTGGATTTTGGCCTTTAATTTCTAAATCATAAGCTATTTCTGTGTCTAAACCATTAATTGCTAAGGTATAATTTCCTTCTTCAGAATTGTTCTTGCAGTTTATCGGAATCTGGAACGGAATTTCTAAGGTGATTGGCTCATATTTATTATTAACAAGAGCTGAGATTACAGGAGAAACTTTTTCATTGTTTTTTTCTAGCGATATTTTTATTTCTTTTTTACTTGTATCTGCCCTGTATATTTTTAGCTTTATCTGAATTAAATCACCAAAAGAGATGTTTTCCTTTGAGATTGATTCTATGGTTAGTTCTGATTCTAGTTTAATCTGCTTTTGCTTGTTTTCTTTGCCTGGAGTTGGCTTAGTTAAAATCCATTCGTTGTTTATTTTTGAAAAGGAGAGACCTTTTTTTGAATAATCATAGGAAACTTGGTTAATCAGAGTTGTGTTATCGTATAACCTTATTATCTCAAAATCATTATTAAGAAAGGATTTTGTTTTTAAAATCAAGTAATCATTTGGTTTTATAGCTGAACCGCCTGAGATTTCTGTGAAGTACTTTGTTGAATTGGATTTGTCTTTTAACAAATAACTTTCTAAGTTGATTATTTTATTTGAAGGATTGTATATTTCAACAAACTCAGTTTCATCATCTGGGTCTGGAAGTATCTCTGAAATCTCCAAGGCTGAAACTAAAGGGATAATTAGCATTAAAATTATTAGTTTTTTCATAAACTTAAGAACATAGAAAGTTAAATAAGAATTATTCAAAACTAGCCGGAACATTTCCGATATAGACGTATTTCAGGTATTTTTTGGCTATTTCTTTTGCTTTTACTAAAGTTTCAATTGGAGTCGGTTCTAAGTTTGTTAGCTTATAACATGGAAAGAATCTTGAGAAATGCAATGGAGTGTCTTTTCCAAGATTTTTTGAAATCCAAACGCACATTTTTTCTATTTCTTTTAGGTTATCGTTTTTAGTTGGGATTATCAAATTTGTTATTTCCAAATGTTTTTTGTATTTTTTAATTAGTTTTAATGTTTCTAGGATAGGTTTTAACTTGCCAAAGCAGATTTTTTTGTAGAAATCCTCATCAAATGCTTTAAGGTCAATATTAAACGCATCGATGTATTTTATCAATTCTTTTAATGGCTTTTCGTTGATGTAACCATTAGAGACCATCACGTTTTTTATTTTTTCTTTTTTTGCAAGTTTTGCTGTTTCTAAAACATATTCAAAAAATATTGCGGGTTCCGTGTATGTGTATGCTATTGAGGGAGTTTTGTATTCTTTTGCAAGCTCTACAATCCTTTTTGGTTCTAAAATCTCGATGTCTTCATTCATTGCCTGGGAGATTTCCCAGTTCTGGCAGAATAAACAATGAAGATTACAGCCAAAAGTTCCAAAAGATAAAACCTGAGTTCCTGGAAGAAAATGGTACAATGGCTTTTTCTCTATCGGATCTATGTTGATTGATGCTGGTTTTCCGTAAACCAGAGAGTACAATACCCCTTTGATGTTTTTTCTTGCTCTGCAAGAACCTATCTTGTTTTCTGGAATTAAGCAGTTATTGGGGCAGAGATTACATTGAACTTTATTATTTTCTTTTTTTGTGTAAAACAATGCTTGTTTCATTTTATCATATCTTCAAAAACTTTACCAAACGTTCTTGAATGCTCTTTTTCTAAAACATAATTATTTTTTGTTCTTGATTCTTTTAGGTCTTTTAATTCCAAGAACCTCCATTCAGTATTATTGAAACGAACTGCAACAATTGGAGTTGCACCAAACGCTTCTGCAAATTGTTTTAATTCTTCAATTTGGGATTTAGTAACATATCTTGAGCTTTTTCCTGACTTGCATTCAATAGCTAAAACTTTATTTTTTAATCCAACTAATAGATCTGGGGCTGGCATGGAAGTTGAACCCGAACCTGCAACCCTTATAGTACCTATGTTCTTTTCCCAGAATAAATGAAACAGTTCTCTTTCTGTCCTGGAACCTTTTGATTTCATAAAAATAAAGAAAGAAGAAGAGATTTATAAATCTCTTGGTTTAACTGTGCTTCTGCCGTTAGCTTTTGCTCTTTCAGCAGCTTTTTTGATTAGAACTTCAACTTCTTTGCTTAAAGCTTCAGCAAAGTCACCAGCAACATTCATGCCTTTTGCTACATCTTTTATTTTACTTCTTACAACTAAAAGTTCAGCCATTTTTATTTCCTCCTTTCATTGAATTTTAGCATTACAAGGCTTGTATCCCTTGAATTTTCAAGATTAGTGTTTACTAGAAGTTTATAAGCTTTTTGGTGGAAATTGGAAATTATGATTATTTTTTTGATTTAAATATAAAAATAGAAATATTTTGCGAGCCTTTTTTTATGTTAAACTCTTTTTTTATTGAAAGTTTGTTTAATTTTATTATTTCTTTGATTTCATCTGGATTGTATGTAATGATTCCAATGGTTTTACATAGCGTGAATATTTTCTTGAAAAATTTGTCTATTAATTTTGAGGCAAAGTTGTTTTTTGTCATGATTGGAAGAGTTGTCAGGCAAAAATCTGTTTTTTTAATGATGTCATCGAATTTTGTTTCTTCAAATATAATACTTGCCTTTGCAAGTTTTGCGTTTATTGTTGAATTTCTTATGTTATTGTAGGTGTCAAAGCCATACAGTTTTGTAATTCCTTTTTTGAATGCTTCAATTAGAATAACTGAATCCTTGCAGAACGGATCAAGGACAGAATTTGTTTTTTTTATTCCTGATTCAAGAATCAATGCGTTGGCTATGCATGAATCTATTGACTGGTTGTGGCGCTTAAACCTGTATGCTCTTTTTTCATTATTAATAACTATTGTTTGGGTTATTATTGCTAATCCATTGCCTAAGTAAACTTTTAACGGATTATTTGTTTTTGGATCTGGAACGAATCCTTTTTGTATTAATGTTTTTGCTATTTCTTTTTCAAGCTCTTTGTTCTTGCATTTAACAAAAAAATTATTGTCAATGTCCAATTCTAAGTTACTTATTTGATACAAGAGATCTTTTTCGTTTTTGAATTTTATTTTTGCAATTAATTTTGAGATTACATAGGCTATATCTGACTTTTTTGTATTAGACTCAACTAAAGTAGGGAGAATCTGAACTCCTTTTACTTCATTAATTAAGGATTCTTCAAGTCCTGGCAAGGTTTCTAGGATGTACATTAGAATAAAACCTCGAATTCCTCATTATCAAATTCAGGATTATCCTTAAGTATTTCTATATTTGTTACCTTGGCAAATAAAGGGCCTTTTTTGCATAGTTCTAGTATCTTGTTTATATTTTCTTTTTTTCCTATGAATAATGCTTCTACCTTTCCGTTAGATAGATTTTTAATAAACCCGCTAAGGTTTAATTTTTTAGCGTGCATTCTGGTGAAAAACCTAAAGCCGACCATTTGCACCCTGCCTGAAATTAAAATATGAATTTTCATTTTAGGTACAATAATCTATTTAAGTTTAAAACATTTATGGTTTATATGAAATGGGAATTTTTTGTTAGGAGAAGGATTGTTATTCTATTTACGAATGTTATCTGCTTTGGTCAGGACAAGAAAGGCATGAAGAAAAATTTAGGGCTGGATTTTGGTTATGACCATTACAGAAGTATCGATCAAGATGTTGTTTATAGCCAAGAAGAAGTTAATCATGTTTTTATGAAAGTTGAGCAAAAATTTAAGGAAGAAGGCGTTAATTTTTTTAAGTACTTACTGGATAAATGGGGGGGTTATGCTAAACTTGTTTGGGGTAAGGTGGATGAAATAAGAAAAAAAGAGTTTTCTTCTTATTCTAATAAGGATTTGATTAAAGAGTTTGATGATTTGGTTGCCAGATATAAATTGTTTTCTACCAGTCTAAACTTGCCTATGGCCATTGAACCCATTGCAGACAGAGAAATAAAAGGAAGACTAGAAGAATTTTTTAAAGACATGTCTATTGTTGATGAGTATTATAGTATCTTGATTTATCCTGATAAAGAAACTGCTGGCACTGAAGAGGTGATAAATTTTTACAGGATTGCTTCTAAAGTTAAGAAAGGAGAGGTTCCTTTAGATTTAAAGAATAATAAACTAAGAAGTTTGATTAGAGATCATCTAAATAAATATGGCTGGATAAACACAAGAGGGTTTTATGGAGATTCTTGGACTGAAGAAGAAATTTTTTCAAGATTAAAACAGATTATGGAAGAGGATTGTGAGAAAAAATATCTTGAATTAAGAGATAATGTTAAAGTTAATAGTAAGAGAACACAAGAGATTCTAAATCAAATGGATGCTGATCCTGATCTAAGAGATTTAGTTGAAATTACTAAGAAATTTGTTGCATTCAGGACTGACAGGATGGATCTTTATAATAAATCTGGGTATATGGTAAGGAATCTTTTTTCTGAAATGGCTAAAAGACTAAACCTAGATTTGAGTGATTTTTTCAGTTTGACTGTTGATGAAGTAAGGCAGGCTCTGCTTGAAAACAAGGATTTTAGTTCTGAACTAAATGAGAGGAGAAAGGGCTTTGGATTTATTTTTTATGCAGGAACTACTAAAGTTGTTACAGGGAATGAATTAGAAGGATATAAGAAAGAACTTAGAGAGCAGCAGGGAGAGCTTTCTGAAAATGTAAAGGGCACGGTTGCGTTTAAGGGAAATGTTAGAGGCAGAGTTAAGGTTGTTTATGACAAAAGAGATTTGTATAAAGTTAAGAAAGGAGATGTTTTGGTTACAAGCATGACGATTCCTGATTACATTGGCGCTATGGAAAGGGCTGTTGCTTTTGTGACTGATGAGGGGGGCATATTATGCCACGCTGCTATAGTTTCAAGAGAAATGAAGAAACCATGCATTATTGGAACTAAAACTGCAACAAAAGTTCTGAAGGACAATGATTTTGTTGAAGTTGATGCAATAAAAGGAATTGTGAGAAAAATAAAATAGTTTTTATCATTTTAGTATCTACCATTATATATGTAGATACTTTAGACACGAAAAAAGCAAGAGTTTCTAGGCTCTTGCGATTAATTTGACAGATAGCATGGGATTAGGGTTCTTCATTGAGATTTTTTTCAGGATTTCTAGGATGGTTTTTTTCTTTGAAGTCTGGAGATTTGTAAACAATTCCATGATTATAATATAAATCTTTTCCGAAGAGATAGTGATCAACTTCTGTTCCATCTTCGAAAGTCCAACCATACATGAGTTTTGCTGCGCCTAACCCGATTGCGGTGGCAAGACCGGCATCTGGGTCTTTAGATTTAGACATCCACTCCTTGATATCGGAGTAGTCTTCACTCTTGCTCCCAAATGCTTTTTCCATAGTCTTATTTAAATCCTTAAAATCTTGGACGATGTGGTCGATGTAGTCTGCAGGGGATTCATACTCATCCACAAAGTAATATAAGATGAAAGACAGTTTGTTGTCATCAAATGCTAAGGAGGCGTATGCTTTTTTGGAATTGAGTTGAATACCTCTTATCCATATGCCGGTTTGAATGTCTGTTATCCATACGTTGTTTTCGGGTATATATTCCAGTCTATTTCTAATTATTCTAACTTCATCTAGGCTCATCCCTAGACGGATATTTGAGGAATTTTCCTCTCCATTGCTGACGAACTGGAGGAAAAGAACAAAGATGAAAATTAAAGAAACGATTTTTTTAACCATAACACACCTCAGTTATTTTGGTTTTTTTAGCGATTATTCTTGGAGTAACTTATTTACCCTGTTTATTTTATATTGTATTTTTCTTAATTCGGTTTGAGCTTCTTTAAATTTTGTTTGAGCTTCTTTAGTTTCACTCTCGATCTGTTTTAATTCATGTTTTTTCTTTTCTACCTCTGCCCTGATGCTGGAGAACTGCCGTTGCATGTCCTCTTTTTTCCATTGGTATTCAATCATATTTACTACTTCTGATACTCTGATGTTTTTTTGAGCGGCGAGGTAATCGAGTGAAAGTTTAAGTTTTTGTGTAATCTGGGTATTGTTCGGGGTTGATTTTTCAATAAGCCTTGGTATCCAATAACCTGATAGGACTCCTAAAGCAAGAAAAATAAGAGCCACGTACCACTTGTTTAGTTTTTTAGAATTTTTTTTCATGGTTTTTCTCCTTTTCCATGAATTTGGAAATAATATTTAGAGTCCAAGCTAAAGGACTCACCTCTTAAAAACACTAAAACTGATAATTGCTTTTTGGAAAACTTATTTATAAATCTTTGTATCCTGTTTATCATATATTTTGAAGTATTATAATCTTAATAAGCGAATATTTTATTCTAAGGCTATGCTTCTAGGAAACATAACAGGAAAGGTGACAACAAAAGAGTTTCAGTTCCTGGTTAAAAACGATGCTAGAAAATTTGAATACATACAATTGATGCACAAAGATGGTTATTATGTTTTAGGCCAGATTATAGAACTAGAAAAAGACTCTGAGAAGGAAATAGCTTCCTGCAATATAATAGGCTACAGAGAAAACGGGAACTTAAAGGTTTTATCTACTCCTTTAGACCCTGGAAGCGAGGTCTTAAGAGCTGAAGATGAATTCATTAAAGAAACATTGGGGTTGGAAAAGGAAAAAGGAGTTTACATTGGAAGGTTAAATGGAAAGGATATCAAGACTTATCTGGATGTAAATAAAGTACTGACAAAACATATTTCTGTTTTAGCTAAATCAGGAAGCGGAAAAAGCTACACTGTTGGAGTCTTGTTAGAAGAATTCTTGGATAAAAAAGTTCCAGTCTTGGTTATTGATCCTCATGGAGAGTATTCAAGCTTAAAGTTTCCTAATCTTGAGGAAAAAGAAAGACTAATTGGTTTTGGTTTAGAAGCCAAGGGATACAAAGAAAATATAAAAGAATTTTCAATTAATATAAAGGAGAATCCTTCTGCTAATCCATTGAAATTAAATTCAAGGAATTTAAGTTCTTCTGAATTAATTCATTTATTGCCTGCTAAATTATCAAATGCGCAGTTAGGAGTTTTATATTCTGCATTAAAAGACATTGGAGACAGGATTGATTTTAATGCTTTAATTTTGGCATTAGAACAGGATGATTCAAGTGTTAAGTGGACATTGTTAAACATAGTTGAATATGTAAAAAACCTCAGCTTGTTTTCTGATCTGCCAACAGGACTTGATGAATTAATAAAACCAGGACAGGCAACAATAATAAACCTCAAAGGAGTCAATACTGAGGTTCAGGAAGTTGTTGTTTACAAATTAGTCAAGGATTTATTTGAGGCAAGAAAAACAGGAAAGATTTCTCCGTTTTTATTAGTTTTGGAGGAAGCTCATAATTACATTCCTGAAAGAGGCTATGGAGAGGCAAAATCAAGCAATATTTTAAGGCAGGTTTTTGCAGAAGGGAGAAAGTTTGGATTAGGGTGCTGCTTAATAACTCAGAGGCCTTCAAGAGTTGAGAAAAATGCTTTGTCGCAAATAACTACACAGATTATATTAAAGGTTACCAATCCAAATGACATCAAGTCAATTTCAAATTCTGTAGAGGGAATTACTTTGGAGACTGAAAAAGAAATTCAAAATCTGCCTATTGGAACTGCGTTAGTTACAGGAGTGGTTGACAGGCCTTTGTTTGTTGATATTAGGCCGAGAAAGAGCAAGCATGGGGGAGATGCTGTCAAGATTTTTGATGAAGATGTGAAGGAAGAAATTAATGTTGTTAAACAGGTTGAAGACTTTAAGGAAGGAGAATTATTGCCTTTGATAAAACAAAAAATTTCACTTAAGGACTTAAGGTTAATGTATGGAAAAGTAAACATTAAAACATTTTTAGTTCCCTGCTTGTACTTAAGAGTCAAATATGGAAACGAGGAAATTAACTTGGTTGTTAACTTGAACTCTGGTGAATTGATTGACAATATTGAAACTGGAAGGGGAACAAGGATTGATATTAACGCTGTTAGTTTATCTTCAAGAGAAAGGAAATTTTTAGGTTATGCTTTATTGTTGAAAGAGTTCAGGGCAGCTGAGTTATTCTCAAAATCAGGAATGCAGTTTTCTGAAGTTTATGACATGATTAATTTATTAACTAACAAAGGTGTTTTTGTCAAGAGCGGGGAGGGTTACAGGGTTTCTGACAGATTTAGTTTCATCACTAATATTGAAAAATACAGGGTTTATGAAGGAATTGATTATTCTAATTTAAATTATGATGAAAAATTAAATGCCAGCTTTAACAAGGAGAGAGTAAAAGAGATTCTTGGAGACTTTTTAGACATTAAGGAAATGCAGGAATGCAATCTTGTTGTTTATGGGAACTGATTAAGATAAGGTTTATATATCATAGTATTTCCCTTTCCATAACCCTACTTTCGGAGGGGTATATTGTCAAAAATGAAGATATCAAGAAGGGCGTTTTTAGAGTTGGGAACTGCTGTTGTAGCAGATGTTGCCTTTGAATTAAGCGGAGGTACTGGTTTAGTCAAACAGGTCTCAAGATGGATAGATGATCCAGTATTAATCCCAAAATTGCCTCCTGTTATCAAGAACCCTAAATATAACTTTGGAGAATTCTTAAATGATAAAATCAAACCTTTTTTTGTTCCTTATCTTAAATCAGTACTGAATGGTTTTTCTGCGTACAATCCGATTGATGAGGATGCTCTTGCAGATCAGGTTGTTTTTTTAGAGAATGAATATGATATTAAACTTATTGATAATGGTCAATGTCAGATTAAAAGCAGAATAGGACAGGCTTTGTTGCTTCCGTTTGATTCAGAAAAGAAACGATATTTTTTTGCAACCGCAAACCACTGCGTAAGAGATTTTTATAAAAATAGACCACATTTTTATTTTGATAAAGATTCATTAATATTGCCTATAGATATTCTGGTTTATTCAAATGACTGTGATTTAGCCTTTGGATGGGCAGTTAGTGCTGATAAAATAAATGTTAAGAACATTTCCATCTCAAGGGATCATGAACTATGGGATACAGCCACAATTGTGCCCAGTTCCTCATTAAAAGAAACACAAAGAGAAATAGTAGAAGGGGACTTGGTTGATTTTAATGATTCTTATTTAGATATGGATGCCTCAGAGATGAGAGGGTATAGTGGAAGTCCTATCTTAGTTAATGATCAACTTGCTGGTATTTTGGTGGTTGGCGTAGAGATTCTTCCTGACAAAAAAAATTATGCACGGGGAATTAGTGCGAGACATCTTGAAGGAATGCTAAAGTTTTATGTAGATTCTTGTGAAAAATAATCTTGTTGAGAATTAGATTCTATAAAATTATTTAAGATTCTTTTTCATATTTTGGATATGTTCCTTGTTCCATAAAAACTTTGTTTGTTTTTACAGAAGTACCTGAAAGCTGATTCATTAAATCTTCAGAGCTAAATAAGGACTTGCCGACTGCAACTAATTCTCCTTTCAGAGTTAAAATTGCCACATCATCTTTCTCTTTTATATCAGAATCTAATTTTGAAATGCCTCCTGAATAAAGCTCTGAGCCATGGCACAAAGGATCTACTGCAGAATCCAAAACATAAATCTTTGGAATAAAATCAATTGCTTTTTCAACCGGAATGATTATTTTTCTTATTTCTGATTCATTCTCCTTTGAAAATTCCAGTGCATCTTTTAAGTCATATAATGAATGCCAATCCTTGTCTGTAAAAGGCCCTGATTTTGTCCTTATCAACTGAGACATGTGAGCGCCTGTTTTCAGCTCTTTTCCAATACCATGACATAATGTCCTGATGTATGTCCCTGCTTCGCAGCCAACTCTTAACAAAACATTTCTTCCCTCTGTCTCAAGAATATCAAGGTAATAAATTTCCCTTGTTCTTTCAACTCTTTTGACTGCTGATTTTAGAGGAGGGATTTGTTTTATTTTGCCTTTGAATTTTTCAATTATTTTTTCAAGTTCTTTTCTGTCAAAGTCCTTATGAACGTACATTAAGGCAATGTATTCTTTTTTAAACCTAAAAAAATACTCAAGAATCTTTGTTGATTTTGCTAATGCTACTGGCAAAACACCTGTTACGTTTGGATCTAATGTACCTGAGTGACCTGCTTTGCTTATATTTAATATTTTTTTAACATAATCTGATACTTGGTGAGAGGTTGGCCCCTGAGGTTTATTAATTATCACGATTCCATTATTGATTAAATCCTTTAAAGGCCTCTTGTCTGGATTAATCCCATAGACTTTATTTGTTTCAGCTTGTTTTTTTGTTAACAACTTGAAAGTTCTTTGATTCATTTTATTGAATAAAAGAGAGAGTTTATGAATGTTTCTGGATATGGATGTATATATAACAAAATAAAAAAAGGAAAGGGAGATGTTTTCCCTTTCCTTGTGCGAGTACGAGGCATGGCACAAGCTGTATGTGCCGAGACGGATTATCTCAACCGAGGAGGCTGGGATATTACTACCTCCTTGAGGACCTTGGTTTCCCAAGCCTCTAATGCGAATTTGAAACTATCCTTGTCTCCATTGCTGACCCCTTCCTTGAGAATCCCTAAGAGCTCCTCTTTAATGGGCTCAATCGGTTTTGGAATCCAAGAGTAAGGGATGGTTATTGCATGGCCGCCCAGAAGGTTTAGAACATTGGCCTTGCGGCCGAGTTCTTTCCTCATTTGATTCTCTTTTTCGAGAAGAGCAATGAGGGCCTTTGCGACTGGTTTTTGGGAAGGACATAATCCTGCTAACCAATCCATCCCGCCGCCTTTGTAGTAGATACAATTTACTATATGGCGGTTTGTTTCGGAAGTTACCTCTTTGAGCTTTTTGAGCTCGTCGAGATAGGTGCGAATTTCTTCGTTTCCAAGGTTTCCTACTGGCCCAGTTGTTTCGAATGACTTCTCGGTTTTAAACGAGAAGTTGAAAGGCCCAAGGATTCCTTCGATGTGCGATGGATCGCTGACAGATTGTATGTCCATCTTGTCGATTGGTTTAGTGGTAGTGGTCGTTGAGGTAATGACCTTGTTGTTTATGCCGGGGAAGAGGATTATCAGGATGAGAACAGTTACTGCTGCGAAGATTCCGCTCCATGCCAATATTGGCAAATGTGGGAAATGAAAACCATTTTTCTTCGGGGTTGTGGGTTGTTCTGGTTGAATTTCTGCTGCTTCAGGAACGGATTCCCCTCCGAATTTCCATGGAAAATCTTTGGCCTTTTCCTGAACTGGTTGTTTGACTTCTGGTTTCGGATTGGGTTTTGGAGCAGGAGCAGGTATGTCCGGGATGTTTATAGTTATGGTTGGTGATTGCTCGGAATCGGGCTTGATAATTTGTTGAACAAACTGATGATGAATAGATTCAGAAATTTCTTCAGCAGTCGGGGTGACGGCAGGTGTGGCCTTTTGGGCTTCTGGTTTTTGGGCTTCAGCTTTCACTGATTGAGTTTTCTTTGATTTGAGTTTCGGAGTTGTTGGTTTCAAGGTCTTGGCCTTAGCCTTCGGTTTTGGGGTAGGGGCAGGTTGAACCTCAGCAGATTCGGATTTGGTGACAGGAATTGCCGGGATTGTTATACCATTGAATGGTTTTTGTGGTCCCTTGGATGTTTCTTCCTTTTTTTTATCTTTTTTAGCCATTTTATCCTCCTATGACTAATGGTTAAGAAAATTAAACATTCCGACTTATTCCGTAGCTTTTAAGAAAATTCTAGAAATAGAATTTATAAGGACACAAGTCCTAAACAAGGTTTTCCGCCTTTGGAATATAGCCTTGTTTGCTACGAAATAATTATTTTTAATCGCTATTTGTAGACATTAACAGATTTATAAACCTTTTGTTTTGTTGTTACTTGAGAGTAAGTATATTCTACAAGGATTTAACCCTCTTCTTTTACAGAAAAGTTTTTATAGGATTTAAAGCTAGGAATAATATGCAAAAAAGGGGACAGGTTGCTTTGTTTGTTATTATTGGAATTATAGTTGTTATTGTTGTTGGCTTAATCTTCTTGATCCCAAGCATAAATCAAGGGATTTTTACTGGAGAAGCCCCTGAAGTCAGAGAGCAAATCGAGGGCTGTTTCAATGATTTGAGCAGAGAATCGTTGCTGCTTGTTGGATTATCTGGAGGGAGTCTTAACTCTGAGAATTACCTAGATGTACAGGGCATCAAGGTCAGTTATGGTTATTATTTGGGGAAAAATTACCTGCCTGATTTAGACATAATGGAGACTGAAGTTTCAAATTATGTTTCTAATAACTTATTTGACTGCGTTGACCTTTCTGAGTATGAGGTTTTGGATAAGAGCAACGAGGTTTTGGTTGAGATTGGAGACACTGTAACTACCAATGTGGATTATTACTTAAACCTGAAAAAAGGAGACAAGGAATATAAAATTGAAGATAGCTCTGAGGCTGAGTTTAACTTTGATGTCAAGGGATGCTATGGTGCTGCTTTAAGCATTATTGAAAAAACTGAAAAAGATCCTGGGTATGTTTATCCTGAGTTTTTAAAAGACATTGGTTATGATGTAACTTATTCTTCTTTTGACGAGGAAAAATCAATGGTTTATATGGTTGGAGATGTCAATTCAGATTATGAATTAGTATTTGCAAACAGGGTGGAAAAATGAGGAAATTTATTTTATTGATTATGCTTGCAGTTTTGGTTAGTGGATTTGTCAGTGCTGAGGAAATTTTATTTAATCTTGATACTATCGATGGCAAGGAAGTTTTGTATATCACTACTCCTAAAGCTTTAGCTAATCTTGGTTGTGATACCTTTAGGGTTGAAGCAACTGATGCTGCATTTAATAATTATGAGAAGTTATTTGGATTTTCTAAAAACGACTTAGTCTTTAATTTTGATGTTGTTGGGGAGCAGATTAAATATAAAAATGGACCTTTTGAGAAATATACTCTTAGGCTAAGTGAAGGGGAAGGAAATAATCTGTTGGATGTTTCTTATGTTGTTATATCTGGAGACTGTTCTGTTTCTTCAGATATTCTTTCAGAGATTACAGGAGTTCCTACCCAAGATTCAGGAGCAGTTGGACTTAAAATTAATAATCCAGTTATTAAATTCTTTTTGAAACAGGCGGATACATCCACCCCCATATTTAAGTTTAAGGGGCAGGACTTTGGATTTGATGAAAATAACATTCAGCCTGATGAAAAACTAAGTTTTTACTATAGTTCTCTTAAGAAGGACATGAAGGTTTCAACTTCAAAAGATTCTCCGGCAGATGTATGCGGCAATTTAATCCAGTTTGAAAATTCGATATCTGTCTCACTTAAGGATAAAAAATGTTCATTTATTGTAGGGGATGAATCAACAACAATTGTTGCTTCAGATGAGGTCCAGCCAGGGAATTTCAGATTTGAGTTTTCCGGAGGGAACAAGTGGGTTGAAATCAAGTATGATGATTTTAAGGAGATAGAGCTTTCCAAGGGAAAATTAAACTTTATAGGCCCTTCTGGCCAGTCTCTAACAGGCTATGAAGATAATAATTTTGTAACTACTGAAGATTCTGTTTTTGAGGAGGTTTCTGTAAGTAACCCAATTAAATTTACAGATTTAACCGGAGAGATTAAAATAAAAGGAACATTTTTGAAAGATGAGAAAATTTCTGTTATGGAAAATGATATTGAGATTGATACCAAAGCTTATGAAACTAATAAGCAATTAAAGATTAAAGGGACGGCTGAATTTTCAAATTTGTTCAGTGGAAAGGATTTTATTATAAGCGAGGAAGTTCCTACGGGCCGTGCTGGCTATAATTTTTATTATATACCCAAGACAAAAAAGGTTTGTGCCATAACTGAGAGTCATTTTGGAGATCTGGTTGACAGCAATGTCTTTGAATCTGCTCAGGAGTTTAACACCAAGCAGGCCTATGATGAAATTAAATTAAAGTGTGCTACTTTTGTTGAAAAGACTGTTTCTGAAGTCGAGGCTGCAAAGGCTAAAGTTGCACAAGAAACAAAAGATGCAAAAACATCCACTGAAAAATCCCTTTCTGCAAATGAATTTTGTGATTATTCTGAAGAAATTAAATATACTGTCAAGTCTGGGGATTGGCTTACAACAATCGTCAGGGATAATTGTGATAAATTAATTGGTCACATCAAAGAGAATAAACCCCTTCTTAAAAAAGTAACTGGAAAAGAGGAGGGAATTTCTGAGTCTGCTCTCTTGCTTGATTTTGTTAATAAATGTGTTAAGGATAAAAATAAAATTGAAAATGTAAACAGCATTGATGTTGGAAAAGAAATCGTCCTTCCAAGAGGATGTGAAGTCAAATCTAAGATTGAAGCTAAAGAAAAAGATGAGATTAAAGCAACAATAGTTGGTAAACAAACAGATGCTAAACAACCTCTTACCAAAAAAGGTGTTAAATCTAATGCTAAGTTTGTACACATTGGAGAGTTGTGCAATGAGATTAATCGTGATAAATTTGCATGTGTTGAATACTCAGACACCCAGCAGATATTGGTTAAATGTGTGGGATCTGGAAAGACCCTTGCTTGGGAGAATATCCTTTACACAGAAGGCATGAATTGTGACAAAACCAAAAAAGAATTTTGTAGTTGCGCTAATGGATGTGTTTCAGATGCTAATAAAGGAGCTATTTGTAATCTTGGAGCTGGATCTGTTAGTAAAGAGGAGAAGGTTATATCTTCTCTGAAGTTTGTGAATAGTATTTGTTATGATACATTGGGAACCACCAAGTGCGGAGGAAGCGACAGTAATGTTTTGCTTGCTTGCATGCATTTGTGTGGGTATGATTCTAAAAATGATAAAACCTGCAAAGATAAACCTATTTTGAGTCAGTACAAAACAGGCAATTATTGGATTCCTCTTGGTTCTCAGGAAATTGAAGGAGTTTTAGGTGATACAGTTACCAGCGAGGAGGCAGACTTGTTAGATTTATTAAAACAATCTATGGTTACAAATGGGTACTGTGCTGATGAAAAAAAGATTTGCGTGGAAGAAAATGGAAAGGCAAGATGTGCTACTTCCTTTGCCCCTGACACAAATACTTATTGTGATATAGCTAACTATCCTGGTCCTGTTTGTGATAAGACTGAAAACTCTGTTTGGAAATGTGAAAATAAAGTATGGGTTGAAACTCATTGTAAAGCAAATGAGAGATGTACTAATGGAAAATGTTTAAGTCCTACTTATAAGATTTGCCAGGTTGATTATGGCAAAATCACTTGGAAGTATATAGATAAGAATAGCAAGAAACAAAGTGCGGTTGGGAAGACCTTGAACTGTTATGATAATAAATTTGGATTAGTTGTTCCATACAAAGGAGATTGCAGCGGATATACTGTTGAAGTTAAAATTGGTAAAGAAGAGGTTATGGGTACTACTGTATTTTATGATACTCACATAGGATTTAATCTTGGCGAAAGCTTATATTCGATTTCAGAACCATTCAGAGTTTATGTTAATGGGGTTGATGGAGATGAGGCTTCTAATAGTTGCTTAAAATTAAGAACTGATCTTGGAGAAAAGGATGATAATTATGTTGTGGCATTGAGAGCCAGACTTAGTGTTTCTGATAAAGAAGGAAATGTCTTATGGTCTAATGATGAAGATACTATGCCAGAAGTTAAAATAGCTACAACAAAATAATTACTTATCAGCCTTAGTTCCAATGACTTTTTCCTGCTTTCTGTGAGCATGAGGTTTTTCAGTCTCTTTTGTTTCTTTATCCAGATGGAATTTCTTAATTTCTTTTTCCTTTATTTCCTTTGTTTCTTTGTGCTCAAGAACATCTTCTTTTGTTTTTTCCTCTTTGTCCTTTCCTGTTATCTTGTCTTTTAGTTTTTCAAGGCCTTTCTTTTCCTTTTTCTCTTCAGGCTCTACCTTATGTCCTTTCAAATTTGCCCTTGCAATTGACTTATCTTTATCCTCGATTTTTAAGCATGTGACTTCAACCCTTGTTGGAGGGTTTTTCCTTCCTTGTGAAAAAATAAACTCATTTAGCTCTGGAAGAATCTTGACTTCATCAACTTTCATATTTTTCAGAATGAATTTTCTCAGGCCTTTCATTGCCTTGGATGTCTTTTTATACCTAGGAACTTTTTCTATTTCCTTTCTTAAGTTAATGATATAATCACGTTTTAGATCTGCCATGTTTATGCTCTTGTCCTTGTTCTTTTCCAGCTTCTTTTAATGGTTGTATGCCTACCTGGGTGAATCTTTTTTCCAGGGCCATACTTTTTTGGAACTGTCCAGAATGGAGCCCATTTAGTTTGATCTAGCTTCTTTGCCAGTCTTTTCTTCTTTGCTAACCACTTTATTGCCATCTTTACCTATCTTATCTAATAGACTCTTTCCTTTATTTGTAATAATCCTTCCTTTATGAACGCCTTTGGCAGCCTTTTCAATAAGTTTTTGCTCTTCTAATTGCTGCAGGATTGTCCTTATAACTTTTCCAGATGCTCTGTAAAATTTCTCTGGTTTGGTTTTACGGTTTTTCTTAGAGCCGTATTTTACCCTTAATTTTGAAACACCAATCGGGCCATACATATAGATTTTTCTTAGAATTGAGGCTGCTCTTTTGTACCACCAATCCAAGTCCTCTGGAGGCCTTTCTTTTGCAACTCCGGTTTTTACGAACTTAGACCATTCAGGTGCCTTTATTGTTTTCTTTAGTTCTAAAGCAGTCTTTTCTACTATGATTTCTGGTTTAGTGTTGTACATTACCATTTTATAGCAAGATAGAAAATAATTGATTTAAAAAGGTTTCTATTACCAAAACAAGGAAAGAAAAAGGAAGTTTATTCCTTTGCTATTTTTATGATTATTGCCTGGCTGTCGTATTCTTTGCTGTCTTTTGATGCGATAATATTAAATGTAAATACTTTTCCTGGCTCAGTCCCTTTAGGAACATTAATGACGAATGGAAATGCTTTTTTCTCGCCTACACTGACTTTCATGCTAGGGGGCAAAGTAAACCAATCTTTTCCAACACCTTGGCCGGGTTCTACCTTAAGCTCAAACGTATTTGAGACTCCGGGGTCACCAAAGTTTTGTATTCCTGTATGGACTGTTATTGATTCTCCAGATTCAATTTCAAATGTTACTCCTGATATCCAGAATTTCTGCTCTGAGGACATCTGATCTTGTATCATTTTTTCCCCTACCTGGAAGGACTGGTCTGACAAACTACCAACTTTTTTAAATATCCCTCTTACAAATGTAAGGCCTAACACCAATAATGTTACACCTATGATAACAACAACTATTGTAGAAATTGAAAGTTCAACTGCACCTTTTTTATCCATGAAATCACCTCTTTAAGTTGTAAATAAATTAACTATATAAGCTTTTTTAATTAGCTTGTTTGGGTTACTATATCCCTTGAATCCTTAATGCATGCTCCATATCTGCAGCCATTTGGGCAGGAATATGTTTCGGATTTTAAATAACCGTTGTTATTGCACCAATACTCAATTAATTTTATGGAGTTTAAACATTTATCTGTCCTTACCATTATCTTTTGAGGATTTTCTGAGGATAGTGGTCCGGATGCACTCTCTTTTGTGAAGTAATTGATTCCATTATCTAAATCCTTGCAGGTTATTGATGCGGCTTGGACACCCAAGATTGCATAAGCTTCTGTCACATTCCCTTCTGGATTTGAATACATATTTTTTATTTTTACGTCATTTACTGTTCTTGAGCTTCCTAATCTTATCTTGTCTATCTTGCTGTCTACGTTTACACTTACTGAGTTATCTGAGCTTATGCCACTAAGAGTTATTCTTTTCTTGTTAATATTAATTTTTGATCCTATCTCCATGTCAAGCTGGTATGCTTTTTTTGGGAGTTCTTTTGTTGCATCCCCAAGGATTCCTTCATCTACAGTCTCTTCTGAAATTATTGGTTGATTAGTAAAAAACAACACCAAAGCACAAACAACAATTATAGCAAGAACAACAAGAATCCACAGGAGATACTTGGAATTATTCTTTTTCATAAGATTCACCTCTGAATAAACAAAGAATCTGGTTTATATAAACATTTTGATGGGGCCGGGGGGATTTGAACCCCCAACGTCCAGAGCTTCAGTCTGGTGTTCTCCCAGGTTGAACTACAGCCCCAAAAATGTGGTAATAAAAAGGTATATAAACTTTTACATTTTAACTTGGAAGAATGCTAGACAAGGATTACAATGCTGCTGAAATAGAAAAAAAGTGGCAGGATTACTGGGAAAAAGAACATATTTACAAATTTGATAAAAATAGCAAGAAAAAGATTTATGTCATTGATGTTCCACCGCCTTATGCTTCTGCAGGGCACTTGCATGTAGGGCATGCTCTGCATTACACACAGTTTGAAATCATTGCAAGATACAAGAGAATGAATGGATTTAATGTTTATTTTGCTCCCTGCTTTGATGATAATGGATTGCCTACTGAAAAATACGTTGAGGAAAAACTTGGAGTAAACAAAAACACTGTTTCAAGAAAAGAATTCAGGAAATTATGCTTGGAAGCAAATGAAGAGGTTGAGGAGATTTATAAAAACAAGGTTTTCAAAAGACTGGGGCATAGTTATGACTGGGATTTATTGTATACAACCATTGGGAAAGAAGCGCAGAGAGTTTCACAGACGTCTTTTTTAAGGTTAATAAAACAAGGAGACTGCTACAGAAGAGAGGAACCAACTATATGGTGCACTTATCATCAGACTGCATTGGCTCAGGCAGAAGTTGAAGACATAAAAAGAAAAACAAAATTAAATTACATTGATTTTAAACTTGAAGACGGAAAGAAAATTAATATTGCTACGACAAGGCCTGAATTTTTAGCTGCATGCGTAGGTATTTTTGTCAACCCTAATGATAAAAGATATTCTAATTTAGTTGGGAAGAATGCAATTGTTCCTATTTTCAACCAGAAAGTTCCAATTATGAAGGATGAAAAAGTAGACATGGAATTTGGGACAGGAATTGTTATGATATGCACTTTTGGAGACAACACAGACATTGAATGGTGGAAAAAACATAATTTACCCTTGAAAATAATTCTTGACAAGGCAGGAAAGTTAAATGAGTTAGCTATGGAATACAAAGGGCTGACATTAAATGATGCGAGAGAAAGAATAATTGAAAGACTAAGAAAAGAAAAAATACTTGTCAACCAAGAAGATCTGGAACAGACTGTTGGAGGCTGCTGGAGATGCAACACCCCTGTTGAATACATTGTAACAAAGCAATGGTTTATCAAAACAATACCTTACAAAGACGAATTAATAAAACAGGGCAGGAAAATTAAATGGTATCCTGATTTTTTCAGAGTGAGATATGAGGACTGGACAAAAAATCTTGGATGGGACTGGTGCATATCAAGGCAGAGGCATTTTGGAGTTCCAATTCCAGCATGGTATTGCGACAAATGCGGAGAGATTATAGTTGCTGATGAAAAAGAACTGCCTACAGATCCTCTTGAAATTAACAAAGGGAAATGCAAGTGCGGAGGTCATTTCAAAGGGGATGAGGATGTGTTTGACACATGGATGACTTCTTCTATGAGCCCCCAAATATCTGTCAAATGGCTGGAAGAAAATAAAGAATTTAGCAAAAGATTCCCGGTTTCATTGAGGCCGCAGGCACAGGACATAATAAGGACGTGGACATTTTACACAATCTTAAAATCATATTTACACTTTAAGCAGGTTCCATGGAAGGACATTGCACTTGGAACTTTTGTATTGGATGCAAAGGGAAGAGGCATGCACAAAAGCAAGGGAAATGTTGTTTGGGCTGATATATTGCTTGAAAAATTCAATGTCGACACATTCAGGTATTGGGTTGGAAAGGCGAAGTGGGGATCTGACATCCCATTCAAGGAAGAGGAATTAGTGGCTGGGCAGAAATTTTTAACTAAATTATGGAATGCATCCAAGTTTGTTTTAATGCACTTAGAGAATTATGATTATAATAAACCAAGCAAATTAGAGGACATTGACAAATATTATTTGCTGAAATTAAATGAAGTGATTAATATTGCAACAGAGAATTATGACATCTATAATTCAAGCGAGGCAAACAAAGCGGTTGAATTATTTTTCTGGCATGATTTCTGCGATGATTACTTAGAAATCGTCAAGGACAGATTGTACAATCCTGATTCAAGAGGGAATGAAGGGAAAAAATCTGCACAATATACTCTGTATAAAATATTAAATGGATTATTAAAATTGTTTGCACCTGTTGTCCCGCACATTACTGAGGAAATATATCAGGTTGAATTTGCCAAAAAAGAAAAAATAAAATCAATACATATTTCTGAATGGCCAAAAGAAGAAGCTATAACTGAAAGAATGCTGAGAGAAAGAGGAGAATTGTTTGTTGAAGTTATGAGCAAAGTAAGAAAATCCAAGGCTGACAGCAAAAAATCATTGAAGGACCATGTTATCTTGACTCTTGAAAAGAAATCTTTAAACGCTCTTGGAAACATGATTGAGGATTTGAAAGCTGTGACAAAAGCAAAGGAAATCAAAGAAGGCAGATTCAAGACTGAGTTTTAGTTAGGTTTTTAAACATAGAAAATGAAATAATATCAACTGGTGAATTTTATGAATGCAAAACAAAGATACGGATTGAAAAAATTTTTGAGAGAACTAGGCCAAGTAAAAGGGAGGCATACTGAATTAGTTTCTGTTTATGTCCCTGCCGGATATGATCTTAATAAAATAATAAATCATCTTCAGCAGGAGCAGGGGACTGCTGCAAACATCAAGGATGCAAGGACAAGGAAGAATGTCATTGATTCACTTGAAAGAGCGATAAGACATTTAAGGTTATATGACAAGACACCGCAACACGGAGTTGCTGTTTTTGCAGGGAATGCTTCTGACAACGAAAGCAAGATTGACATAAAAGTTTGGAGCATTGAGCCACCAGAGCCATTAAACTCAAGATTGTATAGATGCGACCAGACTTTTGTTTTGGACATATTAAGGGATATGATGGAAACCAAGGAGTGCTTTGGTCTGATTGTCATGGACAGAAGAGAGGGAACAATTGGCTTTTTAAGAGGAACAAGAATAGATGCATTACATCACTTAACTTCTGGAGTTCCTGGAAAAACGCGTGCGGGCGGCCAATCAAGTCAGAGATTTGCAAGATTAAGGGAGGGAGCTGCAAAAGAATTCTACAAAAGAATTGCAGAAGTAGCTCAGGAAAAGTTTTTGGGAAATCAAGACCTTAAAGGGATTATAATTGGAGGACCTGGCCCAACAAAAGAGGAATTTTTACTGTACCTTAACCAGGAATTAAAAAACAAAGTCATTGGAGTCAAGGACATTACATATACAGATGAATCTGGACTGCATGAATTAGTTGACAAAAGCCAGGATTTACTTGCAAAAGAAGAAATCATGGAAGAGAAAAAAATACTTGGAGAATTTTTTACTAAACTAGTTAAAGAGCCTGACAAGGTAACTTACGGAAAGAAAGAAGTTGACAAAGCCCTGGAGATAGGCGCGGTTGACAAACTGTTAATATCTGAAAGCCTTGATGAACTTGAAATAGAAAGGTTACAGGAAAAGGCTGAAGCTCTTGGCACAGAGGTTGTTATTATTTCCACTGAGACAAGAGAAGGAGTTCAGTTAAGAGACTTTGGCGGGCTGGTTGCTATTTTAAGGTATAGCCTGAGTTAGTTTTTAGATTATTTTTGTTTAGAAAAATACTTAAATTACATTAAGAATTATATTAAAGGAAAAAGTGGAAGCCGTAGGGTCTGGAGTCCTTCGGCTTGCGGTCCACCCTCATTAATGAGCATTAGATATTGCAGTATTTATAGATTGCTTGACCGTCTTTAATATCTTTTATTCTTCTTATCGCTTTACTTCTTACTAGTCTAAAGAGGGCTGTTCTTATTGGATCTATATTGTAAGGATAACCTCTTGTTGCTAATTCTTCCCTTATTTCCCTTACTTCCTTTGGCTGTGCCAAAAAGCCTTCATTAATTAATTCTGAGACTCTTTGCTTTAGCCCTTCTTTCACTTTTTTTGGTTGTTCATTCTTATGGGCAACGATTTTTACATTCTTTCTTTTAGGGGGATGGATTGTAACTTTATTTGGATTTTGTTCAAGATTTTTCAGATATTCTTCACCAGCATGCATAATCCTGTATTTGTAAGCTGCTCCCCCCATCGTATTTACTGTGCGCCTATCTACAAGGTTTCCAGCCTTCATTAATGCCATGCTAATAGAATTAGGTGAAGCAGGTATCCTAAATTTTATGGATAAAATTTTGGAAACTTGTGAAGGGGTCAACCCATCTTCGTCGTGTTCATTTTTTGCGATATAAAGAATATAGAGAGCCAGATCTAAAGCTCTATTAAGCTTATACATTAAGGGGTAAGAGGTACTGTCGATTATATCTGTTAATTTATCTGCAATATCTTCCTCGTAAGGTTTTTCGGAATAATTTACAACCTCTGAATTTTGAGTTGTTATAATCGGTTTTTCATTTAATAACTTAGATAATATCATTTCGAATGCTTTACTTTTTAGAGGTTCTTCCAAATCTTTAACAGATTCTTTAGCTGCATCAACTTTTTCTTTTAATTTTTCTGTATCCATGACCCAAGGAAAATTGTATTAGTATTTAAACCTTTCCATTTTGTTATACCTTTCGAAAGGTGTAACACTCAATGGGTTGTTACGGGTTAATAATCAAATATAATACTTGTTAAGTCCATGGTATTTCTAGCAAGGTAGGTAAACTGAAGATTTCCACAGAGTATGACGGGGCATTATTGGTCTAAATGTAATTCGTTGGATGGCACTAATTTGTCTAAATAAGAAAGAAAATATAATTCCGTTAACATACTAAATTGTTTGGATTGTATCATAAATTCTGCTAAAGTTATTTTATTAGGAGAAGAATCAAAGTATCCTTCACATAAAAATAAGTCGCCGTTCTCAAAAAAATATGTGTAATGAGCTACCGGATTCCTTATTTTTGTTGATAAATAATCAACAAAACTATTTCCTTTAAACTGCTTTTTTAAAGAACTAATTATAGGACCTAAAGGGATGGAATCAGCATTTTTTAAATTTAGCTTAGAAAAATCAACAGTCGTTATTAAATGTAATTTTAATCTTTCAGCAGTAACTTGGTAGGCATGGCACATTAGAGAACCAATTTGTTCACCCAATCGTTCTTTTTCGAATCCTATCTCAATTAATTTACTCATATTTTTTTCAGTCTCTTTTTTATCTGGCTTGATAAGATTATAAAATTTGTTTAGTAGTGTAATAGGAGCGTTTGATGTTCTCACAAATTTGATAATTCGATTAACCTCCTCTTTTTTATGGATTTTAATAAGGATATTTCTAGAATCAAATTCGGTTATTAATTTTTCAATTTCGGGAATATAAATATTTACAAACGTTAGTTCTTTTTTTCTTAAACTTTTTTTATATTCATCAACCCTGGTCATTTTAAGTAACCAATACAAATAGAGATATATAAATTTTCGTAATGCTACGAGCTAAGTGAAGATGCAACGTAACTAGGTTTAAAAGTTATTCTGGAGTATTACATTTTGCTTAGAAAACTTTAAATAATCTATTCTTGTTTTTGTTTCTATGGAAGAGTATGTAAAAAAGATAGAAGCTATTTTATTCACAACCGGGAGGTTTATGGACATAGAAGAAATAGCAAAATTAGCTGAATTAGGAAGCGTGGGTTTTGTTAAAGATGCCTTAGAAGAACTAAAAAAGAAATATGAAACCAATGAAGGATCTTTAACAATACTGGAAGAAAATGGAAAATTCAAGTTAAGCATAAAAAAAGAATTTAACTATTTAACAACCAAGCTATTGGACCAGACAGAGATAGACAACCCCACAATGAACACTTTAGCTTTGATTGCATACCAAAAGCCGGTTTTGCAGTCTGACATAATCAAGATGAGGGGAAACGGGGCATATGACCACATCAAGTTTTTGAAAGACAATGATTTTATTTTAACTGAAAAAAAAGGCAGGACAAGGATAATTGATCTAGCACCAAAATTTTATGACTATTTTGACATTGTGGAAGACCAATTAGTTTCAAAATTGAAAGAATTAGAAAAGGTCAAGGAGAATGAAAGCACTATTCAGGAAAATACCGCGAACTAGCTGGATATTAATCTTGATTTTTATTTTCACTTTAGTTTTCAGGCTATTCTTTGCCTACCAAACACCTTATTTTTCAGATTCGGATGCATATCTCAATGAAAGATACATAGAGGGAATCACACAGGGAAGTTTTCTGTTTAAAGATGATTTGACTTTTTCAGGGCATGGATTGTACACATTGCCGTTATTTCACGTCTTATTTGCAGGATTTAAAATCATTTTGGGAGGATGGACTCTTAAGTTCATTCCGGAAGTGATTGCAAGCTTGCTAGTATTCTTAGTATTCTTAATTGCAAAAAGAATAAGCGATGATGAAATAGCTTCGTTGCTTGCTGCATTCTCAGCAGGATTCATGCCATTTTTATTTCACACGTTCTTTAATAACCTGTCACAGAATGGACTTTTTATTTTGCTTATGTTCTACATGTTTTACTGCTTTATCAGGATCAAGGAAAAAAGTTATTTCAACCAGTTTATAGTCCTGGCGTTTTTATTGCCTTTGATTAACATTTATTACTTTGTTGTTATTTTCATATTTTTGATTTATCTTTTACTGTCAAGGTCTGAATCTTTTGAGGTTGCAAAATTAAAAAAGGAAGTTGTTGTTTTTACAATGTTGCTTGGAGTATTGGCAAGCTTCATAGTGTTTAAGAAGCCATTGCTTAAGCTTGGCTTTTCAGTGTTCTGGCAGAATACTCCGTCAACACTCTTGAATTCTTACTTCAGCAGCATTGACATTGTTGGAACTATTTTTGCACTTGGCTTGATTCCACTGCTCTTTGGAGTTTATGGAATTTACCATGGGATATTAAAGAAGAAAAATGAGAACATACTCTTGTTTTCAAGCATATGCCTTGCTGTTTTGGTTTTATTATTAATCAGATGGGTGAGATTTGACTTTGGCCTTACTGTATTTGGGCTAGCTTTAATAATCATTTCTTCACTAGGATATGGGACTTTTTTGGATTACATGAAACTGACCAAGGTTTCTGAGCAGGCCAAGACCATCAAGATTGTGCTTTTTGTTTTGTTGATACTTGGAAATGTTGTACCAAGCATCGTTGTGGTAAACTCAACTTTGTCAAGCACAATCGGAGATTCAGAATACAATGGATTATTGTGGTTAAGGAATGATGCTGACAAGGTTGGGGAGGTTTTAAGTTCGCATGAAGAAGGAAACTACATCTCTTCAATTGCAGGATGGAGAACATTAATAGATGACAACTTCCTGTATGGAACAAACGTAAACAAGAGATTTGACGAATTGATGGAGATTTATACCACCCAGTCAGAAGTTGAAGCGAAAACCTTAAGCGATAAGTATAATATCAAGTATATTTATATTACCAAGAGAACAAAGGAACTTTACAACTTGGATGAGGTTGCATTCACAAAAGATGAAAGATGTTTTAGGAGAGCATGGCAGGAAGGGGATACTGAAATCTATAAAACTAGAAACTGCTGAAATCATTTTGGTTTTTTTGCTTTTATTTTTTTCGGCAGTAATTATCGCGGCCCCGAACTTCTTGAGAGACAGCAATCTCTTGATTGGCGCTGAGCCTTACCATTACATGAGGCTTGCTGAAGCACCATTCAGCAGCTATGATAGTTTGAGCTACGCAGGAAGAAATTTTGTCTTTAGTTTTTATCCTGTAATTATAAAAGCGTTTAGCGTCTTATTTGGGGTAACTTACTTTTTTTCATCAAAAGCGATTCCATTCATCATGGGATTATTAAGCGTGGCATTGTTTTATATTATACTAAAAAAACTTAACTTGAGGATAAGGAATTCGTTGCTGATATGCTTGATCTTGGTATTTTCGCCGACGTTCATTTACTTATTTTCAACTTCAAACTTATACATCTTTCCTGTGTTCCTTGCGCTGATTGCGTTTTTATTCTTATTATATGACAAGAAAATTTATGCACTATTGATGATTTTATTGTCTTTCTTTTTTGGAATACTCCCTGGAGTGGCACTGTTGCTATTATATCTTGTTTATATATTCAGAGATAAAAAAGTAAGATGGTTTGTTGTTCCTTTAATATTACTATTTGCTATAATGCTTTATCTTGTCAGAGGAGTATTGCCTTTTGGCTTGGAGTTCTTCTTAAGACATGAAGGAATTAATTATGCCTTCCAGAACTTTATTTCTGATCTTGGAGGGAGATTTGGGCTTGGGATATTTGCGGTTATACTTGCATTGCTTGGATTGGTAAGGCTTTGGAAGAAAAAGTATGACAACATGGTTTTTTATTCAATTACAATCTTGCTTTTAATCCTGTCTTTATTTGAAATAAGAACATTGTTTTACTTTATATTCTTATTTTCATTTTTAGTCTTCTTTGGAATCCTTTATTTGTTTGAGTTTGAATTCCAGAGCAAGTTTATCAAGCAATTTTCAATATTTGTCTTAATCTTGGGATTATTCTTTTCTGGGATTTCATATATCAATGAATTAAAACATTCATTGCCTGATCAGGAACTATTAAAAGGACTGGATGAATTTGAGACTATGTCTGATCCAGAGGCTGTTGTTTTCTCCCATTATTCAAGAGGATTCTGGGTTTCTGGGCTTGCAAACAGGGCTGTTGTCATGGATGGAGATTTTATATTTGCCCCGAAAGTCAAAGAGAGATACAAGGATTCAGAGGCCTTGTTTGAAACAAGGGACATAGACTTTGCAATGAATACCCTTAAAAAATACAATGTCAAATATATCTTGTTTGACAAGGCAATTGAGGGAACGTTATGGGAAGGGGATGAAGAAGGACTGCTTTTCTTGTTAAAATACAGCGAGAAATTCAAGAAAATTTACAATGCCCATAACCTGGATGTCTGGGAGGTTATATATTAATGCTCTCTTTTACTGCCCTCATATTGTGGATTACGTATTTTATTGGATTGTTTATTTTAGTGTTCTGGTTTATTGTTTTTTTTGAAAGGGGGATAGAGAATAAAAATCTTAAGATAAGGGATTATCCTTCTGTTTCAATTGCTATTCCTGCATACAATGAAGAAATTACAATCAAAGACACAATTGATTCTTTGTTAAATCTGGATTATCCTAAAGAATTGATTGAAATTATCGTTGTTAATGATGGTTCAAAAGACAACACAAAAGCAATCGTTGAAAAAACAATCGAGGAAAACAAGCAATTCAACATTGTTTTGATCAACCAGAAAAACAGCGGGAAGGGTGCTGCATTGAATAATGCGCTGAGACATGCCAAAGGAAAATTTTTTGTTGTTCTTGATGCAGACAGCATGGTAAGATCTGATGCTCTTAAAAAAATACTTCCTGTATTCAGGGAGGATAAAAAAATTGCTGTTGTACTTCCATTAATGAGAGTAAAAAATACAAAGACTTTTTTGCAGAAACTGCAGTGGTGTGAATACATAACGAACAACTTTTCAAAAAAATTAATTACCTACTTGGATTGCTGCCACGTTGCACCGGGACCATTCAGTGTTTATAGAAGAGACGTGATTGCTTCAGTCCATGGATTCAGCGAGAATAATCTTACAGAGGATCTTGAGATGGCCCTGAGGCTCCAAGAGAAAAATTACAGGCTCGTCCAAGTTATGAACACTGTTGTTTACACAAAGGTTCCTGTTAATCTAAAAGCATTCTTAAAACAGAGAAACAGATGGTACAAAGGCGCGTTGCTAAATGTCATCAAGTACAGGAGGATGCTGTTTAATCTGGATTACGGGGATTTTGGAATATTTCATTTGCCAACTGTTTTATTTGCTGCAATCATTTCATTGACTGTTTTGCTTGTTTCAGTTTATAATTATTTAATAATACCAGGATTGCAGGAATTAAAAAACATCGGAGCGATAAATTATGACCTCCCGATTGTTATGGGAACGTGGTTCAAGGGAATTTCAGTCATGGACTTTAATGTTATGAATATATTTCTTGCTGCTGCAATGTTTTTTATATTATTGTGCTTAATTTACTTTTCATACAAGAGCCACCAGGAAAAATTATCTGCTTTTGGGTATTTGCCGTTAATAGGATACTTTTTTATATATGCTTTTTTAATATTAATCTCATGGGCCTGGGTGTTTTTTGACATAGCCACAGGAAGAAAGATCCAGAGATGGTGATTTAGATGAGAGAATTCAAGAAAAGAAGATACTTAATCGCATTTTTCATAACGTTATTTGTGTTTGTGATAGGAATGCTTGTTGGATTTTCATTTAACAAGCAGAGAGAAAATTATCTTTCTGGAGTAATGGACGCCCAAAGGATGGATTATGACAGCTTGCAATTGCAGTATGCCTTTGTTGACACAATGAAAACAGAGGGGGTATGCAGCGGAATAAGCCAGGCAATGTCAAAAAGCGTTTCTGATCTTGAAGAGCTGAGGGTAAGGATAGAGGATTACAGCACAGATGACAGCTTTACTAAAGTAGATTATGAAACACTGAAAAGGGATTATCTTCTTGCACAGATTAAGTACTGGCTGCTGGATAAGCAATCCAAGAGAATCTGCGACAGGGATTCGGTTTCTGTTTTGTATTTTTACATAAATGAAGATGACTGTAGCGAATGTTCTACCCAATCATATGTATTAACTTACCTCAAGAAATTATTTGGGGAAAAATTACTTGTTTTTTCAATGGATTCTGAATTCAAGAATGAACCTTTGGTTGACATAGTTGTCAACACATATAACATTACAGAGTATCCTACGTTGGTTGTGGATAATGAAGTCTATCCTGGCTTGATGGAGTCAGATGGATTAAAACCTGTAATATGCGAGCATTTCAGGGAAAAAAACGAGAATTGCTAATATATTCAGCAAGATAACAAATTATTTAAGATTTTAATTTATTATTAAACCATGGCAGTCTGTGATTTATGCGGAAGAGAGTCTGAATTATACAAAGTTATAGTGGAAGGATCTGTGTTAGAGGTTTGTCAGTCATGCAGCGAATATGGGGATATTATTGAAACTCCGAAAGAACCTGCTGAGGAAATCAAACAAAAAGCTTTTGTTGAAGGAAATCAAGAGGAGACTGTCAGTGAGGTTCTTGTTTCTGATTTTGGAGAGAGAATAAGAAAAGCCAGAGAGAGAAAAGGGCTGACTCAGGATAAACTTGCTTTGTTTTTGGCTGAGAAGGAAGGGACAATACACAGGATTGAGAGCGGGCAGCTAAGGCCATCTGATTTGTTAATTAAGAAATTAGAGCAGTTTTTGCAGATTAGCTTAAAGGAAAAATACAAAGAAGAAAAGAAAACTGGCAAGGACGATCTTAATTTCAGAGATTCAAAGTTAACTATTGGGGACTTATTAGGCTTAAAGAAATAGACTTAGACTCGTATATTACTATCTTTTCTTGATACTGTATGTATATGTATTATAGAAACATTTAAAAACAGTTGTTTATGAAAATTGAGTTATGGAGCTTAAACTATTGGAAAAACAGGGAAACAGGCTGAAGTTTGAGATCAGGGGAGAAAACCACACGTTCTGCAATTTATTAAGAAAAGAGCTTTGGAACGACAAGGAAGTTGATCTTGCTGGCTATAACATGCCTCACAGCCTGGATGACCAGATGATATTCATAGTTGATGCAAAGAATCCTGAAAAGGCACTTAAGGATGCTGTTTCTAGGTTGAAAGACAGGATAAAAGAATTTAATAATAAGTTTGATTCTATAATGAAATGAGATATACCTTAGAACAAGGAAAACAATTAATTGACATTGCAAGAAAGTCTATTGAATTCTGGTTTAAAGGAAAAGAACTTGACACTAACTTGTTCAAGGAAAAAAAAGGAGTTTTTGTTACACTTTATATTAAAGGAAACCTGAAAGGATGCATCGGATTGGTTTTGCCTTATGAAAATCTGGGAAAGGCTGTTATTGGCATGGCAAGAGAGGCAGCATTTAATGATTCAAGATTTAAAACTTTGAATGAAAAAGAATTAAAAGATTTAACGATTGAGATTTCTGTTTTGACTGTTCCTGAATTACTTGAGGTAAAACCTGAGAAATATTCTGAAAAAATAAAAATAGGAAGAGACGGGTTAATTGTTGGATGCAGAGGATTTTCTGGATTATTATTGCCGCAGGTAGCTAAAGAGCATAGATGGGATACTGAAGAATTTTTAAGAGAAACCTGCTTGAAAGCTGGATTGTTAGAGGATAACTGGAAGAAAAAAGGATGCGAGGTTTATACTTTCCAGGCACAAGTTTTTAAAGAAATGCCTGACAAGACTATTGTTGAAGAATAAAATTTATAAATAGGGATTTTTCATATTTATTAATTATTAAAAATTATTGAGCCTTTGGGCTTAATTTTCGTCTTTGGACTGGAATCTATATTAGTGTTTTCTGTTATCTTTTTTCTGCTTAAAGCGGAAAGAGATGGAAAACCTAATTTTAGAATAAAGTTTGGGAGTGATTGGACCTAGTAGGAGCATGCATATGAGTATAATCAAAAAAATACTGCAATGGATAGCTTCAATGATTTCGTTATCTGCATATCTGCGCAGAGCAAAGACCTCGATGATATTCAGGATAACTCGTTGTTTTCGTGCCTATTGGTTCTATGTTCAAACTACAACTCCAAGGAGTTGTGACCCCACCGTGTCCAGAAGAATTTACTTTGCTTTGAGTTGAACTGTTGCATCCTACGTCTCGAAGTTTCTTCTGGACGTAAATCTCGAAAAGGTCTTTTTCACTCCCAAAAATTTTGATTGTTGATTAACACAATTCCTTGCAGTCGTTTAAAGGTTTAGGACACCTCTCGATAAACGGTCATCTAAGAGAGGAGGTGTCGGGTTTCGTATAATCTTTTTCACAATCATCTATTGGTTTCGAACCTGACCTGCAAGGATTTTTTAATCGTATTTGGTTCTGGGAGTCTCTCAATAAGTGTATTACCTCCTTATACACAAACACCGCCGAGATAAAAATATAATTATATCCTGAGGCTCCCAGTTGTTATTGGACTATGGCGGGGTGAAAGAGGTTACCCCTCTTGTCTTTTGACTTTTATAAAGGTCAGCCCCGCCTTTTTTATTGTAAACTTTTTTCCTTAATGGAGGAAGAGCAAGATTAGGGCAAACCATGCACCGACACAAACCCTAAAATCGACTGTGTGTAATTTCCAATGTCAGTGTAATTTGATCTGTGGAAATTACACACCAAACGGAGGGCATTGTTATGAATGCTCTATTCTCGTCTATGGTGTTGTCGCTTCCTGTCAGCCCGAATGACAGAGTGGACAACCACCAGCTTTCTATGTTTCACGACTACTGGCAAATAATCAGTTCAGGATGTCGTGGCACCCCCGATACGACGGGGTTGGTAGTATCTGCGTCATAAGAACATACGATTTTCTTTTACTAATCTATGAAACCCCTTGAGAAAGACGGGGACGGACTAGTAGACGCAACAAGAGTGTGGGGTTGTCCATCCAGATTTTCAGATATGTTTGCAACAAGGACAACCTCACCTTATTTTATAATTTTCTTTTATTTTTTCTATTTTTATTTAGATTTATAAGAAGAGACAAGGTGCATCCGGAGGGGCATAACACTACAGTTGAATAAGACTACCGGAGATAACTCTTTAGGGAGCTCCATGTCGGTTGTCCAATACAAAGGGAATCTCAAGTGGAAATGCTTCCCGGCACCTTGTTTTTTGTTTATAGGGTATATATATGTATTGATAGAAACCTTTTTAAGTTTTTAGATACAACACCAAGGTTCAAATGGAGTTAAAACAAACTCTTAAAAGAGTATGGCACTTTCTTTGGAAGGATAATTCTATATGGAGCTGGTTAGCTAATTTAGTTGTTGCGTTCATACTTGTTAAGTTTATTATTTATCCAGGATTGGGCTTGATTTTTGGCACTAATCTGCCGGTTGTTGCTGTAGTTTCATGCAGCATGGAGCACAGTGAATTAAAAGGCACTTGTTCATGGAATCATCTTGGGTTTGATGCCTGGTGGGAAGCTAACAAGGAATGGTATACTGAAAAAGGAATTACCAAAGAATATTTTTCAGATTTTAAATTCAAGAACGGATTTAACAAGGGAGATATAATGGTTATTTTCAAGGCAAAAAAAGTTAATATAGGGGACACAATTGTTTATCAGACGTCAAGTGTTTATTATCCGATAATACACAGGGTTGTCCATACAGATCCATTAATAACTAAAGGGGATAATAACCAGATTAATGATCCGAAAGAAATAAATAGTAGCCAAATTGTTGGAAAGGCAGTTTTAAGAATACCTTTGTTTGGGTGGTTAAAAATATGGTTTGTAAGTTTGGTTCAATTCATAGGGGGGTTGTTTTAAATGATGTTTTGTGCTAAATGCGGGTCTATTCTTGTTCCTACAAGAGACAAGAATGGAATTTTGATGAAATGTACCTGTGGTTACAGCTCAAGGGCAAGAAAAAATGTAATGATAAAAGAAGAGGTAAGCCTGGACAGGGATGATATAATTGAAGTTGTAGACAAAAAAGTTGACACTTTACCAAAAACAAAAGAAGAATGCCCTAAGTGCGGAAATAATGTTGCTTTTTTCTGGACTTTGCAAACAAGGGCATCTGATGAGGCAGAGACAAGATTTTTTGAATGCACAAAGTGCAAGCACAGATGGAGGTCTTACTGATGGAGGCTCATAAAGAGAAATTCATCAGGGAATTAACTAATAAGGATACTAACGTATGCGTGTCTGGCATGGTCATATTAAAGAATCCCGGGAGCTTTGTAATTGATGACGGAACAGGCCAGATGCAAATTAATTTTGACAAGGAGATTAAAGGGGATTATGTAAAAGTTTTTGGGAGGTCTATCCCATATGAGAGTGGAATTCAAGTTAGTGCATTAATTGTACAGGACATAAGCAAAATCGATAAAGTTTTATATAACAAAATCAAAGAACTAGTAAGATGATTTTTAAAAAGACAGGTGGTAATATCATATTTGGCATTATTCTAATAGCTGTTTCAGTTTTATCCTTATTGTCTTACCTTGGAAAGATAACGGGGTTTGAATTCATATTCAACAACTATGTTTTGGGTGTTTTAATAACAATTGTTGCTGTTTACCACGCTCTTTTTGCATTCAAAAGATTCAAGTTTATCCGCTTCCTGAAAAAATTATTATTTGACATTGTTGTTATTCTTTTGGCCTTGCTGCCAACATTTATCGAGATTGGCTTGCTTAAAGGATTGAGCGTAAACCTTGTTCTTGAGATTCCACTGGTTGTTATATCTGTTCTGGGCTTGATTTATGGAGGTTACTGCATTCTGGAGTTTATTAAAAAAGAATATATTGTATCCCCATGAAAAAACAATATATTATACCACCAAAAATAATATAAATGCAGTATAGTTTTTAGAAATATGAAATTAGTTTTGGCTGAGCCTAGATACTTAAAAGAGAGTGTTTCAATAATTTCTGAATTGGTGAATGAAGTTACGTTCAAGGTTGATGAAACTAAAATAGAGATTGTTGCCATGGATCCTGCAAACGTTGCAATGATTATATTCAAGTTGTTAAGCAGCGCTTTTGTTGAGTATGATGTCAAAAAACCTGTTAGCTTATGCGTCAGCCTTGACAGCTTAAAACAAGTACTAAGAAGAGCAAAGCCAAGTGATACTTTAAAAATCGAATTAGATGAGAGCAAGAACAGGCTGAAGATCCAGTTAAAGGGAGAATCCACGAGAACATTTAACTTAAGCTTGATTGACATTGAAGAGACAGAGCAGAGAATACCTGAGCTGAACTTTGGTGTCAGGGTTGAGATGCCAACAATGTTATTTGATGAAGCCATAGAGGACATGAGCGTCATTGCTGAAAGTGTTGCACTGATCGCCAACAGAAATAATTTTACAATCAAGTCTGAGAGCAAGTTAAGCAATGCAAAAGTTGAGATAAGCAAGGACGATGATACAACAATACGTGCCCAGGATGAAGATATCATGGCAAAGTATTCTATTGAATACCTAAGAAAAATCTCCAAGGCTGGAAAATTATCTGACAAAGTAATATTGAACTTTGACAAGGAATATCCATTGAAGGCAGAGTTCAGAGTTCTGGATAAACTTGATTTGTCTTTTATTCTGGCTCCAAGAGTAAGCAGTGACTAAATGAGGTTTAATTCAAATGTTAAGTTTTTTCTTAAGGGGTGATTTTTTTTAAATGGATGGAATATGCGGGATTTATTCTCCTGGCGACAAGGATTTAGTGAATAAAATCTTTTTAGCGACAGGATCATTGCAACACAGAGGCAAAGAAACTGCTGGGATTGCTGCAGGAACTGATAGAGAAATATTTATACACAAGCGAGTTGGCAGGATTGGAGATGTTTTTGATCCTGAAACAAAAAGGCTTTTTAATAGCAAGGGAGCCACTGCTGCAATCGGCAATATTGGTTATTTTAAAGGCTGGACTAATGGGAAAGAGGCAGAACCCATAAGAATAGACACTAAAGTAAACTCATCCTTGAGCGTTATTTTAACAATGGACGGCCATTTTGTTAAACTTGATGATCTGGCTAGAGATATTGAAGGAGATTATAACCTTCATTCAAATCAGACTGAAATTGTTGGGGCTTTATTGCATAAAGCTATGAATAGGTATGGTGTTAGTTTTGATGCTGGGAGGGAAGTTGTTGATAAATTGCATGGGAGAGGTACATTTGCTCTTGTTGCTCTGGTTAATGATGGAAAACAAACTTACTTGGTTTCTTTGAATGATGATAAGGCATTTGAGCCTATGTGCAGAGGTAGACTTGACACTTATCCTGTTATTATCAGTTCTGAGAGTTGTTCCCACAGAAGACTTGAAAATTTTGTTGAGAAAGAATTTGAAGGCGCAGAGATGGTTATCTGCTCTGAGAATGGAATTGAAGAAAAAAGATTAAGAGAAGAAAAGTCAATGCCTGATATTTTCCAGGCTGTTTATTTTGGCCATCCTGGTTCTTTATTCAAAGGGCAACAGATCTATGATACAAGAAGAAAGTTGGGATATGCTCTTGTTGATATTTATGGAGTTGAAGACGTAAAAGGAGATACAATTGTAATCCCAAATCCGGACTCTGGTGCTGGAGTCAGTATAGGGATTTTTGAAGCAATCAAACAAAAATTAAAAGAAAAGGTCTTTGATATTTCTTCGTATAACCATGGAGACATTAAGGACAGAGATGAATATAAAATTTGGGATCAGCTAGAATATCAGCTTCCTCTAGTCAAGCAACCACAGGCAGTTCGTACATTTCAGGAAGGCGAACAGAAGAAAAGGTCTAATGAGGTTGGATTAAAGTTTGGAGGCGTTGATTCTATAATTAAGGATAAGAACATCTTTGTTGGGGATGATAGCATTGTCAGGGGCAGTGTCAGTGAAGGCGGTTCAGTATGGGCTTTATATAACTCCGGAGCCAAGACTGTTTCTTTCTGGATTTCTTATGCTCCAATGGTTTTTCCTTCATTTAAAGAGTGGGGGAAAGGCAAAAAATGTGTTGATGATTTAGCTGTTCAAAGAGCCTTTAAAGATAGTAGTCCTTATGGCAGAAGTCTTGATGAGATTAATGAAGCTGTTGCAAAATTAATTGGCGTTGATGATGTTAGATATAATAATTTAGAGGCCATAAAGAGAGTGACTGGAGATGGATCTTTCCAGGCATTGGATGCGAGCTACCCCATTGATGAAAAGTTCTGGCCCGGGTTTATAAAAACAGAGGTTGAGAAATTCCAAGAGAAAGGCCTGTAAGCTGACGAAAGACTTATATTTTAAGTTTTATTACAAATTTTATGAATAAGAATCTTGCATTAAAACTGATATTATTTATTTCTATTTTATTTATGGTTTTTTCTACAGTTGTTTTTGTCATAGCCAAGAATTATGAATTTTTATTTTCCACTGCCTTGATGATAGGAATTATTATTTTTTTTGTACTTCTTTATAAAAAGTTTAGATTTTCTGTTTTATTATTGGCTGGATTTATGGTTTTGTTTATGGCGCACATCCTTGGAGGCTATGTGTACATTAACGGAGGCAGATTGTATGACTACTGGATTTTGGACGGGATCATAAAATATGATTTTGTTGTTCACTTCTTTGGATTGTTTGTTGTTACGTTCTTAGTCAAGCATTTTTTGGATATTTACATGAGCAAGGAATCTGGGAGATTTATCTTGTTTATTTTTTTGGTTTTTGTTCCCCTTGGGATATCTGCTTTCCATGAAGTTTTAGAAATGTTTGCCAAGATCATTTTCAATGACACTGGCGTCGGGGATTATTGGAATAATGCTTTGGATTTATTGTTTGGGTTGCTGGGAAGCATTTTTGCCAGCTGGCTGATACTCAGAAAGAAAAACAAAGTATAGTTTATTTTTGTAACACGATTATTTAGAAAGATTTATATTTTTATTATAATTAAAAAATTTATGGAGAAAAAGACTGCATTAAGATTGATGCTGATTTATTCTCTTTTATTTATGAGTTTGTTTACAATCTTTTTTGTATTGAGAGGAAACTATGAATTCCTGTATTACACTGCGCTGATGCTGTTTGTCATTTTGTTTTTTGTTATTTTTTATAAAAAATTTAATTTTCCTGTTTGGTCAATGTTTGGATTGACTGTTTTATTGACATTGCATATCTTGGGAGGGCATGTGGATGTCGGGAATGTTAGGCTGTATGATTTTTGGATTATCCCCGGAGTTTTAAAGTATGACAACCCAGTTCATTTTCTTGGGATATTCACAGTAACTTTTATGATTAACCATCTAATAAGGCCACATTTAAAAAAGACTACAATAAAATCTACGTGGTTTTTATATTTAATAACTCTCTCGCTGGGAGTTGCAGGATTTTATGAAATTTTGGAATTAGTCCCTTCTGTGTGGCTTGGAGCCAAGAATCAGGTTGGAGATTATTTAAACAATGCCTTGGATTTGGTATTTGGATTGTTAGGCAGCATCACTGCTGCGCTGATTATAGTGAGAAAGAAGCGTTAATTTTTTATAGAGTATTGTCTTTTTTTGATTATGAGAAAAGTAATACTAAAGATAAAAAGGCACAGAGTAAAAATCTTAGCAATTATAATTTTGGTTATGTTAATTCTTGCAAGCATTCCAAATTTTTTATGGAAAAAATCACTGCCAAAAGAAGTCCCTGAAGAAATGGATGGCTGGATCAAAGAATTAAAGGATACTGGTGATAAAGAAGAATGCCTGTACAAGGCTTATGATTTGGTTACAAGTAAATGGAGAGGAGGAAAGTACAAAACTTACACAAGGTTTCCCTGGCTTTTTGTTTCAGATTTAAATAAAATATGGAACCAGGACAGCAGGTTCATGCACTGCATGACTTTCAATTACATAATGAGAATTTTATTAATTAAATCTGGCTGTTTTAATGAAGAAGATATAAAACAAAGAATAAACATGGTTTGTGTTATTTCTCCACACCAATATTTAAACGTAAAGATTGATGATGAAAGGTCTATTAATATTGATGCATGGGGTCGGGTGTATGGTGTTGAATTTGGAGAGCATACCAGAGGGATGTATGGATGTTTTAACAGGCAATTATCTGTTTAACATTGCAAGCTGATCTATCAAATTCTTAATCTTCTTGATATGGATATCTTCATCGTTCCTGAATTTTATTAGGATTTCCCTTATTGGGGTGTCAAGTTCATTTGAAGCTTCGGTATATTCTTTGTATGATTCCTCTTCTGCTTCTTTGTCAAGCTCAAGCAAGGCCTGAACTAATTTAAAGTTTTCAGTTCCTGGCTCTTCTGGAAGGATTTTTTTTGTTTCTGCGTATTCTTTTTCGTTAAAATCTTCATCTAAATTTTTTATTAAAGTGATTAATTGTCTTTTGTGTTTTGATTCTTCTGCTTTTAAATCCTTTAGCATTTTTCTTATTATCGGGGTTCTTATTTTGTTTATATGCTCAATATACCTGCTTTCGGCCTCAAACTCTTGGTTAAGGATTTTTTTTAAGATTTCTAACTCTCTCATCTTATTTTGAGAAAATACATATAAAATAGGGGGTTTGAATCTTTATATAATTTGCTGTTCCAGAGCAATAATGCTTAAATATTAATTGTAATTCTTTATTTTTTTAATGGTATCTTCATTAAAAACCTTGACGCAGGAGCAGTATGAAAAACTGTTCAAAAAGGACCTTTTCTCAGAAATTGAGTCTACCCCCCCAATATGGATACATCGTCATGGCAACAAACCTAGGACTTATATGATTAGTGGGAAAATCCCTGAGAAAAGAGGGAAACAGTATCTAGAGATTGGAGTTGATGATATTCTTTGGAGAAGTTTAGAGGGGCTGGATGATACACCTTATTTTATGTTGAGTTCATTTGAAGGTTTTGTTAAAAAAGTTGGATTGGAACTTGGTTTTAAACCTGAAGATTTTAAAAACATAAGTTTGGAATTGGACGAGTTTAAGTTTTATTTCTTTGAGGCTGTAAGAGGATACAGGAAGTTTTTGAAGGCTAACCATCCAGAATTTATGAAATCAAACTCAATTTATTTTAATGTTGAAAAAGGTTATGTTGATTATGAAACCCCGGATGGAATAATAACATATAATACGTGACTTCTGAGTTTGGGAGTAGTAAACTATTTAAAATAAACTTTACTCTTGTTTTTATATGAAAAAGGGGTTTGTTAAAGCTAATGCTATTTTTGAAATCATAATCCTTATTTTTGCTTTGTTTTCAGTTTATTCTCTTAAAGAAGTCAGGGCTGAGGATACAGGATGCTGTTTTTTAGAGAGTGAAGGTCTGTGTTCAGACAATACATCCCAGAGCGAGTGTTCAAATAAAGGCGGACAGTTTTTTTCAAGCCCTGAATGCAGCACTTATTCAAAATGCCAGAAGGGTTGTTGCAAGATAGGAGACCAGTGCAGCTTTGTAAGCAAGTATAAATGCGAAGCCACTGCTTCATCATATTCAGGAATTGATTATGCATTTAGTGAGGGTGGCTCTGAAACTGAATGCACTTCTTCTTGTGAGGCTTCTGCTACTGGCTGTTGTTTAGATGAAGGATGCACTTATACGACCAAGAATTTATGTTCTGGAGAATTTTATGATGATCAATTTTGTTCTGGTGTGAGCTTTTGCGGATGCAAAAAAGAAAATTATAAGCAATGTTCTAATGGGGATGTTTACTGGTATGACTCATGTGGCAATAAAGAAAATATTGTTAAGAAATGCGATTATGCAAGCGGATTAAAATGCAGGGATGAAAATGGAAAGGTTGATTGTTATACTTTAGATTGCGAAACTACTTACAAGGATGAAAACACCAAAGACACAGGAGTTATGAGAAAGAATGGAGAGTCCTGGTGTGTTTATGATTCTGCTTCTGGGCCTGGTTTAGATGCAGTTGGTTCGAGGCATTACAGGCATATTTGTATTGATGGGGTTGAGATTGAAGAGCCATGCGAGGATTACAGAAATGAAATATGCATGTATGCTGATGTCAATGTTAATGGACAAACTTTTAGGGAGGCTGCCTGCAAAGAAAACAGATATGATAAATGCATGAGTGACTGTAATACTGCTTACGAATTATTGCCTAAGACCTATGACGATGATGATGCTTTTAATCAGGAGATTGAAGATTATACAGATGCATTAATCGCTGACAAAAAATGCTGCGAGAAAACTGACAAGGATTGCTACTGGTTAAGTTTAAGCTCTGGTTTGGATGAAGAGACTATTGCAGAAAAATTAGAGGGCAGCCCAATCTTAAATGATAAAAATGTAACAGAGTTTCCAGATTTAAGAAGGCAGATTGAGATGGATCAGGCTTTAGGGAGATGCCTGCCTCTGGTGTCTTCTGGAAATTTAGGAGAAGAATCTAAGAACTGTGAGGGCGGGTTTAACCAGGCCTTAAGCGTTTGGGAATCGGAAGCATATTCTCTTGGAGGAGAAATGTATTGTGCTGAGGGATGCAGTGCTTATTCTGATAATTGGATGGCATTAAGCAATTATATTTGTAATTCTGCTGGAGATTGCGGAGCTAAGTATAACTGGAAAGGTGAATTTAATGGTGACGGATTTGTTAGAAATTGGGAAGGAGCTATTGAACAGCCTGAAGATGAATTTTCAAATTTTATAGAAAACTTTCCTGAATTAAAAGAGATGCCCAAGAAAAACATGAAAGAAAATTTATTTCCTATTGAATCGTCTGAATTATTCCAAGATGTTAAAGGTTTGTATTTAGGAGAAATTAACTATGAGGATTTTGTTTCTTCTGCATCATCATCTGGATCTGAGGGAGTTAATTTTGAATTGGTTATGGTCAGGTCTTTAGGAGTAGCTGGTATAGGTGTTTCTCTGGCTGCAGCATTTTTTCATCTAGTTTATGGTGTAGAATTATTACCTGCTTTCTTTGGGAGTTCTAATGTGGTGGGGATAGGAGAATTGTTAGGGCTGGGTCCGATTTTGGGTCCGGTTGTTGTAGCGGTTGTTGTTGCTGCAGCAGTTCTCACTGTTGTTGACTGGTTCATGAGTACTGATGAATCCAGGATGGTTACTACAGTTTGTTCTGCATGGCAGGCTCCAGACAATGGAGACAATTGCGAGAAGTGCGGATTAGTTGACGGAGAGTATGGAAAATTCAAAGAGTGTTCAAAGTACAAATGCGAAAGTCTAGGAACACAGTGTGAGTTTATCGAGGAGAATGCTGGAACTGACAGGCCAATGTGCGTCAAATTGGAACAAAAGGACATTACGTCTCCAGTAATAACTGCTTGGCCTGAAAATTTAACCAAAGGATATAAGCTAGCTGAAGACGGAAGAGGATTTAAAATAACTCCGGATGTGACTGCTTACACCAGATTGAATGTTGGAATTAAAACAAACAAAATTGCACAATGCAAATTCTCTGAGGATCCAAGCACAAGATATGATGCAATGGTAAATTACTTTGGAGAGGGCTATTATGATGTCAAGCATTCATTAAGCATTTTAGCTGAGCCAGGCAAGAAATATATTTTGTATGTAAGATGCAAAGGAAAATCTTCAAATGCAAATGAAGTTCCTTATACGATTAAGTTTAATACCAAAGAAGGGCCAGATTTGACTGCTCCGATAATTGAGGCAAGTGACCCCAAGGACAATAGCTTTGTTCCTTATAGCTTAAAACAAATTGGTATTAATGTTTACACAAATGAACCAACTAAATGTAAATACTCTGATGAAGGTAAAGAATACGGTGAGATGCTGTCTGAAACAAGCTGCAGCAAAAACGATGATAAATATATATGTAAAATAAATGTTGATCTGGAATTTAAAGACAACAAGGTTAGTTATTACTTTAAATGCATGGATTCAAGCGGAAACGTAAATCAGGATTCTTATTTGATTAATCTAAAAGAATCTCCAAGCGAATTAACAATAGATGATTATACCCCAAAAGAAACAAGCTTGTATAAAAATACATTTACATTGAATGTTGCAACTTCTGGAGGAGCAGAAAACGGAAAGGCTGAATGCGAATATAACGGAATTAAGTTTAAAGAAACAAACTCAAATTTACACAGCCAGGAATTTAAAGATGTTGCGATGGGGAGTTATGACTTTAAGGTTGAATGTGAGGACGTGGCTGGGAACAAGGCGACAAAAGAAATTAAATTTGCTGTAACCAAGGATGTAAACTACCCTGTTATTGTCAGGTTGTATAAGAAAGACGATACGTTACATGTTGAACTGGATGAAGATGCAGAATGCGAGTACTCTACTGAGGATGATTTTTCATTTGGAAGTGGAGAAGATACAGATAAAGTGGATTATGAACATATGTTTGTTGTTGAAAATAACAGGTATTATTTAATATGCAAGGATGGTGAAAATAACTTAAGCCCGGTTTACAGCATAAATGTTTGAAAGGTAAGATTTTTAAAAAATGAAAACAAGAATAAAGGAGAGTTAAAATGAAAAAAAGAGGTCAGGTAACTTTGTTTGTTATTATTGGAATAGTTATTGTTGTGGTGGTGGCTTTGTTTTTGGTTGCCAGAAACACGATATTCATGCCAATAACTTCTGAAAGCTTAGAGTCTGAGATGGATCTAATAAGGGATAAGATGATTGAATGCGGTTATGATGAAAATCTAAACAGCCCAAATGAACTATTGAAAACAATTGGAAAACAAGGAGGCTATCTGGAGACTACTGAGGGAAGCTACAGATTATATGCTGACAGCAAGGTAAGCTACCTATGTTATGATATCCCCAATAAAAATGGCTGCAGCAACAGGATGTTAACAATAAAAGAAATGGAAGATCAGCTTAATGAGGCTGCTGCTTATTTCATGAATGATTGTTTGGAGTCTGTAAAAGACACAGGCGGATTTAAAAAATATAATGTTATTACAACCGGAACACCAAAATATGAATTTGCCATAAGACCAGACCAGGTTGTTCTGAATGTCAACTGGCCTGTTAAATTAAGCGGAAAGAGCAAGGATGTCAGTGTTTCAGAGGACAAGTTTGAGATTAACTTTGATTATCCGCTTGGCCAGCTTTATGATGTTTCACAAGATGTAATAAATGGATGGGATGCTTTTGCTGGCGAAGCTGTAACTGGATACTTTGATACGTTAACGTATATGCTTGCAAAGAAAGGAGAATACAAAATTTATCTAAAAAAACCTTATCCGGACAAGGTTTATGACATTGTCAAGGAAGGCAATGAATATAGTTTCCAGTTTGCTATTGAGGGAGAGGACAGGTTTGCATGAAACTATCAAAACTTTTTGTTTTTGTATTTATCTTTATTTGCTTGGTTAGTTTTGTCAGTGCAACTGATGCATGCTGCGAGAGAACTAATTCAGGAGACTACTGCCAGTATACTGATGAAAATGAATGCAGTTCTGCTTTCAGGAAAAATTATGCTACCTGCGAGCAGACAAGTTATTGCAATTTAGGATGCTGTTTCTCACAGGATGAAGGTAGATGTTTCAAGAACACTCCGCAGGCACTTTGCAAGGAAAGCGGAGGAACATTTAGTGCTGATGCTTCATGTTCAGTTTCTCAATGTACTAATGGATGTTGTTTAATTGGTACAGAGGCATTTTTTGTTACAGAGGTTAAATGCAAGGAAACAGGATCAAAATATTCAGACATAACAACAACTTTTGACTCTTCAATCACAGATGAGAAAACATGTTTGGCTAAATCAAAAAGCAAGGAAACAGGATGCTGTGTCTCAGGAGATTCGTGCATATTTACAACAAGAGATTCATGCAGTGCTGGCGAGGGAAGCAATGAAAGCACTGAGGGATTTTTCAAAGATATGCTGTGCAGCAATGACATGCTAAGCTGTGGCTGTGCAAAACAGCATCATACTGAATGCTACCAAGGAAAAGTTTACTGGTATGACTCATGTGGGAACAGAGAGAATGTTTATACTTCAAACAAGGATGTAAGTTACAACCAGGGATATGTAAAAGATATAAACTGCAAAGCTGAGTCAGATGATACTAATTGTGGAAACTGCGATTATGTTTCTGGAACTATTTGCGGGAATTATACAACTAAAAAACCAGCATACGGCGAGTTTATATGCAAGGATGTAAACTGTAAGGAAACTACTAAATTTGATGCTGCTCCAAGCTCTGGAAAAAGCAGGAACGTTGGAGAGTCATGGTGTATTTATGAGGGCGCTGTAGGAGAGGGATTAGATCTTGTTGGAAGCAGGCATTACAGGGCTTTGTGCATTAACGGAGAGGAAATGATTGAGGAATGCAAAGACTACAGAGAAGAAATGTGTGTCCAGCAGATCCAAGGTGAAGAACCAACAGGCTTGCTTGAATCTATCAATATAGAAAAAGGGTATATTGAGGCTGGATGTGTTCCGAACAGATATTCTGATTGTGGAACATGCAATAATCCGAGCGTTCTTAGAAATATGTATAGCGGAAAATGCAGTGGGGTAGAAGACCCGGTTCCTGACGACGCTGGAACATTAGTGCAAATTGAGGGCACAGAAAATATTAATGAAGCACAGATATTATGCAGTGCAAAGGAATGCTGCAATGATATTAACACAAGAGATTGCTACTGGTCTGAAAACTCAGGAAGCATATTTGGATTTTTAAGCGATGATGAAATTGAAACAAACTTAAATGGCGATGAAGAAACAATTTATGAAAAATGGCTGAAAGGCGCTAATGGAAAATGTGTTCCTAATGTTCCACCTGGAATGAAGTTCTGGAGTGTTGATTATACTAAACAAAACGAAAACGGAAATGTTTCTGTTGACAGTGAATCTAAAACTGGATGCAGCATAGGAAGCCAGACCTGTAAAGTTGAGTGGGTCAGAGGAGGACTTGCAAGAGTTGTTGGATTTATTTCTGGGAAAGACACTGCATATGAATGCGTTAAAAACTGCCAGTGCACTGAGGATGAATGGGTTGTTGCAGGAAACAACTACTGCAAAAGCTTAGGCGATTGCGGAGCTTACTTTAATGTGAATGGGGTTGCTACTTTTGATGGTTATGTTAATACTGCAAGTGCTGAGAAGAAGTCAGACAGCTTGTATTTTGATGGTTATGATTTAAAACAAAGTGATTTGGGGAATATCAATGCTTTAGTTTCTGGAAGCTCTAACAGAGAAACTGTTTCTGAATTCAGCAAGAGATGGGACTTGGACAACTGGATTGCCTTGGGTTTCCAGTCAGTAACAACAATCTGGGGGGGAATAAGATCTGGAGACATTGGAGAAACTGCTTTGGGCGGATTAAATCCTTTGCAGGTTTTTGGAGGATATAGTGCTTTTGGAACGGCTTTGAATTATAAGGAATTGCAGAGTTTAACTAAAGAGATTTTAGGAAAAGATATGGCTACTACTGGAATTGAATCAAATTATAAGTATGCAACTGATCTTCTTATTAAAGATAAGAAAGATGAACTTTTGAAAAAAGGTTATACAATTGTGGATGGACAAATTGTTAAGGAAGATACTTGGGGGAACATTCTTGGAGGATTAAATACATTCTTTACTTATTATCAGCTTGTGCAATTGTTTGATGTTGCTGCATCAGAGTATCAAGAAAAAGAATATACTATTAATTGCCAGATGTGGCAGGCTCCTGAAGGAGGAGATGATTGCGAGAAATGCAATGATGAAAAGCTTGGATGCTCTGAGTATAAATGCAAGAGCCTGGGAAAAACGTGCAGCTTGATCAATGCAGGAACTGCTGAGGAAAAATGCGTTGATATGAATCCTAAAGATGTTGATTCACCAATCATTGAGCCATCGATAAAAGATAAAACAATTAAAATAAAGAAAGAAGCAACCGGATTTGAAATTGAAAATGCGCTGCCTGCATACAGCCCTGTTGACATCGGAATAAAAACAAACGAGCCAAGCCAGTGCAAGTTTAATGTAGAACAGGGAAAGGATTTTGATGAGATGGTTAGTTATTTCCAGGATGAATTATTGAGGTATGATCACCAGTCTGTTTTGAATCTGCCTGGAGAATTAAAAGAAGAAACTGCATTGAGGTTCAGCAATGGGGGAAAATACACGGTTTATGTAAGATGCAAGGATGCAAAAGGGAATAAAAATGAGAGAGATTATTATATCAGGTTTAAAATAAGTTCTGGGCCTGACTTGACAGCACCAATCATAAGAGGATCAAGCCCGATTGACAATGCATACATTGCTTCAGATGTGGAAGACATGCCATTT
>JAQTOC010000003.1 GCA_028713535.1 Candidatus Nanoarchaeia archaeon | reverse complement strand
TGAGATTCTTTGCGGCTTAAGGTTTCGGGCGGTGTTTTAGGGGAACTTTTTCTTTTAAAGGAGAAACGATGAAAAAGAAATGTTCCTTGCGAGTGAGAATCTCAAAAGAGATTCTACTCAAAAAGTGGGAGCTTCTCGTGGGAGTAGCTGTTACTATAGCAATACTCCTTGTGGGAATTTTCCTGCCGAGTCTACCGTATTAATCTGTTTAGGGCCTCGCTGCTTGTATATAATCCTCCAGCGGGGCGCCTCCTTTAATTTTTATGGAGGGAAAAATAAATGGTAAGAATAAAAGAAAAAATTATCGCAATTGTGGTTCTTATTATTTTATTGGTTGTGGTATTATGGTTAATTAAATATTAATCTAACCAATTACCACAATCATTTTAGGGATCTTGTAGGGATGAGGTCCCATCCTTTTTCTTGGTATGGTATATACATCCATATTGAATAGTTTTTTATATTTTAAACAAGAATCAATCCTATGAAAGTATTGCAACAAGGAGCAGAGGCAATTATCTACAAAGATAAAGACAAAGTAATAAAACACAGGATAAAAAAAGAATACAGAATAAAAGAAATAGATGAAAAACTAAGGAAGTTCAGGACAAAAAGAGAGTCAAAGGTCATTGAAAAAATAAATATAAACAAGCCAAAATTAATCTCTATAAATGAAAAAGACATGAAGATAGAAATGGATTTCATCAAGGGAGACTTGTTAAAGGACGTTTTTGACAAACTAAAAAACAGAAAAGAAATCTGCATTAAGATTGGAGAACAAATAAAACAGATGCACAATCAAGACATAATCCATGGAGATTTAACAACAAGCAACATGATATTAAAAAATAATGAAGTTTATTTTGTTGATTTTGGCTTAAGCTTTTTTTCTGACAAAACAGAAGACAAGGCTGTAGACTTGCATTTATTAAAACAGGCAATAAGAGCAAAACATTACAAGGTATTTTATGAAAGCTTTGAGGAAATATTCAAGGCATACAACCCGAACAAAGAATTTATCAAGAGATTTAATGAGGTTGAATCAAGAGGGAGGTATAAAATAAGAAATTAGCAAAGCTTTTAAAACAAAAAAATTTCATTATTTGAATTTTAAAAGAGGTTTGATATGATTGAGATGCTTATTCAGCTTATTGTACTTTTTTTGGTAATATTTGATCCACTTGCAAGTCTTGCTGTTTTCATGGCTGCATCTTCCAATATGAAAAAGAAAGAGAGGAGGAAAACTGCCTTAATTGCTGTTTCTGTTGCAACCGGGCTTTCAGTACTGGTTATCTTGCTTGGAGAGAACCTGCTTAAGTTATTCAGCACAAATCTTGAAGAATTCAGAATTGCTGGAGGAATAATACTATTAATCCTTGGGGTAAAGATGGCACTAGGAAACTCACTAACAAATTTAGATGCTGTAAAAAACAATTCTGCAAGGGCAATTGCTGCTGTAATTGGAACTCCATTATTAACAGGACCTGCTGCGATAACTGCAATCTTAGTTTCAATAAATGATTATGGAAGACTTGCAACAAGTTTGGCTGTAGGCATTGTTCTGGTAATAACTCTAATCATTTTCTTGATGTCAGAAATAATAAACAAAGTTGTTGGAAAAACTACAATTCAGGTTTTGTCAACAATGCTTGGATTAATAACTCTGGCATGGGGTGTTAAGTATATCATAACAGGGATTAACGCAATCTTGTTTGTTTATTAGAAAGGTTTATAAGAAAACCAAGGAATTAATTCTTTCATAGCCCCGTAGTGTAGCGGCCAATCACATCGGAATTTGGATCCGATAACCCAGGTTCGAATCCTGGCGGGGCTAATTTACCTTAAGAATGATTATTATAACAAAACCATAATATTTATAAATTAAGATTGTTCCTTTTAGGAGATGGATAAAAAAGGTGTTGAAGTAATTTTCAAAAAGACAATTTTAGTTTTATTTTTGGTTTTATTGGTTTGTGGTTTTGTTTCTGCCGGTCTTGCTGATTTTATAAAAGAGTTTTCAAATAAGATTACAGGAAGAGCAACAAGTGCAACTACTTCATTAAACATTACTGTGGGAAATTCAGCTCCTGTAGTTGACTCTGTAACTACAATTAGTTCTCAGAGTGTAACTGAATTGGGAGCAACCGCGGTCCAGTTCACTTTTACAGCAACAGATAGTGATGGGGTAGCAAACCTGAATGATGCTACTGCTGTAGCTAATTTCCAAAAAAGCGGAGAAACAACAAGGACAAATTCAAGCTGTGTTTGGCTTTCTGATTTAGATACAGATACAGCTAATTATTCATGCACTGTAGAGATATGGTATTGGGATGGATCTGGGGCTTGGGACGTAAATGCAACAATATTTGATATAAATAATGCATTTGGTGAAAACACCACAACACAATTCACATTACAGGAAACAACTGCAATGATTATGGCACCAAACTCATTAGCCTGGACTTCATTATCACCTACATCTACTGATCAGAAATCAACATCAAATCCTATTAAAGTAAATAACACTGCAAATAAAGATATTACTGATGGAAATTTAAAGGTAACTGCAGTCAATTTAGGGGGGGAGATAACTCCTTCAGATTATTTGTTGGCTAATGCATTTAGTGTAAATACAGCAGATGCATGCGAAGGAACTGCAATGGTTAATGCCACAGCAACAGGAATAACCGGAGCAACAATTGCTGCTGGGAATAACACTGCAGGAAGCGGGTCTGAAGACATATACTTCTGCTTGGAAGCTGTAACTGGAGGGATTAGTTCGCAGTCTTATTCAACCACAAGTAGCGGTGCGTGGACTGTCGGAGTAAGTTAAGAGGTGTAAAATGTTAATTCAAAAAAAGGGGTGGATGTTTTTATTTACATTAATCGTATTTTCTTATAGTGTTTATGCATTCGGGGTAAATGCTCCATACTGGGAGTCTAATCCTCTAACAATGTATCCTGGACAGACAAAAGATATACAATTAACATTACAGAACATGGTTGGTGATAAAAATCTTGAATTAGAGGCAAGTATTACTTCTGGAAATGAAATTGCAAAACTGATTGATCAAAACAATGTGTATCCTGTTCCTTTTGGCAGGAAAGATGTTCCTGTTAATATAAAAATAACAATACCTGATAATGCTGAGCTAAATAAAAAATATGAAGTAGAAATCTCATTCAAGGAAACTGCTGCTGAAGGGGGGCAGATGGTTCAGATGAGCGGGTCTGTAGGAACAAAAATTCCAATAATAATCACGTCTGCTGAAGAAGCTAGCTCAGACTTGACTGGAGAAGCGACTGAGAAAACAGAAACAGGGGCAGGTATTTTTTTAGTCGTTATTGTTTTGGTAGTTGTAGTTATTTTAGTTTTATATCTCAAGAAAGGGAAAAAACCTAAAAAATGAGAGCACATGAGCCACAAAAGAATCTCAATTGCAGTAATAATACTAATAATCCTTGTTTTGATAATATGCGGATTTAAATTAGCAGGGATTATAGGTAATTTTATCTTTGATGCGAAGGCTACTGCAGAAAGTGTTTATCTTAAAGTCAATGTAGACAGCACTCCTCCGAATGTAATCATCCATTATCCCTTGAATACAACCTATAACAGACCTTGTGATATTTTCTTGAATATAACTGCTTATGATGAAATGTCTCAGGTTGCTATGAGATGGTATACCATTGATAATCTCCCTGTAAATTATTCTATACCTTATTACAATAATGCTTCAATTTCTGTTTCAGGACAGGGAGGCCATATTATCAGGGTTTATGTTCGAGATTCTTTAGGATTTGTAAACGATTCAGAGACTGTCTCTTTTGAGATTAATACTAGTTTAGGTTATGTTGTTAATCTAACTACCTATACTGGAAACACCACCAATATTATAAACCTAACTACTACAGAGCAGGAGAATATAACTGATTTGTGTTTGGAAAAAACAGGATATGGAAAGGTTAATTTTAAGGAACCAATTAATCTAAGCGATGATGGCAAATGGTTTGAGGACCAGCCAGTAAGGGTTTTTGATTTTGATGCTAACACTTTAATAACTTATAATAAAATTTTCATAAATACGACTGAGATGCCTCAATTAAATAAGCCTGCTACATTACAGTTGGAAGATCTAAATTTCACAAATCCAAGAATTTTAAAAGATGGGGTAGTTTGTTCAGACTGTGTAATTGAAGAATATAACAACGGAGTTTTAATATTTAATGTAACCTCATTCTCAGAGTATAGTGTTGAAGAAACTCCTGTTGAAACCCCAACAACTCCTGCCACGGGGAATGCTGGGGGAGGGGGCAGTTCTAGTAGAGGATTATTTGCTAAGGAAATAAATATTTCAGAAGAAACTGGACAAAACCCCTATAAAGAGTTGCATAAACCCGGAACTTTATTTGATGTTAGGGTTCTAGTACCACAAAAGTATACTGAGTTATACAAGGGGGATAGTCTTGTGTTAGAGGTTACAGCTTTAAACCTTGGATGGCAGGATAAGATTGTAGATGCCTTATTTGAATATGAAATAATCAATTATAATGAGGAAGTCAAATGGAGCTTTGTTGAAACTAAAGCAATTGACAAGACCCTTACATTTATTAAAACTATTACTTTGCCAGAAAACTTTGAAGGAGGTAATTATATAATTTATATTAAATTAAAGTATGGAAGTGATACTGCTGAAGCAGGATATCCATTTAATTATTATGATAATTTCTTGGTTGAAGAGTTACAAAGTTCTCCAAAGAGTATATTTGATGGATCATTAGTCTATTTGCTAATAATCTTGGCCTTGATATTATTATTTATTGCCTTTATGTATTACGAACATAAAAAATTCAAAAATCTTTCAAAAATCATTAAAACGGTTGATGTTAATAAACTAAGAAAAAGGAGGTGAAAAAGAAATGGAGTTATGGGCAGGGATAGTACATCTCTTTGTTTTGGCAGCAAGTTTAGTGTTAATCTTCTTTGCTTACAGAGGCATACTACTCACCAAAGGTTTACTACATAAAGGATCAATATTCTTTCTGATAGGAACAATAGTGTTTGCAGTATTACAACTTGCAGATGTTTTATGGCATTTAGAAATTTTAGCTAAAACTCCCTTTAGAGACTGGTTTATTCCAACAATGCACCTAGTTATGATCATTTTATGGGTTATCTCAATATGGATGATTCAAGCCAGTTTAATCAAATATCAAAAAAATTGAATTGATTATTAATTATTCAACATAGATTAAACTCGGAATAATTATACTTACATTTAATGTATTAATTCTTATAAAAAACGTAATATTTAAATATAATACTTACATTTAATGTATTAACAATTGAAAGCTCTTAAGAAAAACATAAAAAAAGGCAATTCTATCTACTCTAAACTTTCTGAAAAAGAAAAAGAAAACGTTAGAGAATTTTCAAATTTAATAAATTCAAAGAAGAAAAACCTTACTTTTGAAGATTTAATCTATTTTGAAAAGTTAAAAGAGACGGTTACGCCCATCAAAGAGAGGTATGGTTTAGACATAGATAACTTGTTTGGTTTGGTTAAAGAAGAACTATCTTTACCTGTTGAATTATTTAACAAAAAGTTAACGGTTTTGGAAACTGCTGTAAAATACCTTAAGGAAAATAAAGAATTTAATTTTCATAAAATCTCTGAATTAATTAACAGGGATGAAAGAAATGTATGGCATATCTACGATTCTTCAAAGAAAAAAGTTTCTTCGTTGTTTGTCATTAAAGAAACCAGGATAAACATTCCAATTTCAATATTTACAAATTCAAAATTATCTGCATTAGAATCTGTTGTTGCTTATCTAAAAGAAAAATCTCGGTTTAGTTTCAAGGAAATTGCTGTTTTGTTGAAAAGGGATACTCGTACAATCTGGACAGTCTATAATAGAGCTAGAAAAAAGAATGTCAAATAAAAACGTAAGAGAACTGAAAGAGGAGAGAGTTAGATTAATTAGGACTATTCAGAGTTGCAAGAACTACAAAGAAAAGATAGCAAGGCACGTGCATAAAGTAAAGAGAGACTATGATAATAACCTAATCAGCCCTTCACAATATTCTACTCTATTAAGCAAAACACTCCAAGGAAAACATCCAAGAGCATGGATTAGTTACTATGATGGTTTAATTAGGGACTATAATAAAAAATTAAAACATTGTGAAGATAGAATAAATGAAGAAAGATTAGCAACCAGAAACAATGGCCTAATTGTTACAATAACCATAATAACTATGATTGTTGGCGCTGGGCTATTCTTTGAATCAGACATAACAGGATTCTTTACAGCAGAAGAAACAAATATTAGTGATATACCTGCTGTAATAGTAAACGAGACTCAGGAGGTTATAGAAGAGATTTCCACAGGGGTTGTTGATGAAACAATAGTAAATATAACTGAAGAACCAATTCAAGAAGTTCCTGTCGAGGAAATCAATGAAACTAAGGCAATTATTGAAGAAAGACCGGTTGAGATTATTTATAGTAAAGAATTTATAGACGGAATAGTTGAGATAAACAAACCTGTAAAATGGATCAAAAAGATTAATTTAAATGAAACTACAGAAAACTTAACCATAAACTTGCCAATCGATGCAGAAAACATCAAGGTTAATAAAATTTTAGAAGAAAGTAAAGAATTAGTCGAGGATTCTAAATTAAAGATCGAAGAGGGGTTAATTAACGTGTTCTCTAAAGAGCGTGTTCAAGAAAAGGAGTTGGTTATTGATGACTCTGTAAAAGACATTGAAATTGAGTATTATGTACAAGGTCCAAGAAGTGTTGAAAAAGAAATTAATAAGTATAATAAGGAGATTGGCATAGATTCTAAGATATATTATGACACTGTCAAGATGTCTTCAGATGTGCCTGAGGTTACTCATGAAAGCAAAAATATAATAATTCAGGAATCCAAAGAAAATGTTATTCTTGATGATACAAACTATATAGATTCTGATTCTGATGGGTTGATTGATAAGATTGAGTGGGTTGCTTCATCCAATGAAACATTTGAGACTGAAATTGTATCCTTGACTGTCAAAGGATCTTACCTAAAAGACAACAAATGGATTATTAATATTAAAACAGTTGGAACTGCTGATTTAAGAATTGCTCCAGCAGAAAATGTAGAGATTAACTGCATAAACAAGATTAATTATGAAATTATTAAAAATAAAATTATTGTTAAAGATTATTACTGTGATGGTGAAACTGAAGTAATTGCTCCAGCAGGTAATAATTTATTATTTGAATTTGGAGATAAATATGAAGAAGCATACAGACCGTTATTGGAACCAGGAGTTCTGGGGGGGGGTTCTCCACCCTTGGGGTTAAATATTGAAACAGTGCAAGAAGATGAGTACATCTATACTGATGTAGAATCAATTAATGATAATAAACTAAAAGTTACAGTATAACCAAAAGTTCTTGACGTTCCTGATTCATACAGATGGAGTATTAGACAATGTGGAAATGAAATTAACAATATAGGATACAAAGAAGCAAAAGAAAAAGACAGGATTAATGCAGCTGAAACCAAGAAGATAAATAAAAATAAAATGAAAAATGATTGGTGCAGCGAGTATGATGGAATTGGATGTTTAATTGAAGAAGATAACACCAAATATGATTTACCAAAGAAATACAATATTTATATTGATAATTTAAAGACAAGTAAATTTAGCATATTTGTTGGAAGCGGAACAGATGTAAGAATTGGAACATTCTCTGTTGCAAACACAGGGAGATCTTATAACAAGAGGCTGGTTAAAGATTCTACTGGAATGTTGCATGGTTTATGGATGGATTCAGGAAGTGACATACAATATGCAAACTCAACAGATAATGGATTAACATGGACATCTAAAGAAATACTTGCAGGAACTTCCGGTTATTATTCATTATTAATTAATTCAACAGACGGATTAACTGCGATATGGGATGAAACAGGTACTTATAATATTTATTGGAGTGAATCTCCAGATTATGGAGTAACCTGGAAAACTCCTGCAGTAATTCCAGTCTTAAACTTTAACAGCACTGCTAGACTTAGTGTTGGTCAGGCAGCTGTAATGGATCTAAATAATAATATTCATATTTGTACCACCACACAAAGATGGAATTCCTCAACTTCAGAAAACTATTTGTTCTATGCAAACAGAAGTGCTGCTGATGGTACATGGAGGGTTGTTGATGTAAACTTTAATGCTGCAGCTGATTCAGATACATGTGATATTGCTGTAGATACTAATGGGGTTGTTTATATTGCTGCATCTGGAAGTACTGGAGCTGATGTAGAGGTATGGACTTCTGCAAATGGATGGGGCCAGACTAAAAGGATTATGGTACATTCAGGTACAGGAGATACTGTTCCTGCAATAGACATAGACAAGAATAATAATATTGTAGTTTCATGGGAGCTGGATTCTAATGACTTAGGATTTGCAAATTCAACAGCAAGCCAAGCTACAACTGCATGGACAACAGCCACTCCTGATACTGGAAATAGCAATCATCCAGACATTCAAATAACTGACAATGGAGATGTTTATGTATTATATGTTGATTCAACAGCCGCTAACTTTGATATTTTAAGTTCGTTCTGGAACATAACCACTGGATTATGGACAGCAAGAACAATAATACAAAATAACGCATGGGCAACAAATATATCTTATCCATCTATAAGGGGCAGTTTAATTGGAGGGGATATAGTAACAGATAGATTAGATTACATGTACTGGAATAACTCAGATGCTTATTATTACTTTAATTGGTTTGATGTAACTCCAAACTTAGCAGTAAGTGTAACTCCAAACTTAGCATTAGAAAGCTCTTCAATAAGTCCTGGAGATAGCACTTTGTTAAATGCAAACTGTACTGCTTCTGGGGGAACTTTGCATAATGCAGCAATTACATTATATACCAACCAGACCGGGGAGATGGTAATAACTCCAACCACAGAGGGAGCAAATGATATTTACGCAAACGACAGCGGAGAGAACTTTACCAGTTTAACCAGTGTTGAAACTACATGGTTTAATGTCACTGGAGTAAATGCTGGCAGTTATGAGCTAATGATAGAATGTAATGGGACAGAGTCCTGGGCAAATGCTACAACAATCATAGATATAGCTGCTGCTGGAAACAATGCTCCAACAATAACAGATATTTCAGAAATACCAAGCCAGAGCATAGCAGAAGGCTCTGCAAGCAAGGTTATATTTACTGTAATAGCTTCAGATGTGGATGGTGTTGCACAACTAGATGATAATAGTGTAAATGCTACGTTCTTTAGGGTAGGAGAGACTACGAGAAGCAACTCAAGCTGTAACTGGATTGAGGATATAGATTCAACAAGTGCAAGGTATAACTGTACTATAGAGATATGGTATTGGGATGGATCTGGGGCTTGGGACGTAAATGCAACAGTGATAGACATAAACAACGCACAATCAGCAGATTATAATGAAACATTTATATTACAGGAAACAACTGCGATGGTAATGGCTCCAACTTACATAAGCTGGGAACAATTAACACAAGGAACATTGGATAGCTTATCAAATTCAGATCCAATCAGGATAAACAATACAGGAAACAAGGATATAACAACTGGAAATGTAATGGTAACAGCATTTGATTTGGTCGGAGAAACAAATTATAACACAATTCCTGCCATAAACTTTACTGTGAATACAGCAGATGCATGCGAAGGAACTGCAATGGTTAATGGCACTGCAACAGGAATAACCAGTTCTATATTAAATGCTGGGAATAACAGTAACGGAGAAGGACAAGAAGATTTATATTTCTGCTTGGAAGACGTTCCATATGGAATAACTTCTCAGGCATATTCTAGCCAGAGCTGGACTTTAAGTTTAATTTAGATATTTTTATATAATATTTATACTTAGATATGGTGGGGGTATTCAGTCTAAAATGGAAAAAGAAATCGGAAAAGTAGAAGATTATTTTTCAAAGATAGGGGTCATAGCGATAACCCTTAGCGGAAGTCTAAAGATTGGAGATAAGATAAAAGTGAAGGGTGCTACAACAGAATTTGAACAGGTTGTTGAAAGCATGCAGATAGACAGAAAACCTGTAAAGGCAGCTCGCGCAGGAGACTCTGTTGGAATTAAAGTAAAGGATCTTGCAAGGAAAACAGACAAGATCTATAAAATAAGTTAGATTTATAAACAGAGGATTAAAACAAAAAGGAATGGATAAGCCGGTTTAGGCTTGCTTATACCAGAAATAGAGAGCTATTTCTGAGTAGGAGGATTACAAACATGGCAAGAATGCATTCAAGAGCAAAAGGAAAAAGCTCAAGCAAGAAACCATCAAACAAAACAAAACCAGTATGGTTAAAGAGAGATGATAAGGAAGTGGAACAGCTTGTTATTAAAATTGCAAAGAAAGGAAAAACTGCAAGTCAGATAGGAATAGAATTAAGAGACTCTTATGGTATTCCTGATGTAAATATTATAACAGGCAAGACTATAACTAAGATATTATCAGAGAATAAACTTTCTGGCGAGCTTCCAGAAGACTTTACAGCTTTAATCAAGAGAGAAACAATAATCATGAAGCATCTGGAAAAAAACAAGAAAGACGAAGGCGCAAAGAGAGGTCTATTATTGACCAGAAGCAAGATAAGGAGATTAACAAAATACTACAAGAAAACAGGCAAATTACCTGAAGACTGGAAATATGACAAAGACAAGGCCAAGTTGCTTGTAAGTTAAAATGGATTTATTTTTAAGTGGGATAAAGGAAGCTGTCAAAAAGTTCAGGCAGCTCCCTAAAAAACCCATAAGAATAATAAGCCAGCTAGATGCAGACGGATTAAGTTCTGCAGCAATTTTAATTAAGGCATTCTCAAGAGAAGATCTTAATTTTTCTGTTTCTTTTGTAAGGCAGTTGACTTATAGTTTCCTGGATGAATTAAAGAGGGAAGATTATGAAACATTTTTTTTCCTTGACCTTGGATCTGCAATGCTAAAAGACATTGAAAAAAGACTAAAAGAAAAAAATATTTTTGTTCTCGACCATCATGTTTATGAGGATTACAAAGGGGAAATTATAAACCTAAATCCAAGCAAAAGCCTGAACTATGAGGATGTTTCCTCTTCTGGAATTTCATATTTGTTTGCAAGAGAATTAAATGAAAAAAACAAAGAGCTTGGGTTTTTAGCTCTTGCTGGTGCATTAGGAGACAATCAGGAGAGAAATGAATTTTTTGGGTTAAACAAAATAATTTTGGAAGAAGCAGTTGAAAACAAATATATTGAGGTCAAGGAGGACTTCTACATTTTCGGTTCTAGAAACAGGCCAATTTACAAGGCGCTGCAATATTGCTTTGAACCATACATCCCCGGGGTTACCGGCAAGGAGGAAGGAGCAATCAATTTCCTTAAAGAAATAGGGATTGAAATCAAAAATGAAAATGGGTTCAGAAAAATCTCAGAGTTAAGTGGTGATGAACTTAAAAAAATCATTCCAGCAGTCATACTAAAAAGGATTGGAAGCGAGGAAGAACCTGAAAATATTTTTAGAAAGGCCTATATTTTAAATAACAATGAATTCAATGACTTAAGAGAATTCTCAACGTTACTGAATGCGTGTGCAAGACTAAACAAAACTTCCTTAGGGGTCTCTTTTTGCTTAGACAAAGAAAAGGCAAGAGAGGATGGAACAAAAATATTGGATGAGTACAGAAATAAGATAGGAAAATCATTAGAATGGTTCTATAAAAACAAGGATAAATTTATTGAGGCTAAAAATTATGTTATAATAAATGCAGAAAACAACATTGACATAAATATTGCAGGAGTTGTTGCATCTCTAATTTCCCATTCAAACGTATATGAAAAAGGCAAGATGATTTTTGTAATGGCTAACAATGTTATAGGCGAAACAAAAATTTCAGGAAGAGTTTCTGGCGGGAAGGATGTAGATATCAGAAGCAAGCTTGTAAAAATAACAAAGAAAATTGGGGATTATGTATCGGGTGGACATAGTGTTGCATGCGGCTCAACAATCCCCCAGGAAAAGGAAAATGAGTTCATAGAGGTCGCAACTAAGGTTCTTAGCGAGGAGGAATAGAAAGCTTTATTAAGGGATTAAATCGCTGATTCTAAAAATGGCAACCAAAGCAGCTATAAAGAAGGGAAAGAAGAAATGGTTTGAAATATATGCTCCTAAGGAGTTCAGAGAGCAGATAATTGGGGAATCGCCTGCTTATGAAGTTAGTGAACTCAAGGGCAGAAATATCACTGTTGATGCCAGCAAGATAGCTGACTCCAAGAAATCTAATGTTAAACTCATATTCAAGGTTACAGATGTAAAAGACAAAGGAGCGTTCACAGAATTGGTTGGATATGAAATACCTCAATCAAGCATAAAAAGGTCTGTGAGGGTTAATTCTTCAAAAGTAGCTGATTCTTTTAAACTAAAAACAAGTGATGGGGTTGATGTGGTATTAAAACCAGTCATAATCACTAAGGGAAAGACTGTTAACAGCGTATTAACAACAATAAGAAAACAGCTAAAAGAAGGCTTAACAAAATTTGTCCATGAAACAAAATATTCTGAGCTTATGATGGAAGTCATAAGGGGGAAGGTCCAGTTTAACATCAAAAATTCCCTAAAAAAGACTTACCCTGTTACGTTCTGCGATTTTTCAAAAATAAAGCGGGGAGTTTAAAATGCCCAGGCCGATAATTAACCATGAAAAATTAGGAAATCATGACGAGATCATTGCTATCTGTCCTGCAAACGTATTTGAAAAAGAGAATGGAAAAATAGTTGTCAAAAGACCTGAGGACTGTATTGGATGCAGAGCATGTGAAGCAAATGCTCCTGAAGGGGCTGTAAAAGTAGTTGATGATTAGGGATGGAATACCTCGGAAGACCCCGGAATAACCGAAAGGTTTATATATAATATTATTCTAACAGTTTTATTACTAAGCAGTTAAAATGGCAAAAAAAGATATTTTAGAAGGGTTCCTGTCTGACCTAGAGATGGAACATAAGAAGGAAAGGCCAAAGTTAAAAGACTATAGTGCGGCCTTTGAAGACCAGGTTATTGGCGGAGACGAAATTCTTAAGGACATACAAAAGAAAGATATCAACTCATTGATAGAAAGCCAAAGAGAGATTGCCGAGCTTATTGAAGAAAGAAAAAAACTAACAAAGGAACTTATGAATGACATTGATAAAATTGTAAGCCAGATTAATACAATGACCATAAGCGTATCTACAATGGATCCTAACGCTTCAAGCGAGAGGCTAAACTTACTCAAGAAAAAAGCAGAACTGGAAGAGATGAAGGTTAAAGAAAAACTTGAATGCTGGAGAGACATTGCCTTGCTTAAAAAAGAATTAAGAGAGTGGAGCAAGGAATTAAGGGAAAAACAGAGTGAAGCAAACATGCTGGACAAGATTCTAGACTAAGATGGCATTTGATAAAGAATTAACTATAGAAGAACTATGCAGGAAACTAAGGCCTGTCTTTGGTAAAAAGATTGATGCCCTTTATCTAAGATACAGATTAGCAGAAAGAGGGGACGAGAAATTTGAAATTGAACAGGCAATAAGTGCTTTGTATCACAAACATTTAAATCAGAGCATGCTGAGCCAGAAAATACTTCTTGAGCCTCCAAAAAAAGAAATAATAGGCGGAGATTATCCATTGGGGGTAATAACTTATGCTGAAAAAGACTATTATCCTTTTGGGTTAAGAGACAAAGACTGGCCAAGACACGTATGCATCAGCGGGATGAGCGGATCTGGAAAAACAAATTTTGCTTTTGTAATTATTGGAAACTTAATAAAAAATAACAAGCCCTTCTGGATATTTGACTGGAAAAAAAGTTTTAGGTCTTTGGTTTTAGTTGACAACCAAATAAAAGTTTACACGATAGGCAACTCCAAGATAAACAATAACTTCAAGATAAACATCAACAGGCCGCCTCAAGGAGTTCCTCCTAAAGAATGGATCAGCCTGTTAGCAGATATGGTTACAGAGAGTTTCTTTGCAAGCTATGGAGTACATAAAATAATTGTTGAAACCTTGGATGAATCATTTAGAGAATTTGGGGTGTATGAAGGTTCTGAAAATTATCCTACCTGGCATCAGATTAAAGACAGATTAGAAATCAAGGAAGAAGAAATGAAGATAAGAAACAGAGAGAGTGAATGGCTGATTTCTGCATTAAGAATAGCACATGCATTAACTTTTGGAGACTTTGGGGACGTTATAGGCTATAAAGGAAAAGACAGCGTAAAAGTTGAAGATTATTTTGGAGATAAGTTATTATTTGAATTGCATTCATTAAACAGCTCACAGAAAAAATTCTTCTGTGAATTTATCTTAAGTTATTTGTACAAATACAAAAAAACAAACGAAAATGCCACAAGAGGGGAATTCACCCAGGCAATAATAATCGACGAGGCACATAACATATTCTTAAAGGACAAGCCTAATTTCATAAAAGAAGGCGCAACAGAGGTTGTTTACAGAGAGATCAGGGAGTATGGGGTTGGATTAATCTGCTTAGACCAGCACATATCTAAGTTAAGTGACGTTGTGGCAGGAAACAGCGCATGCAATGTAGCTTTCCAGCAGGTTTTGCCAGATGATCTTGAACAAGTATCAGGAATCATGCAGCTAAGAGAGCACAAAGATTACTTCTCAATGCTGCAGGTAGGTGAAGCCCTTGTAAAATTATCTGAGAGACATACAACTCCTTTTATGATAAAAACTCCTTTAGTACGCCTTAAGGAGGAGGTTGTAACAGATGAAGATTTAAGAGTAAAGATGGGGCAAAAAGTAATTCAAGACGAGGTTGAAAAGGGCTATGTTGAAGAGAGAGTTGAAAAAGAAGTCAATGAAGAAAAAGAAAAAATGGATGATATCTTCAAAGCTTCTGGAGTTGCAGCCCCAAAAGAATTTTTAGAAGAACAAGTTAAAATCAAAAAACCTGAGTTTAAGCTTGACAATGAAGAAAAAAAGTTCTTAGATTTTATAGCTAAGAATGAAGGATTTAATATTTCAAAGATTTATGAGTTATTTAAAATTAGCGTAAGAAGGGGAAATGCCATAAAGAAAAAATTAGAGGATCTTGGTTTAATCGCCACAGAAGTTATTAAACATGACAAGGGCTGGAAAAAAGAGCTTAGGATTACTAAAAGAGGGGCCGAAGTCTTAAAAGCTAAGATTTAAATAGGAATTTGTGCTACATAATTTTTCTGTTTCATTTAAAGAGAAGGGAAATTTCTCAAAAATAACTTAAGCTTTTGGTAGTTATAGTCATAGCAAATTTCTGAAATCTTTCGGAAAAACCGGAAGAAGGAAGGGGGTCAATTGTCAGCTAAAAAAGAAACAGAAGATTTCGGTGAAGATCCTTCTCAGATTGTATCAATTAAAGATGCAGTCTGTGCGATAATTGCCAGCAGAGGTATAGCTAGATTGGCTTTTCAAACAAAATCAGTGCCTATAGATAAACTGATGAATCTAGAAGACAAACCACACCCCGCAGTCCCATCCACTGAAACAAGTATACATACAGCCAACGCCTACAAACTCATATGTAGTCTATCGCCCAGCGAACTAGAGAAGGTTCTTTTAGACCTACCGGAGGATATGCAAAAAACAATAAAAGATGAAACAAGCGAAAGGAGTATCATTAAAGAAGAAGATAAACCTCCACCCACAGTAATAATATAATATATAACCAAAAGCAAGTTATAAGAGAGGGAAATTCCTTCTCTTTTCCATCCTAAGTATATATTTGTATTAATAGAAATGTTTTTAAAAAGCTTAGGATGAGTTATCTCTATGCCCCAGTAGCTCAGTGGTAGAGCACCTGACTTGTAATCAGGGGGTCGGGGGTTCAAGTCCCTCCTGGGGCTCTTTTTTAAAGGGGCCCGTGGTCTAGAGTTCTCCAAAAAAGAACGGGCAAAGGTATGACGTCTCCTTGACGTGGAGGAGGTCGGGCGTTCGATTCGCCCCGGGCCCATTCTTTTCAAAATATTTATATATTAGTTCTGTCTATATGTTCTTAGTTTATTAAAGGTTTTAAAATATTTTAAACCAAGAACAAAGGCTTTTTTAGCCTTTTAGACTAAAATAAAGCTTTTAAAGTGCTTTAAATGATACCCAAGGAAGAAGAGATACTGGACTTTGTAAAGAAGAGGGATAACCTAGTAAATTTCAGTATGATTGCTGGTTTCTTTAACATAAAAAATGCCACTGTCACAGACATAATTGAAGATATGCAAAAGAAAAAATTAGTCAAGATAAAAAAACTCGGAGGATCAAAATTAGTAATAGCATTAAAATGAAAAGAGGCCAGGTTTCACTGTTTGTCATCATCGGTATTATATTGGTAGTACTTGTTGCTATATTCCTTGTTTTCAGGGATTCTATCCTAGAAAAGGGTACAGAGATTATTTCTGGGGAAAAAGGTGGTGAAGAAGTCGAGGCGGTAAGAAGCAACATAGAGGGCTGTCTTGCAAGAACAACACTAATTGGGTCGAGGATTATTGGTTTGCAGGGTGGTTACCTTGTTGTTGAAGAAGATAGCATCCCTGCCTCTGACTTCAATAAATTTTCAAATGCATTAACCACAGGAAACGCAAAAGTTCCATATTGGTACTACAAAAAAGCAAACAATGTTGATAAAACAAACTATCCTGCAATAACTGATATGGAATCCGACTTAAAATTATTCATTGAAAGCGCATTGGAATTGTGTCTTAGTAATTTCACAGATTTCCAAGGGTATGCTATCCATACTGGAGAGAAAAGAGTGGACATAACCATCCAGGACAAGAAAATAGGTGTTGGTTTGGACATGCCAGTTACCATAAAGAAAGGGGACAACGAATACAAGCTGGATGAGTTCAGTACTTCTGTAAATTCAAACCTTGGAGAATTATACAAGGTAGCAAGGCAAATTTTTGATGATGAAAGCAAAGAATATTATCTTGAGGAAAAAACAATTGATATGCTAACTGTATATGAGGATATCCCGTATTCTGGAACTGAGTTTAATTGCGGGGTAAAAACATGGTTTGTAGATGATATAATTACTAAACTTAAAAAAATAATAGAACTAAACATCCCAAACATAAAGATAAAGGGAACAAATTATGAAAATACAGAAAAATATTTCGAGTGGTCTGCTTTAAAGAAACAATATGATATTAATGTAAATTTAAGGTACTTAGAAACCTGGCCATTTGAAATTGAGGTCCAGCCAAGGGAAGGAGACTTATTAATTGCAAAGGGCTCTGCTGCTGGTGGGAGTGAAATAAATCAAATTCTATCCGGAATGGTCTGCATAAATAATTACAACTTTGCGTATGATATAAAATATCCGGTTTTAGTTACATTGATGGCTGATGGAGATATATTCCAATTTGCCACGATGGTTGTTATAGAAAAAAACCAGCCAAGAGTGGACACAATAACAAACTTGAATGTTTCAAACTTCAAGGACACAATATGCAACTCAAGGAACAAGGAAGTCAATGTGAGAACACTAGACATTGAAACGTTTGAAGAAATTCCTGCGCAGGTGTCTTATAACTGCGGTGTAAGCAACTGCTACATCGGGGAAAGCGACGGAACAATGACAAGTTATTTCCCAAGCTGCGTCAATGGGGAGATTGTCGCAGAGAACAAGGACCTTGGAGTAGGAAGCCAGATACTCTCAACAACAAGGGAAAATGAAATCACAGTCTATCTAGAACCTTATTACTACCTAGATTATGAGGTACAATTAATCAACAAGAATACAGGAGCAACACGAGAGGTAGAGGATGAACAGGTTATGTTTGAGATTAAAAGTGATAATTACAACACAGTCCTAAGCAATCCAACAGGAAAAATCAAAATAATTCCTGGAGAATACAGCATAAACTCTTATGTTATGTCTGAAGAAGGGAAAACAATCACAATGCCAGAAAGAAAATTCACAAAATGTGTTGATATCCCTGATGGGATCTTGGGTTTGCTTGGGAAGACAAAGAGCGAATGCATAGAGAATACAATACCTGAACAGAGCTTTAAACAAAATCTTATTGGCGGAGGAGATTTCAGCTTTAGCATAAACAGGGATGAATTAAAGAGTTCAAGCAAAATAATATTCTACGCGGTTTATGACAACTCAGACACAATATATGAAGACCCTGCAGCATTTGCAGATGAACTTTCAAGATATCCAGAAAATATATTTTTTGAATATCCAAAACTAACATGAAAAAGATTATTGCAATAACATTGATAGTAATTTTCTTACTTAGCAATGTATCATTTGCTGCCACAACAAGAACCCAGCCAAGCTCAAGAAGCAGCCAGACAATTTCAAGATATGCTTCCACAGACACGATAAGAAGCGGATTAAGCTACTATGATAATTTAGGAGAGGCAATAAATGTTTATCCTACTGATTATGAACCAAATGTATTAAGCAGCAATTTATTAACAAAAGGAAATGTTCCTGTGTTTGTTTACCTTAGTGGAAACACTCTCGGGAGTTTCCTGGGGGAACAGATTTCCACAGGCGAACCCACAATCGGAGTTCCTACAATAAATAACATTATAATAACCCCACTATCATACAATCCATACATAAAAAGCATTGATTATTACCCCCCAACCAGTTTTTATCTAGATCAATTGTCTCCTATCAAAAGTGCACTTGGCACAATGGAATACAATGATTTAGACAATCTTGGGATTGTTATTATTGAGCTAAATAAATTCAGCAGTGAAGATCAAATCCCAGAGAATATAGACTTAAACCTGAGTGCAAGGATTGAGTTTAGTACTGCCAGAACCTTAAACTATGGACAACTAACAAAATTGATATACCAGAAGAGCAAAGATGAGTTCGCGGGAGATGCGTCAAGGGAATCCAGAACAGTTACTGAGGGGCTGCGAAATATCTGGACTTCGTTAACAGAAAAATTAAGCAGACGAACAGATCAGGGAGCAACTTCTTTTGCAGAAGGAATTGATTCAACTTACCAAGATTCTTTCTTAGATGGAGCTTATTATGTAAGACTAGACAATATAGAGGATGATTCTGCAACAATCCAGGTTTATGACAATACATTAACTTCTGTTGGCGGACTCCAAACATTAAAGGTTGGCGAGACTACATCTGCAATGTCTTTGGGCGGACTTAGTTCATTGTTCAGCAGCTCTGCAACAGATACGATAAGAGTTAGGCTTGACAGCATACTTAACTCGTTGGGCAAAAGCGCAATTTTTGAGATATACAAAGAAGATCAGATAAACATAATTGAAGCATTTGAAAATAATTACATATCTGGGACAGACTGGTTTGTTGAAGAAATAAAAGATGAAGATGAATCTGGAGAGGTTAAACTAACCAACAAAAAAGAAGAAAAGACCATTAATTTAATAATAAACAAAAATGAACAAACTTACAGCAATGTAAATCCATGTTCAGGATCAAAAAGCAATCCAGACCCTGAAAGTGATTTAACATTTGATTTGGATTGCGAAGCCATCGCAAACTTCAACAGGGCAAGAGAGTATGTCATATCTAATGCAGACGATTGGGACAGATATACAGAACAGATTATCTTAGCTTACAGGGACTTAATAAAAAAAGCAACAAATGCAAATGAATTGGATGATGTCAACTCTTTCAAGAGCAGGATTTTAGATGAGCTAGGAAACATAAAAAATCCGGCCTTGCTTCCAATGTACGGAGAATATCTCAAGGATGCAATTGGAACAACGGTCTCATCCTCAGAAAACATAGATATTGACGGAGAAGAAGCAATTATCGAGCTAAAAACAATAAAAAAACAGGTTGGAGCTTCTGCAAAAGTAAGTGTTGACAACCAAGTAGACAGTTATGGGATATCAGCCAAATTAAAGGGAACAGACTACAAGGTTGTTGAGATAAATGACAAGAATATCATTATTACAACAGGGGATTACATCAAAAACCCAACTGCTTTGACAGAAAGTGATATTGCAATAAGTGCAACACAAATAGGCGGGAGAACAATAAAAAATGATTATGACAGTTTAATCCTAAAATATTCCAAGGAGTATGATGTTGATCCATTACTGGTAAAAGCACTGATTGCTATTGAAAGCGGATTTGATACAAAAGCAATATCAAAAACAAACGAGGGTTATTGCGGCGCAGTGGGTTTGATGCAGTTAATGCCTGGGGCAGCAAATGAGGCAGGGATAAAAGATGAAAATATCTACAAGGAGCTTGAAGGACAAAAATCAACCTGTGCATATAAGATAGATAACAAAAAATATCTGGAACAGTTGGCTGAGCTAAGCAAATCTGAAAAAACAAAGGAACAGGATATAAGGTTTGATGCTGAGGAAAACATCAAAGCAGGAGTTAAGTTCCTAAAATTAAAATATGAAAAAACCAAAGATGCAACAAGCTACAACTCAATGGTTGACAGATTAAAGGACAACACATACTGCACAAGTTATATTGAAACGTGGAAAAATTACAAGGGTTGGGAAAGAGCACTGAGATTATACAATGGAATGTCCTGTGACGGCGAAAAACAAGCAGCAGATGAAACTTATGTCGAAAAAATAATTGAATTGAGAAACCAGCTAGAAAACGCCCTCCTTGGAAACAGCAACTACAACAAAAATTCTGAACAATTAAAAAACGGATATCATTTTCCATCAGCAAAAGCTGATGATTCAAAAACATTAAAAATAAACGAAGAAGAAAAAATTAAGGACAGTTCTGGCAAGGAGATTGAAGTTGAGCTTAAAGAAGTTAAAGCAATCAAGGCAGCCCAGATTTCCATAATCCCTGGGAGAGCAAATGTGTACAGCACAAGTGAGTTCAATGTAAACATACCAATTGACAAGGGAATTAAATTATTTAATTTAACAACAGAGGAATTAGATACCCATATAGACAATCTTGACTCTGTTATAGACAGCTTAAATGGAATTATTAACAAAACAGAAGACATAGTAAAGGGGTGGACTATTGGTTGCGGTGCAACATTCATGTTCATAACAGCCAAGAACTTCTTGCTGGGGAACAAAGCTGATGCAAGAAGTGTTGTAATGAATGGCTACGATAATGTTATGGGAATAAAAGAGTTCTGTCAGACTAACAGCATCATGAACATAAATCTGGAGTCTGTAAGCAAGGTCGGAAAATACTATGAAAGCTACGATAAGTGCTTGACTGAAACAGGAGCGTTTGCAGAGAATATTATTGATGAGGTAGATGAGAAAATAGAGGATTTCAATGATGCATTAAAAGATGGGAACATTTATTCTACACAAGCTTATAGCGATCTTGCAAAAGAAGCAAAAATTGATGAAAATGGAAAGGAACTAACGGTTGACAGCGATGAAGTTAAAGAATATCTCTTCTTAAACTCAATACTCAATAATAAACCAGATGGAACCAGCGGAAAAGAAAAGGCATATTTTGAAACAATAAAAAAACAAAAGGATACTTTAATAAAAAGCGTGCAGAAAAAGAATGAGATATATTCAGAGGTTAAAAGCCTATTCGGAGAGGACATAAAGAGCGACGAGAACAAAAAGAAAATATTCGACACTGTTTACAGCAGCCTTGAATCACAAAGTTCAGAGACTTTCAAGAAAAGACAGTCAGAATGGAAGGCAAATACAGATAAAAAACCTGTTGGATGCGAAGAAATAACTGGCTCGATATCAGAGGTTGTAATTGAAAATGGAAAGGGGGTTGGGTTTGTTGTAGACAACGAAGGAAAAACTGTACAAACAATAAATGATCTTAATCGTGTGGATGTCAGCGGGAATTTAAATAAGATTGTTGGCGCTTCTTCATTATACACATCAAGTAATGGCTGTTATTTAGTACTAAAAGAAACTGACAACAAAGGGGAAAGAAAAGATTATGACAAGAATGCTGCGGCAGAATTCTACTCTGACGGAAAACCCTACTGCGTTCCTTATGAGAAAGGAGTATACTTAAAAGTCACAAAACAACTTGCTGACGGAAGCGCAGGAGAAATCAGTTCATACAATGTTGGCCCTGACGGAAAATTATGCACTGGTGATGACATCAGTTTAGAGAGCAGCAGTTTCCTAAAGGAAAAAGAACCCTCCAAATTATTAAAGTATCAGACATATGTAAACTCATTAAAGACCTGCACACAAGGACAAAGAATAAAAAGCAAAGACGGAAAATGGTTTAACTGCGAAACAAATGCTGCAAACAAAGAACTAAACAAAGCAATAGGCCACTGCACAGATTCGATGAGTGTCTCTGACTGCAAAATGTTATTCAATGTATGCGATCCAATCGTATGCCCTGTCTCAAGATTTAATGCAGGCGGCAACTGGTATGTCAAGGATGTAGTAAGATCCGGCATTATCGGATCTATTGTATTGCCACAAGGTTCTGGAGACATACTCCCTGTTTGTGCAACAGGAATATTAGCTGGGTTAAAGAACATAAGATCTATATTCCAATCAGGAAAAGATTGCTTGACAACACAAAAAGAAGACGGAAAGAGTGTAGGTTTATGCGACAAAATACAAAGCATCTACATTTGTGATGTTTTCTGGAGAGAAGCAGAAGGAGCAACCCAATTTATCAGCAATTTCTTCAATGGAAATATGATTAGCAGCAGTAGCACAGATGGCGGGGGAGAATACCTAGACTTCTCAAGCAGCTATGAAACCGCATTGAAAAGTGTTGAATTTTTCACAAGCGAGTATGGAACAATTGTAGATCAATCTTACAAATCAACAAAATTAACCCAGATAAAAATGGAGTTATGCAAGGGTGTTGTTACTGGATCAATACCAAATCTTGGAGAGTTTATAACAAAACTGGTAAATCCAAGAGATCCACCACAATACATAGCAACATTAAGCTCAAAAACATACAGTGAGAAATTTGGAGCAAATGAATACAATGTGTTCTTCCACATATATGCAGGAACAACACAGGAAGCAAATGCACCAACACAGTTAAGCTACAGAGTCTATTTAAGAGACAGCAGCACTGGAAGAAGGCATTATGTTACATTTGGGGATGAAGGAAGCACAAGCGAATCAAAAGGCCAGATAGAATATGGAGGCTATGTCACAAAGAATGTTGATACTGTGGCAGGGGAAGGCTTTGAAGAGGTGTGCATTGAAATAAATGAGGTAACTGAATGCGGATTTGGAAGGGTAACAACAGATTATGCATTAAATAAACTGCAGGACGACGCTGTTGCTGAAGAAGCAACAAAAGAAATTACAAATGAAGAAGAGTGTGTTCCTGAAGAAAAATCAAAGATTGAAGAAAGTCTGGACACCATAACTGGAGTTGGATCAAGCACCGACAGCATAAGGAGAATTTGTTCTGTTAATGATCCAGATGGAAATTCTGAGAACGATTATTGGAGAAGAGCTGGAAGCTGCGGAAAAGACAGCAACGGGATTGCGCTTGGAGACTGCTGGCTAGACACAAGAAGCTTTAGTCTTGACTCACTTAGCAATTATGAAAATGTATCTTCCTATCTTGAAGAGAAAAAGGTAGAAAATTTAAGGAACAAGGGAATAACTGCCCTGACTGATGAAGAGAAAGAGACTAAGTTAAGCGAGATTAAAAACACAAAAAGCGTAAAAGAATTGCAGGCATTATTGGATTCTGTTCAGAACAGTGAGCTTAGAGCAGAAATATATTACCAGACCGGATTCATTTATCTTGAAGCTGGAAAAGGAAAAGAAGATTACAGGAGTGAAGGGGATCATGGCGATGTCTTTGAGAAAAAAAGCGAGGTTGCTGCTGAAAAAACTGAGGAAGCAAAAGAAGATGGATGCAGTGGCTTAAAGGAAGGAGGACTTAAATGCAGCGATGATAAAAAAAGCATCATAAAATGCGAAAGCAATGAATTAAAAACAAGCCAGGAATGTGTGTTTGGCTGTGAGAATACTAAATGCAATGAAAAACTAATTAAAAAATATTCTTCTAATGGAAAGGAATTAACAATTGACCTCAACACAGATGTTGAGTCTGCTGAAGCTACGGCAAACATGTTTAAGGTTGATGTTGAAATAAAAAACAATAATCAGTTAGTCATTAATTTAGATAGATTTGAAACAGGCGGATGGTACACATTCTCGATTAAAGTAAAAATAGACGGAAAAGAATATTCTGAAAAGTTAAGCATTAAATTATAATTCTGCGGGAGACAGGGTTCGAACCTGCGCAGGCACTAAGCCAATAGGGCCTAAACCTATCCCGTTTGACCGCTCCGGCACTCCCGCATATAGGGAATTCTAGAAATAGTTCTTTTATAAATTTTCTTATTTATGTCTGCTGTGCAAGAACACCGCTGTACCTACAATCAAGCATAAGAACCCAATTATAAACAAGATATTATTGGGGTCTAAATTAATATTTGATATTACAACTGCTCCTGTGATTGGTGATCCTTTTGCCCTTACCAAAGCGACAATTCCTGCAGCCCAGAACAATATTGCTGCTGCCAAATCTTCTAACATGTGCTTTTTCATCTCCTTTTTGTGAGTTTTGCCATAAACTCTTATAGCATCAGACAAAGTGTGGTAGTCTGACTTGCTTTTCATATATCCTCCTTCATGAAGAAGTTCGACTACACCCTTGTAAGCCTCTGCTTTTTTTATTTTGTTAACCGAATCTTCAACTTTATCAGAAATAATCCCTTTGTTTTCTTTTAACAATTCAGTTACCTCATTTAAGTATTCTTTTCCACCACCAGAATAATTTGATAAGCCAAGTTTACGCCTGGTCCTGTCAAAAATATTTCTTTTTGGATGCCTCAATGCCCTAAAGAATTCTCCTACGCCTTTCATCCTGTAAAGCAAACCAGAATCTTTTTCGTACTTATCCATATTTTTATACATTGAATCTGCAATCTCTTCCTTGGATTTTCCCGCCCTTAGTTGTTCCTCAATATACTTTTGAGCACCAACAGTATCAAACTTCTTTTTGCCTTGGTAATCAAAGTTAAGCTGATTGTATTTTATTAGATCTTCAATCGTTCCTTGAAGATATTTTCCACCGGGTTTATCCAGCTTTGCTTCCTGAGCAATTCTCCCAATCTCTTGTTGTTTATCATGGACTGCATTTACAAGAAGAACCAACATATCCTTTTCCAATTTTTCCTGCTTTTTTTTATCAGTAGTTTTACTCAGTTCTTCTCTTAAATTTTTAAAATTTAGATTTTTATAAGCAAGACCCTGTTCCATCCCAAGCAATCGATTAGCTAAATCCAAAGAATTTACGTGTTCTCCCTTTGCTCTAGCTCTCTGTTCTTCAAGGTATTTCCATTGTTCTTCGAATGCATCAATTGCGTAATCTGGCTGGGTTTTAAGCTCATATTTTACCTGATGCATGATATCTGCAACAGAATGATTTGAAAAGTTTCTTAGTAAATCTGTAACATAAAACTTTCGTGGATTTTTATTTTTAGGGCTATCCTTATTCGTAGATTTCCCTTTATTACCAGACACCATGCATATCCTCTTTTCAGTTTTTCTATGATTGTTATAAATATAGGTATATATAAATTTTTTTATGACATTCTATGCAAAAAATTAAGTTATAACAGAATAGTTAGTTAACTGGTTGGGTTATTTTCTTAACAGGTCTTGAAAATATTCTTTTAAATTTAGAATAACCTCTATTTACCTGTTTATCGATTTTCTGGCTATAAGAATGGTATGATGTGCTTCCAAGACCCTCGCCTGAAACCAAGTAGCTAATTAAATTCTTATAAGCAATTACTTTATTCATAATCCTTGCTGGATACTTAAAGTTATCCTTGTCTTCATTATCCAGAAGGGATCTTTGTTGATTATTTGGTCCGGAAAATGAAGTCAATCCTTCCTTTAGAGCCTTAGCTTTTATGAATGGAGTTTTCATTCCAAAATAATCTCTAATTCTATGGATTAGGCTTGTTGGATGAACTATCGAAGAAATAAATTCTTTTGCGTGCCTGTAAACCAAAGTAGGATTATAAAAATGCAACTTATAGTCTTCATTGTTATTATTAAACTCATTTAAAATATGATTGTGAACATCACTAACGCTAGCTGAAGGGTTGTCTCCTAAAAATTCTCTTGCTAATCTAGAATACCTAAATCCATTAAATGTTCTGTTTTCGTCAAGAATATTCCTATTGAATTCTTCTTTTGCAAGGGTTTCCAGTGCGCTAACCATGCCCAAAGCAAAATAGATAAATTATATAAATCTTTCTAATTGTAACAATTGGATAGTGGTAATAAATTACTTTTTCTGCCAGGAATACTTTCTCAACTTAGAAGACTTTCCAAAACCGCAGCTAGCACATTTTTTATGCTTGATATGATAGGTTTTTTTGCCGCAACGCCTGCATCTGATAAAATTCTTTTTACCAGACTTCAATCCCATAGAATGAGTTCCCTTAACCATTTTAGTGTGCCGGGGAAATTAAAACTATTGTGTCCCCTCTTACAAAGACCAAACCGAGTTTTCTTTTTGTCAGTCCGTTCTCAAGCTCTTCTGTGTCTTCCAATACGGTGTTAATATGAATATCAAATGCCCTTAATTTGCCAATAAGCTGTTTTTGATTCTTCAACTCAACCATAACTCTCTTACCACGAGACTGGTTAAGTGCATCTAAAGGTCTATTCTCGGTTTCCATTTTAAGGTTTAAGTTAAATGGATAGTATTTAAAGGTTTCTAATAACTGTCAATAGTAAGTTTTATAAATGGCTTATTTTTTAAAAGTTGCATGGCAATTTCTCAGAAAAGATCAAAGAGAAAGGTAACTGGCGGGAGATACAGGCCTTGGAGAAAGAAGAAACTAGGCGAGTTAGGAAGCAGACCAGTTTTAACTAAGATTGCAGAAAGAAAAATAAAAAAAGTAAGAACAATTGGCGGTAACTGCAAATTCAAAACATTATTTGAAGAAGCTGCAAACGTTTATGATCCTAAAACTAAAAAATATGTAAAAGCAAAGATACTAAGCGTAGTTGACAACCCTGCAAACAGAAACTACGTAAGAAGAAATATTATAACAAAAGGAACAATACTTGAGACTGACAAAGGAAAAGCAAGGGTAACCAACAGGCCTGGACAGGATGCTGGAATACAGGCTATATTGCAGTAATTTTACTTTCTAAGAATTTACTAAAATTTAACGCTAAACTGGCTAAGATGGCAGTTTATTGGCATCTTAGGACAAATTTGGTTTTGGTTCAGAAGGACTTAAAACCGGAAGCTTTATAAATAAACTCTTAGTAGTATATATAAAACTTATGCTGATATTATTCATAAGTGGTTATTGGGAGTTTAAAAAACCATGGCACAATATATAAAAAAATGCCCTGAATGCGGTGGCATTAACTTAATTCTGAACCATGAAAAAGGTGAGATTATATGTAAGGACTGTGGCCTAGTCATAGAAGAAAAAATGATTGATTTCAGCCAGGAATGGAGAGAATTTGACCATGACCAGGCTGACAAGATGAGAAGAACGGGTGCTCCAATCACTTATACCAAGTTTGACAAGGGAATTGGCACTGACGTTGGCCAGAAAGGTGATATTTACAAACTAGAAGGAAAAGGTAAGAATAAATACTTCAGGTTAAGAAAATGGCAGTACAGAGTTAGTACAGCAATTGAAAGAAACTTAAAATTGGCTTTGGCTGAATTAAGAAGAGTTGCTTCATATTTGAAATTGCCTAAGTCTGTTGAAGAGGAAGCTTCAAGAATTTATACTTTAGCTGTTCAGAGGGGGCTTGTTAGAGGAAGATCAATGGAAAGCGTTGTAGCTGGAGCATTGTATGCTGCATGCAGAAGACACGAAGTTCCAAGAACACTTGATGAAATCTCTGAAGCATCTGGAATTGACAAGAAAGAAGTTGGAAGAACTTACAGGTTCATAACAAGAGAGTTAGGAATTAGAATACTTCCAAGTAATCCTGTTGATTATATTCCAAGATTTGCATCTGCTTTGAAATTAAGCGCTGATACTCAGAGCAAAGCTGTTGAAATTTTAGAAATGGCTCAGAATTCTGAGTTGACTTCTGGAAGAGGCCCAACTGGAATTGCTGCTGCTTCATTGTATGTTGCTGCTTTGATTAACAATGAGAAAAAAACACAAAGAGAAGTTGCAGACACAGCAGGTGTTACAGAAGTTACGATAAGAAACAGGTATAAGGAATTATTGAATAAATTAAATCTTAAAGACCAGGTCAAGAAGAAAGAGTAATTTTATATAGTTCTTGTTTTTATCTTAGTTTATGCTTAAAGAGGCGTATATTAAATCCTGGAAACAGCTAAATCTCTTATTATTTGTTCCGGACTTAATCATTGTCATAGTGAACTATGGATTACTGATGCTTTTCATGCTTACAACCGGACTTTCGCAGTTCGGCTCTATTTCAAATTTTAATGTTGAGTCTTTCTTTGAATCAAATGGGACTAAATTCATAGCAGACAATCTCCTGAAAATAATTATTTTCTTGATTGTCTTTGCTGTAACTAACTTTATACTTGGCTCTGGATTGATGGCCTTGAAGTTTAATCTAATCAAAAAAACTGTGAGAGGAGAAAAATATGAATTTTTTAAATTGATCAAGTCAGAAAAAGGATTTTTGAGAGTTGTCCTTATGAGGCTTTATGTTTTTATAATTGGAACAGTTTTGTTTATCCTCGCAATAGTCATATGGGCATTAATGAATAAACTGCTTGGATTTAATGCTGCGTTTACAATAATGCTTATCCTTATTATTTTAGCAGTCATCATAATAAAATTATTTTTATTGTTTAGGTATGCAGACTTATTCCTGGACAAAAAAACAACGTTTAAGTCATTAATTTCTTCTATTAAATGCTTTATCAGAAAGCCAGGGTATACTATTTTGGTGTTAATATTATTGGCGGTTACAGACCTGATTCTTTGGCTATTCAGCTTTGGATTGACTTATGGAGTTGATACATTTGTCTTGTTTAACACACTCACGTGGTTGATTGTCGGCTTGGGAACTATAATTTATGTCCTGTTCAGACTAGTAAGGCTAATATGGGCTGACTTGTTTTTATTTAATGCTTACAAGAATAAGTTTAAACAGTAACTTCCATTAAATCCTTGCTTGAAATTGTATTTTTGAATATTTTCTTGGCTTCTTTTTCCAAAGGAGTTACATCGTTGTATCTCTGACTGAAATGAGTCAATATTAATTTTTTTGATTTTGATTTTTTAGCTATCAAAGCAGCCTGCTCTGAAGTCAGATGCTTATACCCGGCTGCTTCCTTTGTTCCTGACAAATGGGTAGATTCACAAATTAAAATATCTGCGTTCTTTGCAATTTTAACTAAGTTCTTGTTAAAACTCGTATCAAGTATGATGGAGATTTTCTTGCCTTTGGTTATTCTTGTTGCTTTTTTTGCTGATATTTTTTTTCCGTTATAAGTAATATCCTTGCCCTGTGAAAGCTTTCTCAGGATTGGATTATTTTTCAAGCCAAATTTTTTGAGGTAACCCATATCGATGTTTCTTTTGTCTTTTCCTATGAAGTTATAAGCCAAGCAAGGGCATCCATGAGACAAAGGAAATGCCTCAACATAAAACTCGTTTGTTTCAAGAACTTTTCCAGAAGTTATTTCTTTTATATTTGATTTTAAGTCCATCTGCTGGATAAATCCTTTCATAAGATTCTCAAGATGTTTTTTAGTTCCTTTTGGCCCGTAAATCTCGAATGGCCTTGCATAATTTGACCAGGACATTGTTGTTAGCAAACCAGGGATGCCAAACACATGATCGCCGTGCCAGTGAGTCAGTAATATCCTTGTTATTTTTGCAGGAGAGATTTTCGCTTTTCTAAACTGTTTTTGGGTTCCTTCACCGCAATCAAACAAAAGATTTTCATTGTTATAACTAATCAGGATTGCACTGTGATTCCTTTCCAATGTTGGCACCATCGAACCTGTACCTAAAAAAGTTATTTTCATAAATATAGGATACAGGAAAGTTTTTAAATAGTTTTGCTTTTAGAGCATTATGATCAACGCTGTATTTTCAAGAGAAAGGGTTTTTGCAGATAACAACGAGTTAGCAAACCAAATGTATGAAAAATCAAGATTTGGAGAATTAAAAGACAAAAAAGTACATTACAGTCTGTCTGAAGCGTTGTTTTTAATTCAGCAACAAAAAATGAAAGTTCTTGACAGCAAAGACAAAGAAATTAAGGAAAATGAGTTTATCAAAAAAGCACAAAAAATAGAGCCTAACTTCTGGATAAGATACTGTGTCTTCAAGGATTTAAGAGAGAGAGGATATATTGTAAAAACCGCATTAAAGTTCGGAGCTGACTTCAGAGTATATGACAAGGGAGTTAGTCCAGGAGAGGATCATGCAAAATGGATTGTATATCCTATTGCAGAAGCTGACACATTAACATGGTATGAATTTTCTGCAAAAAACAGGGTTGCACATTCAACTAAAAAAGCTTTGTTACTTGGGATAGTTGATGAAGAAGATTCTGTAACTTACTACGAGGTTAACTGGGTAAGACCCTAACTGGTTTATACAAATATTTTTAAATTTGAAATAAAGTCTAAGTAACATGGAGTTAAGAGAAAAAGCTTTGGCGTTTGTTAAAGCACATGGCCCTGTACTTCCTTCTGAAATAAACAAGCATCTTGAGACAAACATATTATTTTCAGGCGCGATCTTATCTGAGTTAGTTGACAAGAAAGATGTTTTTCTGACTAAAGCAAAAATCGGAGGGAGCCCATTGTATTATACTCCAGGACAGGAATACAAATTAGACAGATTAAGGGACTATCTCGGAGAGAAACCAGGAAAAATTTATGACATACTAAGACAAAAAAGAGTTCTTAGAGACAAGGAATGCGAACCATGGCAGAGAGTTGCATTGAGGGAGATAAAAGATTTTGCAGTCCCATTAAGAGTTACAATAGAGTCTGACTCTGAAATATTCTGGAAATGGTATCTCACAAAGGAGAATGAAGTAAAGCCACTAATTGAAGAGGTTCTCAAGGCAGATCCTGAATTAATGAAGAAAGTAAACAAAGAAAACAAGACTGAAGAAATAATTGAAGAGAAAAAAGAAGAAGTTATAGAGGTAATTCCTGAGACAAAAGAAGAAATTAAACCTGAGGAACCAGTCATGGAAAAACCAAAGGTAAAAATAAAAAGACCTGCAAAAGAAAAAACACTGAAAAAAAGAGATGATGAGTCAACATTCAAGGAATTATTATTAAAATATTTCACTGAGAACGACGTTGAAATATTAAAGGAAGAAACAATAAAAAAGAACATTGAATACGGCTTTGTGGTTAACCTTAAATCAAATGTCGGCGGGCTTAGATACTATGTCAAGGCCAGAAAAAAAAACAGCATCAATGAGGGAGACTTAACGTTGGCACACCACGAGGCAACGCAAAAACAGCTGCCTGTATTGTTCTTGAGCTCTGGCAAGTTAAGCAAGAGCGCTGAGAAATTCTTGGGAAATAATCTGCCTGGACTGATATTTAGACAAATTTAAATAATTAGGTTTTTGACTTATTCTTATGAAAAAACCGGAGTTGTTAAGCCCAGTAGGAAACTTTGCAATGTTGGAAGCTGCAAAACAAGCTGGTGCAGATTCTGTTTATTTTGGAATTAAAGGATTAAACATGAGAAACCTTGGGGCTAAAAATTTCAGCTTAGGTGACTTGAGAAAGATTGGCAAAGAAGAAATCAAAAAATATTTAACGGTCAACACAATAATCTATGACAATGAGATAAAAAAGGCAAGAAAAATAATTGAAAGCGCCTACTCAAATAACATAGATGCGGTAATTGTGTGGGATTTAGCTGCATTAAAACTGGCAAAAGAAATCGGCATTGAAGCGCACATAAGCACGCAGGCAAGCGTTGCAAACTCTGAAGCAATAAAACAATACCAGAAACTTGGGGCCAAAAGATTTGTCTTGGCAAGAGAACTAGATTTAAAACAACTCAAAGAATTAAAGAAAAAAACTAATGCTGAACTGGAAGTTTTTATCCATGGCGCGATGTGTGTTGCTTTTTCAGGAAGATGCTTTATGAGCCAGGAAATATTTGGGAAGAGTGCTAATAGAGGAGAATGCCTGCAACCATGCAGGAGAGAATATATCATAAAAGACGTTGACAGGGAGTATGAATTAAAGTTAGGAAATAATTATGTATTAAGCCCAAAAGATTTGTGCTCAATTCCATTTATTGAAAGATTAATGTTCTTGGATGCATTTAAAATTGAAGGAAGAGGGAGAAGCCCGGAGTATGTAAAGGTTGTTACCTCTGCTTACAGAAGAGCAATTGATGCATATTATTCTAATGAATTAGATGATAAACTAAAAAAAGAGCTGATGAAAGAAGTTTCGGGAGTATACAACCGGGGTTTCCATTCTGGATTTTATTTTAAGGTTCCTGGGGGAGAAGGATTTGCAGGAAGTTATGGAAGCCAGGCAACAAAGAAAAAAATATACATAGGAAAAATAATAAACTATTACAAAAAAAATAATGTCCTTGTTTTAAAGGTTGAAGCTGAAAAAATAAAGGTTGGAAATACCTTATTAATTATTGGAAACAAAACAGGCGTCAAGGAAATTAAAGTAAAAGAGATTATGAAAAACAACCAGGCAATCAGTGAGGCTAAAAAGGGAGACATAATAACAATGCGCTCTGAGGTTGTAAGGGAAAACGACCAGGTTTATCTGTGGGAATAGAAACATTTATATAAAGCCTAGAATATATTTTTAAATATGGGTTGGAAAGACGCTTTAAAACCAAACGGCCAAAAAATGGCTTTATTTTCCATATTTGTATTATTCAGTTTAATCGCAACTTTCTTTGGAGAATGGGACATAATCAGCAAGTCATTCAAATGCGAATTTTTGGGAGCATGTGCACCTCCAGGATTCTTACAAGTTATAGGCGCAGTCTTGGGAGCAGCACCAGCAATCTTGATTGTTTCTTACTTGCTTGCAGCAATGTTTGTCCATGAGGAACATATAATAAAAAAGAGTTCTAAACATAAGAAACATGCTAGCAAAAAAACAGTAAAAAGAAAAGCTAAGGCCAGAGGAAAAAAGAAGAAGTAATATGGTTTTTGAACGGCTTTTTGCTAGGGAAATAAAAAAGAGGTGGTTATTCTTAATCTCTGTTGCTTATTCTGCAATTGGATTGGCACTTTCAAGATTATTATTTGGAGCAAATTCTGGACTGGTTGCAATTGTGTTTATTTCATTGTTGTTCTTGCCGATTATGAAAAAGATTTTTGAAAAAGAAAATAAGACCAGAAATAATTGTTGCTTGAGGTTTTATTTTTTAACAAAAAACATCATCTGGAGTTATTTTGTGATTTTCTTAGGAGTATTTTTAGTATTTACAGTTTATTCGTTTGTTTTGCCGCAGATTGGATTCGATACATCAAGCATTTTAAAAGAGCAACTGTTCGTTGATCCTGCATTGAGAGGGAGTGCGTTTGATTTCAGTTTGATGGGAAGCATATTCATGAATAACTTCTGGGTTTTATTAGCCTGCTTTGTCTTAAGCTTGTTTTTTGTTGAAGGAGGAATATTTTTTATCATCTGGAATGCGTCTGCATGGGGGACTTTGTTTGGGTATAGGGCATTAACTGCAGCATTATACTCTGGGGAGAGTGCATGGCTTTATTTGTTGTTAATCTTTTTGATTACTCTTCCACATTTCTTTTTTGAGGGCTTGGCTTATGTCTTTGCTGCGGTTTCGGGAGCAAAGATTTCATTGTTAATCACCAACTCAAAAAAAGTCAAGAAATTCTTCAGCATACTTGGAATTTCAATATTAATCTTTGTTGGAGCCTATATGGTTTTGTATTACCTTGACCAGTTCTTATTATTAAAAATATTTTCAATAGGCTTAACCTTTTTGCTGGTTTATTTACTAAGTAGGTTGTTTGAGAATGCTAAAAGCTACAAACTATTCACAGATTATTACTGGGTATTTGTTTTTGCTTTTATTTTGTTTTTGATTGGTGCAGTCATAGAAACTTTTGTTCTAATGAATTCGGAAACTTTAAATAGAATCTATGAGTTTAGTTATTTATACCTTACTTGATAAAGGAGGCGATTATTTTGAAAAAAACAAAAAAGAGGGAAAGCAAAGGATATTTACCTTATATTCTTGTAGTTGGTTTGGTTGCAATAGTTGCTGTAGTTACAATCGGTATTCATGAAGCTCAAACAAATTATGAACCAGTTTATGACGAAGAGGGGAATGTTGTTGGACAAGCTTATAGTCGAGGTTGGTGGGATGCTTTTTGGAGTTTTGCTTCTGAAAGTATGTCCTCTGTTGGAGTTGGTGGGGGTCCCGGGGGAGGCGCTGGAGGAAGCGGTTGTTATTGTAGGACCAGAGATCCAGATAAAGAAGAACAATTTGGGAAAACCTGTAATAGTATGAAATCGAAGAATAATTGCGAAGCTTCTAAATTTAGAAATGTAAAAATCTGTGAATGGGTCTGTTAATTTTTTATTTTTTCTTATATATAAACATCAAGAATAATCCATAACCTAGGATAAAAGATCCTGTAGAAAATATTAATGTCTTGCTTATTGGTGCGGGCTGAAGCCCTTCAGGCATTGGTTTTGGGACTAAAAGATAAACCAAATAAATGATTGCTACAATCAAAGGCAGGCCCAAAAGAACCTTTTCTAAAATTTTTCCCGGTTCCATTGTTGTATCTCTTGGTGTTTGTTTAATATAAATTTATCTTTTTTTCTCATAAAAAACATAACTAACAAGAAAATCAGAAGAATAACCAAAAGCGTCAAAATCCAGATTAAAACATTTGATTTTTTCTGGGAAATATCTGAAAGATCAATTATAACAATTTCTTTGGAATCATTTGTTATCTTGACTTCTTTTATTTCTTCTGAATAAGGGAATGCAAGAGAGAACTTGACATAGGTTAATTCTTCCACAGAACCATCTATTGAATCATTGTTTGAAACATCGGAGTAAAGGGTCAAAGGCGGTTTAAAGCTGATTGTCTTTATTTTCTGGTCATCATTGTTAAATATATCTAGAGAGTATGAACCTTCTGAAATCTTATAGTCTGGAGGGTACCCATCATAAATGTTCTTATCCAAAACATTAATACTCCCATGGTCATATTCCAAATCCAAAACATAAATCTCTGAAGCAAAAGTCATACTGGTTAATACCACAAAAACAAACAGCAAGATTATTCTTTTCATTCATAAACCTCCAGTTTTTTGCTCATTGCTTCCTTTGAAGGTTCATTGAATTCGTTTACTGAAAAAAGGCCATAGCTTTTCATGATAGAATCTTTTGATGGCCTGTTATAAGCTGAACTTGAACATCCTTCAAAACATCCGTTCTTATCCCATTTTTCACAGGGAGATACATCGCAGTTTGGAGAATCTTCTAAGCTGCTTTTGAATCCAGGCATTGTATATTCATCTGACAAACCCAAAGCATGACCAAGTTCGTGGCTTAAAACAAGATTATTGTCTCCAGTAGCTATTGAGATAACATTTCCAAGACTTGTTGACCTTAATCCGGAAAACATGCCGGATTCAGACAAAACAACAATAATGTCATGAGGGCAGTCTAAAGCTGCTTTTTGCACTAACAATGTATCACAAATCAAGAGGGAATCTTTTGTGCAGCCAAGGTCTGGGAATTGATTAAGGGAATAAAAATTAAGCAGTTGTTTTTTAGATTTTAATGGCTCTTTGGAAAGAAGAGAATTAACATATTCTTTTGAATCTTCAACAAATTCATTAATATTTTGATAGGAGTCTGAAATAAACAGAATATCCAGATTATCTTCCTTGTTAAACAAGAGAGTATTACATTTCTGAGAGACTTGTTCAGAGGTTATAGTAACTCCCTGTTTCAGTTTAAGCAGTTTTAGGTTTAGATTATTTCCGGAAACACAAATAGGATTTTCTAAATAAATTTCATTCAAAGAATAGGCATTGCCAGGAAACATATACAGATTTTTTTCAGGATTATAAACAGATATTAAATCTGCATCTGAACTCTTTGCATTTGTTGCAAAACAAATTTTATTAATGCTAGAGGGCAAAGCATACGAAAAAACTGATTCAGACCCTTCTTCAAGGCCATTAATCTTAGTTATTTTTGAGTTTAATGTTTGAACAAAGCTTTGTATATCAACGTCTTCTGCATATTTTTTGGATTTTGAAAATATTGAAAAACCAAGGATTAAAATCAGGATCATGATTATTGCAGCAAAGATATATATAAAACTCTGCGAGATAACCCCTTTTTTCATGGTATTAAGACTTAATGCGTTTATTTAAAATTTTTGATAGCAACCTATTTAAACTAAAATCTCAGGGTTATCTTATGAAAGACTATATCTTTGTGCTTGGAAGGGATCCAGAGTTGAGTGTCGCTGAGATAAAGAGCTACTTAAAATCAAGAAGGTATGATTTCACAATAAAAGAAGAAAACAAAAAGATTGTCCTAGCTGCAATAAACAACCTGAATGAAAAAATAATTGATGAATTGGGTGGGACAGTAAAGATTGCTGAGGTATTTAACATCAAGGACATTAACATAAACCAAGACAAGATTAAATACGGGTTCAGCATTTATGGTTATAAGAACTTCAAGGAGATAGACAGGAAATTAAAGGATTATTTTAAGTCACAAAAAACAAAAGTTATCATCAAAAAACCAAAAAAAGAAAACAAGTTCAGCCCGTCTGAAAAGGGGAATTTTATTGATTTTGTTGTCTACAACAATTATATAGCAAAAACAATCCTGGTTTCAGATCCATTACAGTACATAAAAAGAGATTCAAAACCTTATTTTGACAGATTAAAAGTAACTTCAATAAGGCTTTCCAAGATTTTAATCAATCTTTCTGGAATAAAAGAAGGAGGGTCCTTGCTTGACCCTTTCTGCGGTACTGGAACAATACTGCAAGAAGCATTATTGCTGGGAATAAACTGCTATGGGATTGAAAAAGACCATAAGACCTATGAAGGATGCAAGTCAAATCTTACCTGGCTGAAAAAGAATTATAAAACCTCAAAATTTGAAGTGTTTTACGGGGATGCAAGAGAATCATCTAAATTTGTAAGGGAAGTTGACTGTGTTGTAACAGAGCCTTATCTTGGGCCATTCCTAAACGTTATGCCTGATGAGCAGAAAGCAACAAGAATAAAAAATGAGTTAACAAGACTTTATTTTGACAGCCTGAAAGAATTAAAAAAGATCACAAGGAAAAAGATTGTGTTTATTTCTCCCATTATCCCTTTCAGGAGAGGCTCGACAAAACCAGAAATGGAAACCATCCTTAAAAAACTAAACATGAAAGTTGATTTTGTTTTTAATTATCAGTCTCCCGGCAATCTGATTGATAGAGAAATATATGTTTTAAGTCCATAATGTTTTTTAAGTTGATTAAACAAAAATAAGGGATGAAACCATGGTACACCAGATATGGCTTTAAAGAAAATCCTTTTGATATAAAGTTTAATCCCAACTTAATTGGAGCAGAAGAACAGCAAAAAAAGCTGATGGACTATGCGCTGGGAGGCAATGTTTGCTTTGTTACAGGGGAGTCTGGTACAGGAAAAACATCTATATTAAAATGGCTGGAACTAAAAATAAAAGGCCATACACCAGTATATATTGATTGTGAGGGACTTGATGAGACTTTTAATTTTGAAGAATATTTAAAACAACATAACAGCCTGTTCAGGAGTTTCTTCAAAGAATATCCAAAAAATGTTGTCTTATTACTGGATGAGGCCCAAGTAGCAAAAGACACACTAAAAGGATTGTTAAAACTGCACTGGGAAAATGGCTATATTAAATCCATAGTTATCTCTCAGATACCAGATCTGAGTAATTTTTCCAAGGCAATAAAATCAAGAATTGGGGAAAGAGTAATAAAAATGAACAAGCTCTCAAGAAAAGATGCCAAAACTTTACTTAAGGTAAGGACAAAGGGAAAAAATCTTTTTACAGAAGCTGCAGCAGACTATATATCTGACAGGTCAAATGGGGTAGCAAGAAAGTTTCTTGAATTGTGCGAGAGAATGTGCATAGAAATGGACAGACGTGGTTTAAGAAAGGAATTTATTGACAAAGAGGATGTAATTGCTGTATTTGAGGGCAAACCCATAAAACTGCCTAAAACCAATAAAAACGCCAAAAGGGGCGGTTTTTTGTTCTTTAAGAAAAAAACATAAGGTTTATATATCCTCTACTATAAACTCTCAGACCATGGGAAGGATAAAAACCAAACAGATTAAGAGAACTGGAGACAAGATACTTAGAATACATAAAGACAGGCTTACAAAAGACTTTGATAAGAATAAGAAAGTTCTTGATGAGGTAGCCCAGATTCCTTCAAAAAAGCTAAGAAACACAATCTCAGGATACCTTGTAAGAGCAGTCAAAAAGAGAGAAAAAGATATTGTCCTAGACTAAGGGGGTATCAACTATGTCAGAGAAATTACAAAAACAGGAAAACAATCACACAGTTTTTATCGGGCCTAAACCATTTATGAATTATGTGACCGGAGTTGTAATGCAGTTCACAACACAGGGAGCAGATGAAGTCGTTATCAAAGCAAGAGGCAAGTTTATCTCAAGAGCTGTTGACATTGCTGAAGTGGCTTCAAAAAGATTTTTAGAAAATACTGTAGAAGTAAAAGACATCAAGATTGACTCTGAAGGGTTTGAAAACAAAGAAGGGAAACAAGTAAGGGTCAGCACAATTGAAATCACATTAGGAAAGAAGTAATTTCTTCTTTTTTTGTTTTTAATAAACTTTAAATAATAAAAATTATATTATTTATTAAAAAGAGGCTTGATTATGGCTGTACCATCCAACATACTTATTGATCTGGGATTGATCATCATTCTGGCTACGGTGCTAGCTTATTTAGCCCAGTTAATAAAACAACCACTAATTCCTGCTTACATCCTTGCCGGAGTTATACTCGGGCCAATTGGACTGGGGTTTGTTAAAGACATTGAATTAATAAGGGCGTTGTCTGAGATAGGAATTGCATTTTTATTATTCTTGGTTGGCCTGGAAATTAACATTAAAAAAATAAAAAACGTTGCAGGGATAGCTTTGTTTGGAGGTTTGATCCAGATCATATTAACATTTCTGGTTGGATTCTTTATTGGACAGTTAATGGGATTTCAAAAATTAACAAGCGTGTATATTGGATTAATAATCACATTCAGCAGCACGATGATTGTTGTTAAGCTGCTTTCTGACAAAGGGCACATAAACACGTTACATGGCAGAATACTCCTAGGAATATTATTGGTACAGGACTTGGTTGCTGTATTTGCATTGTCCTTCCTGACAAAGGAAGAGCTGAACGGGGGAGTAATAATTACGTCTATAATACAGGGAGCAATCCTCATTGGAGCTGTATTCCTTCTAAGCAGATTTTTATTGAAGAAGGTCTTTGACTTTGCAGCAAAATCAAGAGAATTAATTTTCCTGATTGCAATAAGCCTGTGCTTTTTGTTTGCAATACTTGCATACCTGCTTGATTTTTCAATAGCAATAGGCGCATTCATGATTGGAGTTGGTTTGGCGAACCTGCCTTACAACTATGAGATTGTTGGCAGGGTTGTTTCGTTAAAGGATTTTTTCTCGACTATCTTCTTTGTCTCGTTGGGGATGCAGCTTGTCATGATAAGCACAGAGTTGTTAGTATTGCTCCTTGTGCTGGTTCTGGCAGTGATTTTATTGAAACCATTGATAGTAATGATTATCACAAGCATTGCGAGCTACGAGACAAGAACTGCTTTTTTAACATCCCTGTCACTTGGACAGGTGTCTGAATTTTCTCTGCTGCTTGGTTCAATAGGATTTTATGTGTCAGGGCACTTAAGCCAAGAGTTTTTTTCCCTGATTGTTTTCTTAACTGTAATCACAATGGTAATAACTTCTTATCTGATAAAATACTCTTCAGGCATTTATGATAAACTGTCTTGGTTCTTGAGGCTGTTTGGGGTTTTGTCAACAAAAAAGAAAAAGCTCGGGTTTGAGGCAAAAGACAACAAGCATAAGGTTGTATTATTTGGATGCAACAGGATGGGCAAAATATTTCTTAGAACCCTTGGCAAAGCAAATGTTTTGGTAATAGACCATGATCCTGGTGTGATTGGCAGATTAATAAAAAGCAGGACAGGCTGTTATTATGGTGAGATGAACAACTATGAGATACTTAAAAAAATAAATTTCATGGAATCTGAACTGGTAATATCCACTATAGAGGACATTGACAATAATCTCAGTATGATAAGGCATGTAAAAGGGATAAACGACAGGGTAAGGATCTTTGTTTCTGCAAAAAACATAGGCGATGCCCTTGACTTGTATGAAAGGGGAGCAGATTATGTCATAATCCCCCATGTATTTTCTGCTGAAGCAATGGGCAGTTTATTCAAAAAAGTTTCATCAGGGAACTTCAGCAAAATAAGAACCGAGCACATTCAACACCTAATTGATTTAGAATCTGGAAAATATTAAATGCCGCTGGCTGGAGTTGAACCTGCGACCCCCGCCTCATGAGAGCGGTGCTCTAACCAGCTGAGCTACAGCGGCATGTTGAAAACAGAGAATGAAGGTTATAAAAGGTTTTTGATTTTATCTGAGAGAAGCTTAAGCTCTTCAGAAGAGGCTTTTTTACCACCAAACAAGCTGTGGCCATCATTGTTAAATCTGGGCATTATATGAAGGTGTATATGAGGCACTATCTGGCCTGCTCCGCTCTTGTTGTTTAATCCCAAGTTAACACCTATTGGATTGACTGCTTGGTTTATTGCTGGAATAAGTTTTTTGGTAGTTTTGATTATTTCACATAGAACATCTTCGGGGGTTCCCTCAATAGTTTCAAAATGCTGTTTTGGGATTACAATTGTGTGGCCTTTGTTTACTGGATTAATATCCAAAAATGCTAGAGTGGTTTTATTTTCATAGATTTTATTAGATGGGATTTCGTTCTTGATTATTTTGCAAAATATGCAGTCTGTCATTTTGGGATGGACTGGCCGGGATTTGAACCCGGATCCCCGCCATGCCGAAGCGAGATTCTAACCGTTATACTACCAGCCCATTAAATTGATTCTTCAATAATCTTTTTAACTGTTTCTATATCATTAAAATTCTCATAGGTCAGCCTTATTAAAGATTCTGTTCCACTTGGTCTTATCAATGCGAATCCATCAGATTGTTCGATTCTCACTCCATCTATGAGACTAACATTGTTAAAATATGGGATAATGCTCTTTTTGATGATTTCCATAGATCTATCCCTGTCTAAAACTAAATATTTTTCTCTGTATATCTTTGGAATTTCGTATTTTTTCCTTAAGTTAGAGATCTTGCCTTGTTTTAATATTTCTAAAAAAAGAAGCGCTGTAGCAATTCCATCCGGGCAATAGCTTAATGAAGAATAAATAAATTCTCCGGCAGGCTCTCCTCCAAAGCTGGAATTTAACTGCATCATTATAGAGCCAACGTTCTTGCTTCCGACTGCGGTAATAATCCTATCACTCATTATCTTTGTGGAAGAATGCGAAGATTCAACTGTCAAAACAGGCTTTGCTGGCTTTAAAAAATCAAGTGCGAGATTTAATTGAATATCTTTTTGGATTTCTTCTCCGTTTTCATCAAAAACAATAAGACGATCTCCATCTGCATCCAGCAAAAAACATATATCTGAGTTTGTTTCTCTTATTTTTTTGCTGATAATTTTTCGGTCATATTGCTCAATCGGAATTTCTTCATTTAAACATATTAATTCATAACCTAATTCTGATAAGAGTGTGGGTAAAACAACTTTTGCTGAACCATTGCATGCCAAAACAATTTTTGCTGAACCCATCCCTAAAAAAGGCAGTGATTTTTTATATGCCCATTTCCAATCCATTGTTTTTAGAATTCCAAGGGTTTTACTTTCAGGAGGGATAATTGAATTAAGATTATTTTCAATTTGTTTTTCAAGGTCTCCATAAACCTCTCCACCTTTGTAAAATATCTTAAAGCCATTATGATCAAATGGGTTGTGGCTTGCAGTTATGTAAACTCCCAGGCTATTTTTTGAAAGTGAGGCAAGTGCACCTACGGGAGCTAAACCTAAATTAATCACCTCAATCTTATTTGTTAATAATCCTTTAATTAGCGAATTTAAAAGAGACTCAGAGGAATCTCTGATATCCATTCCAACATAAACTAGGTTAAATTCTCTGGATAGAACAACACCTAACCTAAATAAAACTTCTTCATTTATAGACTCCGGGTATGGGCCTCTTATCCCTGATGTGCCAAACTTACAATTCATAAAATAACTGGAAAAAAACAAGTTAAAAATCTTTTCAATCTCCAAAACTCATTTCTCTGTTCAAGAATTTTCTTAATGTTTCTGAAATTTCCTCAATTTTAACCCTAATCTGTTTTTCTGAATCTCGGTCCCTTATTGTAACATCCTTGTTTGTTATGGAATCATAGTCTATGGTTATTGCAAATGGTGTCCCGGATTCTGCACTTCTCAGATATCTTTTTCCAATGCTTCCGGAAACATCGTAATCTACAATAAATTCTTTTTCAAGCTGTTCTTTTATTTCTGTTGCAATTGTTGTTAATTCAGGTTTTTTCATCAGAGGAAATATTGAAACATCAACTGGAGCAATATTATAAGGCAGTTCAAACATTGTTTTACCTTCGCCCTTTTCCTTTTTTACGTAAAAAATATCAAGCAATGAGAAAACAGGCCTGTCTGTCCCAAATGCTATCTCAAGGACATGAGGAACAAACGTAGAATTATCCTCTCTTCTTGCAATCAATTCTGTTTTTGAGTGTTTAGAATGCTGTTTTAGATCATAATCGGTTCGGTCATGAACTCCGCAGACTTCGGTCCATCCAAATGAATTAAGATTTATTTCTACGTCCCAGGCATCATCAGCATAAAATGCTTTTTCATCAGGATGATGCTGCCTTAACCTTATTTTTTCAGAGGGAATTCCCATTGAAATATACTGCTGATATGCCAACCAGATGCACCAGGCATATGCCTTTGTTTTAATATCCTTGGACTTAACTAAATCATTCAGCTTAACAAGTTTTGGCTGGATATTTGATTTTTGCTGTTTGTAAGTCCATAATGGAAGTTTTGTGTCTTTTATTAACTCATACTTTTCCCAGTTGTTTTTTTCCTTGGGATCAATAAATATCTGGCCTTCTGCCTGGGTGAACTCCCTTGACCTTATAACATGCTGCCTTGGGGAGATCTCATTCCTGTAAGCTTTTCCTATCTGGAACACTCCAAAAGGAACTTTTCCCCTGAAGAAATCATGGAATCTCTTGTATGGGAGATATGTTGCTGTCGCAGTTTCAGGCCTTAATGAAAAATCCTTTCCTGCAACTGTTGTTTTCATCATTAAACTTTGGGTTTTTATCTCCGGCTTGAATGAACCTTTGCAAGAAGGGCATCGCACATTATTTTTTTTGATAAAATCAAGGAGCTGCTTGTCTGAAAATGTTTCAGCCTTAACGTCATGTTCTTCTTCTATTAATTTATCTGCCCTAAAAACTGATTTGCATTTTTCACATTCAATTATTTTTTCCTTAAAGGTATTAAGATGGCCTGAGGCTTCCCAAACAACATCTGGCAGTACTGTCGGAGCTTCCAATTCCCATAATCCGTTTGACTGGAAGACTTTTCTTACAGAATTTTCAACTTTGTTCTTTAATAATTTTCCAAGAGGACCATAAGTATAAAATCCTGCAGATCCAGAATATATCTCTGGTTCAGGCCCCCAGATAAATCCTTTGTTCTGTATAAAAGATACCAGTTCTTTCAAAAATTCCTGTTTCATTTCAAATTCTCAAATCTTCCAAATTTATAATGCTTTTGTCTTCAATTCTCGGGCAGGCAGTGTTAACCCAGATGTCAATGTCTGGAAAATTCTCAAGTTCACGAGTGTCTATGAAGTCTGCAACAAACAAATAAGTTTCCTTTTTTATTTTTTTCTTTATTGATTCAATATGAGCAAGTTTATTCTGGCCGGATTTTGTGGAAAAGATAATCCCAACTTTTTCTGCCCTGTAAAACTTAGACAGCTTTCCCTGAACGCTTTTTTTATAATTTTCGACTATTTTTGAGTCTAACTTTGAAAATGTGTTTGTCAGTGGGTTTGCAATGTAAACTGGCTTACTTGTTTCAATAGCAACCCTTGTTGGATGAAACTCCCCTGAGCCAATGTATAAAAAACAGTCCACTCTATTTTTAATTTTCCTGCAACTATCTGCATTGCAGCCAAGGACCTGGCCTGCGATAATCGAATTCTTTAATTGTTTGTTTGCAATCTTCAGCTGATCCAAGAACTGAATTGATGAAGCGAGACCAATCCTGCAGTTTAATTTTACTTTAGTTAGAACTTCGGAAATATCTTCTTTGGATTTTGCCTCAATAAATATTTTTTTCATTATTTTTTAAGTTTTTCAACTTTAACCTTTTCAGAAATTATTGCAGAGTTTCCTGTTGGATCCTCAATGATAAGCTTTACTTTCTGCTCTCCAAGCTCAACCTTCCAGAGTTTTTTTAACAAATTCTTTGCTTCTTTTCGCACGTCTTCTTCGTCTGTATTATCCCTTTCTGATTCAATTATTTTTTTAAATCTCTGAAGCATACCTTCAACGTTTGTAACAAAACCATCTGAAGATGGCCCAGATTCCATAGTCATTTTCAAGTTAGGGATTGAAACTGTAGCTTCAGAACCCTTGACAACCCGTATATTCATGTCCTTTGCATTATCAATTTCAAGAGTATATCTTACAGGATCTTTTGTTTCTTCTGCTTCAATATCAGACTTATGGTATTTGCAGTTAGAACAAGTCATACTAAAAATATATGTTTTTCCAAAAAAAGGAATGTCCATCTGATCCTCTGTCAGAGTCAGGGTTTTCTTAAGACAGAACGGACATTTTTGTTTATCTACGACTTCCATGACTGTTTTGGAATTTTAAGAGTTTATAAATTTTATTTTTTAAGAAAATCAAAGTTCTTGGATGCCGTCCTTTGTCAGGGCAACAAGTCTTATTCCAACTCCGAGTTTAAGCAGGGCAGACAACAGAGCCATATGCTCCTTTCCTGTGCCTGAAACCATATTCACAGCAATATCCCCGTTTACCTTGTCCTTAAGGCTTGTTTTCAGGTCTTCTATAATCTCTAGAACAGATTTGTTTGCATCTATAACAATAAATTCGGTTTTATCGTCCTTTGTAAAGTTTTCCTTACCGAAGTCATTTGTAATAAGATATACTTTTTCCCATTCTCGGTCTTGGATAACCCTGGATACGTGACCCCAGGTTCCTTTTCCTGTTGACAGGCATGCTATTAATGTTGTCATGGGGGTGTTGAGAAAGAAAATCTTTATAAAGTTTTCCTATTCTATGAAAGCCATGAAAATCCATACAAAACAAAAAAGAAGGATGGGAGTTGGAACACACCTTCCTAGAGATGTAAATAATATAACAAATAAAAAACCATTCAAGAAGTTTAAAACAGAAGACGCTGCAAAGAAGTGGGCTGAGAGCAAGAAAGCAAAAAGCTTTGACATCACAAAATGCAAGTCTGGCGTTAAAATAAGAATTAAATAAATTTATAAGCCTCTTATTTTTTCTTTAATCTATGAGAATAAGCAAGGATCTGCCCCTGTCAGAAATTACGTTGAGAAGGTATGAAAAACCTTTTGACCTTGAAGGCAGGGAATTAATAAGAAAATTCTGCTTAAGCCTTGGTTTATTGCAACCCGGAGATTCAAGGGATATTATAGTTGATATTCTTGCTGTTTTGCTGATTGCCAAAAAAAACAAAGAAGCTTTAAGCTCTGCAGAAGTCCAGAAAAGAGCAACTGATTACAGGAAGGAAAATAATCTTGAGCTTAAGGGTGTTGCCCCCTCAAACATAAGAAGGCAGCTAAAAAAACTAAAGGATATTTTCATCATTGAATGCGTAAACAATAATTACAGGGTTTCTGAGTTTGAAGATTTAGACCTTATCTACAACAAGAAAATTGAGAAGTTCTTCCTTGAAAACATTCAGGAACGAGTCAGAGAATACTTTGAGGCTGTCAAAAAGTTTTAAATTAGAATGATTACGTTTGCCCTTCCTTTCTTGATCCTTTTGACCTTGTTCATGGATTCAAGTTCTGTAACCATCAAGCTTATCTTTGCTTCTGACAAGAATAATTCTTTTCTAAGCTCTTTCTGGGTTGTTCTTCCACCATGTTTTTTTATAATCTGAATCAATTTTTCCAGGTCTTCTTTTATTATTTCTTTTTCTTCTTTTTTTGGTTTTTTTCTAAGAAAATAAAATATAATCAAACTTATGAGAATAAAGATGGGAACAATCCATATCCAGGAAGAGGGGCCATCTCCAACATCTGGAACAGATTCTTCTTCATCTAAGAGTTGGGTTTCTTCTTCAAATGAAGGAAACAAAAATAAATCAATTACATAGTTCCCTTCTGAGATAACTTCTATATTCTCTTCAGCTAAAAGATCTTCCTGTCTTGCGATTATTGTATACTCTCCTGGAGGAAGCTCAAACTTATAAGATCCATCACTGGAAAAATATTTTTGTTCTGGAACTGAGTTTACTGTTACTAGGACCTCTTCAACTTTTGAAAAGTCTAAATCATAGATTGTTCCAGTTATTGTTGCTGCCTGGGCTATTGAAGATACCAAAATTAATGCCAAGATTATTTGTTTGAGCATTTATTATTATTTTGGTTAAATTCATATAAAAATCTTTTCTTTGGGAAAAATAAAGCAATTTCTGCTCTTTTGAAGGATTATAAAGGATTATGAACTTTTAAGTTTTTAATTCTGAAAGTTTGTTTATAAAGAAACTGATATTCTGGTTTTCATAATACTTTGGAGGATAATATGAAGAAAATAATTGGAATGACAATCTTGCTTGTTTTTCTTTTAGGAATAATCCCTTCAGGGATTTTAGCTAAGGAAAACGGACAAGGTAATGGAAACGACGGTTTAGAAGAAGAAACGAATGAAATCAAAAACCAGGGAGAAGACATACAAATACGAACAATGGAACAGGGTGCTGATGATGAAGACGAAACTGAAGATGAAGAAAGTGATGATTCAGGCAAAAAAACCTGGCAGGAAAGATTTGAAAATGTCATAGCAAATAAGGAAAGAGCCCTAAACAAAATCAAAATTGACAAGGCAAAAGAAAATTTCCTGAGAGCCAAGGAAAAATTTGAGAAGTCAAAACTAGAATTTGAAGAAAAGAAACTAGCATGGGAAGAGGCTAAAAAAGCAAGAAAAGAATGCACTGAAAACTGCACTGAAAAAGAAACTAAATTAATTGAGCATGTAAAGGAAGTTGTAACAAGATCTGCAGACAAAATGATATCCCATCTTGAAAAAGTTAAAAGCAAAATAGAAAGCAATGAGGAAATTACTGAAGAAGAAGCAACTGAATTGATTGCTGCGATTGATGCTGAAATCAAGAACATTGAAGACCTTAAAGTTAAGGTAGGTGCTGCAACAACAAGAGAAGAATTAAAAGAGATTGCCAAGGAAATAAACCAGGCATGGAACAGAATAAGAGAAAAGGAAAGGCTTGCTGTTACATTGAATGCAAAAAATTCTTTGGTAAACCTAATGGAAAGATTGGGAACCCTTGGAGATAACTTAGAGGTTACAATCGCTGATGCAAAAACAGCCGGAACTGAAATTGGTGAAGCAGAGACTTACATGACTGAATTCGATGCTAAGATGGTCTTGGCTGAAGAGGCTTATACAAAGTTCACTGCAAAAATAGAAGATGCTAAGGCTAAAACCGGGGATGAAAAGCTGGCTGTACTTAAAGAAGCTAAGACTTACTTTGAAGACATGAGAAACAACTTAAAGGCTGCTCATGAGGCATTGAAAAAAGCTTATAAGGAACTAAAGGCTAATGGGATTAAACCAAACATCATAAAAGAGGTGGATTAAAGTGATCAAAAAGATAATTTCAGTTGTTTTGGTGCTTTCATTGGTCTTTTTAGTTGGATGCCAAACTTCTTCAGAAGGGCCTAGTGATGAGTTTGACAAAGAAAGCGGAATAAGTGAAGAAACTCTTGATGAAGAAAGCTTAGACGAAGTTGATGAAGATCTTCAGATTGATGAGGAAACACTTTTTGAATAAATTTATTAATCTTTTTCTTTTATTTTTTATATGATATACGAACCCAGAGAGGATAGTTTCTTGCTTGGAAAGTTTGTTAGAGAATATTCCAAAGGCAAAGTCTTGGACATGGGAACTGGTTCTGGGTATCTGGCTGAGATTGCTTTGGAAAAAACAAAAGATGTTTTGGCTGTGGATATAAACAAAGAAGCTATTGAAGCTTGCAGGAAAAAAGGGATTAATGCTGTTGTTTCTGACTTATTTTCTAATGTAAAGGATAGGTTTGATTTGATTATTTTTAATCCTCCTTATCTGCCTTATGACCCTGATGAAGATGAGGAAATAAGGGTAATAACCACAGATGACAAAGTTATTGAAAGATTCTTAAAAGAATTAAAAGAGCACCTTAATAAAAATGGGAAGTGCTTGATGGTTTACAGTTCTCTTTCTGTGGATGTTTTGGAGTTAGCAAAGAAGTATGGCCTAAAGACTAAAATCCTTGGGGAAGAGGCTCTATTCTTTGAAAAATTGTATGTTGTTTTGATTCAGTAAGGTTTATAAACCCTTAATTTCAGCTAAAACATACTCGTTAAGACTACTTTGATAGTAGGAGAGAAAAATGGATAAACAAGAAGTATTAAACGCAATCAAGAAGGTAAGAGAACAACCCAAAAAGAAATTTGATCAAACCTTTGATTTAATTCTTAATTTAAGAGGCATCAACTTAAAGGACACTAACCAGAAAGTTGATTACTTCATAACCTTGCCACACAAGATTGGCACAAAAAGAACGGTTTTTGGTTTAATTGACAAGGACATGACTACCCAGGCCAAGGACCTTGATGGATTCCTAGCAAAAGATGATTTCAAAAACTATGATGACAAGGCTGTAAAAAAACTAGGAAAAAAATATGATATTTTCATTGCTCAGGCAAACATAATGGTTGACATTGCTAAGAAGTTTGGTAAAATACTGGGGATGAGGGGAAAAATGCCAAGCCCAAAAGGTGGCCAGGTTATTCCTCCAACTGCAAACCTAAAAGAAACAAAGGAAAAATTACAAAACACAGTAAGAATATTCACAAACAAGGACTTGTCTGTTAAGGTGCCTATCGGCAAGGAAAGTTCAAAAGATGATGATGTGGCTGAAAACGTAATGGTCATTTACAATTATGTGATACATCATTTGCCACAGGAACAACAGAACTTAAAAAACATGATGATCAAAACAACAATGGGAAAACCAGTTGTCATTGGAAAAAATGAGTAAGAAAATTTCACAAAGGAAAAAGGACGCTGTAGAAGACATGAAGAGGTTAATCAGCCAGTATCCTGTCTTCGGAGTAGCAGACCTCACTAACCTACCAGCCTTACAATTACAGAGAATGAAAAAACAGCTTACAGGGAAAGCAATTGTTAAAGTTGGCAAAAAAAGATTAATTAAGATTGCATTAGACCAATTGAAAGACAAAATAAAAGATACTGAAACATTAAAAGGAAAAGTAAACGGAATGCCTGCTGTTGTGTTCAGCAAGGAAAATCCATTCAAGCTATACAAACAATTACAAAAAGAAAAATCCTCAGCACCAGCAAAGGCTGGGCAGACTGCTCCAAATGATATTTACATAAAAAAAGGAAAAACTCCTTTTGCTCCTGGCCCAATCATAGGAGAGCTAGGACAGCTTGGAATAAAAACAGGAGTAGAAGAAGGAAAAGTCTCTATCATGGATGACAAGCTGCTTGTCAAAGCCGGAGATATAATAAAACCAAAAGTTGCTGATGTTTTGACAAAATTAAAGATAGAACCAATGGAAGTTGGAATTAACTTAATATTTGCTTATGAAAACGGAGTAATGTATGAAAGAGACGTGCTTGGAATCGATGAAGCAAAAGTCATCAATGACATCAAGAACATTTACAGGTGGTCTATTAATTTGGCAGTATATGCTGGAATTTACAGCAAGGAGTCTGTTGAGCTAATGATCAAGAAAGCTGAAATAGAAGCTAAAGCTGTAGATGGAAAATTAAACATTGAAACCAAGACAGAAAATAATACTCAAGAAGTTAGTGAGGAAGAAAAGGTAAAAGAGGTAGAGGACCTGACCAAAAAAATTATGTGGGGAGAGGCAGGCGGAGAAATCCAACGATAATCATGATGGAGGTTTAAAATGGAGCTAGTCTATATCGCAATGCTGTTGCACAAAGCAGGAAAAGAAATTAACGAAGGCAACGTAAAGAAAGTAGCTGATGCAGTGGGACTAAGTTTAGATGGTAGTCAGATTAAAGCATTAGTGGCTGCTCTTGATGGTGTTGACATTGACAAGGCAATTGAAGAAGCTGCAATTCCAGTAGCAAGTGCTGGTCCGGTAGCAAGTAGCCATGCAGAGAAGAAAGAAGAACACAAAGAAGAAGATCAAGAGAAAAAAGCTGAAGAGGCAGCAGCAGGACTTGGAGCCTTATTCGGCTAATTTTTTATTTTTATTTAGGAATTTGTATCTGGTTTCTTTAAATTTTAAGATGAAAGACACTTGTCATCATAAACATTAGATTCATCTACAGGATTACAATTTCCATTATTGAAGTTGCATGGATCATCTTCACATGTGCTGTCCCAGTTTGATCCAAACCCTTCCTCGTGATCATCACCAAAAGAGGCATATAAATCCACTATGCTTTTTTGCCCTCTTAACCAGACCTTGTTTGTTGGCTCATAGGCCTTGCAGTTTCTGGAACTTCTTAAAACGCTTGCACAAGAAACACATGAGCCTTCATTAGCCCCAAAGTCAAGGGTTACGCCAGCTATATGTAGATTTGAATCATCATAATCATCAATAAACACACAGTGAGACAATCCTTTCTGGCCTGAGACAAAACTTCTGTCTTCGCAGTTCATTACAGTAGAACGCGCTTTTCCTTCGTTAGCATTGTTGCAGTAGTCATCAAACACCATCACAATTGCAGGGTATATGTTTGAGTTTTCGTTTAGGTCTGAATTTTTAAGCAGGTCTTCATAAATTTTTACTGCTGTAGCCAAGCTTCCCTTGTTTTTCTGGCAGGTTGCCTTGTCAAAAGCAAGCTGGACATCTGGGTAGACTGTGCTGTCTAAACTTCCTGCGCTTGGTGCAGAATCAATAACTCCCTTAAATCCCTCAAAATCTTTTTGACCTGTATCAAAGTAAGTGCTAAATGACGTTTCTGAGAATAAAGTTCCTACAAACTCCTTGTAGTTTGTAACTGTAGGGATATCATTGCAGTTTCCGCCAGAGTATATTACCAATCTTGATTTTATTAAGTACAAAATCGTTTTAATCTTTGTTTTAATATACTTGTTTTCTGCTATATTCTTGTATTTAAGATCATTAACTTTATTGATTAAATCTCCTGTATCTGCCAATGCTCCTGTATAATCTTTAGCTATGGTTTTCTGGACTAATCCATTGAATTTTTTTGAAAATTCTTTTACAGTCTCGTCCTGGTCATTTAATTTGAACAATGTAAGCTTCATTGCATCCAGCTCATTTATCGCAGCTTCGATTCTTGCCTTTACATCCTTATTAAGGTCCTTATCCTCGAGGTCACAAATATTTTTAAGATCTGTTTTTGCTTTTTCAAGCTGAGCCTCAGTAAGGATTGGTGTTTTCTTTGTGATAATATCAATTTGGTTTATTAGTTCTGAGTTCCAGCTGCCATCACAAACCTTGTCAAGATCATAACCATATTTCTTTGCTTCATCATAATCCCTGAGAATAAGATTACATTCCATTGTTTTTGTTTTGAACCCTTCCTCAATTTCAGGGAGCTTTCTTTCTTTTGCATCCTTATAACCTATTTCAAACGTTTTCAGCAGCTCCTTATTTTCTGTTTCAGAAAAACTTTCACTGCATTTTATGCTTAAATCAAGAGCTACAGACTTTAAGTCTTTTCCTTGCGTTAGATCACTTACATCCTGGAAAAAGTCCCCAAGGTTTAAGTCAACACCCTCAATCTGTTCCTGTATTGAGCCTGTTTTTCTCTTGGAGCTTGACCAAAAGAACAGGAATGCAACTATTATCAAGACTAAAACAACTAACCCAATAATCCACCATATTATTGTGGTTTGTGACGTGCTTTCCCCTCTTCTATTGTATTTCATTTTAAAGTTTAAATATTTTTAAGATTAGGTCTTTTAAATGCATTATGTTTTTTGCAAATAGGATCATAAGTATCACTACAACCAAAACAAGGATAATAGTAATTATCTCCCTTACTGCAACCCCTTTTTTGTTCAGACAAATTCTTTGAATTTTTCAATCACCTCAACCATTTTGTCCTTGAAAATTAAGTAAATAATTATCAGGACAACTAAAAGAAAAAGGACTATTAAGATATTTCCTAACTTGTCCCAGTGCAAAGATCCTTTCTTAGATAAGTTCATCACATACTCCTGCTGCCTGCTCTGAATTTAAGTAGAGTATCTTAGCATTAAAGTTTTTCGATACGAAGATTGAAGAGGATACATCGATAATAATAAATGCGGTTCCAACATAAGGAAGGGCTTTTAGTGCTTTGGATCCTACTTTTGCAACTGGTTTTATTGTAAATTTTGATATGCCTTTTATGGCTTTTGTACCAATTCCTGCTTCTGCAGGATTTGTTTTCATCAATGTTCCAATCCTTGCCAAGAGATTATCCATCTCTGCTCTTGCAGCAATACGCTCTGCAGAACCTTCAGGCATCTTTCTTATACTTGTAAGAAGACCATCTGCTTTCTCCCTTAACTTACCTAGGTCTCCTGCTGTATCTGCTGTTGCTCCAACCTTGGTTCCAGAAGACGATGCCATCCCTTTAACTTTTAGGGCTGCAGCCAAAGAAATAACATCTTCATTTTCTATTCCAAATGCTCTTGCAAATTTTTCACCAACGCCTTCACTTTTATCCACAGCAAATATAATATACAAAGGATTTTCTTTTGTAACTGCAATAGAGGAAGACTCCATCTCAACAAAAGAAGGAAGAGTCTTATCCTTGCCTCCAGCAAGGTATTCTAAGTAAGTAAGTTTTTCTTTTGGATATGTAGTTTCAGCAAGGAACTTAATGTAATCATCATTGTTGATGAACTGATCATAACTTGTTGATTTTGGCTCTAGTTTAGAACAGATAACACAAAAGACAGTTCCTTGGTCCCATGGCCAGTTAATGTCTGAATAAAAATCCACGTTGCCCTCTCCTAATTTACTCCAGCAACTTGCAGATTCTTTTGCAATTGTTTTCATGGTTTCTTCTTTATCTGGAGAACTTATTTTTCTTTCATGCATCGGGCAGTTTAACTTGAATACAGAACCAGTCTTGACTCCAATAAAAGGAATTCCTCCTCTGGAATAGGAAGCCATATACAGGCTAAACTTACAAACCGCATCCTTGTACGAATCATTCATTGTGGGAATCAACCAGATACTCATAACAAAAAAGATAATAATAAAAGAAACAATTGTAAGAATCATCTTCACTACTGTTTCCATCTCCATTCCTTTCTTGTTCATTTTAACAGCGTCTTAAGCATGCCACTCATTGCCAAAGCAACAATGATTGCAAATATAATAAAAAGTATTAATCCAACTATAACTTTTGTTGAGGAAAACCCTTTTTTCATGATGAACCTTTTTTCTCTTTGACATACTTGATGATCATCCAGATTAAAACAAAAACACATATCCAGTGGACAAAGAAAAATATATTATAAATTCCCGGAGAATAAAATATCGTGTTAAGCGGGTAACTGTTTGCAAATCCCTCAAAGATATATTCCATCCACAATATCTTTCCGTACAGAAGGAAATAGGCAACAAGCAAAACAATCGGAATTCCAACGCTAAGACCACCTACAGAGCCTGAGAATTTTTTTATCACAAAGATGATAAGGAGTATTATCAAAACCCAGAAAATTATGCCCCCAAACTCTTCAAGAAGATAAAATCCTGTACGATTTTCCCAGATTAACAAAGCTAGAGCAAGCACAATGCCTACTGCAACAAAGATAATCTTGCCTGAGCCCTCAAATCTCTTCCCTATTGTGACCTGGCCAATCCCAAGGAATATCATAAGGAACAATATAAAATCAATCCAGTTTGCGTATTGATAATAAATATCAAGGATGTCTGAACCCCCTGAAACTGAGGGGGTTGAATTTGGATAAATAACATACCCCAAGATGGTCTCGCTTAGGAAGAAAAGCAACACCATAAGTATCAGACTAATAAAAATAACCAGCCTCTTTTTGTTCATTACTATGAGTATCTAAAAAGAATATTTAAAGGTTATGGAACGGGCCTTGAGGGATTTGAACCCCCGACCAACTGATTAAGAGTCAGCTGCGCTAGCCAGACTGCGCTAAAGGCCCACAGAATTTTTTAAATAAATGGCTTTATAATTGTTTTTATTTAAAGAATGACCTCAAGTCCTGCTCTTTTTTCTTCTGGATTTTGACTTTTCTCCAGCCGAGGGTTTCGAGGGTATCAGACCTGCAGTTAGGACATCTTGTCGGCTTAACTCCGGGAGTTATATTTGACATCCACTCCCATCCGCAGTCATGGCACAGCATTGTGTACCTTGTACCTTCCTGGGAATCCCCAATCTCTTTCTGGAATGGGGCCCTGAAGATTATAATTATCAATGTTAAAATAACTGCAAAGATAAGGGAAACAATTAAACGATCCTTAATCGTATCCACAATCAAAAAAACAAGAAAGATAGATATCAATGAAACTAGGAATGTTGCTCCAAAAAAGCCTAGCCTTTTTAGGCTGTTTTTCATGGTATTAGTAAGCAGGGTAGTTATTTAAGGATTATTATAGGGAAAAATAACTGATTAGTTTAAAATATAAACTTTTAAATAAACAAATCCCTAACATTAAAAAATGGAAAGGGCAATAAGAAAACAGCTTATGGAAAGCTCTGAATTAAAGCTCAAAGTAAGCGAGGTCTTAACTGAAAGAATTGAGGAAACAGCAAGAACAATAATTAACTCATTAAGAAAAGGAAACAAGGTCTTATTCTGCGGCAATGGGGGAAGCGCTGCTGACTGCCAGCACCTAGCAGGAGAATTTGTAAACAGGTTCAGAATTAACAGGAAACCACTGCCGGGGTTAGCATTAACTACAGATAGCTCGGTTTTAACTTGCATAGGAAATGATTTTTCATTTGATGATATTTTTTCAAAACAGATTGAGGCTTTTGGGGCTAAAGGCGATGTCTTGATTGGAATCTCTACAAGCGGAAATTCAAAAAACGTGATTAATGCCATTAATGCTGCAAAGGAAAAAGATATTTTCATTGTTGGATTCACAGGAGATTCTGGGGGAAAGATGAAAGAGCTGGTAGATATTTTAATCAATGTTCCAAGTGCAGACACCCCAAGGATACAGGAAGCACACATTACAATTGGGCATATTATATGCGACTTAGTTGAGCAAGAATTATTCAAAAATGAATAAAGCAATTTTTTTGGACAGGGATGGAGTAATTAATGAAAATACAGACTATCTCCATAAGAAAGAAGACCTGATTTTCATTTCCAATTCATTGGAAGCACTTAAAAAAATAAACAAAAGCAAATACAAGGTTATAATTATCACAAACCAGTCTGGAATTGCAAGAGGCTATTTTACACTTGAGCAGTTTCATGATTTTAACAAGCACTTTATGTCTGAGCTAAACAAAGAAAACATCAAGATAGACGGAGAATATTTTTGCCCGCATCACCCTGATTTTGACATGGATTGTAGTTGTAGAAAACCAAAGCCAGGGATGCTGTTAAAAGCAAAAAAGGAGTTCAATATTGACCTGAAAAACTCCTGGATGATAGGAGATGATCTTTGTGACATTTTGGCTGGAAAAAATGCAGGATGCAAAACAATTCTGGTTGAAACAGGGCACGCAGGGAAAAAGGACAGAGGCTACAAAGTCAGTCCAGACTTTAAAGAAAAAGATTTATATAATGCGGTGGAACTGATTTTAAAGGGGGATTAATATGAAATGTCTCGTTACTGGTGGAGCAGGGTTTATTGGATCTAATCTTGTTTTAGAACTGGAAAAACAAGGCCATGAAGTTGTTGTTGTTGTTGATAATTTATTTACTGGGAAAAAAGAAAATCTTAGGGGGTTTAAAGGAAGATTTATTGAATGGGATATATGCAAGAAAAAAGATCTTGGAGAAAAATTCGATGTTATATTCCATGAGGCAGCAATAACTGACCCAAGATATGAGGGAGGAGACACCTTCAAAAAAAACATTGAAGGATTCAATAATGTCATTAATATTGCACTAAAAGACAATGCTAAACTTGTCTATGCTTCATCTGCATCTGTTTATGGGAACGGCCCATGCCCAATGGAAGAAGACCAGGAAAAAGACCCCCAGACAGACTATGCAAGATCCAAGATTGAAATGGACAGGATTGCTGAAACATACTTTAAAAAAATGCATATAGTTGGTTTAAGATACTTTAATGTTTTTGGACCAAGAGAAAGCCACAAGGGAAGGCCTGCATCAATGGTGTATCACTTAAGAAAAACCATGATGAATGGAGAGACTCCAAGACTGTTCAAGCCAGGGACACAGGCAAGAGACCAGATTTATGTCAAGGACATTGTCAGAGCAAACTTATTGGCTTTAGATGCCCCTTCAGGGGTTTACAATGTCGGCACTGGAGAAAAAATAAACTTTAGCGAAATAGTTTATGCCTTAAACGAAGCAATGAAAACTGATTTTGAAATTGAGTATATAGAGAATCCCTATGAAGAATATCAAAATTTGTCGCAGGCAGACACAAAAAAAGCTGAAAAATACCTTAAGTTCAAGGCTGAATGGAAATTTAGAGAGGCAGTAAAAGACTATCATAAGTGGCTATTAAAAAATGGAGAATAAAATAAAAACAAGGGAAGAAATAATTAAGATTTGTGATAAATTAAGAAAGGCTGGGAAAAAAATAGTTTCAACCAACGGTTCTTTTGACATTTTGCATTATGGGCACATTAAATATCTAGAAGAAGCTAAGCGACAAGGAGATGTTTTGATCATTGGCTTGAATACAGATGATTCTGTAAGACGATGGAAAAAACACATTGGCTATAAGGACTGGGATAAAAGACCATTAAACAACCAGACAGCAAGAGCGGGGATGCTTGCTGCTCTTGAATGTGTGGATTATGTAAATTTATTTGATGAGACAGACTGCTTGAAGTTTGTTGAAAGTGTTAAACCTGATGTCCATGTAAACGGCTCTGAGTACGGGGAAAATTGTATCGAGGCTGAGACTGTTAAAAAATATGGCGGAAAAGTTTACATAATCAAGATAATTGAAGGATATTCTACCTCAAGTTTAATCAAAAAAATAAAGGACATGAAAGATGATTGAGTTAGAAAGAACGTTTTTGGCAAAGAAAATTCCAGATGGCTTAAAGAATTGCAAATTCAAGGAGATAATTGATGTTTATGTCCCTAAATCAAGAAGGCATCCTACATTAAGGATAAGAAAAAACGGAAATAAATATGAAATGACCAAGAAAGAGCCTGTTACTGATGATGCTTCACATCAAAACGAGCAGACAATAATACTAACTGAAGAGGAATTTAATGATTTAAGCAAAATCGACGGCAAAAAAACACACAAACTAAGATATTATTATGAGCATAATGGAAGAACTGCTGAAATTGATATTTTTCAGGGTGCATTAAAGGGGCTGGTTGTTATTGATTTTGAATTTAAAAGCATGGAAGAGAAAAATAAATTTAAAATGCCTGATTTCTGTTTGGCAGAAGTAACTCACGAAGAATTCTTGGCTGGCGGAATGCTCTGCGGAAAAACTTTCAAGGACATAGAGGAAGAAATAAAGAAGTTTAATTATAAAAAATTAGAGATAAACTAAAAATCCATCCTGAATTCTTTTCCATGGTCCTTAAAACCAAGTTTTTCATACAAAGAATGGACTCTTGGCCTGGAATATCGACTAGTACAAATCAATTTGTAGCATCTTTTTCTCGCTTCACCAAGGACTTCATTCAATAACTCTGTTCCTATGCCCTGGCCCCTTAATGATTCTTCAACAAAAACATCTTCCAATAAGCCAAAAGGCTTGTCATGGAGGTCATTATACATAAGATAGAGGTATGCCCTCGCTATTTCTTTTCCATCTTTTTCTATGTAGAATTTTATTCCATTAACGTCTATGTTCTTGGTTTTGATTTTCATTTTTTAAGTAGAATTTTGATTGTTTAAGTAGTTTTTGGGCGTATTTTTGCGCCTAAAAGTTTTAGGTTTTGATTGAAAATTTTATTATTAAAAATTTATATATTGTTTATCCTATATATAGGTTAACCAATCTATTGTTAAGCCTATAATTGTTTATCCAATATATTGTATAACCGATAAGTTTAAATATAAAAAAGGTTTATTTTTCGTTATGAATTATCCAAAATATATCGGGATGGGCGGATTTCTCAGTTTTCTCATACTTCACGAAATCAATAAGAAGAAGCTCTGCGGGGACGAACTGGCAGATTCGATAGGCCAGAAACGAGGTGGTAAACTTACGCCGGGTACGATATACCCGGCACTCAAATATTTAAGGGAAAACAAACTGATAAAATTAAAACAAAAGGGAAGAAAAAAGATATATTCTTTGACAAAAAAAGGGAAAAAAGAACTGGATTCCTGCTATAAAATCTTCAATAAGCTATTCAAGGACATCAAAATAAAATCAAAATGATTAGGCTCTGCCTAAAAGTTTTAGCCATATATTCACCAAAGAACTAAATGAGAAAAATAGATAAAGGGGTATATCCTTTTTAATTAAATCATATTTCAGGAGGAAAAATGGCTACAAAAAAGAAAGTTACCCGTAAAGCAGCAAAAAAACGAGCAACAAAAAAGCCTGTCAAGGCTAAACAAATAATCGAACCGGTTCCAGACCTCAAAGAATACATTCCAGCAAGGAAGCCAGAGAGCCCATTATTAATCACCATAGGAAAGATCTTGCAGATCCTTGGACTTGTGGCATTCATAGTAGGCCTGTTTGACATACTCTGGGTCTGGTGGGCAGGAATAATCATATTAGTAGTTTTGTTTATCGTCGGTGGAATGATAAAAAAAGCTGGAAGAAACTAGCTTTTTTACATTCTTTATTTTATATTTTCTAGATGGGTAATGCTTTTCAAGGCAGATAACATTAGAATTTAATGGGATTTAAAGATGATGCGATGATTTTTGCATTAAGTTCTTCTAAAAAGTTTGGTGAAAGGATAGGGTACAATGCTGAAGCAACAGAAATGTTCTTTCCCGATGAAGAATTCAGGGTACATCCAGATTCATCTCTGGATATGAAAGGAAAAGATGTTTTTGTTATTCAATCAATTCATAAAACATTTTCTGTCGGGGGCAGGCCAGAGCTGTCAACTAAACTCCTGCAATTGTTGATCTTTTGCGACTCTGCCCATCGTGCTGGTTCTGCGAGGATCACTGCGGTTATACCTTATTTTGGGTTTGCGAGACAGGACAGACCAACTGAGACTAATGATTCTGAATCTGCAAAAGCAACCATAAACTTTCTAAAAGCTGCTTATGTTGACAGAATTTTAGCAGTAGATCTCCATAATCCTAAGATAACAAAAGATTGTGGAATGCCATTTTATAATCTCTTATTATCAAAAACCTTGGTAGAACATCTTGCTCCGGTGTTTAATGAATATGATAAATTCGCTTTGATTGCTCCTGACAAGGGGGCAATGGATAACAGGACTGGATCATTAGAAGCTGAAGTAAGAAGAGTTTATCCAGATATAAATCTCATAACAGGATATGCAAAAAAGGTAAGAAAAAGCGGGAGCGAGATTGAATGTTATGGACTTGAGTTATATGGCAAGTCATTAAAAGAAAGAGCTACGTTCACTTTTGATGATGAAACTGTAACTGGCAGCACAATCTTAAATGTTGGAAGACTGTGCAAGGAAGCAGGAGCAGCAACGGTGATAGGCGGGGTATCTCACTGTAAAGCAAGCCGTGAAAGTGCTCAAACCATCCAAAAAAGTGATTGTTTGGACAGATTTATTATTTCTGATACTGTTTCCAGGTCTGATAATTTCTTCAAAGAATACCCTAAAATAGAGGAAATAAGCGCTTCTGGGCCAGTCTATGCTGCAATTCGGGACATACATGAACATGATTTTATTAGTGCTCAATTATAAATGGTTCGGATAAGAGGGATTATGCGAAAGATTTATTTCTTTTTATTAAATATTCTCTTAAAGAAATCGTTAAGATAAGGGAAAATCCAAAAAACATATCCTCCCAAAAAAGAAATTGCTCCCATAATAAAAAGAGTATACATAAAATCCATTCTCGCATCTATTACCTTTTGGAGAGTTTCTAATCTAAACGAAACAGATTTAGCCTGGATAGAAAAATTGGGAGTTGTTTCTTCTTCCCCTTCTTCCAGCTCATACAAAAAAGAATAATCTTTTTCTAAAATATCTGATATTTCTGTATAATACGCCCAGTTATTCCCAAAAATTAATATTCCTGCAGCCAACATTAAACCCAATCCAAGGCTTATATGAAATTTCTTCGGATCTTCATAATTTAAATTCCACATATTCTAATTATAACCTCCTTATTTAAATAATTTTAGCATAATTACTAAAACCATTTAAATGAGATATCCTTATCTAAAATAATGAAATTTGAAGATTTTGGGGTTATAAGAAAAATATATAAACATGGAAAATTGGTTCAGGTTATTTATTTTTTAGGGGTGGCATTTTTATCTTTTATGTTTCTTGCATCCATAGTTGTTTTCTTTAATAAACTACAAATCCCTCCTCTTATCCCCCTACTCTTTGGATATATCATATTACTAATCTTTGCAGCAACGCTTGGGAGAAGCATACAACTTGTTAAGGTATCTTCTCGAATTCAAAACCTATTCGAATCTGTAATCCAAAGGCCTGTTGCCGCCCCCTTAAGAGAAGATCAAAAGATACTAATTTTCCAGAGATTAAAAAGAATATCCAAATTTTCAACATTCAGATGGAATGGTTATAAAAGAAAGGTCTTAGCTTTTCTTAGGATAAATATACATCTTCTGGAGGAATATATCTTTTTTATAAATCTGAATAAAAAAACTCTCAAAAAAGACTTACATTCCCTTCAAAAGGGGCTAAGCTTGTATAATTATGAATTAATTCGAATTTCTTCTATAGCCCTTTTTGAAAATATCAAAAAAGAACTAAAAAAAGAGGGGATTAAGGTTGAAATACAATATTTTCCTTCTTCATCTTTTATGGGATGGATTAAATGGACTTGGGGGGTGGAGGGGGGATTAGCTTTCCTAAGTTTATTGGTTACGATTCTTCTAGAATTACTTAAATAATTCTTTCGCATAACATATATTATCCGACCAAAACCTTTATTAATACCATATTAATATGGTTCAAGCTATCGTAAACATTTCGGAAGATGCAAATAAAGTCTTAAATATTCTAAAAGCAAAGTACTCCTTAAAGGATAAATCTGAGGCAATAAACAAGATGGCTAAGGAATACCAGGATGTAATCTTAGAGCCTGAATTAAGGCCAGAGTATGTAGAAAAACTTCTTAAGATCCAGAAACAAAAAGCTATCCATATCGGAACAATTGAGGATTTTAAGAAAAAATACAGATCATAATATCCTTGAAGACTTTGATCATCATGACAAGATTTATAGGATATGATTATATATACATTATAAATTAAAAAACCGTCAGTAAAACTGACGGATAGAACATTAGATATAATCCTTCATTTGTTCATTAAATCCAATCAGTCCAGCTGGCTCCACAATCCTTGCAGTGGTAATATTCCAATTCATTGTCAGACCATCCATCTGTATTTGTAGTTTTGTACCTTTCAGTATTATAACATTTGCAAGAAGGGCACTGCCTCCTGTTACATCTTGGACAACTTTTATTACGCATTTGATCTATCAAAGCTCCGCAAGGACATTGGATTTCTTTATGTCCTTCAGGAGTATGTGTTTGACACATAATCTTCTCCTCCCTTTCTTCAGCTTTTTTTGCTGATTTTTGGTTGGTTTGGAAGATCGAGAATAAATTTCTTTATCTCTTTTTCTAAATTGATTCTGTCCTCCCTATGGATAATTCTCCGTCCATCTCCTCTCTCAGCGTTATGAAGAAGGGGTACTTTCTTTTGTTTGCAGGGAATCAGTCTGCCGGATGAGTCATAGGGTTTAAAAATCCAACACTGATGATGGATGTTCAGGAATACCCACACAACAACCCCGTTTTGTGTAACCTCAGAAGTATAAGGATTGTCTGCATAGTCTGTACCCATAACGCCTCCTTTCAGCTTTTTTGTTTGTTTTTGTTTAGTTGCCCACCTCCGAGTTGAACTATTTGTTCTTTGATAACCTTTGGAGTTGGAAAAATCATGGATGCCTTTGTTAGCTTAAGAGTTCCCCTTACAACAAAAAAACTCAATAGCAGGATACCCACGATGGATAACCCAAAGTTAAGAGTATTTGGAGTAGAATAAGACATATGCAGAAAGGTAATTCCAAACACCATTGCTGCAAAAAATGCGTCAACTACCCCTCCAATTAGAAGATTTGCTACCTTGGATGAATAGTACTCCAAAACGTCTTCGGTTTCTTTGAGGTTTAAAGATTCAAGGATCTTTGTTTCCCCATTTCTAAGTTTGATTTCCATTTAGTTCTCCTTTCAGTCTTTTTTGCTGAGTTTTGTAATTATTTTCGTTTTTTCCAATTTTTGCAAACTCTTTTTGAGGTCTTTTATTTCTTTAGAAGCATAATACCAACCCAAGATGCATACTATGATAAATAATAGAGATAAGAGGGCAAGTAATGGAAAAAACGGCGGTATTGTCTTATACAAAACCGGATATAGTACTGTAACCCCAAAGATGAGTATCCCCAATATCCCTAACAAGATTATGAAATATCGTTTAGTCCTGTATATTTCAATCTTTTCTTCAAGATTCATATGCTCAGCTCCTTTCCGGTTTCTCCCAGCCCTTTGATTTTCAAAGGAGAATTCTGATTAAGGTTGGTAAACCGTGTTATTTGTGAAATTTGTACAAAATACCAATAAATCAAGAATTTATAAACATTCGCATAAGCACCATTAAGCGAACCTTATATAATAAATCCTTAATTTTAAGCAAAAAAGCCAGGCTTTTAGAGCAAAACTGGCTCGGTTATTAGATAATCAATATCAGGATTACAATAACAATGAGTATCAAGAACCATTTGAACTCAAAGTTAACATATCTCATTTCTGCTTCTGCAACTTCCTGGCCTTTTTCAAGAGCTTTTCTTTTTATTTCTTTTTCCTTGAAGTAAGACCTGAGCCAAAAGATCCATGCTAAAAATATTGCAATAAGAATCTTCAAGGTCATCCAGTCAGAGCCAAACGAGGTTCCAAGTGCTTTTGCTCTTAAGTTTAGAATCAACATAAGAAGCAGAACCAATGTAAGAACGTATAAAGGTGCTTTGATGAACGAACGTTTCATGCAATTTAGAAAATTATAAAATATAAAAACTTTATTGTTTTTTATCAGAACAGAGTGTTTCTCCTTCTTGGGAGTTTGGGAGTATAATTCTCGCCTAAGTACTTATTTTCAAGGGCGGACTCTTCTGATGGAGGTTCATACTTGGTAGGCTCTTCTAACTGGGTTTCATATCCCTCATCGACTTCTTCTTCTAAACCTGCAGGTCTCACTTTTACAACATCTTTAACATAAAATATGGGGTCTTGTGGATTTCCCTCCCTAAACAGCTTTTTATTTGTATATCCCTTTAGATAAAGGGTACAACCTGGTTCAAGAATAATATTATAACTCTCAAGAACAGATATCTTTCCTGAAATCTCAAATAAAACTCTTTCTCCTTGTTTAGAATTGAGAATTCCCCTATATGTCCCTTCCTTATAAATAAAGAATGAGTTGTCTAAGTTGGGTGGAAGGATCTCTCCTTGGACAAAGATACCTACTAGATTAACATATTCATCCATAAGGTCTTCAATGAAGTTTTATTAAAAAGAGTTTATGATAAAATACTGAAAAGGTTATGGTTTTTTTGGAAGATAAATGAGATTTCTGTTAGGTCTTTCCCACAGGGTTTGCTGTCTAACATTTTCCTTAGGAAGCTGTGGAGATGGTTTTGGAGTGAGGATCTCTTTCTTAAGATAAGAGTGAGAAACAATATTTTCCTGGGCTTGGCCAATAACCTTAAAATCATTCACAAACCACAACATGTTCTTGTTAAAATAGGCATTTATTAAGATTATATCGCCTGAGTTAAATAATTGGTTATATAGCAAACGATCATTGGTATGAATCCGTCTGGATATCTGGAATAATACCCTGCCAGTTCCATTCATTTCTGAATCCATATCAACGACGTCAGTTAATATTCCCCAATAATTGGAACAAGGATAGTGTGAATCTACTACCCCTCTTAGAAATTTTCCTTTCAATTGATGGTTCTGGTGGATATAATCCAATAGGTTTCTTTTTGGAGGATTATTTAGTTTAGAATAAGACTCTTCAGCCCACAGGTCTTCTACATTGCATATAGAGCCACGTATGTTGCCTTTAAGAAAAACTTTGAGCCCTTTTTCGAAGAATAGCCTGTAAGGATCATGGCGAATATCTCCAATGTAAAGGCCATCAGAAATATCTTTAATAATTGGGTGGTGTCTATGTTTTATTTCAAAGATTAGTTTACCTTCCCCGCGATCCTTTCCACGAAGGTAATGAACATTTTCCAATATCCCTCGGTAATAGTTTCCATAGTCATTCCTCTCTTTCACTTCTGTCAGAAAATTACCCTGCACGTTCCAGTCGAGTGAGGAATCAACAATGCTCTTTAAGGATTTAAACATAAAAATAAATAATAATTAAGGTTAAAATAGATGATAAAGAAAAAAGGGAAAAAGTTACGGGTTCTGCTAAAAAGTTTTAGTACTAAAATGATTTATTATTGAAAAATTAAGCGAAACATTTATATTTTGTGATTTTATAAGAGAGTTGGGTGAAAAATTGTTAAAAAATCTAGAGGTTGAATTAAAGCTAAGGGGTTTTTCCAAAGAGACGCTCAGCTCTTATATGCGGCACAATAAGCTGTTCCTGGATTATATAAAAAAAGAGCCGGATAAAGTGACTGAATCTGATATTAAAAGTTATATGAGCTATATTATATCTGACTTAAAGCTAAAACCAAGAAGTGTTTCTCTGAAAAAAAGTGCACTGAAGTTTTTTTATGATGAAATCTTAAAGAAAAACATAATTAATTTGAAGACTCCTAGGATCCCAAAGTCAAACCCGGAAGTTTTAAGCAGAGATGAAATATTTTTATTGATTAAAAATGCAAAATCCCAAAAAACCAAATTAATAATCGAGCTGCTTTACAGCACGGGGTTACGAGTCTCTGAGCTTGTCAGGTTAAAAACCGATGAAATTAATTTCAAGGAAAAAACAATAAGAGTCAAAGCTGGAAAAGGAAGCAAGGACAGAATGACAATTGTTGGAGGGAAAGTCCTGAAAGAGCTTGAAAGATATCTTCAAACGCTGCCGAGCGAAAATGTTTGGATATTCCCTGGGCAAGGGAGGGATATTTTGACGACGAGAAACATACAAAAAATAATCCAGAACACTGCCATGAAGGCAGGAATAAAGAAAAGGGTTACACCCCACACGCTTAGGCACAGCTTTGCTACACATTTACTGGAGAACGGGACAGATATAAGGTTGATACAGGAACTGCTGGGGCATTCGCAGTTAAGCACCACACAAATTTATACTCATGTCTCGCAAGAGCAAATAAAAAAGATAAAAAGTCCACTGGACTAATAGAAAAATTATTTAAATGAGAAGAGATTAGTGTTTTAAGATGATATTTGGATTTTTCACCAGAAAAAAAGAGGAGAGCATTCATGCAAGGATAGATGATGTTCATAGTAATGTTAAAAATTCTTTTTCAAAAGTAAGGGGGGATATGGAAAAAATATCCAAGTTGCTTTCTCATTTTGATAATAAACACAAAGGCCATGAAAAAGAGATACTTAATATTCATGCAAGGATAGATGGAGTAGAAGAAAAACTGGCTTCGCTGTTTGAAAAACAAACAGCTGTCCAAACAGCTGTCCAAACACAAACAGGCACAAACAAACACGTGTCCAAACAGGCGTTTGAGCCTGTCCAAACAGCTGTCCAAACAGCAATTCAACTAAAAAATTTAACAATGATGGAGAGACTGGTGGTATGGACACTATTAAATACGGATCTGAGACTGACTTATGAGGACTTAGAGAGTATACTTGGGAAGGACCAGTCCACGATAAGAGGCCAGATAAACAACATAAAACGTAAAATTGAGGGTTTAGTCGAGGAGAGGTCTGAACCTGACGGCAGAAAACGGTTCTATATCAATGAAAAGTACAAAAGTGAGGTTTTAAAGGGCGTAAACCTGCAAAAAAAGAAGGTAAAAATCCAGAAGTGAGAGTTCAGAACGGATCTGAAAGGCGTTTTTGCATTGGGTCCCGCTGGTAGTAGATATCTAAAAGTTTGTTTTTGAGGTTTAGTTGCCTAAATTCTGGGGAAATATAGAAAAGTGAGAGTTTGTTGTTGCTTTTTTCTTTTAAGACCGGTGCCCCTTTTGAGATCAGCCTCGAGATATAAGACCTGGTACCAGATTCTGAGAGGCCAGAGTGGTTAGCGACGTCGACATAAGTGATCTTTCCTTTATCCTCTTCCAGCTGGTAAATAGTAAGAAAGACAAGAAACTCCTTCTGAGTAAGTTTACTAAACAAGTCTATCAAATGTGTATTAAAAACTGAAAAGGAGGTCATTTTAGGCTTATTTTGGATGTGAGTGAGTGAGTGAGTGAGTGATTCAACCCCTTGACTTCCGATGGAACTATTCTCGGAAGACCCTGGAAAAACCTCTAACTTCTCTTTAATTGTCAGAATATCTATTTTTTCAATTAAATCAACTATTTTCTTGTTTTGTTCAGAAATAATTTGTTTTAACTTATTTATTTCTAATTCTAAGTTAGTTATATCGTCTTTAGCCTTATTAAAGGATAATTTAACGTTTTCCACAAAATTTAAGCCATTTTCAGCCATTTTTTCCTCTAAATAAGTAATGTTTTAGAAATTTAAATAATTTTATGTGCTTCAATTGTGCTTCAAATGGGTGTGAGTGAGTGATTCAATAAAAAAACAAGAAAAATCAGCCAATATAGCTGGTTTTGTCAACTTTTGGAGAAACCATTGGAAGCCTTATGTGCGGAGGCAAGTTAACATCTTGAGTTAACGCCAATGCTTTGATGTTACATCGTGTAAGGGCCATGTTAACTAACCTTGTTTTAAGAGCCATGTCAACATCTTTTTTCTTCTTCCAGTCATCAAGGATTTTCTTGATTTTATCGTCGGATTCTGTGTAAAGGATATGACCAAGAATCTCTATGCTCGCTGCAGAAGGCTCGTATTCTACGGTAAACTTAAACTCAAATTTAATCAGCTTCTGTTTAGAATCACCAAGATCCATGCTCTCTTCTTTTATGTTCTTTATATCAAGGTTGTTTTTTACCTTTATGTCGCCTTTAAGGACTTTCTTTTTCTCTACAAGTATTTTATCGAAATTAAATCCTACTACTGCCATTTTATATATAGAAAAAATTGTTTATTTAAATATTTTGGTGATTTTTACATTACTTCCAAAGCATCGATTCCAAGGAGGTTAAGCCCTGATTTAAGAACATAGGAACAGGCAAGTATCAAGGCTAATCTTGCATTCTTGAGCTCTGGCTCAGATCTAAGGATTGGATATTTGACATAGTATGTGTTTATGTTCTGACTCAGTTCAGTAAGGTAATTTGCAACCAGCGAGGGTTTGTATTCCTCTGAAGCCTTTTTGATTGTTTCAGGATATCCAGAAAGAACCTTGATCAACTGCTTGTCTAAATCTTGATTAAGAGACTCATAATTAACAATGGATTTGAACTTTTCCTTTCTCAAGATGCTCTTAAGCCTTGCATAAGTATACTGGATATAGGGACCGGTTTCTCCTTCAAAGGAAATAGACTTATTTGGATCATAAACAAAGTCTTTCATTGGATCGTATTTAAGGATAAAGAACTTGATTGCTCCAAGTCCTATCTTTTCTGCTCTCTGGTCAAGCTCTTTTTTAGAAACTTTTGGGTCTCTTTTTTTTATTTCCTGCTTAGCAAGATTGACAACTTCATCCAGCAATGAATCTGCGTCGACGATCTTGCCTTCCCTTGACTTCATCTTACCCTCTGGAAGGTAAACCATCCCGTAGGGAAGATGATAAAATCTATCTGCAAACTTAAAATCAAGCTTCTTAAGAACTTCAAATAAAACTTTGAAATGATATATCTGCTCTGAAGCTACAACATAAATCATCTTGTCCATCTTAAAATCTTCATAACGTTTTTTAGCAAGGTAAATGTCCTGGGTTATGTATATGGATGTTCCATCTGCCCTTAACAAAACCTTTTCTCCAAGACCATTTTCAGAAAGGTCAATTATTACTGCGCCTTCCTTGTTCTTTGAAAGGATTCCTTTTCTCAGGGCATCAAGGATAAGGTCTTTTCCTTTCTGGTAGTGCTCTGATTCTCTATAAGCCTTGTTTATCCTGAGGCCAAACCTATCATAAGTCTGTTTCATGCCGTCAAGAGCCCACGCAGTCATTTGTTTCCATAATTTAATTGTTTCTGGATCTTTCTGCTCCCATTTAAGCAAAAGGGACTTAGACTCATCTTCAAGGCCAGGATTGGCTTTCAGCTTTTGATTATATAACACATAAAAATTGCCTACAAACAGGTCTGTTTTTATTTTTGGCTTTGAGTTCTTGCCATACTTTTTATAGGCAATCATAGACTGGCAGATATGGATCCCTCTGTCGTTTATTATGTCTACATTAACTACCTTATTGCCTGCTTTCTTAAAGATATTTGACAGGGAAAGGCCTATTGCCATGTTCCTTAAATGGCCTAGATGCAATGGTTTATTGGTATTTGGGCCTGGAGACTCTATTACTATGGTCTGCTTCTGGGTTAAACTACCATAGCTTTCTTTTTCTTTTAAGATTGTTGGGATTATATTGTGACTTAGCTTTTCTTTGTTTATGAAAAAATTAACATAAGGGCCAAGAGGCTGAATCTTTTCTATTAGATTTGTTTTTTTAATTTTTATTGAAAGATCCTTTGCTATCTGAGCCGGGTTCTTTTTCAGCTTTTTAGCGAGGCTGAAACAAGGGTAGGCATAGTCCCCAAACTCCGGGTTTTTTGGTATTTCAATTAAAATGTCGGCCTCGTCAACGTAATTTTTTAGAATTTTTTTTATTTCTTTTTCAAACATTTTTTTAGAAAAAGGAACGTTATTTAAGTATTTTTTGTATTATGCCTTATAATCCTTTTAACCGAATAAACGCCAAGATTTAAATATTTTAAAGATTTAGAGGATTTCATGTCTCAGATATCCAAAGGGAAGATAGAAAGGATTAAACAGGACATTTTGTATTTATTGTATGAGGCTAACTTAAAACCTATGTATACTGTCAATATTGCCAATGAGGTTATCAGGGATGATGAGTTTGTTCTTAGGTTATTAGTTGAGATGGAAAAACAAGGGCTGGTAAAACAGGCAAATAAAAACACGATAAGAAGAAAACAATGGGTTATGACTAATGAAGCTTATGGCCAGTTTAGGAAGATGGTTTAGAAAGACTTATAAATAATTTTATTCTCTAAAGAAACTTAAATTAAACAAAATTTCTGCTTTTTGGATAAAAGGGGTTTCTAGAGTGTTCTATACACCCTTTTTTAAAAAAGGTGGAAAAAGCAAAGGAGTTAGAAATGCTAAAATTAACTGAAAAAAAAGACTACAAATCTCTTAAAGAACAGTTGTGGGTGATTCTTAACCTCTTAGAACTTGGGGAGAGATATCCTGCATGGGATGCACTCCTCTGGGGGAGAAGACATTCTCTAGATATCTTGTTTGTGTGGGTACTAAGATTGGAAGGAATTGAGATATTATGCCGAATATTTATGAGTGAAATCGACGAAAAGGAAGTATTAGATTACCGCGGGTTAGTGGGTATGCATATAGCGATGGTAAAGGGATTTAAGGGGGATGAGACTGGATTTAAAGTTCTGCTTGAATCTGTTGGGTTTCCTTCAAGAGTAAATTTAGCATATAAAGAGGCAAGAACATTAAGGAAAAATATTTCAAAACAAATATTCAAATTAAAACATCCAGATGAAAAAATTCTTGAGACCATTAAGAGGCATAAGGAAATTGAAAAAGACCTCAAAGAACAAAAGTTCCTCAAATAATAATGGTATAAAAAATTTACAAAGGAGAACTGTATGAATTATTGGGAGCTATATGGAAAAAGGGCAATGATCTTTTTAGGGGTTTTTATGATTTTGTTCGGAATCTTCCTGTTCGGGGAACATTTTGACGAGAATAAAATGCTGTTGCTAAGCCCCTTTCAAAAGGTCATAACAATCCTGATGGGCCTCTTCTTATTTCTGGCGGCAGTAGAATCAGCTGGAAAAAAGTAAGGTCTCATTATTTTATTTTAACTAGCCAGCAACTTAGTTGTTGGCTTTTTTAGGGTTGTGGGGTATATATATGTAATTATTTAATCTTTTCAAGAATTTTTTCCTTGCCTTTCCAGTCAATAGCAGATTGTAAAACTTCCTTGAGAGTATCTACGGGGATAATTTCTATGTCTCTTAGTCTTTCTTTTGATAGAATAACATCTCTCTCGTTTGCCCTTGGAATAATCACTCTTTTGATTCCGGTTTCTATTGCAGCTTCTATTTTTGAGGTAACTCCCCCAATAGCAAGGACCCTTCCTCTAACAGACAAAGACCCAGTCATTGCTGTATCCTGGCGGACTGGAACTTCTTTCAAAGCAGAAATAATTGCGGTTGCAACTGCAATTGAGGCTGAATCCCCTTCTACACCTTCATAAGTTTGAAGGAACTGAACGAAGATATCATACTTTTCTTTTATGTCCTCTCCAAAGTATTTTAAAATTATAGCTGAAACATTTTTTACTGCTTCTTTTGCAATCTGACCTAACTTACCTGTTGCAGTAAACTCAGTTCTTTTTCCTCCAGGTGTGACCTCTGATTCTATTGGAAGAACAATTCCTGAGTTAGCTCCTTCTGTTCCGATTATAGCCAAACCATTAACTCTTCCAACTTTCTTTCCCTGGGTGATTATTACTTCGTATTTTTTCTTGTTTTCAATATAACGATCTGCCATTTGCTGTTCTAATGTTCTTGCCAAAATCTTTGCTTCATTAACGTGTTTTTTTGTAACAACCTTTGCTTTCTGCTCTAATGCAAGGTCTCCTGCTGCTCTCACCAGACCACCTAGCTCTCTTAATCTTAAGGTAAGCTTGTCTGCCATGCCTGCTTTTTTTCTTGCTTCCTGGATGATTTCTTCAACAGCTTCTTTGTCAAAGTGAGGAATCTTCTTATCCTTGATAACTTCCTGGGCAACAAACTGTGCAATTTTTTCTCGGTTCTCTTTTGTATCTGGCATTGTTGTGTTCATATAAACTTCATAACCATAACCTCTTATTCTTGATCTTAAAGCAGGATGCATGTGATTAATTGTTTCTACGTTGCCTGCTGCAATAAGAATAAAATCACAAGGAACTGGCTCAGATCTTGTTTGAGCTCCAGAAGATCTTTCTGACTGGCCTGTTATTGGATATTTTTTTTCCTGCAAAGCTGTAAGCAACTCTTGCTGGGACCTTGGAGACAAAGTGGAAAGCTCATCTATAAACAAAACTCCGCCATTTGCCCTGTGAATCATTCCAGAAAGCAACCTCTGGTAGCTTGGAGTCCCTAATCCTCCAGACTGCAAGGGGTCATGCAAAACATCTCCTAACAAGGCGCCTGCATGGCTTCCTGTAGCATCTATGAATGGCGCTTTTTTCTGGTTAGAATTATCTACCAAGAGTTTTGGAATCTCTATGTTTTGTTTTCCAAGGGCCATTCTCTTACCAACATTAATAAACAAAACAAGGCCCACAATTAAGACCACACTGGAGAGCATTGATGCTGCATAAATCACATCTGAAATCTTTCCGGTTTTCCAGAAATAATAAGGAATCAATGAGATTACAATAACAAGGACAAACATAATGATGCTCTGATTCTTAAATGAAGACATTGCCTGAAGCCTAGATTGAGTGATAAGATTCTTGGCCTGTCCCTTTGGTACTGTTCTTATTAAAGGTAGGTTTTCATCTGAAGGGTTTGGCAAGGCAATTATATCAACTAATTTTTCCTTTGGAAGAAGTTCTGCAAGAGCCTGGCCTATCATTGATTTACCTGTTCCAGGATCTCCAATCAGTAAAACATTTCTTCTCTGGATTGCTGCTTTTTTTATTATTTCAACTCCATGCCCCTGACCAATAATCTGGTCTACAAGATTTGGAGATACTTTGATGTCTTTAGTTGTCTTAAAATCCATGAGATATATGTATAGAAAAAATTTAAAAATGTATGCATTGGGGTTTGGAAAAACTTATAACTTAATTTTTCCAGTCAAGTTTATGGATTTTAGAGTTGCTGCCAAGGCATTCATAGTTGATGGAGAAAGATTATTGATTATTAAAAGAAGTTCCGAGGACATACAAACCCCCGAGGCATGGGAAATTCCTGGAGGGAGATTGCATCTTGGAGAGGATCCTAAGGCAGGATTAAAAAGAGAGACTAAGGAAGAGACTGGGTTAGATATAGAGGTTCTGCATCCGATAGATGTAAAACATTTCACAAGGAATGACGGACAAACAATAACTATGTTAATATTCTTATGCAGGGCATTAAACAAAAATATTAAGTTAAGCAATGAACATTCTGGGTTTGAGTGGATTGAGATGAATAAGAGCAAAGAAAAGCTAACAGAATTCTTTCATGAGCATGTAGATAAATATAAAGAAATCGGGTTTAGCAAGTTTATTTAAGATACATTTTATTTACTTTGTAATCTATGAATTTTATTTCGTCTGTTTGTGTAATTACAACTTCAAAATACCCCCTCAGGAAAAGCGGATTAAAGGAATCTGGGTTCAATGTCAGATAAGACAAGATGCTCTTAACTAGTTTTTTATCCTCAAAACTTCCTCCTTTATTCCAAATCACCTTATCCTCAAGATGACCGACCCTTGTAAAATCAATCTGGTAACTTATGGAGGGGTTTATCCCATAAGAGATATCCTCAACCGTGCCATCCACAACCTCCAGGAGCAGGCCGGTGTCTCTTGAAATAATAATCCCCCCCTTCTTATTTTCCCCTTCGGGATTTATTAAAACAACAGAATAATTATTTTTATTTTGATCCACCCCTTTTTGAATTAAAAAGTTTTTACATTCATCATAAGAACTAATCCCCATTTTGTGTGCTCTTGGCAACGAAGCAGTATCAGGTATTGCAAGGATGACTAAAGATGGAGCCTTTTTTAAAAAGTCCTCTGCATAGCTTGGAGAATTAATAAAGTCAAGATAAGGAAGGATGTGTGTTTCAAACATGGGAAGTTTTGAGTTTATCAGCAGTTTAAGATCCTCAAGTTTTGAGGTATGAAACCCATTAAGAGAAATTCCATGCTTTTCTGCTTCAATGATCCAGTGAGACATGTTCTTATTTGGTGGATTGTTTTTGTTTGAGGTCATATCGGTGGGGGTTACCAAAAACTTAAAAAGATTGCTTATTTGGAAAATATATGCCAGAGATTAAATCACTTTATGGGATCAAGAAAAAAATTAAATGCATTGGCTGCAGTTTACAAAAAGGAAAAATAAATACATTAAATATAACGGAAACCAAAAACTTTAATGTTTCCCAAGATTATGAAACTCCGATTCCTGGTTTTCTGATTATTTCCTCAAAGAAACATGTCAGAGGCATAGAAAATTTTTCTAAAAAAGAACGAGAAGAGTTCATAGAGTTATTATATAACGTCAGGGTTGCATTAACAAGAGTATTAAAAATAAAAAACATTGACATAATCAATGAAGAAATTTCTATAGAGAGATGGTCTCATTTTCATGTGTGGCTTTTTCCGAGGTATAAATGGACTGAGAAGTTTGGGGAGAGCATTGATTGTGTAATCCCAAGCATGAAATTCTCACAGAAGAGCATGAGGACAGAGAAAAACCTGAAAGAAGTAAAAAATACTGCTGAAAAGCTTAGACGATATCTTCTTCAGAAACAACAATAAAATCCCCGATTGCAATAACTGCAGAATATGGGATTAACAAGTTTCCTTTTTCATCTTCTTCTAATTCAAGACTGTCAGCAAAGCCTGTTGGATTCTTAATTACAATCTGCATTAACTCTCCGGTTCTTGTTTCGAAGGTTATTGCGCCAACCTCTCCAAATCTTTTTCCGGATTTTGTGACAATAGTTTTACCAAGAAGCTGTCTAGAATATCTTTTATCTTCTTCTGCCATAAGCTCACCTTGGATATTTTTTAGTTTGGTAATTTATAAAGTTTTCTAGTCTTTTAACGTTATTTTTGTTGTATCTATTTGCTATTTATCACTAATATTCAATTTTTCTTTGATATTAATCTTATCATTCTTTCCAAAATTATCGAGGATTTTATCTGTGATCGTTGCTCCGGTTGTGATTACTTTATTGTCCTGATCAATCAATCCTGAGTCAGACATGATCTTTGAAGTGCCAAGGAACAAGACTCCTATTAAGATTAACATAATCAGAACCTTTGCGGTTTTTCTCAAGAAAAGATGCTTAAGCAATTCGATTAATAACCACAAAACAATAATACCAACAACTATTAACACCCAATTCATAGTTTAAAACTATTATTTTTTAGGTATTTAAAGTTTTTTGATTAAAAATTGCCTGTTTTTGGCAACCCCCCACCTTGATTGCATATGGAACATTACCCAAATGGGTGATTGGGGGCTATTTTCGTTTGGAGAAGGAAATGACCTTAATTTCAAATGGAGGGGTGTTTTTGGGTTTTTTGTTAGTTTTGAAGTAAAAGAGATTTATTTGTTAAAATGGCTTTGTAGGGGCTGTAGCATTAAAATATGAACAAATTGGATTTTTTTATTTTTATTTTTATTTTATAAGCTTTTCTATATTATATTATATATTTATAATTATATATTATTATAATAAATTTTCCATTTGAAAGTATGGTGTTCAGGAAGAGTGGTAATGAACTTTTTTATATTAAAACAATGTTTGATTTGTTCTACAGGAAATAAAGGTGTTGGTGTTTATATTTAACTGTTTATTTTTGAAACCAACAATCTTTAAATAAAAAACAAGAGGGAAGATTAAAATGGCTGAAAAAGAGTTGACAAATTATTTTGAGGATTTCTTAACAAAACAACCGTTGTTTGTAAACAAGAAAGCATTGCAAATCAATTATACTCCGGAAGACATTCCACACAGGGACGAGCAAATCAAAAATATTGCGGGAATTTTAGCGCCTGCTTTAAGAATGGAAAAACCAAGCAACCTATTCATTTACGGAAAGACCGGGACTGGAAAAACTGTTTCAATAACAAAGGTAAGCAGCGATCTGATGAAAATTGCTGAAAAAAATAATATACCCCTGAAGATTTTATACTTAAACTGCAAACTCAAGAGAGTTGCTGACACAGAGTACAGGCTTATTGCCCAACTTACAAGAGAATTTGGAGTTGAGGTTCCTGCTACCGGACTTCCCACAGATGAGATTTACAAAATTTTTATGAGGAGCATTGACCAAAAAAAGATGCTTGTAGTAATCATCTTAGATGAGATAGACCAACTAGTCAAAAAAATCGATGATGGGATATTGTATAACTTAACAAGGTTAAATCACGAATTAAAAAACACAGAGATGACTTTAATTGGGATTTCAAACGACTTAACTTTTACTGCTGAGTTAGATCCAAGAGTAAAAAGCAGTTTAGGAGAGGAAGAATTGGTATTCCCTCCATATAATGCAATACAGCTGCAAAGCATTCTAAAAAATAGGGTTGAGCTTGCATTCAGGCCACAAGTTTTGGAAGACGGAGTCATTGAGAAATGCGCAGCATATGCTGCAAGAGAGCATGGAGATGCGAGGAGGGCATTGGAGCTAATACGAGTCGCAGGAGAAATCGCAGAAAGAAACAACGAAATAAGGGTTTTAATGAAACACATTGATGATGCACAGGAAAAGATTGAGAGAGACAGAGTTTTGGATAACATAAGCACACAGCCAAAGCAGTTTAAGCTGACTTTGTTTTCAATCTTCAGCATGAGCTTCATAGGAAACAAACCAATATTCACCGGGGATATTTATGAAATTTACAAAGATGCGTGCGTAAAAGTTGGGCTTAAACCTTTAACCCAGAGAAGAGTCTCTGATATTATTGCAGAACTGGACATGCTTGGAATAATTAATGCAAAGGTAATCAGCAAGGGGAGGTATGGACGAACCAGGGAGATTAGGTTGGCTATTCCAACATCTACAGTACCCAAGGTTAGAGACCTTTTGAAATCAAGTTTAGGATTATAGGATGAATAAACTAATAACAAACTTTTTGGAGAAAGGAATTTTGTTGAGTCCTGAGTTAATCAATAGTCTTGATTTGTTGGACAAGAAAGACTTTGTAAAAAATATTGAGAATTATTCAGCAAAAGGGGCATTAATCTTAAACAAAGAAAGCGTGCCTGTTGTTGAGAACGGAGTTATCATCGACATAAGCTGGAGAGAGTTTGAAAGAGCAAGAAGTTCTTTTGAAAAAGGGAGAAACGAGGAGGAATACAAGGCTTTTTTGGGCATTATCAACTATAATCTTTCTGAAAAAACAAAAAAAGTTGTTGACAAGGTCCTGGAGGAAGTAAAAGAACCTGAAAAAAAGTACATTGAAAAAGAAGAATCAAGCAACACGGTTCCGAGTGTTGTTATCCTGAAATCTTATGGAGAAATTTCCAAAAAAAGAGAGGTAAAAGATTTTGTTTCTCATTTCAGGGCAAGATATAATTCAATAAGAGGGATGTTGCAGGTGAGGCAAGAATTACAGAACGCACTTGCAATTAATAGGATATCAACCAAGCCATTAAGAGAGCCAGTCTCTTTGATTGGAATAGTCAATGACATTCAAATAACAAAAACAGGACACCTTAAAATTGAGGTGGAAGATCCTTCAGGAACCATGACATTATTGATTACAAAAAATAATGAATGCTTTACAAAGGCCCAGGATATTGTTTTGGATGAGGTTATCGGGATAAGCGGGACAACAGGGGATAAGGTTGTGTTTGTTTCTGATTTATTCTTTCCGGATGTGCCTCATACACTTGGATTTAAAAAAAGCGAGGATGAAGCTTATGCTGTAATAACCGGAGATATGCATGTTGGGAGCAAACTGTTTCTTGAAAAAGAATTTTTGAATTTTATTGCATGGCTTAACGGGGAGTACGGAAACGGCAAGCAGAGAAAGATTGCTGAAAAAGTCAAATATGTTTTTTTACTCGGGGATTTAGTTGATGGAGTGGGGATTTATCCTGGACAGGAAGAGGAGTTAAATATAAGGGATATACGGGAACAGTATAAATCTGTTGCAGTGTTCTTAGCTAAGATAAGAAAAGACATCAAAATAATTATCACTTCTGGAAACCACGATGCATTAAGGATTGGAGAACCACAACCTGCACAACCAATCAACTATGCAAAAGAACTTTATGAAATGGAAAATGTTTCTATTGTAAGCAACCCTGCATTTGTGAACATACATTCATCAAAGAACTTTCCAGGATTTGATTTTTTATTGTACCACGGGTATAGCTATGACTATTATGCTGACAAAGTTGAAAGGATAAGGCTGATGAAGCCAAACATTTCTGAAAGAACAGATTTGGTCATGAAACTCTTATTGCAGAAAAGGCATTTAGCGCCAACACATGCGTCAACAGTCTATGTTCCTTGCGATGGGGAGGATCCACTGGTGATAGACAGACTCCCTGATTTTTTTGTATCAGGGCACATACATAGGAGTGCGGTTTTAAATTATAATAACATAACGATGATTGCTGGTTCGGCATGGCAGAAACAAACTCCATTTCAGGATAAAGTTGGGCACATGGCTGAACCTGCACGAGTTCCTGTTGTCAATCTTAAAACAAGGGAGGTCAGCATAATTAATTTTTGGGAAGATGAGCCAGACAAGTGAACCAATGGAAAAGTATTTTGATGGACTCAAGCAAGAGTTAGATATAATTTATGATCTTGCGGTCAGAGCCAGAAAAAAAGGATATGATCCTGCTGAAACTGTTGAAATTGGCTTAGCAAGGAACATGGCTGAGCGAGTTGAGGGATTAATTGGAACTGTTGCTCCCCAAATAAAAGGATCAGGAGTTATTCAAAGAATCGAGGAGCTAGAAAAAAAATATGGAAGCCAGGACTGGAGAGTTGCTTTTACAGTTGCCTTGGAAGTTACCCAACAAAAATTCTGCAAATTTGATGATGAAAGACTGGCAATGGAAACAGGATTAAGAGTAGGATTGGCTTACATCACAAACGGAGTTGTAGCCAGCCCATTAGAAGGATTTACAAAATTAGCATTGAAAAAAAGAAAGGACGGGAAACCTTACTTTGCACTTTATTTTTCAGGGCCGATAAGAAGTGCAGGAACAACCGCTACATGCGTCTTCGTTGCTTTAGCAGATTATGTAAGACAGAAAATGAATTATGATGTCTATGACCCAACAGAAGAAGAAATAAAAAGAATGATTACTGAGGTTGCAGATTTTCACGAGAGAATTAACAATCTGCAGTATTTTCCCTCTGAACCCGAGATTGATTTTATGGTGAGGCACTTACCGGTGCAAATTGACGGGGAACCTTCTGAAAAACTTGAAGTTTCAAATTATAAAAACCTGGAAAGGATTGAGGCAAACAGAATAAGAAATGGAATTGCATTGGTTATTGGAGAGGGGCTGACACAAAAAGCAGCAAAGTTTTATAATAAATTCTCAAAGTGGAAAGAAGACTTTGGAATAAAAAGCATGGATTTTCTTGCAGAATTTGTTGAGCTGCAAAAAAACATAAGAGCAAAAGCAAAAGGCAAATCCAAGAGTGAGGAGCTAATCAAACCAGATTATGGTTTTATAAAAGATCTTGTTGCAGGAAGGCCAATCTTAACTTACCCCTTAAGGACTGGAGGGTTTAGATTAAGATATGGGAGAGCAAGGACATCTGGATTCAGCTCTGATGCAATCCATCCAGCAACAATGAGAATCTTAAATGATTATTTGGCTGTTGGAACCCAGTTAAGGACTGAAAGGCCTGGGAAGTCTACTGTATTGGCTGCATGCGACAAGTTAGAAGGACCAATCGTAAAACTAAAAAACGGGGACGTTGTCTTGGTTGAAACAGAAGAAGAAGCAATTTCATTAAGAGACAAGGTTGAGGAGATTATATTCTTGGGGGACATGCTAATCAATTATGGAGACTTTTTGGACAGAGGGCACAAATTAATTCCATGCGGGTATAATGAAGAATGGCACAGAGCTATTCTGGAAAAAATAGAATTAAAAGATGTTGGAGTTGAAGAACTAATAAACAACCCTTACAAAAAAATTTCTGGGCAGGAAGCTGTGAGAATATCTGAAAAATTCAAGGTTCCTCTGCATCCAAGATATACATATCACTGGAAAGACATCACCAAAAAAAGATTGAAAACTTTTGTTGAATGGTACAAGCAAGCAGACAAAAGAGGGGATGAGATTATCTTTCCTCTGGAATATGATCTCGGAGAGATCTTGGAAGATGCTGATCCAAAAAGAACCATGGAATTATTGGGAATCCCGCATAAGGTCATAGATAAACAGGTTTATGTTTTAAAGGATGACGGATATGTTTTACAAATTATTCTTAAGGATTTGACTAAGATTGATTTTGAAAAGGATGATGTCCTTAAGATTATTAATGGACTGGTTGATTTTGAGATAAAAGACAAGTCTGGGCATTTTATTGGAGCAAGGATGGGAAGGCCTGAGAAAGCTAAAATGCGAAAGTTAACTGGAAATCCGCATGCATTATTTCCTGTGGGAGATGAAGGCGGGAAGATGAGAAACCTCCAGAGTGCATTGGAGAAAGGCAAGGTAAATACTGCATGGCCAATCTTTTATTGTGAGAGCTGCAATCATGAGACTATTTATCCTCTTTGTGAGGTTTGTAATAAAAAGACCAAGAAAAAGTTTTACTGCAGTGATTGTAAGACTGATTATTTTGAACCGTGCAGAAAAAAGAAGAAGGGATTTAAAGATGGGCAGGAGACTGAGCAGCTACATATAAATCATCCTTATAGCTCTCGTGAAGTCGATATTGTACATTATTTCAAATATGCACTTGCAAAAACAGGAATGAGTTATTACAAGGATTTGATAAAAGGAGTTAAAGGGATGTGGAGCGATGGAAAAATTCCTGAGAATTTAGTCAAGGGAATTTTAAGAAGTGTGTATAACATTCATGTAAATAAGGATGGAACTGTAAGATATGACATGACTGAAACTGCCCTGACTCATTTTAAATTAAAAGAAATAGGAACTTCTGTAGAACAAATAAAAAAGATGGGTTATGTGAAAGATATTTATGGAAGGGAGATTGTCAATGAGGAACAGATTATTGAACTTAAATGCCAGGATGTAGTACTGCCAGCCTGCCAAAACTCCCTTGAGGAAGGGGCAGATAAAATATTGTTCAGGGTTGGAAGATTTGTTGATGACCTGCTTGAAAATTTATATGGACTGCCAAGGTATTATAATTTTAAAACTGAAAAAGACGTGGTTGGAAGTTTACTGATTGCAATGAGCCCGCATACATCTGCAGGGAACTTATGCAGGGTGATTGGTTTTTCAAGGACTCAGGGATTTTATGCACATCCTTTATTGCACTGCATGATGAGGAGAGATGCAGACGGG
>JAQTOC010000002.1 GCA_028713535.1 Candidatus Nanoarchaeia archaeon | reverse complement strand
GACTAGGGGGCAGAAATTTACAAAAGACATACAAGAACAAACTGAAGAAACATCTGGCTCACAGATCACATGCGCAAATGAAGTTGATTTTGAAATTAAAAAACTTTGTTTGGAAAGCGGAAATAATTACAGGGTAACAATAAGCAATGATGGAACCAAAAAACTTGAAAAAATGCAGTTGAGGTTTTACCAGAGTGAAGAAATGGTAAAAGCAATAAAAGACCAGTTCATAGAGGGCATTGACTCGTTGGGCATTGAGACAAGGAGCATTGATGCAACAATAAACAATGTTAAGAAAGTCGAGGCTATCGGAGTGATAAAAATAGAAAGCAAGGAGATAACATGCACAGCAAAGATAGCAGGCCTTGGAGATTTGGATGGAAGCGCATTTGCTGCATGCGCCTAATTTTTTAATATGATTAACAAAAAGGGGGCAGAGGTCTGGGTATCAGCTGTGTTATACATGGCTCTTGGCTTAATTGCAATAACACTAATACTCTCTTCTGCTGTTCCTTTGATAGACAAGATAAGAGATAAAAATACATTCATACAAACAAAAAACTTGTTTTTTCAGATAGACGAGAACATTAAGAAAGTTGCTTCTGAAGGGCCTGGATCAAGAAGAGTTTTAACACCCCTAGAGGTTGGAAAAGGAAACTTAACTATTTCCTGGGAAGAAGACAAGATCCTCTGGAGCTTGGAAACAAAAAACAAGATGATAGAGCCAGGTATTGAATTCAGGGAAGGGCCAATCACAATATACCTTGACAAGTCAATAATAGAAGATGAATATGTAATCAATCTGGAATTAAATTACACTGGATTCATTGACATTGAGAAACATGAAACACTGCAATATGGAAATCCATTCATCGGGACTTATACAATGACCATAGAACATGGCGGATTTAAAAATAACTTGCCTATTGCAAAAATAAATATGATTTAATCATAAAGTATGTCTTTGAGATGAGTATATGTTTCTGGGTGCATATTTAAGTCCAACATGCTACTGTGCAAAAAACCAAGCCCAGAACATTCACCGATAACCTCGAAGTTTTTTGTGTTTTGGATTACTGAACTTTTAAACAAAACAATTCCATCTCCGTCCTGGCCAGACATATCGCAGCCCCTTCCTGATATTGTGTATAACCTAGTCATGTTTGGCTGGAACTGATTGAGGTCATCCAAAAATGTGCTTCCTTGATCCATCTGGTCACATTCCTTTGTTTCACCAAGAATCTTGCATAGGCTATAAATCTTGGATGTGATTCCATTATTAGGGGTTCCTATCAATATTAACTTATTAACATCGCTCTCTCCATATAATTTTAAGTACTCTCTTGAAACTAGGCCGCCCATTGAATGAGCAACAATGTTTACTTTTGACTTTCCTGTTCTGTACTTAACAAGGTCGATTATATGCTTTAATCTTGTTGCATAAACTGAAATATCATCCCCTTTCTTTTGGACGAGAACATAAGAATCTCCGTCCTTGACAAGATCATAATAATAAGTAACTCTGGCAGTTATCGGTCTTCCTGAAAGGCCCCACTCTCCTTCTTTAAATTCATCATAGGTTGAGTAAGGAGTCACGATTCCTGCATTTATGTAGCCTTCCTCTGAGAATTTATACTGAATTTCGTTGAAGGAGTTTAATTCCTGCTCTGGGGAGGATTGCTTGTTTACTGCATGGCCATGTACAAAAATGATGGGGAATAATGATTTATCTTCTTTACAAGAAAGGTCATTGCAGCAAGGATTACATTCCCCAAAAACACAGCATAACGGGGGGTTTTCTGATAATTTTGTTTTTATGTCTGAAACAATGGTTTCATTAAAGAAAAACTTGGTTTTTTTCAACTCAACAAGGTCAATCAAAAAAGGAATTGATTCTCCTGCTTCGGTAAGATTTAGAGAGTTATACTCTTCTTTAAGTGTGTTGACATCATCAAGAAGCACAGAATAATTCCCAAAAAGATTGTTATTAAATATATCCAATGTATCATTGAATTTCTCTATGAACTTGTAATCGTTTGAGGCATTAATATAATACACCAAACTTAGATTGTTTTGCAGGACTTTCTCAAAGAAATCAACAGAATAATCGTTGATTTCAATTATTGATGTGAGAGAATCATTTAGACTAAACGAATCATTCAGTAACATTTCAACAGTTTGCTTATCAGTCTCATTCAGTTCAGAATACAATTCTGTGTAATATTCTTTATTCCATAGTGCTTTTAAGTTTTCAACATGAAGGTTGAATTCCTCAAAGTTCTTATCCAAATCAAGCTTGGCTGCAGAAATTTCTTCAGAGTAAATTATATCTGACTTTTGTTTTACTTCTTTAAAAACAAGATCAAGTTCATTTAATTGCTTCATTAAACTTTCAAGTTTAATCTTTGATTCTGGCTTGAAGATTTTCTCTTCGTTTGTCAAGTCATAGTTAAGGGTAATAAGACTATTTTTTAAGACAACTTTACCTGAAGTCTGACAAAACAAAGACTTAAAGTTTTTACATCTTACCTCAAAATTATATAGTCTCTGGCCAGATCCTTTTTCAGGAGCAACCAAACTGTAAGTTCTGGTTAACTGCTGCTTGGGCTTTAACATAACTGTATCTGACTCAATTGTATTATTGTTGCTTAGGTCTTTGAAAGAATACTCGCATTGGGTGTTACACTCTAGCTTATTGCTTGTTTTAACGGTAAAATTAATATCTTTTGGCTGGTTATTTGTAAGCTCAAGGGAAATATCCCCGGGCTCTAAGGCAATAGACAAGTCATAACCCAACATAAAGCTTATCTTAACAGAGACTAACATCAAACTAAATATAAGCAATAATAAAATTAATGAAAAAAATACCCACCTCAGTTTTTTAAATGACAGCATACATGCATAGACAGAATGCTTCTATATAAATTTATCAATCGAAAACTATTTAAGGGTTTATAGGTATTTTTAAAGGAAAAGAGGTGAGGTTTTGGGAATAGCACTTTTTAGTAAAAATAAAACCGGGGAAAAGCCAACATTAAATGAAACTACCCAGGAAATTAGTTCTGGATTTAAAATAGAAATAGTAAGCGACCTTGCCCAGCTGCCTGAGTTTGACTCAAAGCAAAGAATAGATGTAAGATATGACTTAATGAAACCTTATGCATCTGTACACATTCATTGGGACAATGATGCGGGGGAGGTTATTTATGAGATAGTTGAGCCTAACCTGGATGATAATGAAAAAAGAATATTAAAACTAATAGAGGATTCATTAAAAGAGATCATAAACATAAGCTTCATAGAAGTCAATGACTCAAAAAAGGTCATTGAATACCTTGAAAAAAACGTCAGAGTTCTATTGAAAGAGTTTGGGGAACCTGTTTCTGAAGATTCTTTATATAAAGTTTTATATTATATATTCAGAAACTTTAACGGCCTGAATGAGATAGAGGCCTTGATGCATGATTATTTTATTGAAGATATTGAATGCAACGGAATTGGAACTCCACTTTATATTGTCCACAGAAAGTACAGAAACCTAAAAACAAATATTGCTTTTGATGACATAGACAAGCTGGCTGGATTTGTTGAAAAACTGGCACAGAAAGCTGGAAAATATGTTTCTTATGCAACTCCATTATTGGATGGCAGATTGCCAGATGGATCAAGAGTAAACGCAACGTATTCAACAGATATATCTTCTAGAGGTCCAACATTCACAATAAGAAAATTCACAAAAGAGCCATGGACCCCAATAAAACTAATTGATTTCAGAACATGCAGCCCAGAGATGCTTGCATACTTGTGGCTTGCAATAGAGTATGAATCAAACATTATGGTCATTGGAGGAACTGGAACAGGAAAAACTTCTTTTCTTAATGCGCTGGCATTCTTTATACCCCCTGCTTCAAGAATAGTTTCAATTGAAGATACAAAAGAATTAAACTTGATGCATGAAAACTGGCTGCCAAGCATTGCAAGGGAAGGAGTTGGATTAACAAACATTGTAGGACAGAAGCACGGAGAGGTTTCTTTGTTTGACTTGCTAAAAGAAAGCTTCAGACAAAGACCTGACTTTGTCATAGTCGGTGAGATAAGAGGAAAGGAAGCATTTGTATTATTCCAGGGTATGAGCTCTGGGCATCCTTCTTTTGGCACGATGCATGCAGAGGATGTAGAAACTATGATAAGGAGGCTTGAGACAGAGCCAATTAACCTTAGCGCCGGACTTGTTGAAAGCCTTGATGTTGTCTGTGTCATGATCCAGACAAAGGTTGGCGGCCAGCCTGTAAGACGAGTAAGAGAAATAAACGAAATTGTAAGCGTTTCTGAAAAACAGGTTGGAGGAGCAAATTATAACACTCCATTTACAAGGGATGCGCAAACAGACAAGTTCTTTTTTAAAACAAGAAGCCACGTATTTGAAAAAATAGTGCAAAGGCACGGAGTTCCTGCTGACAGACTAGACAACGAATTTGCACTGCGCACAAAACTATTAATGGAAATGTACAGGAGAAAGGTCTTTGGTTTTAAAGAAGTTCAGGAAGTAATACATGCTTATTATAAAAGGCCTCAAGAGGTGCTGAAAACATTTGGGGTAATATGAACACAGAAAAAATAAAACAAAACAGCAAGGGTTTGGTCGAAGCTTTATACAAAAGAGACGAGTTAATCAGGAACAAGAAAAAAACAGACAAAACAGACAAACAAATTTTGGAGTTGTGCGATTCAATTGAGTCCTCTTTATAAAATGGATGACATCAAAAAAATTGCTGGTGAAATATCAAAACTTTCTGATGAGGCCAAACTCTATGTTGACAAAAAAAACGAGGCAGAATTGTCAAACAAAAGAGAAGATGCTGCAGGATATGAAAAAAACCTGGCTGAAATAAGAAAAAAAATAAGAGACAATTTAAACCTTATAAGAAACGAAGTGGGATTCAAGCCAATAAACAAAAAACAAGCCAAGATTGCTGATCCTTTTATTGAACTTGAAAACATAAAAGATGTTTCTTTAAAATACAAAAAAGGGCTTAACAAAAAAGACATTGTACTTAAGGAGGATTATACTGTTTACAAGACAAGCAAGCTCGGAGGCTTTGCTAACAAATTATTTGAGAAACAATCTGTTAAGCTCTCAAAACAATACAAGCTTTTTTTTGGCAAGCTAAACCATGACCTTATGGCTTCAAACACAGGAATCTTATCAAAAACATACATATCTTTAATTTTACTTGGGACTGTTGCGTCTGCGGTGTTCTTTTTCCTGTTATTTTTAATAATACTGAAAGGAAACATAATCTTTACGGTTGTAAGAGCATTATTCTTGTCAGTAATATTTGCAATTTTAACTTTCTTTGTAATTTATTTTTATCCTTCAACAATTGTCAACCAAAGAAGAAGGGCAATTAAAAATGACCTGCCTTTTGTAATATTACACATGTCTGCGATAGCTGGTTCTGGAGCAAACCCTATTGCAATGTTTAACCTCATATTAAAATCAGAGGAATACGCAGGAATAAAGGGAGAAATAAAAAAAGTTGTAAACTATGTCAACTTGTTCGGGTACGACTTAAGCGCTGCAATGAGGGCTGTGTCATTAACAACCCCGTCAAAGGACTTCAAGGAGCTGCTTGACGGGATGGTGACAACCATGGAAAGCGGGGGAAACCTAAAAGATTATCTTAAATCAAAAGCAGAAGACACTATGACTACGTACAAACTTGAAAGAAAAAAATATGTGGAAAGCTTAGCGGCTTATTCAGATGTCTACACAGGAATATTAATTGCTGCCCCATTGTTATTTTTCACTGTCCTTGCAATAATACAGGGAGTTGGCGGAGGTTCAATCGCAGGAGTTAGTGTAAAAACACTGGCTGTAGCAGGAACATTTGTTGTAATTCCATTATTAAACGTAGGATTCATTGTTTTCCTTAACCTAACAAAAATAGAAAAATGAAACTTAAATTTCAGCAAAAATACTGGATAGGAATCATCGGAGCGATATTTTTGATTATTGCAGACTTTATCTTATTCTTAGGGACAAGGTGGTTTTATGCTGTTTTTATTGTTGCAATAAGCGTTGGCTGGGCGCAGTTCTGGATGGATTTTCTCAATGAAAACAAGAGACAGAAAGAGATTGAGGAAAAGTTCATTGAATTTGTAAGAAATCTGGTTGGAATGGTAAAATCAGGAATATCAATACCAAATGCAATTGTCCAGGTGGTTGACGGAGACTATGGCGCATTGAATCCATATACAAAAAAACTTGGGAGACAGATTGAGTGGGGAATTCCTGTTCAGGAAGCGCTAGTTATATTTGCAAATGACACATACAATCCAGTAATAAAAAGAAGCGTCTCAATTGTCATTGAAGCTGAAAGATCTGGCGGCGGAATTGAAGATGTATTGAGAGAGGTTTCAAATTCTGTAGTCAATGTCAAAAAAATGAAGCAGGAAAGAAAATCAAGCACTTATTCCCAGGTAGTTCAGGGATATATTGTGTTTTTTGTTTTCATAATAATTATGCTGGTATTACAACTATGGCTTTTCCCAAAGATTGCTGAGATGTCATCAAGTTTCAGCCTCGGATTAGGAAGCTTGGGAGTTGAAGCATTGGGAGCTGCAGGAGAAACTGCAAATCTTGACAGAATTTTCTTTGGATTGGTAATTGTCCAGGGATTTTTTGCAGGAATAATGATTGGAAAGTTTTCAGAAGGAAGATTAAGAAATGGTTTAATACACTCATTGATATTAATAACAATTGCAACATTAATTATAACAACAGTTAAAGGTGGGATATGAAAAAAGGAACTTCACACGCAGACTGGGCAATAAGCATGGGATTATTCTTGGTTGCAATAATGGTCTTGCTTATGTTTTTAAGACCTGGATTTCAGGCAGAGCACAAAGAAGATGTACTGAGCTGGATCATTGAAGAAGGAGTAAAAAATAATGTAACATTAAACGTTGAGAAGATTCCTGTTTACATTGAAATAATAGATCCAATCGTATACCCCAGCGGAACATATGTGATGGATTTTAACATTGAGCATTTTCCAATCAATGACCTCAATAAGTATTTTATAATGCTGGATTCAAAAAACCAGAGGATAAACAATTTCTTAATTTCAAATTCAGGAGCTGGGACAAAAAACATCAAAGCAAGAGTTTTTCTTGATGCCAATGATTTAAATTTATTTTACATTGTTTATACTCCTGGAATTGACCAAACAAGCACAGACCCTGGAGCACAGACATTAGCTGAGTCTGCTGTTGAAATCACGATTGGCCCAATTGCAAGGAACAATGGAATCTATAATCTTTGGGTAGAAGATTTGAGCAAGTTGTGCAGCACAGAAACAGGATACACAGGAATAAAAGCAGACTGGAAATACCCCCCTAACAAAGAGTTTGAGATTTATATTGATGGGAAAAAAATCTGCAACATGGCAGAGCCATCCACAAGAGATGATGTTTTTGTAAGGTCATGGAAAGGAATCAAGGTAGATAATAATGGGTTAGATTATGGGACAATAGACTTTAGCGTGAGAACATGGTAAACAAAAAAGGAGTCATAAAAACATTTGAAGCTGTTTTGGCAATAGTCATGATATTATTATTTATTTACACGATATTACCTACTCCTACAAATTCCAATCCTGAAACTCCATTTGAGGTTGAGGCAAGCTTTGATTACATTCTGGACGAAATTTTGACAAACAGCAGCTTAAGATACTGCGTTGTAAAGGTTGCCCAGTGCAGAAACATGGAATACATGCAGGACTTGATATTAAACGGAAAACCAACCACTTATGAGTTTGCATATACTATATGTGACACACCAACTTGCTTATGCGAAGATGAGTGCGTTAATTTTAAAGACAAGGAAAAAGTTCCTGGATGCAATGATTTATGTGTTAATTCTGCTTCATGGCCTGGAGAGAAAAATGTTTACATGGGTGATGTTTTTGTTGCATCATACCAGGATTCTGCTGCAGAACCTAAAATATTCAGGATTTGGCTGTGGTCAAAATAAAACAATCCGAAAAATCTTGTAAATGAGATATCACTTCATTGTTAGGCTATATTCTACTTTGTATAAATTGTAATTCCAAACAACTATCCCCCCAGAGGAAATTGTGCATCTTATCTCTCCGCTAGTTCGTTCTTCAACAAGGCATCCTTCGTAAATTTCATAATTCAATCCTTTTATGAAATTATTGAAATCATTTTCACTTTTAACCAAGAAAACACTTATAGGATAATTGCTTTCAAAGGTAATTATGGAATCTGTAATTATATCTTGATCTGCAAACTTGTGATATTGAACCATTTCTGCATCAAGAGTATATTCTTGAGTAATTTCCTGAGGAATTCCAGCAACCTTAAAACCCGCAGTCTCAATATTCTGAGGAAATAATGAAGAAACCATACTTATTAAAAATAGAGCGCCCAATACTATAAGGAATACCATTCCTAATCTCTTCCATTCTATTTTTGTTTTCTTAAAAGTTTTTTTCACTCTCTTTGATACACTAAGATAAGAAAACCAAACTCCAAAAAAGATTAAGCTACGAAATAATTCAACAAATAGAATATCCTGTTCTTCAAGAGTATACAAACCAGCGTAAAGAAATGTGAAAACTACGCCGATTACCAAAGAAACTATCAGGAATTCCTTAGCCCAAATGATTGCTTTCTCTTTTTTATTCCAAATAGAGATTCCCATAACGAGACTCCAAATAATAATTCCAAAAACCCAAAGTAAAGAAGCTAAATTATAAACTCCGCTGGAATAAGAATAAAATGAGGGATTTGCAACAACATCAACTAAGAGATATACTGGTTGAATAATGGTTAGGATTATTACAAATAGTAAAAGCCATCCACCAATTCCTTTAACGTCATCTGCCATATTATTAGAGTGATACAATAACTAATTTATAAAGTATTCTTTTTTGTTTCGTCGTCTGTCTCCAATCTTTCGTTTTGGAAAAAATCTAGATGAAGGGAAGTGTAATCGTTTATCCCGCTTCTATCCCCCACAATCCAAAACCTTTAATAATTAACCTAATCAAATAATCCCATGAATTACAAAATTGTTGATGATTTAACCTCTGATGTGATGTTTGAATCAGAAGGAGAAACCCTGGAAGAATTGTTTGAAAACAGCGCCAAGGCTTTATTTTCCATAATGTGCAAAATTAACAAAGTTAAAGCCAGAAATTCAATGAAGGTGGAAATTAAAGCAGAGAACTTAGAAGAGCTAATGTTCAAATGGCTGCAAAAATTAATTGCTACAGTTGACATTGAGGAAATGTTTTTCAGCAAATTTAAAATTGAGGAAATTTCTGAGAAAAAATTAAAAGCTAAAATTTACGGACAGGGAATAAAACCTGAATTAGGAGAAACTGTTGTAAAGGCTGTAACAAATTATAAGTTCAAGGTCTGGAAGGAAAAGAATAAATACTTTGCCAGAGTAGCATTGGATATATAAAATGGCACAAGAATTTGAAACTAAAGTATTAAACATTGATGTAGTCAAGATAGTCAAAAAACTTGAAGAACTCGGAGCAAAAAGAGAAAAAGAAATACTCTACAGGAGATTTGTGTTTACACTTGACTCTCCAAATGATGAATGGATCAGATTAAGAGAGGATGGAGAAAATGCAACAATTACATACAAATTCAAGGCAGGGCAAGGAATAAATGAAACCGAAGAAATTGAAGTTATGGTTGATGACTTTGAAAAAGCTGCTGAGTTATTATCAAAACTAAAGTTTAAGGAAAAAATATACCAGGAAAACAAAAGAATCTTGTTTAAACTAAAGAACGTTGAGTTTGCAGTCGATTTCTGGCCAAACATTCCTGCTCTTTTAGAGATAGAATCAAACAATGAAGAAAAAGTAAAGGAGAGCTTAAGACATCTTGGACTTGTCGGAATGGATTCTGGGAATCTTTCGGTCATTAATATCTATAAAAAATACGGGATAGACCTGCATTCTATTAAAGAATTAAAATTTAAAGATTAAAACCATACTGGGTTAATTCAGATTTTATTTTGTTAAATGTACTCTTGATTGAACCTGAGCTATCAATAAGAACAGTATCTCCAAAAACACCTTTATTATTTAATCTCTTAAATTCTTCCTGATGGTCAATTGAAATATCTACACTTTCATATCTGTGCAAAGGTTCAATATCTGAAAATCTTTTTTTAAGTTCTTCTGGATTACACGTTATTAAAATTGTCAAAGCTTCGGGTCTTAGAACAGGAGTAATTTGTTTCTGGATATAAGGAAGGTCTTCTAGATTATTTCCATTTGTAAGATTAAAATGTTTTCTAATAATCCCATTTAAATTGTGCCCGGCTAGAGTGGATGGATAAAACCTGTTTATTAAAGCTATATTTTTTTGATTTTCTCCAAGGTAAAAATCTATTTGTTGCATCATAAAAATGTTATGGGTTAAATACTCCCTTAGCCTTTCTAGAGGCGAACAAGTACGAAGTTCTTTTTTTAGGTCAGCAGGAATTTCAAAAATCACTGGTTCAAGCCCATTCTCCTTCAATGAGTCATGGACTAACGGAAGATGGGTATCTTTTCCTGCTCGGTCTGCACCTTCAAACATAAGAATTCGTTTTTGTGGGAGTTCCATACTGCTTCTTTAAAGAGTTAATATAAAAATCTTTCTATTTGTTATTATTTGACAGGGTATAAATCCAATCAGAACATATTTAAATTGCTAAAGAAATTCTAATGAAATGAAAGAACTACTAAAACAAAAAAACGAATTTGAATGGATTTTGCCAAAAGAATCAAGGAAAGGCATGAACGTAGATGCAAGGATAATTGCAAACAAGTTTATTCTTGACCAATTAGAAGAAGAAGCAGTGAAACAACTGTCAAATGTCGCAATGCTTCCAGGAATCATTGAACCTGCGTGGGCAATGCCTGACATGCATTTTGGCTATGGATTGCCAATGGGAGCAGTGGCTGCATTCAGAGAAAAAGACGGAATTATCTCTGCTGGCATGACTGGGTTTGACATCAATTGCGGGATTAATTTGATAAAAACAAACCTGACATTTAATGAACTAAAACCAAAACTGAATGAACTAAACAAATCATTATTCAAAAATATTCCATGCGGAGTTGGAAGCAAGGGGAAGCTGAGATTAACAGACAAGCAATTAGACGAGGTCTTGGTTTCCGGAGTCAAATGGGCGGTTGAGAACGGATATGGAACCAAAGATGACATAAAAAACACTGAGGAGAACGGATGCATGGATGGAGTAAACACGTCTAGTGTATCTGCCACAGCAAAGAGCAGAGGAAAGCCTCAGTTAGGAACTTTGGGGGCAGGAAATCATTTTCTAGAATTACAAAAAGTTTCACATATACTTGATGAGAAAGCAGCAAAAAATCTGGGAATATTTGACAAGAACCAAGTAACGATAATGCTGCACTGCGGTTCAAGGGGATTAGGGCATGAAATTGCATCTGATTATTTAAAGATCCATGAAAAGGCAGCAGAAAAATACAAAATCAGTCTGCCTGATAAACAACTGGCTTGCGCACCAATAAACTCCAAAGAAGGACAGGATTATTTTTCAGCCATGAAGGCTGCTGTAAATTATTCTTTTGCAAACAGGTTGATAATGACCCATTGGATAAGGGAAACATTTGAAAGCATATTTAAAAAATCCTGGGAAGAACTGGAAATGAAAACTGTTTATGGGATTGCTCATAATATATGCAAAAAAGAAAAATACAAAGGAAATGAAATTTACATCCATAGAAAAGGAGCTACAAGAGCAATGCCTGATTCTCCTGTATTAATCGCAGGCAGCATGGGAACTGCATCTTACATTTTAAAAGGAACTAAGGAAGCTGAAAAAACATTTTATTCAAGCTGCCACGGGGCTGGACGTGCAATGTCAAGGAACCAGGCAATAAGATCTTTCAGAGGAAATGACATAAGGAAAAGACTTGAGTCTGAGGGCAAGTCTGTCCAGGCTACTTCGCCAATGGTTTTGGCTGAGGAAGCACCAGAAGCATACAAGGACATTGAAAACGTGATAGATTCTGTAAGTGGAGCTGGCATTTCAACCAAGGTTGCAAGAGTTGTTCCTGTAGGAATCATAAAAGGTTAAGATGAAAACAATCTTAGTTACTGGCGGGGCTGGATTCATAGGAAGCCATCTATGCAGGTTTCTTTTAGACAAAGGAAACAAGGTAATCTGCGTTGATAACTTGTTTACAGGAAGAAAAGAAAACATAAAAGAATTAATGAAAAACAAGGATTTTGAGTTTATTGAGCATGATATTGTTGAGTCTTTGTATATTGAGGAAAAAATAGACCAAATATATAATCTGGCATGCCCAGCATCTCCGGTTCATTACCAATACAATCCAATAAAAACTATCAAGGCAAACACAATCGGAGTTATCAATATGATTGGGCTTGCAAAGAAACATGGAGCAAGGATATTGCAGGCATCTACATCAGAAGTTTATGGCGACCCATTGGAGCATCCACAAAAAGAAAGTTATCTTGGAAATGTAAATTTTAACGGAAAACGTAGCTGTTACGATGAAGGAAAAAGAGTTGCTGAAACTTTATTCTTTGATTATCACAGGGAACATAATGTAGACATAAAAATTGCAAGAATCTTCAATACTTTTGGGCCTAACATGGCAAAGAATGATGGAAGGGTTGTTTCTAATTTTATTGTTCAGGCCTTGGAAAACAAAGACATTACAATCTATGGCGATGGAAAACAAACAAGAAGTTTCTGCTTTGTTTCTGACTTAATAGAGGGATTGTATAAATTGATGAACACTGAGAATTTTATCGGGCCTGTTAATCTTGGAAATCCAAGAGAGATGTGCACATTGGAGCTTGCTGAATTAATTATTAAGTTATCTAATTCAAAATCCAAAATTAAATTTGATATTTTGCCTCCTGATGACCCAAAAAAAAGAAAACCAGACATTTCCTTGGCTAAAGAAAAACTAAAGTGGGAGCCTAAAGTAAAGCTAGAAGATGGTTTAAAAGAAACAATAAAATATTTTAAAGGCCTAAAGGGATAACAAGAAATTATTTTTTAAGCACGACTACGATAACTTCTCTTCCAAGATATCTCTTGACAAAGTCAATCTTTGCCCCATTACCAAATGGAGTGACTTTTCTTGAATAAATTCCTTCTGCCTCTACTTTTGTTCCAATTTCGATTTTGTTTTCTTCAATTTTGACTCTCATAATTAGAAGTATATACTGTCTATTTATAAATTTATTTGTTATATATGTATATATTAATGAAAGCATAAAAAAAGCCCGAGACAGGGCTTTGGGAAAAGTTAGTCTCGGGCATCCAGCAACATTATAATTCGAAGCTGGCTCCTGCAAGAACGGAGAAGCCGCCGGCGTTCTCGTCTCCAATCTCCGCAAATTCATATTGCGCTTTCAGCAAGAACATCGAGAAATTGATGCCGGTTTCAAGATAGAATCCAAAACCAGTATCATCAAAGTCGCCGAAGGGTGCTGACTCGTCCAGGGATACAAATGCCCCGCCAGCTCCGAAGAAAATCCCGCTGCTTTCAAAAGCATAATACTTTCCGCCAAGATGTATGTGGTGGATTGTAATATCGAGATTCTCCTTCGTAACTTGGGTTTTTGCGTTATCGGAGTCGAACAAATATTCTCCAGACAGAGAAAAGCTATCTGAAAGGAAAACATCGATTCCAGCTCCGAACACGATGTTGTTTCCGTAAATGTCCTTTACCGCGGTACCTTCAGGCAGTTTATACCCTCCGATAAGATTGATCCGGAAGTCATCTGCCTGAACGGCGATTGCTGCGATTGTGAACAGAGTGATGAAAATAAATAGTCTTTTCATTTTTTTCCCTCGTTTCTTTTTTTGTTTGTTATTGTTTTACCGCTACGACGATTTCACTTTCATCGCCTTCACTATCCACTGCGGATACCCCGTATGTAACATTCTTCTGAGCAGGAGCATCTGAAAAATCTGTTCCGTTTGTTGAACCAATAAGTTCCCCACCTCGATAGATATTGTATTTTACAATATCAAACATCGAATTTAGCGGGTTTATGGACCATTTCAGGTTGTACTGATATACATAAGCTCCACCGTTATATGTTGCTTCGAGATTCATTGGAGGCTGGACCCAAAGATATGAAACCTGTAGATTACCAACAACAGTCCCTCCAAGAACGGCTTGTGCGTTCCCGACTCCAGGGCTTCCCGAGAATAGTTGCTGCCGATATTCACCGGTGGTTGGATTAAACGTTAATCCTGTAAGTGTTCCATTGTCGATACTGAATATTAATCCGAGATTTTCAAGAACTATCCCTTGGGGGCCATAAATATGTGCGAATAGGAATGTATATCCCTTGCCGTTGGCCTTTATCGAAGGTTTCTCAGAGTAAAATTCTACTCTCAAATCTGCCAGGTTGTAGGCTCTTATATTTTTTTGACTCGAGCCTAATTTTCCGTTGGAATCTTCTACTTTAAGTAGAGCGGTATACTCTCCGGCAGCATTGTAAGTATGGAGGATATTCGATCCATATTCAACAAGACCTTCACCGAAGTTCCATACCCAGTCCACAATTACAACCCCTGATTCAGTTGCATAAGATTGTGAACCATCAAATGTGACAGTCAGCGGAGCAATTCCGGCCTCGGGTGTTGCAGTAATGACTGCGATAGGCGCCTTGGATATACACAGGAATGGCAACACGTTGATGTTGCCAGATACTGCATTGCCTGCTCCGTATGGGGCTGGACCATCGCAAGATCCCCACCAGTTATTGGAAGCATCAACTTCTTCTTGTGTCGGATTCTCGGTAACAAATGCACCAAAGTTGGTGTTATCATAGATTTGATTGTTGTGTATTTCGGTATTCGTTGGGGGGATTGGGTAAGCGACTAATAGATCTTCCACAGCATATAGGTCAATCGTTGAATCGGTCGGACAAAGTTGTTTTTGATTAAGAGCAACACCCATAGGAGAATTTAGGGAAGTCGGAACAGAGCTTCCAATATGGATACCTTCTTCATTTGCGGTAATTGTATTGCCTTGGATTGTGGTATCTATAGATCTTTTTTCTATGCGGATACCTTGCCCATTACGCTGAATGGTGTTATTTTTTATGACAGTTCCAACAGCATAGCTCGTACCATATGAATCATAACCAGATACGGCTACGCCATAATCCTGGTTATCGATTACATTGTTGCCCTCGACAATAACATCTTTTGAGCTCTGAGTTAATACGGCCGTGCCGCCCCAGTCTGTACCAGGACTTCCATTGTGGGTTATGGTGTTATTTCTGATTATTCCTTTTGCCCCCCATCCAATTTGGACACCATTTGGGGCCAATGCTAAGGTAGAGTCATATGGGGGACCGGTCACGATATTGTTTTCGACTACAGCGTATGGTACTGGTAGTGATGGGTTTGATACCAAACCGTTAACAACAACCCCTCCTTTTGCGTATCCACTGAGCTTGTTGTAGCCAATGACTGAATTAGAGGAACCGTATACCATGATGCACCAGGAATTTGTAAATCCTACTGCATAACCCATTTTTTTAACAGTATTATTGGTAATATTCCCGATGACATTTCGGTAAAGTATACCGACAGCCCGACGAGATGTCTGAGCTGGTATCCTGGAGTTTCCGTCAACGGTAATTCCCCAGACATTCACCTGGATTTGTCCTGAGCCAGAAACAGTAGTCCCAGATATTGTTCCGCCAAAGGCGGCAACGATTGGGTCCCATATACTTGAGCCCCCTTCGGTAAATTTCCATCCAGTCGGGGAAGCAGGGGCTACAATTGTCGCGCCTTCGTTGCTATACAAATCAAGCGATTTTGGTATTATGACTTGCTCTTGGTAAGTTCCAGCTGCAAGCTCAATCTTATCCCCTGGCGATGCAGCAGCAACAGCCGCTGAAATCGTTGCAAAATCTCCGGGCACATGCCATGTTGTTGGGGCTGTATCTATTCTTAGCCCAGTCGCCAACAATGTGGCAATTACTAACAGAAAAAGAATCTTTGTCTTTTTCATGATAGTCCTCTCTTGTTAATTGTTAGAATTTAGATTACTTTAAAACTAAAGCAATCCACCAGAATCACTACTTTTGGATTCTTTTTTTAGAATCCTTGGGCGGCTTAGGTTTTCCTTTTTTAGAATTTTCCTTACCTCCATTACCATTAGGATACCCTTTTTCCTTTTTATCCATGGCCCTCCTAGAAGTTAGAATTTAAAGACTAGAATAAACTTTCCACGGTTTTCCGTATACTCCCGATTTGGGAATAGTTTAATTAGTATGATAGAAAGAATTACAGTGTTAGTTTATTTAAGGTATGGTTTAAAAACCCCGTTTATAAACCTTTCTGTCTTTTCTGATAAACCAAGAGAGCAAGGCAGCCAAAGAATAACCCAACCAAGATCCCTGCTAGAACATCACTTAGGTAATGGAAACCAAAATACATCCTGGAAAAAGACATTAACAAAGCCAGGAAAATCCAGACATATTTTAACTTGCTTTTTAACTTAAATGTAAATGGAACAACAAAGAACATTGCTGCTGTGTGCCAGCTTGGAAATGCAGAATTCCATGCATCAAAACTGTAAGATATTTCTGGGATTTTTGAAAGCGACAACGAAACAAAAGGCCTAGCCCTGTTTAAAACAAACTTACATAGAACATGGAATAATCCAGTTATTAAATAACCAATCCAGAAGTAAGGTATTAAAGTTCTTTTTTTAAGTAAAAATAATGTTCCAAGCAATAAAATTCCTGCGCTTGTAAATACTAAACCAATGTACTTGAACATTGTCGTAAGTATTTCATTGTGGGTTTTGTATGTTAGGATTGAAATCTGCGGATCAAAGTAGAAAGTTATGGCAATCAAAATTATATATAATAAAACTATTGGGATAAGATACTTTTTCATTGGAATTAATGGTATTTGCATTTTTAAAAAGGTTTTTATAGCTAATTTTGCTGCCTAAGCTATGAGGTATTACAGGGACTTGGCTATTAGAGTTGCAATATTACTTGTTGTTTTCTTAATTCCGCTTAACTTATTTTACTTTATTTTTTTAAAGCCAACCCTGCTTTTCAGCGGAATTTTTTGGTTAGATAAAGGAGTTATGTTCGGGAATGATTTTTTAATGCATAACAATGAGGCACTTGTATTTATACCTGCTTGCATAGCAACTTCTGCTTATTACTTGTTATTTGCTTTGGTGTTCTTAGTTAAAAAAATGGAATGGATTAAAAGAATTAAGGTTTTGATTTCTGGATTCTTGTTTATTTTTGTAGGAAACATAATAAGAATTAACATACTAATTTATTATTACTTGAATAAAAACATCAATATGTTTGAAAATCTTCATTTTTTGATGTGGAACGTTATTTCCACGATTTATGTTATTCTAGTCTGGCTATTCCTGGTTTATAGGTTTAAGATCAGAGGAGTTCCTTTGATAGATGATATAAGGTTTTTGTGGAAGAAAATAAAAACATAACCTTTTTAAAGTAGTAATTTTGCATATTCTTCAAGACAACTTTATTTGAGCGTGACACAAAATGGCAGAAGAAAACACAAGCCAGCTAAAACAGGAAATAAACGAATTAAAAGATAAATTAAATCAGATTAATTCTCAAAAAGAAGAGTGGTTTAACAAAAAAGAGGAGCTAAAGAAAGTTCTTGCTGAAAATATAATTAAAGCCAAAGCATTACAAGAAGGCAAATCCAAGATCGACAGGGAAATAAAGAGCGTAAAAAAAGAAAGAGACAGGTTTAATTCTGAAGTCAAAAAAATAGCTGAAAAGCTAAAAAAACTTTCTGAAGAAAAAAAGAAGGTCGGCTTTATTGATGATTCAAAAAGGATATCTGAAGAAATTGAAAAGATGGAGCTAAGGATTGAAACTGAAGCTTTAAGCTTTGAAAAAGAAAAAGGTATGATGAAAAAGATTAAGGAAATGAGATTAAGAGTCAAAGATGCTGACAAGAAAAATCTGATTGCACAGGAATACAGCACCTTATTAAATGAATTCAGGGAAAAAAGAAAGCAGGCAAATGAGCTCCACAATAAAATAAAAGAATGCAGCGGAAACAATGATTATTCTGAATTTTTGAAAATAAGCAAAGACATAAACAAGATTAAAAGGGAGCAGGAAGAGGCTTTTGAGAAATTTATTGAATTTAAAAAAGAATTTTCTGAATTAAACAACAGGTTAAAGGAAAAACTGCTTGACTTGAAGATAATCCAGGCCAAATCTGAGCCTGTTATAAAACCGCAGAGAAAGGCTAGAAAACCAAGGGAAAGAACAGAGGAAAATCAGAACAAGCAGATTGAAGAAAAGAAGAAAGAGATTGAGCAGAAGATAAAAGACAAGAAAACACTTACAACCGAGGACATATTGGTCTTGCAGAGCGACAAGGATTAAAAGTTAATTTCATCGATTCTTTTTAATTTAAAATTTATTACTGACTTAAGCTTGGTTATATCTAAGGTTGTATCTGGGGATATCAATGATTTATTCTCAAAGTCCCTGTAGGAAACAGGGATAATCAATTTCTTATCCAAGTTCTTTGAATTTGCCACAATCTTTGCAAAAGAGAACGGAGTAATAATAACCTCCCCTCCTGTGTTTATAATGCCCCTGAAATTATTTTCTATAAGGTTTAAAATAATTTTAACTAAATCCTTAACATAGATTGGATTTCTGTACATATCGTTAAACCTTCTCAGTTTTTCGTTTGATTTCAATGCATGGATTATTTCTGCGCTTCTTTTTTCTCCTTTTCCAAGGATGTAGCTCGACCTTATTATTATGTAATCGTCAAGCTCTTTTTTGATTATGTCCTCAAATTCCTTTTTCTTTATTCCGTAAGTTGTTAGTGGATTTGGAGTGCCTTTTTCAGAATAATTTCCTTTTTTTCCATCAAAAACTGCGTCACTTGACATAAAAACAAATTTCACATTTTTTATAAGAGAAATTATTTGTTTGAACTTCTCAGAGTCTTCAAACCTTGCACAAAAAACAATTATGTTTGGAGTTGTTTTTTTCAGTATTGACTTAAAATTATCAATATTATTTAAATCAAGAGAGAATGCATTCCTGTTTTTTATCAAGGAAGAATTATATGTAAAGTATGTTTCAAAGCCCTTAGAAGCTCTTACTAATTCAGAGCCTAAAAATCCGCTCCCGCCTAGGATTAAAATTCTCTTTGTCATGCTATTCTGGAGTGAGGAAATCTTTAAATATATTCTCCTTGGGGGTTATAGCATGAGTTTATTTAATGGACTGGTAGAATGGACAAAACTAACATTTGCTCCTTTGGGAAGCTTGGGCTTATTTATACTAGCTTTTATTGAGGCAAGTTTTTTTCCTATTCCACCTGACCTTTTACTTATAATACTGGCTTTGAATGATCCAAAGAATGCTTTATGGTTTTCTTTGATATGCACTTTAGGAAGTGTTTTAGGAGCAATATTTGGATATTACATTGGATTTTTTGGAGGAAAGCCAATTCTATATAAATTATTCAAGAAAGAAAAAATTGAAAAAACACATGCCTTATTTGAAAAACATGGAGGCATGGCAATTTTCATTGCAGCATTTACTCCTATTCCCTACAAGGTATTTACTATTGCAGCAGGAGTTTTTTACATTAAACTAAGAACTGTTATTTTTGCTTCAATAATAGGAAGAGGGATGAGATTTTTCCTTGTTGGTGGTTTAATAATGCTGTTTGGAGAGCCAATAATGAGTTTCATTGACAAGTACTTTAATGTATTGAGTTTAGTTGTTGGTGTTGTTGTAATCGTTGCCGGTTACTTATATATTAAAAAAAGAAATTCTTCTCCTAAAGATGTAAAAGACAGACAGTACAAAGATTACTATTATTAAATTTAATCCTGTAAACACAGGGAATGCTGTTTCAACAACGCATTTTTGCTGGCTAAGCAACTTGTCCCTTATTTCATCTGTGCTGCAATACAAATCTATTTTCTGGTCTCCTGATGGAGTATAAACACATTGTGTTGAGTCTCTTTCTCTAAAGCCGTTTTCATTGCATTCAGACCAAGGAGAAGATGAACAATCCCAGTTGGCAAGACATGAAGAGTCTATTGCAGAACAACCTGTGCTGGAAGTTTCTGAGCAGTAAACTGATTCTGGGCACTGGTCTTCTATGTCTGAAACTCCGTCACAATCAGAATCTATTTCAAGCATGCATTTTGTTATTGTCAAATCATCTTCTGAAGAAACTGGCTCTGAATCATTTAATGAAACATTAACCATATATCTGTTAAATTCATCTTTCCACCATAAAACTCCATCTGTAAATATATATTCATCACTAGGACCTCTAGCAAATTCTGGGGTAAATAATTCAGATGAATAAGCAATATTATTTTCAAATGATCCATCAAAAGTGTTTATTAATTCAAGGGATTCTGTATCTTTATTGTAAATATAAACAGAGAAAGTAACTTCTTTCTGATTACATGAATCTGAAGATGCTTGCGCAACTAAATCAACTCCTATTCCGTTTATCCCAACTCCTGCTGAGCACAAAGGATCAAAGTAAACAGATGAAATTTCACAGCAGTCCGGGTCAATTGATTCACAGCCAGAGCCTTCTCCGCAAATAGTGTCTTCTTCTTCATTACATACACAGTATTCATCGTCAAAGCAAATCAAACCCGGGTAGCAGCCTTTTTCACATTCACTTGAAGGGTCGCATTCATCTGGATACAAAGAACAATCAACACAACCTCTGTCATCTGCATAATCATTGTTAATCAAACATCTTTCTGTTTCCAAGCAGCCTGCATCATCAGGACAGGTTGAGCAAGTTTCATCCACATCAATGTTATTATCCCCGCATTCTTTGATATAAACTTGTTTGGCAATATCAAGATTATCTGATTCATCAAGAATTTCATCTCCAGATGCTACCTGGAAATAATATTCTGGATTTGGATCTAAGCCGCCTTCATTTTCATACAATGTATTCCATGAAACTTCTTTTGTTACTGAATCAAAAGTAGTATTTATCTGATAAATAAAATCATCTGCACTTAAAGTGTCGTCTTCGAATATTGTCAGGCTTAAAGTTTTTCCAATGCAACCTTGACTAGATTCAACTTTCATTAAAACTGGCTCATTCGCTTCTGATTCTGTTATTTCTTTCTTTGAGGAATTTAACCAGGCAACGTTATTTATTTCACAGGTTAGTAATGCCTCACATACTGGATCTGTTAAACATTGGGAAGTTAATGTATTTGAGACACATGATTTTGGAGAGACTGTTCTTGTCTGGTATAACTCTGTCAAGGAGCAGGTTCCTCCGCCGCAGGTCTGGTTTGTCCAAGATGAACATGAGCATGAAGAGCAGGTTGTAGAAATAACACATTTTGATTCTACTGCACATCCTGCCGGATTACAGGTTCTTGTCCTTGCCAGCCTAGCACATGAGCAATTTGAGCCCCCACATTTTTGGTCTGTCCAGGCTGAACAGGTACAGGTTATTGGAACACAGGTTCCTGATTTACAGGTGTAGCCAGATTGACAGGCTGGAACACAAGTAACTGCACATGTACCGCAGTCTGGGTCGCAATCAACTCCGGTTGTTGGGCAGCTTGCTCCAAAGTCTGTTGGGCAGACACTATCTGACACCCCACATTTAAAGTCCTGGCCGCAAACTATTACTCCTGGAGCAGAAACAAGATTGGACAAAATTATTATAGCAGGTATTATTAAGAGAATCAAAAATGCCTCTTTTTTCATAAGAATTAGTTCGCAGAGATCATATTTAAATATTGTGCATACCTGAAAGACAAGAGTTTGGAGTTATTCAAAGGCTCTCACCCTAGTTTTATCACCCCTGCCCAGTAACTACAAAATCGAAAGGTTTATAAATAAGTATACCCTATAAAAAGTATCCGAAAAGGAGGATAAAATGAGTCTAACTGATAAAATACAAAACTTTAGAACATGGCAAAAAGAACATCTTGGCTACTTTGGAAAAGATGTTAAAGAAGTTGGTAAAGATTTCAAAGACAAAGGAATTTATACTCTTTTAAGCGCTGGAATGGCTATGCCTTTAGTTAATATTGGATGTGAGGTAAAGGACCCTATTATACCTACAAATGAGGCTTATTTAGCTGTCACAAATTATACTATTGAAAAAAACAGTGATGAGATATTACCAGGATCTGAGCTAAGCATTTATGATGCCAGTGATATTTTATCTAAAAGAGTGGCTGATAATGGTGCTGAAGACCTAGATGCAACTAGAGGAATCATTAAGGTTAAATTAACACCTGGAACTTACAAATTAGATTCATTTGCACCTGGAACACATGCTGATATGGCTGTATTTGAAGACAGTTCAAATAACTATGTTGCTCATGTTGATGATAATCTCTTAGAAAAAAGACATGGTTCAATCACTTTAAGCGATGAACAGACTAAAACCTTGAATTGTTACATGATGAGAGATGACTTTGATAAAGAATTGTACAGAAGGATATTCCAACACGCAAACAGCACTAATCTACAAAGATTCCCTAATGGTACTTTAAATTTAGTACAGTCTGTAGATCCAGCTGATAATTTCTGGGATGGAACTGTTCCTCAGGAAACTTATGACAGGATTAACGATGGTGTTGCTAAATTAAGGAACGCAACTTGCGGTAAATACAACATAAATGTTACTAATGGAAATGATTTCAATGGCAGAGGTTGGTTAGTACATATTGGAAACCCAGAATTGCCTTGGAATTCAAATGACCAGCATATGAATGGGGATATTGTATTAAACAGCGAAGTAGGACTTAAATACAATACAGACATGCACGATATTCTAGCAGAGTTAGTTCCTGGTTTAGGAGCAGGACTTGATGCAGAAGATGGAAGTTTGGTAGTTATGACTGATGGTGGTAATGACTTGAATGATTTTGGTTACAGATCTGTTAAGTTAGCTTCAAGAAGTCCAATCGGATCTAAATACTAAATTTAGATTCTTTATTTTTTCTTTTTTTAATAGATTATTACTGCTTTATAGTCAGATGTAGTTTCTCCATAAATATCCATAGAGCAGCAAGCTATCCAACTGGTTGCTTTGTATACGCAACTTGGATTTTGGAAGAATTTTTCCCAGGGAGTACTAAACACGATAGGGCATCTGCTTGGAGTATTGCATGGATCATTATCCATACATTTAGTTCCATCCCAATACTTTCCTTTATAACAACAGTGAGGACTGACTGTTTTTAGAACTCCATTAACATCATAGTATTGTTTTGAACAATATACTGTATCAAGACTACAAGCATCATTAGTACAACAAGCCTGACCTACTCCACCGCAAACAACTGTTTTTGGAACGCATTTTTTTGTTGTTGAATCACACTTAAGACCTTCACAGCAACTGAGAGTATTGCTTCCTATTATGCAATAACTTGCTTCTTCAACGCAATAATCTCCTGTTTCATCACAACCAGCAGGCTCACACCATGCTGAAGACCCATCTGGATTAATATAACAAACACAAGCAAGAGAAACTCCTGCAAAAACAAAACCAAATAATATTAAAGCTAAAAATAATTTTTTCATTCTGAACCTCCACAATCAACATCATCACATTTGCATTCAGCGCCAAAATCTTCAGGGCAAACTCCGTCATCTTCCCCACATTTAAAGTCCTGGCCACATATAATAACTCCGCCAGTAGATTCTTCTATTGAGTCTGTTTTATCGCATAAAAAAACACAAACAACAGCAACAACTGCAATTATTACTATTATAGAAATTATCGGGATAAGGCTTGATTTATCTGACCTCTTTTTCATTATGTAAATTATATACTAAAAGATATATTTAAATGTTTTGGAAAGGTTAATTGTTTATTTAGGCGGACAACCCCAAACTCCTATCTTATTTTTTATTGGCTCTTCTTCAAGTTTTTTAAGCTCTGGGTATTTTCTTGTGTCATCTTTGTATTTGTCAAAAACCCTGGCATAGCCTTCATCAACTAAAACCCCATTAACAAAAATATCGCCTACATAAATATACCTTAATTTTCTTTGGTATTTATCCAACAATGAATAATCTGTATGAAGATAGACTGTTTTGTTCAATGTTAATTCCTTAAGCTTTTCTTTTGCTTCCTTGTAATAGCATTCTCCTTTTTCGGGGGTGTTTATTCCAGATAACCTTACTCTTGATCCATCTTCCAAGTCTAAAGTGTCTCCATCAACAACGTTTGTAACTAAAAGTGGGCCTTCTATTTTATAGTCTGAGGATTTTTCATAAACTACAGAACATGAAACAAGGAATAAAACAAGGATTAATGACAGGTATTTCATACTATTCTCTTGTGTTACTTATTTTAATTATTAACTAGGAAATAATCGAAAGAGTTGCGAAAAATATTTAGGCGAGTACTACTATTTTATAATGTGGCTATCCTTGAATTGAAAAAAGAGCCTATAGTCCAAAGATATGCAATTATCAAATAATTTCTGGTGATCCTCTCTTTGGAAATTATCCCCGTCTAAGGTTTAAGGATAAGAATGAGATTATTCATCCGATTATTGACCGAAAGAGTATTCTTGCTTTAAGATGATTAAATTTAAGGAAATTAACCACAGATTAAATAAGCTACCATATTTAGGCTTGAGATTTGGGTTAGTTTGTGGTTTATTTCAATTTGAGAGATGTGCATATAATATTTGAGATCTAGAGAAGAAAGTTTAGCTGTTAGGTCAACAGATTTATAATCCTCCCCCCAGTTAGGGATCAGATTAACATCAATTACATATTTTCCTCCTTCCCGATATCTAGAGTAAAATGAAATATTACCCCATTCCCTAATTATGTCTACTAACCTTTGTTCTTCATCATTGTAAGGAGGATTTAGACTGTCTCCTTCACCATCTACAAGTTTGTCTATAAGATTACAAAAAGTCCCTTCCATAACTTTATTATAATCCAAAATCTGATTTAGTGTCATTCCAGAAAAATAATGGGGGTCTACTATTGCCGTTAAAGAAACTAATAACTTGTCTTTGTAATTATTTTCCATACCAATAAAAAAGCTAAATATTTAATAAATACTTATAAAAAATACCCGAAATTATTTCAGTATCTTAACTTTTTTCTTCAACAAAACATTATTTGGAATCATCAAAACTTGGTCTTTGTGTTTTAACTTGGTTTCAACAAGGCCAATATCAAGAATAACGCCTTCAAGGTTTTCAACACTGATTTCCTGTCCGCTGTGAATAAATTTTTTGTGTTTCAGTTTTAATCCGGCAATGAAATTAGGGATAATATCTGCAAGGTTAAGTATGATAAGCATTATGACAAAAACAACCCCAAGAGCAATCACAATCAAAATGACTGTTGTCGGAATTTCAAGCTGATTCATTGCCCATAACAAGGAAAACAAGTAAATGCAGTATTTCAACAGGTTAGTTAATCTTGATTCGAGCTTGAACTTGAACCTGGTTTCCTGCCTGATTATCCTATCTATCTCAAGACTTTTTAAAATATTCCTCAATAAATTGCTTAAAACTCTCCCAAAGATGTATCCAAGGAATAAAATCACGACTGCAGATGTAATCTTGACTAGGAAAGAAGTCTCGTTTAAACTCAGCTGTGTCAGACTAATCATTGACTTATAGAAATGAAAAAGTATTTAAAAATCTTTTCTAAACTAATATAATGCCAATTAACGCAAGCATGGAGTATGGAAGGGCAGAACGAAAGTTCCATGAAGCCTCAACCATACAGGAAAAGCTGGAAGCACTAAAAGAAATGTACAGGACTGCCCCCAAGCATAAGTCTTCTGAGGGACTTTTAAAAGAAATAAAAACAAAGATAGCGAAGTACAAGGAATTGATTGAGAAAGAGAAAAAACAGAAAAAAGGCAGGAAAGCAAAATACTCAGTAAAAAAAGAGGGGGCTGCAACAATAGCCTTGGTCGGAACAACAAACTCTGGAAAATCAACTTTGTTAAAAAAACTAACAAACTCAAACCCATTGATTTCAGAATACCCTTTCACAACACAGGCACCTGAAATAGGAACAATGGACTACAAGGGAATCAAAATACAGGTAATAGAGGTTCCTGCAATAACCAAGGACTTTGAAAAAACAAGGAATGGCCTGGCGTTTATGTCGATAGTAAGGATTGCTGACCTTGTTGTTTTAATGTACAACAATGAAGCTGAAAAAAGATTATTGTACAATGAATTTGAAGATGAAAGACTAAATATCCTGGAGTATAAAAAACAGCAAAATCTTCCAGACCTGATATGGGAAAAATTAAAATTAATCAAGGTTTACACAAAACAGCCGCAGAAAGAAAAAGACTACCCGCCAATAGCGCTTCCAAAAGGATCCACAATAAAAGACATAGCAGAAAAAGTGCACAAAGACTTCATAAAAAAATTCAAGTTCGCAAGAGTGTGGGGAAACTCTGTCAGGTTTGCTGGCGCCCAAGTTGGATTAACCCATGTTTTAAGCGATGAGGATGTTGTTGAATTACATCTGAAGTAAGGACATAACTTTGTCCCATTCATCAAAGTTTTTTGCAAGAGACAATTTTTCCCTGTATCTTGCTGCCTGATTAAATCCTTTCATTACAGCCAAGCTTAAAAACTTAAGCTTGTTAAAATCCTGGCGGTTTAGTTTTTTGCTTAAATCCCAATATTCATAGAGAACTTTTATCTTTTTATCTAAACTAGTTTCTTTTCCTTTTTTCACTTCTGTAAATACCATTGGGTTTCCTATTGCTGCCCGCCCAATCATGAAAGCATCTGCATTGGTTGATTTCATTTTTTCCAAAGAAACTTTATCTTTTATATCTCCATTGCCGACAACAGGTATTTGTAAATTTTCCTTTATGTACTTAATGTGCTCATAGTTAACATTTCCAGAATAACCCTGGCCAGTAGTTCTTCCATGAACTATTACAAATGAAGCACCGCCTTCCTCAAGCATACTTGCGGTCTTTAAAGAATCTTCTTTGTTTGAAGCTGTCCTTATTTTTCCTGATATTGGTTTTTTTGAATTAGAAACTAAAAACTCGACAAGTTCTTTTATTTTTGCAGGCCTTTTCAACAAAGCAGAGCCTGCTCCCTGCTTTATTACTTTTGTTGCCGGGCATCCAAAATTAATGTCAATGAAATCAAAATTATTTTCTATTAATTCAACACTTTTTTTATAGGCATCCAACCTTGTTCCAAATAGCTGGATTCCTATTGGTTTCTCTTCCTTTACTGTCTCAGCCAATCTTAAGGTTGCTTGGTTGTTTCTGGAGAGAGCGTTGACGCTTATCATTTCGGTCATTACTACATCTGCCCCGTATTTTTTGCATAAAAGCCTAAAGGGAATATCGTTTACCCCCGCCATTGGAGCTAAAAACAGTTTATTCTTTATATTCATAAAATTAAAGTTTTTAGGGTGTATTTATAGTTTTTGTATCATAAATGCTTTTAAATTGCTGGCATTATTTTAGTTTGTTTTAATCTGGATTGGATTCTGGAAAAACTAAAAATAAAATGACAAATGAGATAGATGGCAGGGTAAGGGATAAATATGGGATTGTAAAAACCATAGATCTGAGCAAACTTTTAAATGAATATTTTAAAGTTGTAATTGAGGAAAACTTAACGCTTGGAGAGGATATAAAACAAAAACTTAATGAATTTAAAAAGAATAAGGAATATCTAGATGATACCGTCGCAAGAATTGTTATGATGGATGGACAAGTTCATCTTATTGTTGAAAGGGGCAAGGAAGATATTTTCACAAGAAGATATGCTGTTCCTAAAATAGTGGATCCTTCCAGCGAGTATGAAATAGATGTAATCTACGGATTTAATTTTAAGATCAAGGATTTATGATCAAAACTTAAGCCTTTCCATCGCTATTTTCATGGCAACCTTTCTTGGGTATGTCTTTTCTTTTTCCATCCTTGAAAGAACTTCTTTTGTGTTTTTCACAATCTTTTCCTCAACAATTTTGAACATCTCATTTTCAGTTCCACCAATGTATTCAACATAACTTGAGATTACACCTCCGGCATTTGCCAGAAAATCAGGAATAACCAGGATTCCTTTTTTATGAAGTTTCTCCTCAACTTCCTCACCAATAGGGAGGTTTGACCCTTCAACAATTAATTTAGCTTTAACTTTATTATAGTTTTCCATGGTTATGATGTCTGGGATTGCAGCAGTTATCAAAACGTCAAAGTGCTGGAACATCAGGTCTTTATTTGATCCGATCTTTCCGGTCCCTGCTTCTGTAACAGACTTTTTTTCGTTTACAGATTTCCAGAGTTTTTTAAAATCCAAACCAGCTTCATCATAAACCATGCCTTTTGCATCAGAAGCAGCAACTATTTTTGCCCCTTTTTCAACAAGGAACTTTGCTGCAAAACTACCAACGTTTCCAAAACCTTCAACTCCAAATGTAATATTTTTTGGATTTAATTTAAGATGATCAAGAGCAACTAAGGCAGACTTGACAACACCGAAGCCAGTGCTGCCTAACTCGTGAGGCAATCCTCCAAGGTCTTTTGGTTTTCCTGTAACTGCTTTTTTCCCAAGAATACCTGAAATAATCCTCATTTCGTCTTCTGCCATGTTCATGTCCGGGGCAGAAACATAAATGCTTGGAGATATTTGTCTTATTGCATTGGCATAAGCAACAACAATGTTTTTTTTCTCTTCCTCAGAAAGTTTTAGGTGATCTGCAATGATCCCTGACTTTGCCCCGCCAAAAGGCAAATCTGCCATTGCACATTTCAAGGTCATTGTTCGGGCAAGCCTGAAAACCTCTTCCTTTGAGACTGTTGGGGTCATCCTGACTCCGCCTTTTCCAGGGCCTCTTTTTGTGTTGTCTATGACAACAAAGCCGTGCATTTTCGTCTTAGCGTCGTATATCTCAATTATTTTTTCAGGACCAAGTTCATCAAACATCATATCACCTTCTTAAAAAAAGGATTAGGATTAACGGTTTATAAGATTTTTTATTGGTCTGGAGAAGAGATAGATTTATAAATTCCTTCTTTTCTAAAAAATAAAACGTCTTGGAGGTAAATATGCCAGAAGAATTCAAATTATGGTTAAAGAAGAACGATGAAGGAGAGGATGGATTCAGCGACTTTGAAGATGAGGAATCTGAAGATAAAGAAGACGAATTAGAAGAAGAAAAATGGGGCGATGACGATGACGACACAGATCCAGTAGATGATCCTTCTTCTGAAGATTAAATATTAAATTAATCTTTTTTTTATTTTATAGTAAAACTTAATAATTTCTTGTTTCTTCATAATCTAGAAAATGGCGGATTATTACAAAGACGGATACTTAGAAGCGGTTCTCTTTCTTTTTGTAAAGGGAAGAAAAATTTTAATAGAACACAGACCCAACAGGGATAGTGAAGAAATTTTTATACCAAATGGACGCATAGATTCAAAAGACACTAAAAACTGCAGAGATTATAGTTATGAGGCAATGAGAAGAGAGATATCTGAAGAATTTTCAAATAAGGTAATTATAAAAAAATATGCTTCTCTTGGACAGTTTATTGTTGAAAATTTAAAAATAAGGTTTTATGGTTTTTTGATTACTGAATGGCTTGGAGATCTACCAGATTACACGATCGAAAATGGAAAAAGATTCGCACGACTTGAATGGATCCAAATCCATGAGTACAAAGAAAGATTAAAACTTCCAAGTGCCATATTTTTTATAGAACAGGCCATTAAGACATTAAATGGTAAAACTTAAATAAACTAATACTTCTTAGTAAAATATGCAAGACAAGATTGTAGCAATAGATTTTTCTGGAACTTTTATCAAGGTGGAGGTAGCTGAAGAAGCAAACAAATTCAGGGCCAAGGTTTTAGGAAGGAGCCTGCCAACAAAAGAGGAGCATGCAAGAAGCAAGGAATTATACAAGATAAACAATGAATTTGTTGAAAAATTAACAGGACTTAAAAAAGATGCTAAGGTAAATTATGTAACAAACAAGAAAGAAAGAATATTTTTAAGAGGAGAGGAGATTCAAACCCAGATAGCAACAAACTTATTCCAGATAGGAATGTATATGGTTGCGAAAGAAAAAAGACTTGATATTTTTCCAGATGGATTAGTTGAAGCATTAAAGTACTTAAAATCAAAAAAATACAAAATTGCTATTGTTTCTGGGATAAGGTCTGACATCATTTCAGGGATGTTTGAAATCTCAGGAATAAAAATAAAACCAGATTATATCTTAGGACAAAATCCGATTCTTAGTTTCTCAAACAAAAACCTTCTTGATGAGCTAAAGGAAAAAGGGACTGTTGTTGCTGTACTTGGAGACAAGTATTCAGACTTAGAACCAGCAAAAGAGCTTGATGCAAAAGCAATATTTGTTAAAGGAGGACACCCTTCAGGCAATGAGGAAGAGATTGCTGATTTTGTCCTTGAATCATGGAAGGATATCAATAAGTATTTATAGGATTATTTTTTTATAGTTTTATGCTAAAGGCAGACTTGCACATACACACAAATCACGTGCAGAAAAAAAGAGAGGGGCATTATTCCCCAAAAGAAGCAATCAATATTCTTTCTAAAAAAGGCTATGAGGTTTTAGCTTTAACAGAGCATGCTTCATTGCATGGCTGCTTCATAAAAAAAACTTACAAGGATGCGTTAAACAGCTATTATCATTTCAAAGATTATGCAAAGAAGAAAAATGTTTTGCTGATTCCCGGAGTTGAAAAATACGTTGGCGGAGGAGAAGTCTTAATTTTAAACTACAGGGATTTTGACAAGATAAAAGAATTTGAAGATCTTGAAAAAGTAAGAGAAGAAAATGGATTGATAGTTGCACCCCATCCATTTTATCCGATGGGCTTAAGAAAAAAATTGATTGAAAACATAAAATATTTTGATGCGATTGAATACTCGATGTATTACTTGAATCATTTTAATTACTTCAACAATAAAGCAGAAAAAACTGCAAAAAAATACAATAAACCATTACTGGCAAATTCAGACGGGCACTGGAAATTCCAGCTCGGGAGAAACTATTCACTGATAGATTCCAATAAGAATGTTGATTCTGTTCTGGAGGCAATAAGAAAAAACAAAGTCAAAATAAAAATAGAGCCATTAAAATTTCCTGAGTTCGTATTCTTAACTGGCTGGACAATGCAAGGAAAAATAAGAAAATTATTTAGCGTTTAAATACTTCTTTAATAACTCAGACGCTTTTTTACCGTCAATCTTTCCCTTGTATTTTTTCATTATGTCGCCCATTAATGCACTGAAAGAAAGGTCCTTGTTCTTGGAAACAATATGCTTAATATCATTTTCAATCTCAGATTCATCTGCTTTTTCATATTTCTTAAGATTTACAGTTCCGTTAACTGCAAAATCAACCAAGACTTCATAGACTGCATCCTTGGCAATCTTATTTTCATTATAATAACTGAGAGCATTTTTGACCATTTCAAATGTAACTTCTTTTTTGTACCTTGCAAGAATATCTTTTTTAGTCTCAACAAGAACATTGGCAATAAAATCCGGCTTAATTTTTGAAAACTCATTTACATAGCTTTCAAAATCAACCTCAAGCTTGACTAATTCCCTGGAAATATCTTCATTAAGATTATACTTGTTCTTCAATGCCAATGCTCTTTCAGAAATCAGCTCAGGAAGCTCAATAGAATCAAGAAGCTTATTTGTTATTGTAATTATTTCAATGTCAGTCTCTGGGTACATCCTGGATGAGCCAGGCATTGGCCTTAAGTAAGATGTAGTAAAGTCTGGATTTACTTTTCTAACATGAGACTTTTCATCTTTACTTTTTAACTGCCTGTGAATCTCGTTTTCAATTGTCTTTGGGATATTTCTTAAGTCCTGAAACCCTTTTATCTCAACTCGCTCATGGCCTTTTATGCTGACATTAACATCCTGCCTTATTGAACCAATACCTCGTTTCACTCTCCCGGTTGACCTTAGCATCATGCCTATTATTGAGGCTACTTCTTTTGCATGCTCTGGATCTCTTATATCTGGAGAGGTGGCAATTTCTATAAGACCAACCCCAAGCCGGTCTAACCTGTAAGTGATCTTATTTTCCTCTTCTTTTATTTTTTTAGCAGCTTCTTCCTCCAAACAGATGGTTTCAATTTTTACCTTTCCTTTGTTTGTTTCAATAAAACCATCATTTCCGATTAATGCTGTCCTTTGAAAACCAGACACGTTGCTTCCGTCTATCACTGTTTTTCTCATAAACTGAATCTTATCAACAACTTTGCAGTTCATCAGCAAAGCAATCTGCAAAGCAACCTCTAAAGCTTCTTTATTCAATTCGTGAGGTGGCTCTTCATCATATTCAACCAAACAAGATGAAGATGAGCAGGCTTCATAGAAAACTTCCTTGTCTTTTGACATTTCAAATTCTGCTGCCTTGTCAACTTTTCCAGTCTCACCGGCTATCGCCCTTAGTTTTCTTTTGAACTTAACATCAGAGAGATTATCATCATTAACTAAAGCAGGACAATGACAGAATAATTTTCTGCCTTCAATCTGCTGGTGAATCTCCAGCCCGGCCTTAAATCCAAGTTCTTTATAATCAACCATTACAGTTAAGGTTATTTTTTGATTTATAAAAGTTGAGTTTTTTAGTTAGGTTTATAAATAAGCGATAGACTATAAAACCCATAATTTTAACAAAGCTATTTTGGAAAAAGAGGCTCTCAGTCTTGACTGTGCTTTATTTTCTAGAATGGCTGGAAAAAGGCGGAGGTTCTCATGTTTAAGGTTCTTAAAAAACAGTTAGGAGAACTTGGTCTGATTGAAGGGATTATTTTGCTTTTGATTTCAATCATCGGATTCGTGGTTTTCATCAAAAGCTCAACCATTTCTATTCAATCAGTAGGGTTTGTTGTTTACCTTGGTTTTGGAACAGTTTCGATTTTGGTTATAACTTCTAATATTTTAAGGAGGGACCAATGAAAAATTTAGAAGAAAGAAAAGAAAAACCGGAGTTTGGGCAGATTCTCAAACCTTATCTCTGGTCTTTAGTGTGGCTTGGAGTGGCTGTCTATCTGGCTCTTCTGAATGTTTCACCTTTATGGTTGCGCGTGATTGTTTGGTTGGTTTGTGGATTTATCGTCTACTGTGCATACTTCCATTACTTAATTCATGCGATAAGGAACCGGCCAAAAGAAAAAATTAAATGTCCGGTACCAGGCTGTGGGAATAAAAACATCAACTGGTTTAGTCGCATCACTAAAGACGAAGATATACTTCCATTGGACATGGTAATAACTACGAGCGATGGAAAATTCGTATGCGATCGCTGTAGAGCCAGAAATAATTCAATTTGAATTTAGCAGCAAACCAAATTCTTGTGAAGGAAGATTTACATATTAAAATGAAAGGATACTTATGATTAAAAAAATTCTCGTAATGCTTCTGTGGACGTTCTTGAGTTTTCCCATAATGAAAAGTCAGGAACTCCCTGATACAAAAATCTATGAAACTTGGGGGGTTTCTTTTGAATACCCTGAAGACATGGAAGTAAAAGAAGGGGTTGAAACGTTCAGATTTAAAAATGAACAAATTAAATTCCTCGAGGCCGTTGTCCTATCTAATGAGGAAAACGAGACAAGCCTTGTTGTTGCGTTGTTCTCAAGCGATGCTCTTTCTAACCTTGAACTTAAGAATCTGTTTATGGAGTATATTACTAGTCTAGAAAAAACCGAGAACTTTTATCGAATAGAACCACAAAATTACAACACCCCCTCCGGACATATAGCGTGGGGGTTAAGGTTTTTTAAGAATGAGCTGATTGGATCAACTGTCGTATGGTACTGTGACAAGAGCAGGAATTTATTTTTGCTAACCTCGACTGCGGGGTGGCAAAAAGGATCATCTTCCTTGCCGGGGTTTAACATGGAAGAAGACCCAAGTTATCCTGGTTACAAGTTGGCGTTTGATTCATTCAAATGCCATTAAGAAACCTTAAAGAAGATTTACCAAGCCCAAGTCTTAAAATAAGATTTGGGCATTCTTTATCATCCTCAAGTATATACTTGTACTATAAGAACTCGGTTCCAATTCTCTTGTTTATTTCACCTTTAAGGTTCTTAGAAATCATCTGCTTAACTTCTTCTTTTTTATAATTACCAAGCAACCAAGCCAATTTAATATATGCTGTTTCTGGGGTCATGTCCTCTCCGGAAATAACTCCAATATTCTGCAGCTCCCTGCCAGTTGAATAAACATTAAGATTAACTCTGCCAAACAAGCATTGAGAGGCCATAACAACAACACAAGTTTTAGCAAGGTTTTTTAATGAAGCAAATATTTTTTTGTTTTCAGGAGAGTTATCTATTGCAATATGCCCCAATCCAGTCCCTTCAATGACAAGCCCTTTGTATCCTTTGAAACTTTCGATTTGTTTAGCATTCAAGTTTGGATAAACTTTCAGGATTCCAACCTTTGATTCAAAGTTTGACCTTAATTTCCATGCACCCTGCTCAGATTCCATTTTTCTTAACATGACAAATTTATTTTTAGAATAATTAACTTCTGCAATAGGTGTATCGTTAACAACTTTAAATGCATCCCTTCTAGAACTGTGTAACTTTCTTGTCTTGGTCGGAGGCAGTATAAAACAGGTTTCATCATCCAAGTCTTTATGCATGCATATCCCTATGCCCTTAAAATTGGTATTTGCAATAAAATAAGCGGCGTTAATCAGATTAAGGGCAGCATCAGAACTCCCCCTATCACTGGATCTTTGCGCACCAACAAGGATAACTGGTAGTTGTAAATTATCAAACATAAATGCCAATGCAGCAGAGGTGTAATGCAAGGTATCTGTTCCGTGGCCGATTATAATCCCTTTTACTCCTTTTTTTATTTCTGCTTCTATTGCCTTTGCTATTTTTTCATAGTCTTTGAACCTTAAATTTTCAGAAAAAACATTGGAAACAAAAACACTTTCAATATTTGCAATTTTATTTAACTCTGGAAACATGGAAATCAATTCTTCTGGCTCAAACCTTGAAACAACCCCGCCAGTTTCATAGTCCACCTTTGAGGCAATTGTTCCTCCTGTATGCAACACAGATATCATTGGGAGGTCTTTGTTATGGGGGGTTTTTTTTGCTGCTGTTTTTATCTCAGTTTTTTTCTTGATTAATTTCAGAGTTTTTATTTTTTTGACATCAATTCCAATATTATACCCTGAGCCTAGTTTCAGAAACAAAGTTTTTGAATCAGAGTTTGGCATAACTATTCCAATATAAGACTGATCCTCTAAAAAAACTTCAATTTTATCTAAAATATTATATTTTTTTGTCATGATATGAATATGACAAATGAATTTTCTTAAAAATAATTTATATTATTTAAACTATATGTTGTATAACTATATTATTCAATATATATATTGATTATAAAAAATATTTATATACTAAACTGTCATTTAAAAAGACAATTAATAATAAAAAAGATAGAATAAAGTTCCAAGTTTATTCAGCTTATTGGGCAATAAGGCTGATTTTGGGCGTTTTTGGAACTTCGGGCGTATCGTTCCTATTTATCGGTATGTACATTTGAAACAGTCAACTTGGGCAAGTTAAACTATTTCTAAGAAAAACATAATCATTACTCAAATATAAACTTTACGGTTTTGGGTAATAGGTAATAAAAAACAAAATGGGGGAAAAGAGAAAATGGATTTTATCGTTCAAAGTGCAATTGAAACACACAAAGACATAATGCCAACCTCAGGGGTTGGACAGGCAAACATCAAAGTTATTGGATGCGGTGGTGGAGGATCTAACACTACAAACTGGTTGTTCAAGAAAGGCATCCAGGGAGCTGAGATTGCTGCCATAAACACAGACAAACAACACCTTGACATAGTTGAGGCAGACAGAAAAATTCTTATCGGTAGAGACTTAACAAAGGGACTTGGTGCAGGTGGATATCCAAACGTTGGAAGAGACGCTGCAAAAGAATCCTTACAAGAATTAAGAGAATTGATCAAAGGATCTGATATGGTCTTTATATGTGCTGGAATGGGTGGAGGAACTGGAACAGGAAGCGCACCAGTAGTAGCCCAGATGGCAAAGGATGTAGGCGCAATCGTTATTGGAACAGTTACAATGCCATTCGACATAGAAAGAGCAAGAATTGACAAGGCTGAATTTGGATTGCAACAGCTAAGAGAAGTATCAGATACTGTTATAGTTATAGACAACAACAGGCTAGTCCAAATTGCTGGGAACCTACCAATAGAGCAGGCATTTGCAGTAGCTAACGAATTGATGAGCACTATGATTAAGGGTATTGTAGAGACTATTGCAGTTCCTTCATTAGTTAACCTTGATTACGCTGACGTAAAGGCAATCATGGCTAATGGAGACGTATCTGTTATTGGTATTGGAGAATCTGACTCTAGCCACAGGGTAGAAGAAGCTGTAAGAAGAGCTTTGACAAACCCATTACTAGATGTAAGCTACGAGGGTGCAACAGGAGCCTTAATACACATCTCGGGCGGGGAAGACTTGACCTTGGATGAAGTAAGCCAGGTTGGTGACCAAATCACAGAGGCACTAGATGCAGATGCTAACGTAATATGGGGTGCAAGAATTTCCAAGGAAATGAAAGGAAGACTAAGGGTAATGACAATAATTACTGGAGTTAACTCACCATACATACTTGGGAAATCGGTAAAAGGGAAGTCAAGCTCTAAAGCAAAGCATCTTAGCAATGAATTAGGGATTGACCTGGTACATTAATGCTTAAGGGCATTAAATCCCCCTAAGTTTTATTGCCCTTACCTAAATCTTGCTGGTGCGAGATTATTGGCACCGGCTTTTTTATTTTTTAATTGGGGAAAATTTAGAATTTATTCTTGTTTTTTAACTTCTTGTTTTTTCTTGAACAAGGCAGAAACTTTTTCGAAAAATCTTTTTCTTTTTTTATCAAAGCTCTCCTTCATTCTTGTAAGGTCTGTATCAATTGCCGGGTCTCTGTCACGCCATTTTCTTGCAAGGCCCCACCTTCCTGCTGCAAAGTAAATAAAATCCTCTACTTCATCCCTTTTTGGAACTTTTTTTATCTCATTTGAAATACCAACAGGGATAACAAACAAGGGCTGCATGGTTTCAGGACATTTTATAATTCTTTTAATTGCAACCTTATCAAAACTACCAACTATACAACTGCCAAGACCTCTTGCATAAAGGGATAAAATAAGATTCTGAGTGAAGAAACAAACATTTTCCAAAGCATAAATCTCTCCTTTTTCGCCATAAACTCTTATTACGTCGTCTGGTTCGTTGCATACAACCAAAACAACTGGCGCTTCTGTAATCCATTTTTGCCTTACACATGCAACTGCAACATCTTTTATTTTTTCTTCTTCTCTTATAATCATGACTCTCCAGTTCTGGATATTTCCCGAGCTTGGAGCAAACCTTGCATCGTCAAAGGCTTCATAAATATCCTGTAGATCTATCTGCTTAAGTTTAAACGTTCTAACAGAACGCCTTTCCCTCATTGCTTTTGATAGTTCCATACAAAAACTTTAAATGTATCCTGTTATTTATAACCTTTATGGATTATCTTGAACTGGCTAGATGTTATGATGATCTTGAGAAAACTTCAAAGAGACTTGAAAAAACTGAGATTTTAGCAGCTCTGATTAAAAAAACAACAAAAGACTCCTTAAGGGAATTAGCATATCTCTTGAGAGGGAGAGTCTTTCCAATTTACGATGAAAGAAAAATTGGTGTTTCTTCAAAGATTGCAATAAAAGCTCTTGCCCAAACAACAGGAGTCTCACCAGAAAAAATTGAGAATTTATTCAAGAAAAAAGGAGATCTTGGAATTGTTGCTGAAGAACTTATAAAAGAAAACAAGCAAAGCAAATTAACAAGCCAGAGATTAACAGTCAAAAAAGTTTTTGAAAACATTTCAAAGCTGGCTGATATGCAGGGAGCAGGGACTGTAAACAGAAGAATCCAGTTAATATCTGAATTATTCTCGAACGCAACGCCCTTAGAAGCAAAATATATTACAAGGACTTTGCTTGAAATCCTGAGAATTGGTGTAGCAGAGGGGACGATAAGAGATTCATTGATCTGGGCATTTTTCCCAGACAGGGTTTCATATGACAAAGAAAAAGAAGAAATCATACTTAAATGCTCGAGAGAAGAATACAATGAACTGGTTGAAAAAGTCCAGCACGCATACAATCTTTCAAATGATTTTGGGGATGTTGCCCTCTCATTGAAAGAAAACGGGCTTAGTTCGTTAGGCAAAATAAAAATCGGGCTTGAAAAACCAATCAATCCCATGCTTGCAATAAAAATAGACACAATAAAAGAGGCTTATGACGAACTTGGAGATGAAGAAATTTTATGGGAATACAAACTGGATGGATTCAGAGGACAGATCCATAAAATTGGCAAGAATAAATATAAGATTTATACGAGAAGGCTTGAGGATGTGACAAACCAGTTCAAGGAACTCATTCCTGTACTTGAAAAACATACTAACGCTGACTCCTACATAATTGACACTGAATTAATGGGCTATGACCCAAAAACAAAAAGGCCAAGGCCATTCCAGTCTATATCACAGAGAATAAAAAGAAAACATAATATTGAGGAAATGGCAAAGAAATTCCCGGTTGAAATTAATGTGTTTGACATTATGTTATTAAACGGAAAAAATTTAATGGACTTAAAACAAACAGAGAGAAGAAACTTAGTTAAAAAAATAATAAAACCAGAAAAACAAAAAATAATAATAACAAAGGCATTAATAACAAAGGATAAGAAAAAAGTTGAGGAGTTCTACAAAGAGTCCTTAAAGATGGGCAATGAAGGACTAATGGCAAAAAAACTCGACAAGGAATATCTTCCTGGAAGACATGTCAAGGGCTGGTTAAAACTAAAACCAATCAAAGAGCCACTTGATTTAGCAATAACCGGTGCGCAATGGGGAGAAGGGAAAAGAACATCGATGTTCAGCTCGTTTATTTTATCATGCAAAGAAAAAGATAAATTCTTAGAGATTGGAAGAGTTGGGACAGGAATAAAAGAAAAAGATTCAGAATTAACATTTGTATCATTAACAAAAATGCTAAAGCCAAACATAATAAAGGAAAAGGGAAGTGTTGTAGAATTAAAACCAAAAATTGTTGTTGAAGTCAACTATGAAGAAATACAAAGGTCTCCAACATATAATTCAGGATATGCATTAAGGTTCCCACGAGTAACGAGGATAAGATATGACAAATCCATTAATGACATCAATAACATCGACGATGTAAAAAGAATATATAATAAACAAAATAAGTCTCTAATATAGTAATTTCAAAGTGGTAAATTGTAAAAATAAAGATTAAAAAATAAAAATGTTTATATACTCTCATTTTTACTAAATAATCATAAAGTTGTATTAACTCAAAGTTAAGAACCACCTTTTAATCTTAAGAGTGGTTAAACAAAAGAGGTTCATACCAGGAGGAAGATGGTTAATGATTGTTAAGGAAGAGTTTTTGAGCAAGCTTCGAAGAGCATTTAACTTAAATTTGTACGAAGCAAGGATTTGGACAGCACTCCTCTCAAGAGGAATTTCAACTGCAGGGGAACTATCAGAGATTGGGAATGTTCCAAGATCAAGAGCATATGATGTTCTAGAGTCCTTAGAGAAAAAAGGATTTGTTGTCATGAAATTAGGCAAACCAATAAAATATTTGGCTGTCGATCCTTCTGAAGTTGTAGACAGAGTTAAGAAAAATGTAAAAGTACTAGCAGAAGAAAATGTTAAAAAACTTGATGGTTTGAAAGGAACTCCTGTTTTAAAAGAACTTACTTCTTTACACAAGGATGGAATTGAATTTGTAGAACCTTCAGATTTGTCTGGAGCACTAAGAGGCAGACATAATATTTATACACACATGGAATTAATGATAAAAAATGCTGAAAGGTCTGTAACATTTATGACTTCCTCAAAAGGATTGCTAAGAAAGTTCGATGCATTAAAACCTGAGATGGAAAAATTAAAGAAAAAAGGGGTAATGATAAAGATTGCTGCCCCAATAACAAAAGAGACTATTCCAATCATAAAAGATTTAATGAAAGTCGCAGAGATAAGGGATTCAAAAAGCATCAATGCGAGATTCTGCATTGTTGACGACAAGGACTTGGTGTTTATGGTCCTTGATGATTCAAGCGTCCACCCAACTTATGATGTTGGTGTGTGGATAAATACTCCTTTCTTTGCTTCTGCATTAAACAACTTGTTTGAGGTTGCATGGAAAGATATGAAACCTGCAGACAAGATTACACCAAAAGCTTAATTCTTTCATTTATTTTTTTTGATCTTTCTTTAACAATTTTTGAATCAATTTGCTTTAACCTTGATGCCTTTGTTCCCGGCCTTGGAGCAAACTTTGAAACGTTAATCACTTCAGGTTTTATTTTGTCTATTAACTCCAATGTTTTTTTGAAATCTTCCTCTGTTTCTGTGGGATAACCTAGAATGATATCTGTGGAAATGTTAATTCCTTTTACATGTTTTCTGAACTTACCAACTAACTTAATAAATCCGGCAACAGAATAATTCCTGCCCATGTCCTTTAATATTTTATCAGAGCCAGACTGGAGCGGGATATGCAGGAACTTCATAATCTTATCATTCTTATAAATTTCAATAAGATCGTCTGCAATTGGAATAATAAACTGGGGATTTGCCATACCAAGCCTTACTTTAAAATCTTTTTTTATTTTAATTATTTCTTTTAGCAAAGAAACAATGTTTTCATTTATATCAAGTCCATAACACCCTGTGTCCTGGGCAGTAAGATAAATTTTATCTGCACCGTTATCAAGGAGTTGTTTTATTTTTTCTATTATTGCATCCTTGGGGTAGGACCTTAAATCACCCCTGACTGCTTTTACAGAACAATAGTTACAGTGGTTCAAACAACCCTCTGCAATAGGGATGACTGCCAACCCTTTTTCCTGATTAATGTCAAGCTTATCCTCTTTTTTGTCAGAGAAAATTATTTTTTCAGTATCATTAAAAAGCTCGGGTATCCTTGTTATTGAGTTTGTATCAAAAAGACCGTCTGCATGAATTTTTCCCTTGAGCATCTTCGGCAAGCAACCGCCAACATAAACTTTTTTTCCAGTGCTCCTTGCTTCTTCAATATAACTGAGAACCCTGTGCTGGGTTCTTTCCTTGACACCGCAAGAATTAACAAGAATGATATCTGCTAGGTCTGGAGTTTTAACAATCTCAAAACCGTTTAAATTAAGGAAGTTAGACATAAAATTACTATCTGCCTTATTCAGCGCACATCCAAAGGTCTTTATGTATATTTTCATAACCCCTAAGTTCAAAACAAAATTTATATACCTTACTAAATGCTTTATAGTATATAAATATTTAAAAATAAACCATCCAATTATATACAGGTGATACAAATGCCTCAACAAAAGGGAGTAGAATATAAAGAAAAAGATGGTACTGTTTTGTACGGATTTTCCCAAACTCATCTTGAGAAAACAAACAAGCAGTTGAGCCAGGTTGTGTTTGGACTAAAGATATTAATCATATTGCTGGTGATTCTTCTCATAGGTACAGGACTTTTATTGGGTTGGATATCCTACAACGATGTGGTAACCAGGCTTATCTATGGATATTAATTTTTCAATTAAGTTTATTAATTTCTTTATATTCTGAAATAGCATGGAACTTAAAGATTTAATTAAAAAAATTGAAGAGAACAAACTGGATGTTAATATTGACTTAGTTAAAAAAGCATATGATTTCGCAGACAAGTTCCATAAAGGGGTAAACAGGGCGTCTGGCGAGCCATTCATCCAGCACCCATTAAATGTTGCATACATTCTCGCCGAGCTAAAAATGGATTCTGAAAGCATAATTGCTTCCCTGCTGCATGACACTGTTGAGGATTCAGAAGCTTCATTAGAAGATATTGAAAAAGAATTTGGCAAAGAAGTAGCAGGTCTTGTGGATGGATTAACAAAATTAAAACAGTTTAAGTATGAAAAAACAAGAGACACAGAGTCGATAAGAAAATTATTCATAGCCACATCAAGGGATTTAAGAGTTATCATAATCAAGTTGATTGATAAATTACATAACATGCGTACGCTAAGCCATCTTCCTGTTGACAAACAAAAGAAAGTGTCACAGGCCACACTGGAGATATATGCGCCTCTTGCCTCTAGGATGGGGATGTTTACTGTAAAAGCTGAATTAGAAGATCTAGCATTCAAAGTTCTTAACCCTGAAATGTATGAAAAATTAAGTAAGAAAGTAGCCCAGGGCAAAGAGAGAGAAAACGAAATTAAAAAACTAAAAAAGATCTTAGAGGTCAAGATCAAAGAAAGAGGCATTTCTGCAGAAATAATTGGAAGGCCTAAACACATCTATAGCTTATACAAGAAGATGATTGAGAAAAAAAGAAACCTTGATGAAATTTATGATTTAATTGGATTGAGGATTGTTACTGACACAGTCAAGCATTGCTATGAAATTCTTGGGGTAATACACAATGAATGGCCTCCAATCCCTGGCGAGTTTAATGACTATGTTGCTGTCCCCAAAAAAAACATGTATCAAAGCTTACATACTGCAGTAATGGCATTGAACCAACCAGTAGAATTCCAGATAAGAACAAAGGAGATGGACAGAATTGCAGAGGAAGGCATCGCTGCACACTGGAAATACAAGGGAGCAGACATTCTAGACAAAAAATTTGACAAGAAACTCTCATGGATCAGGGAGGTGTTCAGGTTTAAAAAAGAAGAAACAACTCCAAAAGAATTCAGGGATTTTTTAAAAGATGATTTTTTTGAAGACGAAATCTATGTATTTACCCCCACCTCAGAAGTAATAGCTCTTCCAAAAGGATCTACTCCGGTTGATTTTGCATACGCGCTTCATTCTGATTTGGGAGACAAGTGCATTGGCGCAATAGTCAACGGCAGGATTGTTTCATTAAGACATGAACTAAAACACGGAGACATAATCAAGATTTTAACCAAGAAGGAAGCCCATCCAAGAAGAGACTGGCTTTGGATTGTCAGGACAAACAAGGCTAAAGCAAAAATAAAAAGGTTTTTCAAACTCAAACAAAAACCAGAGCCAAGCAAGATTATTGAAAAAAAAGAAGGAGAAGTTCCAACCTCATTATTTTCCATAAACGGCAGATCACGCAAAACCAGAGTAGCAAAATGCTGCAACCCCTTGCCTCCCGAGCCCGTTGTTGCTTACATCATTGGAAAACAGTATATGATCCACAAAGAAGACTGTGAAAGCCTTAAAGACAAACTTAAATCCAAGAAGAGAATCGCAACATGGAACAAGATTTCAAATCTAGACTTGATACTTGAAATAAATTGTTTTGACAGAGTAGGGATACTTGCGGACATAATAAATACTGTTTCTGCAACAGGCACAAACATAATACATGCGACAAGCAAATTAATGAAAAATGAAAAAGCCCAGATAGAGATTATGCTCAGGTTTGAAGACATTGAGCATCTCAAGGAAATCACATCAAGAATAAAAAGAATAAAAAGCATAAATTCCATAAGAATAATAGAACCTAAAGCTTAAGATTTTTCTTTCTCAAAGAATTAAATAAACTTACAATAAAAGAATCTTTAAGGTATAATGCGTGCTCTGGGCAAACTTCTATGCAACAAAAACACCTTATGCATTTTTTTGTATTTATCAGAGGGTAGGGATTTAAGGTTATTGCACCGACAGGACAGCCTCTCATACATGCCCCGCACCTTATGCATTTTTCTTTATTTACAGTTATCTTTGGTTTTGGCATAAATCTCATTACAGCGCTAAGCAAGCCTACAGGCAGGGCTGGTGGTTTTTTGTAAGGAATATGATGCATCTCCCCATGAATTGTTATTGGTTCATTGAATAATTTTTGTTTCATAACCAATCTGTTTGTAGGCACATAATTTCTTTTCCAACCTATCATATCACAGGCAACAAGATCAACAGCAAATGAAGACTGAGAAGCAAATACAATCCCTGTAGGCCTAGCGTCCCCTGCCGAAGGTCCTTCCCCATCCATTCCGATTACTGCGTCAACGAGAGTTAGAGTTGGGGTTACAACGCTATGCAAATCGAGGAGAAGCTGGGCAAATTTTTTTTCTGAGTGTGCAAGACCATGGAGCTTCTGTTTTTTATATCCGGGGATAACCCCGAAGAGATTTTTAACTGCACAAGTTAACTTCATTAATGAGTGGGTTTTAAGCTTTGGAACGTTGATTATGTAATCTGCCTTGAAAAGAATTTCTGGCAGAAGGATTTCTTTTAAGATTTTTCCCTTTGGAATTTTTACATTTACTAATTTTGTTTTTTCAAAATTCAAGACCTGGGCATTATATTTTTTTGCAACGCTAAGCATACCTGATTTTTGTATTGCAATATCTGTATTCTGAAAGGAAGAATCCCCGATTATAATTTTATTTTTATTCTTTGCAAGAACCTTGCAGATTGCTTCAATAACTGCAGGATTAGTAATCACTATATGACCTTTTCTGTAGCTTCCAAGAAGATTTGGTTTTATGAGCACAGTTTTTTTTGGTTTAATCTTAAAGTTCTTCAGAATTTTCCCTACTGCCCTGTTTACCTCTTTTTGATTGTAGGTTTCACATGATGTTATAAAAACATCTACCATAAAACAATGCCTATTTTCAACTATTTAAGAATTTTGATTATATCCAAAACAAAAAATTAAAATAGACTGATTTTCTATTAATCTTTATGTGCGGGATAATCGCCTATGCTGGAGACAGGGAAGTTGTGCCTTTGCTGATCAAAGGTTTAAAAACATTAGAATACAGAGGCTATGACAGTGCAGGATTAGTTGTAAAACAAAACAATCAATTGGGTATCATCAAAAGAGCAGGCAGGATCTCTGAACTTGAAAAAAGCCCTGAACTCGGTTCTTTGAATGGATCAATCGGAATTGCCCATACAAGATGGGCAACACATGGAGTCCCTAATGAAACAAATGCCCATCCTCATTTAGACTGCAAAAAAGAAATTGCCATTGTTCATAATGGGATTATAGAAAATTATGCTGGTTTAAGAGAAATCCTCAAGAAAAAAGGCCATAACTTTATATCCAATACTGATTCTGAAGTAATCGCTCATCTAATTGAAGATTTTTATCATGGAGATTTAACTGAAGCTACTATAAATGCCCTGAGATGCATTGATGGAACGTTTGGCTTGGCAGTTATGAGCAAGAACGAAGATAAAATTGTTGCTGCGAGGAGGGGATCCCCTCTGATCCTTGGTGTGGGAGACCATGAAATGTTTGTTTGTTCTGATGCAGCTGGAATTTTGGAGCATACTAAAAAGGTTATTTATCTGGATGACAATGAGGTTGCTACAATAACAAAAGAGAATTACAGCATAAGCGATATTTATGGGAACGGGATTGACAAAAAAGTTCATGAAATTAAATGGAGCATTGATCAGATAGAAAAAAAGGGTTTCAAGCACTTCATGCTTAAAGAAATATTTGAGCAGCCAGATGCCCTAGAAAATACGTTGAGGGGTAGAATAAAAGACAAAAATATTAAACTTAGCCTAAACTTTGATATCAAATCGATAAAGAGAATAATATTCATTGCCTGTGGCACAAGCTGGCATTCTGCCTTAATTGGCAAGTATATTATAGAAAAAATAAACAGGATTCCTGTGGATGTGGATTATGCATCTGAGTTTAGGTATAAAAATCCAATCATCAAAGAAGGAGACTTGGTTATTGCAATATCCCAATCTGGGGAGACTGCTGACACTCTTGCTGCAATAAAAGAGGCAAAAGCAAAAAAAGCAAAAACCATGGGGATAATCAATGTTGTCGGCTCTACAATCTCCAGGGAAGTAGACTCTGGAATTTACCTGCATTCTGGACCTGAGATTGGAGTGGCAAGCACAAAAGCATTTACCGGGCAGGTTTTAGCAATTTTACTGATTTCATTGTATATTGAGCAAGAAAAAGGAAATAAGATAGAGTACTCCTTGGTTGAAGAGATAACTAGGTTGCCTGAAAAAGCAAGAACAATTTTTAATGACACTGAAAAAATAAAAAATATAGCTAATGACTTAAGAGAGAGCAAAGCATTTTTATTTCTCGGGAGAGGAATTAATTTTCCTGTAGCTTTAGAGGGGGCATTAAAACTAAAAGAGATTTCCTATATTCACGCAGAAGGCTATCCAACCGCTGAGATGAAACACGGCCCTATTGCCTTAATTGAAAAAGATTTTCCAGTTATTTTTGTTTTAAACAAAGACAATCTGACTAAAAAATGCCTAAGCAACATAGAAGAAATAAAATCGAGAGGAGGAAAGATAATTATTGTAACCAGCGACAAAGAATTAAAAGAGATCGCTGATAAAATTATTTATGTACCTGCCACCAAAGAGGAATTAAGCCCAATTCTGAATGTAATCCCCTTACAACTGTTATCGTATTATATTGCTGACCTTAAAGGAATTGATCCTGACAAACCAAGGAACCTTGCCAAGTCAGTCACTGTTGAATAGCTCTTAAGTAATTTTTATTTGCATTATCCCAGTTGATTACGTTAAAAAAGTTTTCAACGTATTCATTCCTTCTATTCTGATATTTTAAATAATAAGCGTGCTCCCATACGTCTATCATCAAAATAGGGATTTTTCCATCGGTCAGAGGATTGTCCTGATTTGAAGTTTTTATTATCTCCAATCTATTTTTATTTAGAACTAACCAGGCCCATCCGCTCCCAAACTGAGTCAGAGCAGCAACCTTAAACTGTTCCTTGAAACTGTCAAAGCTCCCAAAAGCTTTTTCTATTGCATCTTTTAGTTCTCCTTTTAGCTTGGTGCCTTTCTTTAGTATCTCCCAGAACAATGAATGATTGAGGTAACCTCCTCCTTGATTCTTAACACTCAATCTTATTTCTTCAGGCAGCTTATTTAGATCCTTAATAATCTTGGAGATTTCTTTTTGTTTTAGTTCATCATATTTTTCAATTATCTTATTGAAATTATCCACGTAAGTTTGATGATGTTTTTTATGGTGTATCTCCATAGTTTGTTTATCTATGTACGGCTCTAAAGAATCGTAGTCATATCCAAGGATTGGCAGAACGTGCATTGATTCCATTTTTTATCCCTCCTGACAAGAATATTTCACTATTGTGAATGTTTTTAACGGTATTTAAATTTTGTTGTAATAATCAACCAGCCTTTTTATACTTCTTACAGCAGTTTCAGGATAATCAAAACAAACAATGCCTTTGGATTCTATAATCCTTTTTATTTTTTCTGTTGGTTCACCTCCGGTGGCAACCAAGATGACTGGTTTTTTATCCTTATATTTAGAAATAACATCAACAATTCTTGGAGTAAGCAATGGAGTTTGGAAATCAAGAACAACTAAAATAACATCAATATTTTTATCTGATGCACACCTATCTAAAGCAATATCATATCTTTCATCTGTTGCATCCCCTATCAGATCCATAGGATTATCCACTATTACTAACTTTGGAAATGTTTCCCTTAGCTCTTTTCGGGTTTTTTGAGATAATTCTGCCATTGAAAGATCGTTGTTTATTATGCTGTCAGTACTAATAATCCCAAACCCCCCTCCGTTAGTTATGATCTGGATATTATCCCCCTTCGGGGCTAAACTTTTTTCCAATAATCTTGCATAGTTAAACAAATCTTCAATAGATTCAGCATAAACAAGATTTGCCTGCTTAAATGCGCCAATATAAACTCTTGGATCTCCGGCCAATGCGCCAGTATGGGACAATGCAGCCTTGTTGCCTTCAGCAGTTAACCCTCCCTTAAGTATTACGATTGGCTTTTTTATTTTTTTACAAACCTCAAGAAACTTTCTTCCATCCTTAATGCCTTCAACATAAACGCAAATAACTTTTGTATCCTTGTCTTTTCCAAGATAATCAATAAAATCTGTTTCATCCAAACTTGTGGCATTACCATAACTTATGAATTTGTTTATACCATATCCTTTGGAAGCCATAAGATCCAGCACTGCTCCTCCTATTGCTCCTGACTGACAAACAAAACTTATTTTTCCTTTTTTTGGCCTATGAACCCTATCAGAGGGCAAGAAGATTGCATCAATTCCTGAAAATGAATCATAAATTCCAAGGCAATTAACTCCTATAGCTTTTATGTTTCTCTTCTCGATTTCTTTTTTTAGTTCCAGTTCAAGTTTCTCATTTCCTATTTCCTTAAATCCTGCAGAGATTATAACAACATTCTTGCACTGAACAGATGGAAGCTCTCGGATTATATCAATAACGAGAGGAGCGGGGATCGCAATAACAACAAGATCTATCTTTCGGTTTAGAGAAGGCAGGTCTTTGTAAATTTTGTTCCCATAAAGCTCATTTAGGTTTGGGTTTATTCCATAAATTTCTCCTTTGAAACCTCTAAGAAGCTGACTGAATATTATGTGCCCTACTTTGTCCTTGTTCCTCGAAACTCCCACTACTGCTATTGACTTTGCCTCGAAAAATTTGTTCATGAATAATTAACCCCAGATTTATACATATTTATTAGTTTTTAAGTTTACTTTTTTTCAAAGCTCCATCTATTGCTTCTTTATTAAAGCCAAGTATGATTTCTCCGTCGATATCTGTCACAGGGACGCTCATCTGCCCGGATTTTTCAACCATTTCCTCAGCTTTTTTTCTGTCTTCACCCACATTGTACTCTGTGAAGGCTACGCCTTTTTCCTTGAGATACTGTTTTACTTTGTAACACCAAGGACACGCATCTGTTGAGTATACAATTATTTTCATTTTTGTTCACCAAGGTTAGCTTAATTTAACATTATTTAAAATTTTTGTGTTTATAAGGATTATAATCGCAGTGATTAATAGGATATTCATTACAATTTCAATAAGGATTTTATAGAAAAATGGTTCGGGAAACATGATTATTAGTTTATCTTCCAAGGGATTTAACAACCACAGATTATTGCTAAATAATATTTTATGAAATTCCAGGAACAAATCTGAAAAATCAAATAAGAATAAAACAAGCAGGATAACAAGTACAGAAACACAAGCAATAGACAAAGATACTTTAATTTCTTTAATGTTTTTTGTTTTTATGAAATAAATCAAAAAGCCAAGCATTAAAACCAAACTTAGGTAAAATAAAATATTTGCAACAAAAATTAATGTTTTAACATCTTTTAGATGCAATTTCTCTTTCTCATTAAAAAAATTAGTGGTCAAATCTGCTTTTCCCTTAAGATAATCCATAATGTTCTGGGTTTCATTAGTTACTGTTTCTTTTCCAAGAGTGTTATAAACGTTATTTTCAACAAATTGTTTGTCATAAAAATGCTTGTTGAAAACTTCAAGTTTAAATGACAATAAAAAAACAAAAAGAATTACAGAAACAACAAAAAAAACATTTGTTTTCATCCTATTACTTTTGTGACGTGTTTAAACCCTTCGACGAGTTTATGTGCATCTTCTTCGTTGTTATACAAATATAACGAAGCTCTGACACTGCCTTTCAAGTTATGCTTGTTAAACCAGGAATGAACACAATGCATCCCTGACCTCATCATTATTTTTTTAGAATGATCGAGGAGTAGTGCAATCTGGTGAACATCCTTATTTTTATATGTAAATGATGTAATGCCAGGTCTGAATCTAACATCTTCAGGGCCCAGGATATTAATCCCTCCTATTGGTCTTAATCCATCATCGATTATCTGATTTACTTTTAATTCCTGCTTCATTATGTTATCCATACCAACTTTTCTTAAGTAATTACATGCTTCGCCAAAACCAATTATTCCAGAATAATGCTGCAATCCAGCTTCAAATCTATTTGGAACCTTTTCTATTTCATAACTATTATATGTTGAGTTTGTTACAGTTTCCCCTCCAACAATAAGGGGGTTCAGCTTTTCCAGAATTTCTTCTTTTCCATACAACATTCCAATTCCTGTTGGGCCTAACATCTTATGACCTGAGCATGCAAACAAATCAGCATCCAATTTTTTTAAATCAATTTCCTTATGTGGAGCAGACTGAGCCCCGTCCAGCATAACTATGGAATTATTATCGTGAGCTATTTTAATTATTTCCTTGGCAGGAATTGTTGAGCCATCTAAATTAGAGGTATGAACCATAGAAACTAGAGAGATACCCTTGTTCATCTTTTTTTCAAAATCCGCAAGGTCAAACACGCAGTTATTGCTGTTAACAATAATGTGCTTCATTCCTCTTTCTCTGCATAGTTTAATGACTGGCAGCAGGTTTGAATTGTGCTCTTTATCTGTTGTAATAATGTTTCCCTTTATGTTTAATCCATTGTAGACTAAGTTAAGTGATTCTGTCGTGTTTTTAGAAAAAACAATCTGGCTTTCTTTTTTTATGTTAAATAATTTTTGTATTTCCTTTCTTGCTTTAAAGACTTCTTCGTCAACTTTTTTGCTTATGCTATGAACTCCTCTTCCACCACATCCAGGGTATTCTTTGTAATACTCGTTTATTTTTTCTATAACTTGGATGGGTTTCAAGCTCATACAGGCAGAATCTAAATAAACAAGTTTGTTTAATATTGGAAAATCCTGCCTTATTCTTTCAAAGTTCATAGAATTAAAAAAAGTGCAAAATTAATAAAGGTTTCTAAGGAACACATTTACCATCAAGGCACTTACAAACACTTTCTGGACAGGTACAATCCTTATCAGTTGTACATTCACAGGCTTCATCTGTAGAATAAGTACTTGGATCGAATACGCAGAAATCCTCTGGATCCGGACCACCACAGTTGCCATAAGCAATTAAATTATAAGCACTAATCCCAGAATAAACCAAACTTCCAATCAATAATATCAAAAACAACCATGAAAATACTTCAAAATATTTATATGTAAATGCAGCAATTTTAGGACTTCTCTTCATCAATTTTCCTGTTATCTGCCCTTTTAATCTTTCATCCAACCCGGTTGTACACGGCCTTAGTGTAATCCTCCTAAAAACACAATCAAATGATTCTTTGGCAATTGTCCTGTATTTAACTGAAAAAATACCGAGGATGCCAAAAACAACCATTGCGATTACACATATCATATTTTATTGACCTTTTTAACTATTTATAAACTTTATTAAAAAAAGAAAAAATTAACTGGCACAGCCAGCATCAGCTGCTGCGTTTCCAGTTACACTAAAACCAAATCCAGGCGACGGATTTTCTGAGCTTAATTCTGTGTTACATTCCTCTGGTTTTGTATTGAATGCGTTACAGACAACATCTAACAAAGCTGCAGAATTTCTAGCCGAGCTTACTACAGCACCGTTAACGACCAGTGTTGGAGATCCTCTGACCCCGTATTTTTCATTTTCTGCTTTATAGATATTAAACTGTGGATAAGTTCCGCTTAACCAGCTTGATTTATCCTCAAAGTTCTTTGTGATATCAAATTCCTTGTCTGCTGCATCCTCGCATGCTTTCAATTTGGTTTTGTCAATATTTAGTTTATCCAAACATGTGTCGGTTGTGTCTCCCTTGTCCAAGAAACATGTCAAGTAATCTATGTATTTATCATTAAATTCCTGCTGTATGCAGTACTGCCTTAACTCTTCATAAACTTCTTTTTCACCGTGCATTGCATAGTTTACAAACTTGATTTTAATATCTGCCTTATCTTTTAATGCTCCTATTACAGGAATCATACCTTTTTCTATCTGAGTTCCATAAGGACAGTGGCTCATTACAAACAATTCAACTACTGGCTTGTCTGTTTTTGAAACTTCTGTAGGTTGTTCCTCTGTTGTTGGTTCTGTTTCTGCAGTTAAGTCATATGCTGCTGGGAAAAATAACTTACCGTCTTTTGTGACATAAGACTCGTAGCTTTTTCCTGAGATAGTCATCTTAAATTTATATAAACCTGCTTCAGAGGATGAATCATCTAATGTTGCTTCAACCTGCCCCCCTAAAACATTTGTGTTTATATAATCCATTGCTTTTGTAACAGCTTCATCTTTGGAAATTTCTCCAGATGAGGCTTTGAATCCAGACGTAACAATAGAAATTACTAAAAGAACAGCCAAAACAACGAGAAGGCCTCTTTCTAAGATTATTATTGTTCTTCTATTCATGGCAATCCCTCCTGATTGGTTTAAAAATCTTTTTAACAGTTTATATAGATTTTGGTGATGATTTTTACTGGAAAAGTGAGTTAATTTTAGAAGATTATAAAAATAAATTGCGCCAGCCGGGAATTGAACCCGGTTCTAAAGCTTGGGAAGCTCTCATACTAAGCCGGTATACTACTGGCGCATAAAATTTTAGTTGTTTAGTTTTATATAAAGTTTTAGTTAAAAAGATATGCACCGGCCGGGGGTCGAACCCGGATCATCAGCTTGGAAGGCTGATATCCTAGCCATTAGACTACCGGTGCACAGAAGAAGTTCAAATTATTTTAATTATAAATGTTTCTATTAATACTTAACTTGTTTAAGAGCGTCTTTAATTGTACCCTTTTCCCAGCCTTTTTCAAGAAGTTTTAACTTAACTGTTGCCTCATCAACATTCAGTTTTTTACAGTTAGTTAAATATTCAATTAACTCTTTTGTATTCCTTGATTGTTTAGGGGTCAGATCAATCAAGACCTTTCTCTTTTCCCATATAATATCATCATAAACAAACTCTATCTGTTTCTTTGTCCAGCCTTTTTCAGCTAATTTTAAAGTAATGTCCTTAAGCTTGGTTCCAAGGTTAATCTCCTTATTAACAAAACCCTTTAAGTTATCATAGTCTTTTATGTTTGTGTAGGGCATTTTTCCTCTGGTCATGTCCCTCAAATCCTTTTTTCCCTTGTAAAGATTAAAGTATATCAAACCGAGAACAAGCAAGATTAAAACAATCACAAGGATTAGATAAGGAAATTTAAATTCATTGGCGCAGTCTTCTGGGCAGGTTATTTCGTCTTCAAAAGGAGATGTACATATACTGTCTCCGCATTCATACTCAGCAGATTCTGCAGCCTGCATACCTATGTACCTTGGGCTGAATATTATAAAGAAAGATACAAAAACAACTAGTGCTAATATCACAATGGTATCAGCTTTAGTTACTTTCATTAAGAATGACTAATTGTTTATAATATTTAAAATTATCCAAAACCTTTTTAAACACCCCAGAACTCAGAAAAAAGATGAAGATAGTTGATTTTTACTTTAAGAACCAGAAGAAATTAATTATCATACCGTTAATACTAATTATTCTAAGCGTAATAGTATTAACAAACTCTTACATTCAAACAGGAGACATAATAAAAAAGGACGTTACTTTGACTGGTGGAGCAACAGCCACAGTCTACACAGAGGTGGATACTACTAATCTAGTTCCTGAATTAGAAAAAAAGTTTAATTCTGAGTTTGTATTCAGAAAACTAACTGATTTTGGAAGCGACAAGCAAAAGGGTTTTTCCATTGAAGGAAAGGTTGATTCTTTAGAATTAAAAAAGGCAATAGCTGAAATACTAAATATAGATCTTACAAGCGAAAATTCATCTTTTGAGGAAACTGGGTCTAGCCTTGGTTCAAGCTTCTACCAGCAGATGCTAAAGGCTATTTTATTTGCGTTCCTCTTCATGGGCATTGTTGTGTTTATTACATTCAAAAATCCAGTTGCAAGCGTAATTGTTATTTTTTCAGGTGTATTTGACATGCTAGTCAATCTAGCAGTAATAAACTTGCTAGGGATAAGAGTTTCAACAGCAGGAATTTCTGCTTTACTATTGATTATTTGTTATGGCCTTGATACAGACATCTTATTGACAGCAAAGGTATTCAAGAGGAGAGAGGGAACAATAAACGAAAGGACTTTGGCTTCAATCAAAACAGGATTGACAATGACTGCTACTACATTGGTTGCCTTGTTGTTTGGATACTTGCTTTCAGGGTCTTTTGTTATTAGAGAAATGTTCTTAATCATAATGATTGGTTTAATAATAGACGTCATAGGAACATACAGCGTAAATTCATACTTAATAAACTGGTATACAAGGAAAAAATTCAAAGATGAGTAAATTAAAGAATTTGGGGATTAGAATCTGGATTTTGATATTCTGCTTATTGATAGCTGCACTAGCAATTGCTCCAAATCCATGGGCAAACGGAATTGAGGTTAAGTCTGTAATCCCAGGAACAATTTATTCAGAACAAGGGTTAGCAGAAGGAGATAAAATACTAGAGATCAACGGCCAGGGAATATCAACTCTTGCAGATTATCAGGAAGCAGTCAAGTATCTGGATAGCCCTTCTGTAAAACTCAGCGTAGAAACTAATATTAAAACATATACTTATGAAACTGTAAGCGACATTGGTTTTACTTTGGAAAATATGACTGTTATCTCAAGCAAGTTCATTGATAAAAACGCGATAATACTGAAGATTAATGATAAAGAAGTTAATACCCAGGAAGACATAAGTAATATTGAAAAAGAATTATTGCCAAAAGAAAAAATTACAATCAAAACAAACAAGAAGGAAATTGCTTTATTAGCAAGAGGCATTCCTGAGATTACTGTAAGAACTGCAAAAAAATCTAACTTAATCAAAGGATTGGACTTACAAGGTGGAACAAGAGCATTGCTAAGGCCTGTTGGAGACAACATACAACAGAAGGATATTGATGATTTAATTTTAGTGTTAACAAACAGATTAAATGTTTATGGATTAAAAGATATGACAATAAGGTCTGCTTCTGATCTAAGTGGACAAAAATATGTTCTAATTGAGATTGCGGATGTAACATCAGATGAAATAGCTAACTTAATCAAACAACAGGGTAAGTTCGAAGCCAAGATCGGGGATGAAGTTGTATTTGAAGGCGGAAAAGAAGACATTCCATTTATATGCAGAGATGATGGCTCATGCGCAGGGATAAGATCCTGTGATGAAAATCAGGATGGATACGCCTGTACGTTTGAATTCACAATGAGGTTAAGCCCAGAGGTGGCAAAGAAACACGCCAGTGTAACAAAGGATCTTGGCGTGATTATGGAAAATGGCCAAGAATATCTTGACAAAAACATTGACTTTTATTTAGATGGGAGGTTAGTTGATTCATTAAAAGTATCAAAGAACCTTAAGGGCGTTGAAACACAGGACATTGCAATCTCAGGACCAGGGTACGGAGCAACTGAAGCAGATGCATTCAAAGCAGCAACATACAACATGAATAACCTGCAAACAATTTTGATAACTGGTTCATTGCCATTTGAAATCAAGGTTGAAAAATTAGATTCAATATCTCCTTTGCTTGGAAAGGACTTTGTCAAGAATGCATTTATTGTCGGAATACTGGCTTTCTTGGGTGTTGGACTTGTTATATATTTGAGATATAAATCATTTAAAATTTTAATTCCTGTCATGATCATTTTATTCAGCGAGGTTATACTTACTCTTGGGGTTGCTGCGATAATTAAATGGAACCTTGACATTGTTTCAATTGCAGGAATAATTGCTGCAGTAGGCACTGGAGTAGATGACCAGATAGTAATGATAGATGAAATACTCCATGGCGGCAAAGAAGAATTCTATTATAGCTGGAAAGAAAAAATAAAAAGAGCATTTTTCATAATCACTGCTGCATATGCCACAACTGTTGCTGCCATGCTGCCATTAATCTGGGCTGGTGCTGGGCTAGTCAAAGGATTTGCAGTAACAACAATCATCGGAGTTTCAATAGGTGTTTTCATCACAAGACCTGCTTTTGCTGTAATAGCAGAAAAGATTCTAAAAAAGTAAAATATTTAAACTAATTAAATCGTATATTCTCTAGAGGTGATATCATGGACCAAATAACAATAATTCTTTATGTAATGCTCGGAGCTGTAGTTGGGATGATTTATAGTCTAAGAAGGATATTCATACTTGAAAGGAGAATACTTGCTTTAGACGTTAAAATCACAAAACTTATTGGAACATCAAAAAGAAAAAAGTAATTAAACATATTCTCTTCTTACTTTTCTTAGTTTAGAGTCTGTTCCTATGTCAAACCATTTTCCTTCAAAATTATGAGTATAGACTTCTTCTTTTTCTTTTATATAACTGATAAGGTGCCCCAGTTCAGACTCTTCTTTTTCATTCAGAAAAGAAGATATGTGCTTTAAGGATTTTTTTGGGAAATAATAACAAGCAGTGCTTACCAAAGAAGAATCTGGCTTCTCTGGTTTTTCTTTGAGGTCTATTAGTTTGTTATTCTCAACTTTTACTACGCCAAAGTCTGCTGCTTTTTTTAAATCTTTAAGATCATAAACCCCAATCTTTATTTTATTTTTATTTTCTGTCAATGGATTTAAGTTAAATGTAAAGAGATTGTCTCCAGCAATAACAAGGAGGTCATCATTTATGCTTTTATTTTGCAGGGCAAAGTTCAATGAGCCTACTGCTCCGAGCTGTTCTTTCTTGTCTTTTGTCTGGTCGCTTATGACTTCTACATTATCATGGTGCAACCAGGCCTTGAACAAATTTTTATATTTCTCATTTGTTACGAGATAGATTTTATTGATGTTCTTTATCTCTTTAAGTTTATCAACAATATGCTCTACTACCGGCCTGTCATTAACCAGAAGAAGTGCTTTAGGCCTGTCTCTCATCAAAGGAAAACTCCTTCCAGAATACCCAGCTGCGAGGATTACAGCTTTCATAGTTATTCTATAGGTAAAGAAAATATATAAACTTTATTGTTATTTAGTTAAGTTTTTATATTTATCTAGGGTTCCTATAAATACATGAATATTAAGCAGATTAGAGAAACAATTGAAAAATATGGTTTAAAACCCTCGAGTAAGAGAGACATTCCTTTGTTCACTATAAACTGCGCTAGTTTTTCATATTTTAAACCTCTTAGACAAAAAGTAGGTTTTTGTTATGATGCCTTTGCAGCTATTGGAGGGAATGAAGACATGCAGATGATGATCAATGAAAAGTATATTGCTGATGAAACTGAAAAATTAATTGAGAAAGGAACCATAAATAAAATAATGGACCCTGCAGAGGAAATCTTTACATATTGTAAATCTCAAATTGAAAAAATAAATGTTAAAGACTGGCAAAAAACCTTAAGAACCATTGTTGAGGTTTATCCTATGGTTCTTTTAGGACTGGGCCTTTATAATTGTTTCCATCGTTGTTTAAATGGTAAAGAGGATAAAGAAAAATTAAGCTCTGAGCTTGTAGAAAATATTTCTAAAAAAAGAGATAATATTGCAAAACTTTATCGCATCCTAGAAAAATTATTTAAACAGGCTACAGATCTCGCTGGAAAAGAGAATGGTATTGACGGGGATCTGATAAGATATCTGACCCTTGATGAAATGAGAAGTTATTCAAAAAAATTTATTATTTCTAATGAGAAAATAAAAGAACTTTCACAAAGAAGAGACGGTTATTTTTATATAAGAGTAGGTGATAAAGAGATTATAACCACTAAAAAAAATCTTATCAACCAAATTTACAAAGAGTTTTTTGAAGTGGATAAAAACACGAATGAGCTTAAAGGGTATCCTGTTTACAAGGGTAAAGTTAAGGGAGAAGTTTGTAACTTAGACAAACACGAGTATGATAAAGTTAAGGAAGGCTCTATCTTAGTTATTAATATGACTAACCCCGGAGATATTGATTTAATTAAAAAATGTTCTGCTATAGTCACAAACGAAGGGGGGATTTTAAGTCATGCTGCAGTCATCTCAAGAGAACTAAAAAAACCATGCGTTGTTGGAACAAAAATAGCTACTAAAGTCTTTAAAGATGGTGACTTGGTTGAAGTTGATGCAAACAAAGGAATAGTTAGAAAAATAAAGAATTAACATATCCTTAATTTATCATAACCCCCATTCTCAGAATTATAAAGAATGGCTTCATCAGCAGAAAGAGGTTGGATGTCTACCCCATCTTTTTCATATAGATTGGAAGTCATTGCCAAATGCCCACAAAATAGTGTAGGTCTTTTGTATATTGCATGTTTTGTTGCAATTTCTTTTGTTTTATTCATAGCAGCTTCTAGGATTTCTTTAGTCTTTACTGGCCTATTTGTGACTCCTAATCCTTCTGGATAAGGGTTTTCATGGGTTAAAATTACGAGCCTGCTTGGATTCATCTCGTTTATTTTATCATAACAATCTTCTAAACTTTCTGAGACCTCTTTCAGGTTTGGACTGTATGGTATCAGAAGGAATCCTGTTGAGTCTATTTGCATAGAGCGGGCAAGGGTTAGTAAATCAAATTTATTAGTACCATTTAGTTCGTCTATATAATTAACACTTTTTACATTTTGTTTTTTAGCTATAAACTCTAATAATTTTTCATAGTCAAATTCTCTATTCCCTGTGATTGAAAGCATTCTGGGAAGCGAAGAATTTCTTATGTAAAGAGCACCGTTCTTAATGAATTCAGGAGCCATACTATAAATACTCATAAAAACATCATGCCCCATTGTATCATAGACAAGTCCTAACTGGTTTTCTAAGGACATTTCCTTAAGTTGTTCCTTAGTAATCTTCCCTTGTTTGGTTAGGTCTTTTAGTGTTTGTTTAAATGGACTGTCAGCACCCACAGATTCTCTTGGACCTGTAGGCAGGTTATCTCCTAATGAAATAATCTTAGAAGGATTTTCTGTCTGGGCAGTGTTTACCACTCCCTCCCATTTTTCTGGGAATTCATTATCTGATATAAACATTAGTTTCATCTTAGTTATCACTTTAAAGTGATTACTTATTTATAAACTTTTCTAGAACCCAAATACTGCCAAAATAGCCTTTTTGAGCCAAAAGAATGGGTTTAAACAATCTTCATAGGATATCTTTCGTCAAGTTCCTCTAGAGCAAATTCAAGCTTTTTCTTAGATTCAGCATACATTGTAAAGATTGGCTGCTGTTTTTTTACCTTATATCCTTTTTTAACACTTAAATAAATTCCTGCGCCTTTATCTTCAGGGCTTCCAAGAATTCTGGCAAGCTTAGAAAGCCTTTCATTATCTATCTCACTTATTATCCCAGATTTAGATGCCTGAATGATCTTAAAGTATTTTCCAACCTTTAACCTGTGAACATTTTTTCCCTGGGCCTTGATAATTTCCTTCATCTTCTCGTAGGCTTTGCCAGAATTTAAAATATTAAGGACCTTTGACCTGGCATGTTTCACTCCTGCCAAATCCAATAACTCGGTTGCCAAGAATATAGACTTGTCCATCAAATCTTTTGGACCATCCCCTCTTAAAACATTGAGAACATCAATTGCTTCAAGAACAGGGCCAATTCCATTACCAACTGGCTGGGAGCCATCTGTGATAACAACTTTTATTTTCATACCAAGAAGCTTTCCAATCTTGATGAACCTTCTTTTCAAAACATTGGCTGTTCTTTTACTTTTTATCTTTGCAGTTTTTCCAATAGGAATGTCAACAATAACATATTGTGCATTGACAGATTTTTTCTTTGAGAGTATACTTGACAATAGTATTGGCTGAATATCCAGCATCAAAAATCTTTCAACCCTTATTATGGGCTGGTCTGCATTTGCTAAATCCAATGCGCCACCCCAAACTAAACATGCGTTTGTTTTTTTAATTACCTTTTCAATCTTCTCTTTTGTCAAAGAAACATCTGCAAGGGTTTCCATCGTGTCTGCAGTTCCTGACGGACTGGTTATCGACCTTGTAGAAGTTTTTGGCATAACAAATCCTGCTGCAGCAACAATTGGAGCAATTATCATAGAAGTCCTGTTCCCTGGGACTCCGCCCACACAATGCTTGTCCAATACTTTTTTGTTTTTAGTATTTAATATTTTTCCACTCTTAACCATTGCATTTGTCAAATAAATTATCTCTTCATCGCTCATGCCCCGGGTGTAACATCCAGAAATGAAGTAAGCAATCTCAGCCTCATTAAGCTCGTTCTTCACAACTTCCTGGATTATTCGCTCTATTTCTTCTTTCTCAAGTTTTTTTCCTCTTAATTTTTTTTCAATATACTCAATCCCTCTGGGCTTTGCAGAAGTTTTAACATTAACAAATTCATTTGGTTTTAGTTTTAAGGTCTTAAGACTCTCTTCAAACAAGCCGATGGTCCCTTTTGAGACTCCTTTAGAAGAAACATTAACAATTACCTTTGTCCCGTTTATATCAATCCTATCATTTGCATTCACATCTAGATGTTTAGCATCTTCCTTGCTCAGGATAGCTATCAAAACATGCCCGGCAGAAAGATTAACCTCTTTTACTCTTAACCTCATGAATTAATATCTAAAAAATAGATATTTAAAGTTAATGTTTTAGTTGCTCAAGATATTTTTTCCTTAAATCAACAAAAAAGTTCTTAACAGAAAGTTCCTTAAAGTCAGGGAATGTGTGCTTAAATTCTATGGCCTCGTTCTTTGTGAATATGTAAACTGGATCTGCATAAATCCCTTTTCTCAGATAAATCCTGTGAGGCCTTGGCTTTGCACTTGGCAAAATCAGATTTTCAAGTGATAAATAACCAGGATCAAGATTAAAAATTCTTTTACCTTTTTTAGTATATTTCTGTTCGATTTTATTTGTGAATAATTTTATGTCTGCAATACTTTCTGGGTCAATTAATTTAGTAAAAACAAGAAATTTCTTTTTTAAGTTATTACTGAACTCTTCTTCATAATAATCAGTAAAATTAAAATCATAAAGGGGCGAGATGAGTTCGATTGGGCCAAACTTTTTCTGAAGCTTTTTAACAGCTGCCTCAATGTCCTCTTCTCCTTTGTAGAGAACCCCACAAAAAAGTTTTACTGGTCTAGGTTTTACAGGTTTCATCCCTTTGAGAAGTATGTTGAAAGGTCGATTTTGCCCATCAACTCCTGCTGCTTTTTAGCTGCTTCTGCTGCCTTAGACATAGAGGCGCTAGAGCTTGCAGCCTGCTTTGGAGCATTAATCCCAAGATCCTCAAATCCTTCTGTAAGAGGCCTGTTATTTTCCCTATTGTATTTGGCTTTTTCAAGAAGCTTTATTGCCTTGGCCAAATCTGTCAAACTATCGTTCTGTATATCAACTACAAGTTTCATGCTACACCTTTATTATTTCTTATTTAAATTGTTTTCGTTACTGCAGTTTATTTTTCCTTCTTAATCCCTTTTGGATTTGAGAAGAAAAGTATGTAAACCAGTGGCAATATCCCTATGGTATTAAAGATTAAAATACAAACGTACCATGGTGTTTGGCTGTTTCTTGCTGCTTTCCACAAAGCAATACCCTTCATTATCAGTTCCCAGATACAAAGGATAACCAATACAATAATCATTGATGTACTTAACATTTTACACCTCCTTAACTAAGGATTAACCCTTCTTTAAATCCTTTTGCATTTCTTTAACGGTTTTCTTAAAAGCAGCTATCTGCTTCTCTGTCAGAAAGCCATACATCAAATATTTTTTTTTAATATCCCTCAGAAAATCATTTTCCCTGTAAAACTTTACTGGAATGTCAAACAGTTTCTTGAATTTTGGGTTCTCAATTTCTCCATCTATCTGCTTTAATTCACAGTCAACACAGATTGGAAATTTTTTCCTAAAGCTCATCAGAACCATGTTTTTTTTGCATATCGCACATAACTGCTTATAATGAGCCATAAGTTTAAGAAAGGCATATAGCTTATAAAACTTGCTAGAAACGTTTTTAAATTTAGGATTAAAGAGTAGATTATGGATTGCATTGTTGTTCATTACAGTGAGATAGGAACTAAAGGAAGGAACAAAAGCTTCTTTGAAAAACAACTTAGTGAAAACATAAAAAAAACTTTAGGAAACAAAGTAAAAAAAGTTTACAAAGGTTATAGTTATGTTTTATGTGAACTAAACAAAGAATATAATGAAACAGAGATCACATTAATCCTAAGTAAAGTTCCTGGAGTAGCTTATTTTTCATACTGCATAAGAACAAAGTTAGACATTGAGGAAATCAAAAGGGTTTCAATTGAGATGTTAGGAAAAGAAAAATTCTCTAGTTTCAAGGTCAGCTGCAAAAGATCTGACAAGAGATTTGAAAAAAACTCCAAGGAAATAAACGAGATACTTGGCGAGTTTATATGCGAGAACCTCAAAAAGAATGTCAACCTAAAAAATCCTGACATTGAATTATTCGTCAATGTTTGCAACAAAGATGTTTTTATTTATACAAAAAAAATCAAAGGGGTTGGTGGTCTGCCTGTTGGCTCAAGCGCAAGAATCATTTGCTCTTTATCTGGGGGGATTGACAGCCCTGTTGCAAGTTTCTTGATGATGAAAAGAGGCTGCGAGGTTGTATTTGTCCATATCTACAATAAAACAATACAGCAAGGAGTTCTATCAAAGATAGACAACTTAGTTAAGACCTTAACAAAAATACAAATTAAATCTAAACTATATACTGTTCCTTTTGAAGACATACAAAAAGAATTAATTAAGACTGTTAACTCTGAATGCAGAATGATTATTTACAGAAGATTCATGATAAAAATAATAAATGAGATTGCTAAAAAAGAAAAAATTAAAGCTATGGTTACTGGAGACAGTGTTGGCCAGGTTGCATCCCAGACAATTGAAAACCTAAGATGCATTTATGATGCTTCTGAAATTCCTGTTCTTGCCCCGTTAATCGGGACGAACAAGGAGGAGGTTATTGACCTAGCAAAGAAAATAGGAACTTATGAGGACTCTATACAGCCATATCCTGACTGCTGCTCTTTCATGATTGCAAAAAGCCCTGAGACAAAAGCAAGGCTAGAGACTATAAAAAGGATTGAGGATAAAATAAAAAACAAGGAAGAGCTGATTGAAAAAAGCATTCTTAAATCTGAGATAAAGGAATTTTGTTAGAAAGATTTATAATAACATAGTTTATTAAAACAAAATGAATAGCTTGATTTTAATATTATTAAGCACTTTTATTGTTAGCTTAATATCATTGATTGGGGTTATAACGCTTGGATTAAAGCATAATGTCCTAGAAAAAATATTGTTAATACTAGTTGCACTGTCTGCTGGCGCTTTGATGGGCGGTGCATTTTTGCATTTAATTCCTGAAGCTATTGCAACAGGAACAAAGAATGTATTCTTGTTTGTTTTAATTGGATTTGTTTTATTCTTTTTAATTGAAAAAATACTGCACTGGAGGCATTGCCACAAAGAAAACTGCAATATACACACTTTTGCGCATATGAGTTGGGTTGGAGACTCGATACATAATTTCATAGATGGGTTAATAATTGCCGGAAGCTTTATGGTAAATACCCCTTTAGGAATCACAACAACAATAGCTGTGATTTTTCATGAGATTCCGCAGGAAATTGGGGACTTTGGAGTTTTGATTTATGCAGGAGTTAAAAAAAGCAAGGCGTTGTTATTGAATTTTGTTTCTGCTCTGGCTGCTGTTCTTGGCGGATTAATTGGATATTTTCTTCCAAGTAACTTAAGCTTGTTTTTAATTCCGTTTGCTGCTGGCGGTTTTATTTATATTTCTGCTTCTGATCTAGTTCCTGAGCTAAGGAAAGAGTTGAGCTTTAGGAAATCGTTGCTTGTTTTTGGGTTCTTTATTTTGGGGATAGTATTTATTTACTTGTTTGGATTGGTTGAGTAGCTATATTTGTATATACTTGGGAGAAGATGAAAAAGGAAAAGTAACATCAATTTAGATCTTATTGTCAATCTCTTCGGCAATCTTTCTTAGATCTCTAAAGTAATCATCAAGTTCTCTGTGGATCTGGTTTATTAAAGATTGAAGATTATTAACCCTTAGCATGTACCTATTCCTGTGGTTTAGAACTATCCCTGCGTCCATTAACCTGTTTAAATGATGTATAACTGTTCCCCTAGATAGGTTAGACCTTTCAGCAAGCTCATCACTGGATAGCATCTTGTCTTCTTTATTGCTTTTAACCAATTCAATAAAAACCCTAAAACAAGACTTTTCCTTGTCTCTGTCGCCAAATAAGCCAAGGGAATGAGATATCCACTGTATTTCCTGGTTTAGCTCAAGACTATGGGGTTTAGAAGTTCTTATAATCGTTATCTTGTGAAACGTAGGCATTCTATTATAAAAATGTTTTTATTTATAAATGTTTTGGCAAAGGTTTAAATATAAGTTAGTTTACGTAAACTACGTTGACTTGAAGTCAACAAGAACTTGGTGATAACAAATGAAAAAGAAAGAAGAGAATAAAGACAATGAAGATATAAGAAAACAGCTTGACGAATACAAAGATATCTTACAAAGACTGCAGGCAGAATTTGAGAACTACAGGAAAAGAACAGAAAAAGAGAAAGAAGATCTAGCAACTTATGGAAATAAAGAATTAATGATTAAGTTGCTTCCGGTTATTGATAATTTTGAGTTAGCATTTAACAACCAAAAAGACAAGGAGAATTTCATTAAAGGCATTGAATTGATTTATGCCCAATTTAATGAGATTCTTGAAAAAGAAGGCATACAAAAAATAAAAGTTTTGGGTGAAAAATTTAATCCAGAGCTGCATGAAGCCTTGTTGCAGGAAAATTCTGACAAACCAGAAGGAACAGTAACAGAAGAACTGCAATCTGGGTATAAATTTCATGATAAAGTAATAAGGTTTGCTAAAGTAAAGGTTAGCAAGGGAGGAAAAAAATGAGTAAAACAATTGGTATTGATCTAGGAACAACATTTTCAGCTGTTGCTATTATGGAAGCTGGCAAGGCAAAAATAATTCCTAATTCAGAAGGTTCTAACATAACACCGAGCGTAGTCTTGATTAAAGACAATGAAATCTTGGTTGGAGATGCTGCAAGAAGGCAGGCAATAGTTAATCCAAAGCATACTATAAGATCCATCAAAAGATTGATGGGCAAAAGGGAAAAAATAACCATTGACGGAAAACATTACAGCCCTGAACAGATTTCTGCAATGATACTACAAAAAATGAAAACAGACGCAGAAGCCTATTTAGGAACTAAGGTAAATGATGCTGTAATCACAGTTCCTGCTTATTTTGATGATGCACAAAGACAGGCAACAAAAGATGCTGGAAAAATTGCCGGCTTGAATGTACTAAGAATTGTCAACGAGCCAACTGCTGCTGCATTAGCTTATGGTGTAGATAAAAAACACGACCACACAATTTTAGTCTTTGACTTTGGTGGTGGAACATTCGATGTTTCAATTCTTGAATTGGGAGACGGCGTGTTTGAAGTTAAATCCACATCTGGAAATAATAAATTGGGTGGAGATGACCTTGATGATACAATAATTGATTACATTGCTTTGGAATTTAAAAAAGAGCACAAGATTGACCTAAGAGCAGATGCAACTGCATTGCAGAGATTAAAGGAAGCTGCAGAGAAAGCAAAGAAAGAATTATCCACTATGCAGCAGACAGACATAAATCTGCCATTCATTACTGCGGATTCAAATGGGCCTAAGCATTTAACAATGAAACTTACAAGGGCCAAGTTTGAGAGCATTTGCCATGAAATTTTTGAAAAATTAAAAGGACCTACAAAGCAGGCATTGAAAGACGCTAAACTGGAAGCAAAAGATCTTGACAGGATTATCTTAGTTGGTGGTTCAACAAGAATTCCAAAGGTCCAGGAAATTGTAAAAGAAATAACTGGAAAAGAACCTGACAAGTCTGTGCATCCTGACGAGGCTGTTGCTTTGGGAGCAGCAATCCAGGCTGGAATACTTGGAGGGGATGTAAAAGATATTTTGTTATTGGATGTTACTCCATTAACACTTGGAATTGAAACCCTGGGAGGAATAAGAACTCCATTGATTCAGAGAAACACAACAATACCAACAAGAAAATCCCAGATATTCAGCACTGCTGCTGACAACCAAACTGCTGTGACAGTTAATGTATTACAAGGAGAAAGGGAAATGGCTGCTGACAACAAAAGTCTTGGAAGCTTTAATTTGGAGGGGATTCCCCCAGCACCAAGAGGAATACCACAAATTGAAGTTACATTTGACATTGACGCAAATGGGATTGTAAATGTTTCAGCAAAAGATCTGGCAACAGGAAAAGAACAAAAAATTACAGTTACAGGCGGCTCAAGACTGGATGAGAAAGATGTAGAAAAAATGGTTAAGGACGCAGAGAAAAACGCAGAAGAAGACAAGAAAAGAAGAGATACTGTTGAAGTAAGGAATAACGCGGAGTCATTAGTGCATTCAACAAACAAGTTAATTGAGGAATATGGAGACAAGGTAGACAAAGAAACAAAGGAAAAAATTGAAAAAGCAATCAAGGAACTTGAGGATGCATTAAAAACAGACGACACTGAAAAAATAAAGAAGAAACTGCATGAAGTTGAAAAGACAGCCCAAGAAATCGGAGTCAAGATGTACCAGCAGGCTGCAGCCAACGCACCAAAAGAAAACAAAGACAAAAAAGCAAAGAAGAAAAACAAAGACGATGTTGTTGATGCAGAGGTCGTAGATGACGATAAAGAGTGAGAATCAGATTAATGAGGTTTTAAGACCTCTTTTTTTATCTGAAAAAAGCCCCTTATTTGAAATCTTAGATGCACATCCAGAAGTAGACATAAACTTGAGTAATAAAGTAGTATTACAATGGGCTTATTTGGGCTTGAAAAACAATGCTTCGCATCCTGAAAGAACCTCCATAGTTAAAGTCTTAAGAACATTGGTAAAAGACTATGGGGTTGATAGAGAGTTAGTTTACAATATAACTCAAAAATACGTTCCGGAAGATTTAAAATCTGAATTAGAAGGGATTTTATATGGCTAAGAAAGACTATTATGAAGTTTTAGGAGTAAGCAAGAGTGCTAGCAAGGAAGACATCAAAAAAGCATACAAAAAACTAGCTCTAAAATTTCATCCAGACAGGAACAAAGAATCTGGAGCTGAAGAAAAATTCAAGGAAATTTCTGAAGCTTATGCAGTTCTTAGTGACGAAGAAAAAAGATCCCAATATAATCAGTTTGGCCATGCTGGATTTGACCAGAGATACAGCCAGGAAGATATATTCAGGGGGGCTAACTTTGATGACATTTTCTCAGAAATATTTGGGAATAATTCTGAAGACTTTTTTGGAGGAAGCATTTTTGACATGTTTTTTGGGAATAAAGGCAAGAGAAGAGCCAGAGGAACAGACCTAAGATATGATTTGGAAATTACATTGAAAGAGGCAGCCAATGGTGTTGAGAAAAGAATTAGGTTAAACAAGGAAAGTTTGTGTGAAAAATGCAACGGAACCGGAGCTGAAGAACTAAAAAAATGCAGCGAGTGCAATGGACAGGGCAGAGTAAGGATTACAAGAAGAACTCCATTTGGAATTTTTACTCAGGTTGGAGACTGCCCAAGATGCAAAGGCGAGGGGGAAGAGATTATTAAAAAATGCAGGCATTGTGATAATGGATTAATTGAAGAAGAGCAGGAACTAAAAATAAAAATTCCTACCGGTGTTGACTCTGGAACAAGATTAAGAATTCCTGGAGAGGGCGAGCCAAACAAATATTCAAAAGAACCAGGAGATCTTTATGTTTACATTGAAGTTGAGGATGATGAAATATTTGAGAGACAGGGAAACGATTTAATTTTAGAGGTTCCAATCAGTTTCAGCCAGGCTGCACTCGGAGACAAAGTAAAAATTCCCACTCTTGAAAAAGAAGTTGAAATTAAGATTCCTAATGGAATACAGTCTGGAACAATTATGAGGTTGAGAGGAAAAGGCATGCCAGAATTAAACTCCTCAAGGACAGGGGATATTTTAGTAAGGATAAATGTAATAACCCCAAAGAAATTGAATAAAAAACAGAAAGAATTGTTTGAAGACCTGGGAAAGGAAGAAGATGTGAACTTAAAAGCTGGGAAAAATTTTTTTAAGAGGCTGTTTGAATGAAACTCATCAAGGATTTAAGCAAAACTTTTAAATTTTTGTTGTTATTGCCTTTCATACTTTTGATTAGCTTGGTTATTGCTTTAACAATCGGAGCCATCTGGATATTTTTAATGGCTGTCGCAGTCATAATCTTCGTTTTGGTGTTAGTCGTGTATTTTGTAAGAAAAAGAAGATTCAGAAAGGAATTTAAGCAGAAAGATATAATTGTTGATTATGTCAATCTTAACAAAAGAGGAAATTCTAAAAGAGATTAAGAAAGGGAACATAAAAATAAATCCTTTTAACAAAAACAATGTTGGGCCTGGCTCTATAGACCTAACATTAGATGACAAGTTCAGGACTTTTAAAAAATCAAGAAAAGTATATAACGTAGATGAAAAAATTGATTATAAGAAACTAACAAAGTTTTCAAAGAAAAAATCCATAATAATAAAACCAAATGAAACTATTTTGGCTATAACAAAGGAAAAAATAAGCTTGGCTGAAAACATCTGCGGCTGGTTAGAAGGAAGAAGCAGATTTGCAAGACTGGGGTTGATGGTCCATATATCTGCCTCGTTTTTGCAGCCAGGCATCAGCAATTACCAGGTTCTTGAAATGAATAATATGGGCAAGGTTCCTTTAAGATTAAATTCTGGAATCAAAATATGCCAGATCATTTTTGAAAAAACCGATGGAAAAGCAAGGTATAAAGGAATATTCAGGAATCAAACTGAACCATAATCTTTTAAATTAATAAAACAATTTATTTTTATGAAGCATAATTGGAAAATAACTTTGATTTTAATTTTATTATTTCTGGCTGCACAGTTTGTTGGTTTAGTTGTAACAAAACATTTTATCCAGGAAGAACTGCCTTATAACATGGAAAGGCCAGAGGTGAGTTCAACATATTCTGCAGCAGAGGTTCTTATTATGCTGGTTTTAGCCTCAATATTTATTTTTATTTTGGCAAAGTTCAAGGCATATCGTATATGGAGGTTCTGGTTTTTCATCAGTATCTTAATTACATTGTCAATTTCATTTTCTGCTTTTGTCCCAGAAATATTTGCACTGGGATTAGCACTGATATTCACTCTTTTAAGAACTTTCAAAAATAATGTGTATATCCATAATTTCACAGAGATATTTATTTATGGTTCCCTGGCAGCGATATTTTCCCCGATGCTCAACATCTGGGGGGCATTAATTATTCTCTTAATAATTTCAATATACGACATGATTGCAGTATGGAAAACAAAACACATGATTGAACTGGCTAAATTCCAGACTAAAACAAAAATGTTTGCTGGCTTGTTCATTCCTTACAAGAAAGACAATGCGATTCTTGGCGGAGGGGACATTGGTTTTCCATTATTATTTACTGGAGTTGCTATGGGTATGTATGGAAATTTCGCGTTCATAATCCCAATATTTACAGCAATAGCATTAACAATCTTACTTATGCTTGCAAAAAGAAAGAAATTTTATCCAGCTATGCCTTTTCTAACTGCTGGATGCCTGACAGGCTACTTGGTTATGGTTCTAGTGTTTTAACTGAGCGACCTTTATCTTTGTGTGGCAGGTGCATACTAATTCGTGTGGAAGATTCTCATCTGAAGAGTACAAGGCTCCACAGTTTGGACATCTGACTTCTTTCATTTTTTCCTCCTAGTATAATACTCCAACCAAAACATATTTTATCTGATCAAACCTTACATTGTAAGGATCTGAAACTGAGTTGTTATCTCCCTTCATGGTTGCGTACCAACCATCGTTATCATAAGAAATTTTTTCTACCCTATGAATGATTATTCCGTATTCTGATTCATAAGCAACAATATCTCCTTCATTGATTTCATTTTCATAATCAGGAACAATCTCGATGCCAATGGATTTGTCATCCAAAACCGGATCCATTGAATTTGTGTCTTCAAACTGGGCAAGATGGATGTTTTCATAATTAATTATCAGTTTTTCATTAGAAAGTGTTAGGTCATCTATTTTTATCCTGTCAGAAGGCGAGTTAATTTCTTTGGCATTGGCGAGTGGATTACCAAAAGAGATCACCCCTATCGGCAAAACCACCAAAAACATTGCCAATACCAGAGGAAATAACGGCTTTTTCATTACTTCGTGATAGTGTCAGTTATATATAAAGTTTTCTGTTCTGTTGTCACTATATAGTAAAGTCCTTATTAAATTCCTGTTAAGCGAGTTATTTTAATCTTAGGGATAAAAAAAGGTTTTCTGGACTCAAGACTTTTGATTTTTCTTCCATTGGACAAATCCTGGTTTTAGTTTTATCAAGAATGTTTTCAATAATATCTTCTGCCTCTAACGTTATTTTATTTTTTTCCAGAAATTCTTTTGCGGGTATTGAAGCTAAAGGAGTTTTTACTCTAGAAACAATCTTAGAATAAACAATTAATTTAGCTGCAGCCAACCCGATAACTTTGTCATACAACAAACAATCTTTTTGGTTTTTAGTTTTAGTGATACACTCAACTAGGGGTTTTAATCCAGATTCTTTAGAAGAAAAGATTACATTATTTTCCTTAATTAAAACTAAGGAATATATTTTAAAATCAATCATCATTCTACCATGCCCATCAGTGGCTTTTTAGAATAATTTACTATTACTGCCCAGACAATGTTTGAGATTAACAAGGCTATTAATAGAGTAAGGATAAATGAAACAGACAATCCGAGCAAAAAATAATCTGTTAAAACCAGCCAGGGGATTTGAATTAGAAAAGCTAAAAGTACTGCATATATTGTTTTTAATCCTTTTCTTAAGAACAAGCCAAAGAAAAATCCCAGAATTGCATTTCCTACAATAATATATGGGTTATTCATAACTATAGCTGAATTTAGAGATCCAATCAATCCTGAGAGTAGACCTGCCTTAGGACCGTAAAGCAAAGCGGCAATAAAGATAGCTAGCTGAAAAAAATGAATTTTAAATCCGAAAACTGTTGGAATATTAATCAAACCAAGCAGGTTTGGAAGAAAAATTAAAAATAACAACAAACTTACGGTTTTATAACTCCATTTAATATTAAATGAAAAGAGATTTTTATATTCCATCTTATCCTAAAAAAATAACACTTTATATCTTTTTCTATAAACCAAAACATTTATAAAATAAATAAAAACCAAACCTCTTATCAAATAACTAATTTAAGGAGTAATTCATATGGCTGACAAGATGATCGATAAGGTAAGGGAACTTTCAAGAAAACCAGAAAAAATCAGAAACATTGCTATTTGCGCTCATATCGATCATGGAAAAACAACATTTTCAGACAACTTGCTAGCTGGAGCTGGAATGATGTCTGAAGAATTGGCAGGAAGACAGCTAGCTTTGGATTTCCACGCTGACGAGCAGGAAAGAGGAATTACAATCGACGCTGCTTCTGTTTCAATGATTCATCATGTTAAGGGTGAAGACTACCTGATCAACTTAATTGATACTCCTGGACACGTTGACTTTGGGGGGGACGTTACAAGAGCAATGAGAGCTGTTGATGGTGCCATTGTCTTAGTAGACGCTGTTGAAGGAATGATGCCCCAGACAGAAACTGTATTAAAACAGGCATTGAGAGAAAGGGTAAAACCTGTTTTATTCATCAACAAGGTTGACAGATTGATCAAGGAAGTTAAATTAACCCCTGAACAAATGTCTGAAAGATTCATGAAGATTATAACTGATGTTAACAAATATATTCAGAGCGTTGCTCCGGATGAATTCAAAGAAAAATGGATAGCAAATGTTCAGGCAGGAGCTGTTGCTTTTGGATCTGCTTTCCACAAGTGGGCATTGAGCTTTCCTTACATGAAAGACAAAAATATCAGCTTCAAGGATGTGATTTCTGCTTATGAAGCTGGAGAAGAAGAATATAAAAAATTATCAAAAAAAGCTCCATTGCACGAAGTTGTTTTGGGAATGGTAATTAAACATCATCCAAATCCCTTGGAGGCACAAAAGTACAGGATTCCAAGAATATGGCACGGCGATCCTGAAAGCGAAGAAGGAAAATCATTAACACACTGCGATCCCAACGGGATTGTTGCATTTATCGTAACTAAAATAGTAATTGACAAGCATGCAGGAGAAGTTGCTTGCGGAAGGTTATTTTCTGGGACTGTAAAACAGGGAGACATTCTTTACATGAATGGTGCAAAAAGAGAGGTCAGAGTCCAGCAAGTTAATATTTACAAAGGAGCACAGAGAATCCAGGTAGAAGACAGCCCTGCTGGAAACATAATTGGCTTGGTTGGATTAAAAAATACATTCTCAGGAGAAACAATTTCGAGCAAGCCAATGGAACCATTCGAGGCCATTAAACACATATTTGATCCTGTAATCACAAAATCAATTGAGCCAGTAAGCTCTGGTGACTTAGCAAAACTTGTTGAGGTATTAAAGCAGGTTAACAAGGAAGACCCAACAATTAAAATTGAGATTAATGATGAAACAGGGGAAAATCTAATTTCCGGAATGGGTGAGCTACATTTAGAAGTCATTGAAAACAGAATCAAAACTGAAAAAGGGTTGCAGGTTAAAACTTCACCTCCAATTGTAGTTTACAGGGAAACAATACAAACAAAATCCCCAGAAGCTGAAGGAAAATCACCAAACAAACACAACAAATTTTATTTCACAATCGAGCCTTTGGAAGACAACTTGTATCAGGCAATAAAAGCAGGAGAAATTCCAGAGGGAAGATTAAAGAAATCTGACATGGAGACTTTCAAGAAACTAGAAACACTTGGAATTCCAATGAAGGATGCAAAATCAATAAGAGATGTTTACCATGGAAACATGATTGTGGACAACACAAGGGGTATTGTCCATATTGGAGAAGTTATAGAATTAATAATCGATGGTTTTGAGCAGGTTATGGATATGTGTGTCCTAGCAAGAGAGCCTGGAATGAAAATGTTAGTCAGAATTATGGACTTAAAATTACACGAAGATGCTATTCACAGGGGCCCAGCACAGGTATTGCCTGCTGTAAGAGACGGATTAAGAGAGGCCATAAACATGGCCAAGCCAGTAATATTCGAGCCATTGCAGGTATTACAAATAGATGCGCCTTCTGAGTATATGGGAGAGGTTTCCAAATTAATACAAAACAAAAGGGGACAGTTAATTGACATGAAACAGGAAGGAGTTACAATGACTGTCAAAGCAAAATTACCAGTAGCTGAAATGTTTGGGTTAAGTTCTGACTTAAGGTCTGCCACTGGTGGAAGAGGAGTTTACTTTGTCGTAGACCAGGTATTTGAGAAACTTCCAGAGACATTACAAAACAAGGTAATAGCCAGCATCAGAAACAGGAAGGGCTTGACTGAAAATCAATAAAACTTTTAAATAACCTTTATTTTCTTTTTGTTAATTTAACGTTTAATGTACTAAATTTTTATTATAATTCTAACTGTGTTCTCTTTTGAGGATACACCGGCAAAGCCGGAGAAAGGATTTTCTTATGCGTAAAAAATTTCACATTTATCATTTAAAGTTAGGTAGAAAATTAAGAAAGTTGAGAGTAAAGGACTTTAAGGATTGGGAAAACTCTCTTGTTTACAACCTTATAAAGGAAAGAAATTCCAGCAATTCTCTTAGCAACGATGACCTTGATAATATGCTCCTCCCAGATCTTATAGAAAAGACGAGAGTACTCTGCTCTGAGTTTTTTGGACTCGAGCTGGACATACTCCAAGCGCTGTTAGAACACTACAAACTTAGTATTTGGAAACAAAAGAGAATAGCAGCACGGATAGAGCAACTGAAAAGAATTGGAGAAACGGTTTAGTCCACATTTATGGCAAACTAAAACAAAAATTTAGTTTGCCGGTTTTTTACTTTTTAAGTATATATAAATATATGGATTATACCAGTTTCTGCCCATATTTTTTGGTTTTAAAAAGAAAAGGTTTATATACTAATAATTTTTCCACTTGAAAGATAAAAATATCCTAATTTTAGAGATTTAGGGAGGATTTGACAATATGGCAAAACAAAAACCACACGTAAATATTGTGTTTGTAGGTCACGTAGACCATGGTAAATCAACCACTGTAGGTAGGTTGATGTATGACTCAGGAAACATTGATGAGCAGGCAATGAGAAAGCTCAAAGAAAAAGCTGAGGAATTAGGTAAGAAAGGATTCGAATTTGCATTCGTTATGGATAATCTTAAAGAAGAAAGAGAAAGGGGAGTTACAATTGATTTGTCTCACAAAAAGTTTATGACAAGTAAATTTGAGTATACTGTAATTGATGCCCCTGGACACAAAGACTTCATTAAAAACATGATTACAGGAGCTTCACAAGCTGATATTGCATTCTTGGTTGTTGCTGCCAAAGAAGGGATCATGGCACAGACTAAGGAGCATGCATGGTTATGTAAAACACTTGGAGTAGCACAAATGGGTGTTATTGTAAACAAGATGGATACTGTTGACTTCAAAGAAGATGCATACAACAAGGTAAAGGCTGAGTTGACCACATTATTGAAGACAGCAGGATTCAAGACAGACAATATGCCAATCATACCTATAAGTGCATTACAAGGAGAAAACGTTGTCAAGAGATCTGACAAGATGTCCTGGTATAAAGGACCAACTCTAGTTGAGCAGCTTGACCTGTTCAAAGAGCCTGAAAAACCAACAAACTTACCATTGAGACTTCCAATCCAGGACGTATTCAACATAACTGGTATTGGAGTAGTTCCAGTTGGTAAGGTTGAAACAGGAGTTATGAAAGTCGGTGATAAGATTATAGTATTACCTGCTAGGGAAGGAACCGGTGTAAAAGGAGAAGTTAAAAGCATAGAAATGCACCACGAACAGATTCAGGAAGCAATACCTGGAGACAACATAGGATTCAGCGTAAGAGGAATCGGCAAGAAGGATATTGCAAGAGGAGATGTTCTTGGACATGAAAACAATCCACCAACGGTTGTAACTGAATTTACAGCACAAATTGTTGTATTAAATCACCCAACTGTTATCACAAAAGGATACACTCCTGTATTCCACATACACACAGCACAGATTGCCTGCCAGTTTATTGAAATACAGAAAAAATTGAATGCTGCTACAGGTGAGGTATTGGAGCAGAACCCAGATTTCATAAAAACTGGAGACGCAGCCATTGTAAGATTAAAACCTAACAAGCCATTGGTTATTGAAAGACAGAGAGACATACCACACATGGCAAGATTTGCAATCAGAGACGCTGGATTGACTGTTGCTGCAGGTATTTGTTTGGATTACGTAAAGAAGTAAATTTACTTCTTATTTTTCTTATTTATTTTTTGTAAATCAAGATTATTGTTTTTATTTTGTGGTTTATCCTTAATACTTATATATACTTTAGATACAAAAAGAGAGGCCGAATTTCTCCGGCCAACTCTTTAGTATCCATTTAAAACGAAACTGCCATCTTTGTCAGGGCGGATGCGTTTCCATTTCTCCAGTTACCCTCAATATGGATAGCGACGTTCTCAGAGAGAGGAATCTTCCACATTCCTGAGGCAGAAGGGGAAAAGATTGTTTCCTTGTCTTTAGTTTGGAAGAAGAAACCGCCTCCCAAAGAAAGGTTAGGAAATATTTCTCCTCCGAATTCCATCTTAATTTCGAAAAAATCAGGACCGAATTTAATATCAGTTTGTTGACAAAGTCTGCCAAGAACTAAATATCCTTTCCATATCGGTCTTGAAATTTCAAGAACACCAATCGTTAAGACTTTCGATGCTTCCTTTGCGAAGTCCAGATCCAATGCAGAAGGATTTACCTCAGAGAGCCCAAGGGTGGTGCTGATTTCGGTGACCTCTGTTTCCCAATTATGCTCGATTAAAAAGCATAATCCGAAATCTTTTGGTTCAGGGGTTATGATTACTCCTTGGAATTTGTCTTGGCCCTTTCCGGCACTCATATAAAAATCTCCTTTATGAATTGCCAGATAATATCGATCTTTATATTCGAGATCTCGTGTTCTGAAACCCTTATAATAAAGATCGATATTCTCTCCGAAAAGTGCCAATTCGGAGAAGAAAAGAGCGTTGTTGTCTTTCTGGAAAGAACCTAAAGTAAACGAGTAGAGGTTTGAATCTCCAAAGAAGGGTAGAAAAAGTTTTTGATTGAAAACAATTCCTACCTCATAAATTGAGGCTTCATTTACTTCTTTCCAAATCCCGGAGTGCACGACAATTAATTTGGTTTCTTCATTGTTGATGAGCCATGCTTTGAAGTTGTACCAACTTGACCTGTCTTCATTGTTGTCAATTGTAAAACGGGTATCGCCAGTATCAATTACGAACCGGGTTTTGTTGGGGTCATGACCAAGACGATTGAGGTTAATCATCTTGTCGAAGTTAAACTTAACTTCTGAAAACACGGTTGCTGCAAAAAGCAACATAAAGACTAAAGTTATTTTTCTCATCAGATTTTCCTTTCATTAACAAACATTTTCCACTCTTTCCAGACACATCTTTTCTAAGAAGAGCGTTCCTAGCATAAGAAACAGAAATCAAATAGAGCAGATACGTCCTCCAGAGGGTTTTTTTAATTTAGTTTATCTCGATTTCTTCTTTATAAATCTTCCTTTTTGTAGTTACTATAAAGATGCAACATTTTTGATTTAATCTCTTTAAATTTAATAAGGGTAACCTTTATAAACCCAAATTTTATCAAAAAGCTAAAATGCAAAAAGCAAGAATAATGTTATCCAGTCTGGATGTAGGTTCTCTTAATGAGATTTGTAATTCTATTAAAGAGCTGGCAAAAAAGACAAAGATGAGAGGCCCAATCCCCTTGCCAACAAAGAAATTAAAGATAACCACAAGAAAAACACCATGCGGAGATGGAAAGGCAAGCTTTGACCATTTTGAGATGAGGGTTCATAAAAGACTTATTGACCTTGGAATAGATGAAAGAGCTTTGAGATTAATAATGAGAGTCCCTATTCCTGAAGGTGTACAGATTACAATTGACCTTCTTGATTAATTCTTAAATAAAAACCTTTAAATAAAAACAATTTAGTTTTAACTCTATTTGCCGGGATCGCATAACCTGGTATTGCACAGGCCTGGAAAGCCTGGCCCGCAAGGGTATCTGGGTTCAAATCCCAGTCCCGGCGTTTTATCTCTTAGAGTATAAAAATAGTTATAAACTGAGGACAATCTAAAAAACCATGAAACAATATATCCAAGATCTTATTAAATCCTATTCAAAGGAGTATAATCTTCCAGGAAACTTGTCAAAGGAAAACCAGCTTGAATTAGCACTAAAGATTATTGAGGGAATAGAAGAACCTTCTCAGCTAAACTCACTTAAGTTTAAACACGCAGTAGAACTGATTATTGGAGATGAAATAAATCTCAGAAAGATAGAGGATGGGCAATTTTTCAGCACAATAGCAAATGAATTTTGTAAAGCAGGGAACAAACAAGAGTTTATGAAAAAAATAAATCCAAGATATGATTTATTTAAGGCCTCTACAACCCGTTCCTTGATAAATTATTACTAATACAAATTTAAAATAAACCGAGTTATTCTTAAAACAATTATGTTTTAGTATAGAAACATTAATAAATTAAAATCCCAGAATAAATCAAAAGGAAGGTTGTATAGATGATAAAAAAGGTGAAAGGTTTCTTTAAAGGCTTGTTTAGTATATTCAAAAAGAAGAAACACATAAAACTTGGATTGTACGGCCCACCAAATGCAGGAAAGACAACATTAGCAAATAAAATTTCAATGGACTGGCTTGGAGAAGAAGTGGGAAAGGTTTCTAAAATACCGCACGAAACAAGAGAAATTCAAGTTAAGGAGAGAATCGAAATAAAAGGGAAGGGCGGAAGATCAATCAGTTTTAACTTAATTGACACTCCTGGAATTGCAACAAGGATTGACTATGAAGATTTCTTGAAATTCAAAATGAATAAATCAGAAGCAAAGAAAAGAGCAAAGGAAGCAACAAAAGGAGTTATTGAAGCAATAAAATGGCTTGACAACATGGACTGCGTAGTTGTTGTTCTTGATGCAATATTAAATCCTTATTCACAGGTAAACTTAACAATCATCGGAAATCTGGCTGCGAGAGAAATTCCTGTCTTGGTTGTAGGAAACAAGATTGACCTAAAAAAAGCCAAAGTAAAAAACATAGAAAGCGCGTTCCCCCAGTACAAAGTGGTTGGGTTATCAGCAGAGAAAGGTATAAATATGGAAGAATTTTACGAAGCTTTATTTGAGGTGATAGGATAATGCTGACTTTACAATATGTCCCGCATTCAGAAATAAAAAATCTAAGTTCAGGAGACAAGGTAAATAAATTGCTCAACCTTGTCAAGGAAGATAAGATAGTTCTTGTCGAGGGCAGATTAAGGCCAATGGAAGAAACCGAGTTAATCCAGAGGACAATGGAGGGAATAAGCAAGAGTTTTAAGGGCATTGAATTATGCACTGTTTATCCTGATGTTAAAAGAGAAAGGCCACTAGACAAGTTTACAAGAACTGTTGCTTCTGCAATAACCGGAGTAAAATCCGGATTGACTGTTATCGGGCCTGCAACTGTAATCAAGGAGATAAAAAGAGATCCAAACAAGATACAACTATTAACCACAAATGGTTTAAATAGAAGAAGATCTTACAAGATTATTAAAAAGAGGAAACGATAAATGCCACACCAATGTGTCAGATGTGGAAAATTATACGATGATGGTTCTAAAGAGATACTAAAGGGCTGTGTTTGCGGCGGCCACTTTTTCTTTTTTGTCAAGGAAGAGGAATTAAAGAAAGTAGAGGAAATTACTGTAAACTTAACACAAGAAGACAAGGAACAAATAGAAAAAGACGTTCTTGACATAATTGGCATAGAAGATACTGACAAGCCGGTTATTCTTGATTTGGAATCAATAAGAATCTTAAAACCTGGAAAATATGAATTGGATATAGTTGAGTTATTTAAAGGGAAACCTTTGGTGTATAAGATAGAGGATGGCAAGTACATAATTGACCTTGCTTCTACATTTCAGTCAGAAAGAAAAAAATAATTATTTAACTCCATTAAAGAACTCTTTAATTTCAACAACAGGGCTATTTGTTATTTTTATATGCCAGTTTTTTGGGAAACATGCCCTGTACTTACTCTGGATATAACGCTCATCAATGAAAACGATTGCACCTTTGTCTGTCTCTGACCTTATGCAACGGCCTGCATTCTGGATTATCCTTATCATAGCAGGATAAATATAACCGTATTCCCATCCTTTTTCAAACCGTTTCTGGTAGTAATCAATCAATTCATTTGTTTTCAAATCCGGCCTGGATAATGGCAGCCCAATAACAACCACGCCTTTCAAATAATCTCCAGGCAGGTCTATCCCTTCTCCCAAAGAACCAGAGCTTACAGCAAGTATAACTGCCCCTGACTTTGAATAGGATTTGAATTTCTCAATTAATTCCTCTTTCTCAATCTTATTTAATCCAGGACTTTCAAGGAAGATTGTTCTTTCAGAATATTCTTTAAAAAACTGATAGATATTGTCCCTTAACTCGTAGCTTGGGAAAAACAATATTGAGTTTCCTGGGATTGCATTAACAACAGCAGAACTTAAAACAGCAATTTTTTGGTACATTTCACTTCTTCTTTCACTGAATTTGGTTGTTGTCTTAGGGACAATCAAATTAGTCCTATTAATCTGGGGGAATGGATCTTCATATTCTTTAAGAACTGTGTCAATTCCTAAAACATCTTTGTACATTTCCAATGGACTTAAAGTTCCTGACATTCCAATAATCAATGCTTCTGATATGTCCTTGAACAATAATGATGGATCAAGGCAATGATAGTAAAGAGTTACAACTGGAATGTCCTTTTTGTCAAAACCTTTTGTAAGTATTCTTGTAAAACCCAAATCAGGACCCTGCCAGGATTCTAAAAAGCTGGCAACAGATTCACAAAAGCTTCTTCTTTTTAATTCCAATATCTGTTCTCCCACAAACCTAAGATTTCCAATTAATTCATCCACATCAAGAATTTCTTTTAATTTTTCATTGAAGTATTCCTTGCTTATCTTTGACTCAAGAACATCAATTGGAACTTCCTGGGCAAGCTTTTCCAAGATATTTTTAACCTTTTCAATGTCTTCAGAAATTTCCTTGTAGCCAAGGTCTCTTGCTTCCTTGACTGCATTAACAACTATGAATGTGCTTAGGCTATTTGACATTAAGTCCCTTATCCTGGCTGGAAGGTTATGGGCCTCATCAAAGATTATTACTGAATTTTTAAGATCCTTTTCTGTTTTGCCAAAAAGATTTGTTCTTATATGAGGATTTAAAACATGAAAGTAATCTGCAATAATCACGTTTGCCTCTTTTGCCAACAATAAAGTAGTTTCATATGGGCATATCCCATTTTCGTTGCAAAGGCTGCATACTTTTTCAACTTCAGTTGCACAGTTTATTGACTCAAGGACTTTTTTAGTTTCTACAGACAGCTGATTTTTGTTTCTAAGCCTGAGAAAATATTCGCAGTTGTCTTTTTTTACTGCCTCCTTGCAGTATTCTGCAAACTCTGAAGCTGTTAACTGCTCAACCCCTGAGACAAGGCACATCCATTTTTTTCCAATAAAATCTGCCACCTTAAATGAAAGATTGTTCTTTTCCTGAATTTTTTTCAGGGTTTCAATAGCAATTTTATGCTGGGTATGCCTTGAAGTCAAGAAAAACAGGGTTTTGTTTGTTTTCAGGGCATATGTCAAGGCTGGGGCAAGTGCTGCAGCAGTCTTTCCTATTCCAGTAGGAGCGTGGATAAGAATGTTCTTATTCTCCTTTAGAGCACCAAGTAAGTCATTCATAAAGGTTTTTTGTATGTCTCTTATTCCTTCATAGGGAAATATCAAATCCATGGCTATTTAGAAAAAGACTGTAATTAAAACATTTGTGTTTTGGTTAATAATGTTTGGAAAGGTTTTTAAAGATTTATTTTATGTCAGAACTATGCCAGCAAAATATCTAGAGGATTCATATAAAAGAGAATTTGAAAGCATTGTGAAATCTGTAAGAGATAAATATGTTATTTTAGAGGAAAGTTATTTTTATCCTAATTCTGGAGGCCAGCCTTTTGATACTGGAGTCTTGGTTGATGAGCATGGGAATAAATACAATGTAGTTTATGTTGCCAAAACTGAAAACGAAATAAGCCACGAGGTAGACAAAGAAGGGCTTAAAGAAGGCATGAAAGTTAAAGGTTTAATTGACTGGGAAAGAAGACATTTGTTAATGAGGTATCATACTGTGTCTCACATATTATCTCAGTTCTTGTATAAAGAAACAGGGGCTTTAATTACTGGGAATCAGCTGGGTTTAGATAAATCAAGAGTAGATTTTTCCCTGGAAAATTTTGACAGGGATTTGATGATGAGTTTTGAATCTAAAGTAAACGAATTTTTATCTAAAAATCGAGAGGTTAAAACTTATTTTTTGCCAAGAGAAAAAGCAATGGAACTTCCTGTTTTATCCAAATTGGCAAAAGGACTAAATCCAGATATAAAAGACATAAGGATTGTTGAGATTAAGGATTTTGACATTACTGCCTGTGGCGGGACTCATGTCAAGAATACTTCTGAGATAGGGAAAATAAAAATAACTAAGCTGGAAAACAAAGGCGGGAATAGAAGAAGGATTTGTTTTGTTCTTATTTAATCCATGTAACTTCCACTTCATCAATTCTCCATTTAGGCAGAATATCTATTTCAGAAACATCTTCAAAGTTTTTATTTGATTTATATTGAAGCATGCCCTGCCATGCTATCATTGCAGCATGATCCCCACAATGTCTTAATGGAGCAGAGTAAAACTTAGCTTTTCTTTGTTCACACATTTTATTTAACATTTCACAAAACCTTTTGTTTGCTGCAACACCGCCAATAAGTAAAACTTCTTTTTTATTGCAGTGAGCAAGAGCTCTTTCAGTCACCTCTGTAACCATTGAAAAACAGGTTTCCTGCATTGAATAACATAAATCTTCTTTGCTAACTCCTTTTTTAAATAACTGGTTAGCTTTGGTCACTATTCCAGAAAAACTTAGGTCCATTCCCTTGACAATGTATGGCAGTTCAATATAATTTCCTTTTTTAGCCAGCTCTTCTATTTTTGGACCAGCAGGAAATCCTAATCCAATATCTCTTCCAAACTTATCAAGTGCATTTCCCATTCCAACATCTAAAGTCTCTCCAAAAATCCTGTATCTTTCTGATTCATATGCAATTATCTGGGTATTAGCCCCAGAAACAAAAACAAAAACAGGATCTTTTGCTTTAGTCAATAATTTTCCTATTTCCAAATGAGCGCATATATGATTTGATCCAATCAAAGGTATTTGTAGATTTGATGCAAGTTGTTTTGCTTTATCTTTTCCAATTCTTAGACTTGGAGGCAATCCAGGACCTTGTGAAAAAGTAATAAAGTCCAGTTTTTCTTTTTTTATTTTAGCATAGTTCAGAGCTTCTTCAACAAGATTGTCAGCAATTTTTTTGTGATGGAGAGCCACTTCATGAGGGATCATCCCGCCTTTTTCTGTTGTATATGTCTTGTTTAAATTACTCAGAATTTTCCCTTTATCATTTACGATAGAAACTCCAAAAGTATGCGCTGTTGATTCTATTCCAAGACAAATTGTCATTTTATTATCAAACTTCCTTGATTTAAAAAACTAATGGGGCTACCAGGATTCAAACCTGGGTCGCCGGACCCCCAGCCCGGAATCATAGATCAGCCTAGACTATAGCCCCCCCATAAGGTTTATCGTTAGGTTCATTTAAAGAATTTTTGGTTTTAATTTCAGGCAAGATCCAATTATAAACAATTACTGCAACTTCTAAATAACGCATAACATGCTCTCTAAATTCATCCTTTTTGTATCTGTCTAAAAACCTACTTAATTTTGGATTATCTTTTATTGTGGTTCCAATTTGAATAGAGTCTTGGACAATATCGCAAAGAGATTCTCGAATTCTTTTAGTATATTTTGTTACACAATAGCCCTGTTCTATAAAATCAGCATTTAGGTGGGAAAGAAGATTTGTTTTAAAACGAAGTAGATAAGTATCAATGTTTTCATCAGCTATTCCTCCCTCATAAAAAGGAGATGTGTTCGGATCATCTGGTGGCTTTATTTGGGCTATGCCCACGGGGGGAGTTTTTGTATCTGCTATTTTAACCTCTCAGGAATTTTTTTAGCTAAAGAACCTAAATCCTTTATAACTTTATCTGCGTTATAACACCTCAATTTTTTAATTAGATTCCTATCGTTCAGGTCCCTGATACTTAAAGGCAGAGCAACTCCAACAATCTTGAAGTTTTTAATATTCAAAGAGAAGGGGATCCTAGCTAATTTTCCTGATGGTGTTTGTGAAGGATCTATATTAATAAACCCATTAACTTTTTCATGGCCTCCAATAACCTTTATCTTTGTTTTTTTGCTTATTTCAAAAGCCCATCTTCCAGTAAAACTCTCCATGGGCTTTGATTTTGAGAACATTAGATATTTATCATAAAATTCAGGACTAACATCTTTATTCAAAAACAAATAAACATGGAAAGAATGTCCTGTCCACATGGGCATAATATCATATTTAACCAATTTATTAAATTCCTTGTCAGTTTTAATTAGATAAACTAATTCTTTAGCAACGATTCTTGCTTTTTCAGAGCTTAAAGAACCACAATCAATATCAAAAAATATTCTTTTAATCTTTTTGTTAACTCCTTCGTTATTTGTTGCATACAAAAAATCAATCAGCTTTCTTGGAACAAAGTAATCCCAGATTTTAATCTGTGTTTTGTTTAATTCCTTCCTAACTTCATCAAGATGCTTATTTCTTAACATTAACATATCATCATTAACATTCTTAACTATCTCAGAAACATATAACGGCTCTTCTTTTGAACCTCTTTTTAATATTTTTCCAATCTTGCTGTTAGGCAAACTGATTTTTGTTGCAATTTCTTTTTTATCCAGAAATTTTATCAGTTTTTTAGAAATAACTGCATAATAAGGTAGAACATCTATTTGTTTTTTACCTAGAATCATAAAAAATAATATGGTTTTCTAATATAAAAATCTTTCACAAAAAACAAAAGAGGAGGCAATCGTTGTGGCTTGCCTTGATATTTTAATAATGACTGAATCTTTATAAATGTTGCTCAAAAGTATATTAATTTTAAAGTAATAAATTTATTTCTTGGTCATTATTTCAATAACATCAAGGTGGCTTAGTTTATGCTCCCTGCCAACAGGGATACGCCTTTTAACATCCATAGCCTTGATAAAATTCTCCCCAAAGTCAGTATGCAATAAATATGCAAAATCCAAGGCTGTTGAATTGGGAGGCATCAAGAAACAATCAGGAAGAACATTACCCTTGGAATCTTCCAGTTTATTCATCCCTCCGGGGAATATTGCAATATAATTTAATAAGCCAAAGACAGCGTAGTTTAATACTGCCTGAACTCCTGTTCCGTTTTCAAAAACATCAAGTATGTTTAATTTTATTTTTTCAAGTGCATTTTTTTGGGCTTCATTGAGGTTACCTTTAATCTTAAGGTCTTTTTCACCTGGAAGATATTCAATCAGGTCTTTTTTTGCTGCTTCTCTCAAAGCAAGTTCATAATCAGCAGAACAAGGAATTATATTTAACTCTGGAAGGTCTTTTTTTATTTTGTAATAGTTTTCCTTTCCTTTTTCAAGATCAATCTTATTTGCTGCAATGATAATTGGCTTTGTTAATTTTCTTAATTCCCTGGCAAGCAACTTTCTTTCAGACTCATTCCAGTTAATAAATTCAATTGGCAGATTTAATTTTTTTACAGAACTTTCAACCATATCTTCTTTGACACCAAGGCCAGAAAGCTGTTTTGACAATGCCCTGTTGATTCCTGCTTTTTCCTGCTGGGTCTGCCTTGAAAACTTGTCCCATCCCTTGTTTAGTATCTGAAAATACCACATGTCTAATTCAAATTCCAGGAATTCAATGTCTTTTTTTGGATCATAAGAACCCATTGAAACTGGTTCTCCGTTTTCATTCAAACTTCCAGATATATCAACGACATGGATTAAGGCATCTGCCTGTCTTAAATCATCTAGGAACTGATTTCCTCTTCCTTTGCCTTTATGAGCATCCGGGACTAAGCCAGCAACATCAATTATTTTTATTGGAACATATCTTTTATGATTAACGCAATATCCAAACCTTGGGTTGCATTGCTTGTTAAAGAATTTATCAATGCAATCAATCTTGACATAGGCTACACCTTCATTCTTTTCTATGGTTGTAAATGGATAGTTAGCTATATCTACATCTGCTAAAGTTGCAGCTTTGAAAAATGTTGATTTCCCGCTACTGGGCTTACCCACCAAACCTATAATCATTTTACAGCCTCTAAATAATTCTCATTCGAAACATTTAAATATAAACCTTTGGTTTTTTGGATTATTGCGGGCCCGTAGCTTAGCTTGGTATGAGCGCCGGTCTTATATGGCCACTTTCGGTTCTAAGAAAGCCGGAAGTCGTGGGTTCGAATCCCACCGGGCCCACTTCTTTTTAATCAAAACATTTATAAATAAAGTTCTGAAAAAAGTCTTTAGGCTCCGGTAGTGTAGTCCGGTCAATCACATCGGATTTTCGATCCGATAACCCGGGTTCAAATCCCGGCCGGAGCAATGTCATTATCTAACTCTTTTATCAATTTTGGTTTGAATAGATTATCTTTACAATCCCATTCAAGAAGTTTCTTCCTGTATAAATAAAGATCTTCTAAAAAATAAACTTCGCCTCCATAATTTTCAAGAAAACCTTCATGCAAAAGAACATAACCTTTATCCCTAATCCCTAAGAAACAAGGATAGTTGTTCTTGAGGTTGTTTATTATATCATCCAGCTTAGAAAGTTTACCCTGAGTAAGTTCAGCAAGATCCTCCTCTTTCCCCATAACCTTTTTATATGAAATGGATTTAAAAAGTTTGTTTAACTGGAGAAGATATGACACAAATATTAATTACTGGTGGAGCAGGGTATTTAGGAAGCATGCTATACCTAAAACTGAAAGAATTAGGCTATAATCCAGTAATATATGACAGCTTAATGTACAACCAAAAATCATTAGAAAGAATCAACTTAATCCTAAGGGAAAAAATAAACGTGGCAGAATCATTGGCAGCAGACACAAGAAAAACAAGTAAAATTGATTATATTAACGGGGACATAAGAGACAAAGAAAGATTATCAAAGCTATTTAGAAAACATAATTTTGATTTTGTCTTTCATTTTGCAGACATAGTTGGGTATTTCCCATGCGAAGAAAACAAGGAAGAATCCCATGAAATCTCAACTGAAGGAACAAGGATTATTGCTGAGTTATGCAGGGAATATAACTCAAAGTTAATCTATAATTCAAGCTCAAGCATTTATGGCCTTTCCAAAAGTGAAAATCTAATAGATGAAGGCTATGAAATAAGAGAAATAAAAGACCAATACTCAAAGAATAAACTTGAGTGTGAAAAAATAATAAAAGAGATTGACCCTGAGTATGTGATATTAAGGCCTGCTACTATTGGAGGGTTGTCCCCAAGAGCAAGACCTGATTTATTGCCTAATCATTTCTCATACATGGTGTGGCTGAAAAGGAATATTTCTGTTTCAAACCCAAACCATTACAGGGCTTTAATAGACATAAGAGATATGATGGATGCATATATTAATATAATCAATAATTTCAAGAAGGGAACTTATAATCTTGGGTCTTTGAACTTAACAAAGATTGAAATCATAAACAAGATAAAAGAATTAGTTGAGGAAACTAATATAAAAGTTGTAGACGATTTGGGTGATGTTAGAAACCTAAAAATAAATTCAGCCAAATTTGAAAAAACATTTGGATTCAAACCAAAGTATGAAGCTGAAGAAATGCTCCTGCCTGTAATAGATCTTCTAGAATCCAAGGGGGACATCATAACCAAGCAGGAATTCCTTAACATAACCAGGGAGCAATGGGAAAAATTACTTGAATAGTTCAGTTTAATTAAATTTATAAACTAAGTTGATTGATTCCAGCCTATGAAATATCTTGTTACTGGAGGAGCTGGTTTTATTGGGAGCAATATTGTAGACAGATTAATCAGCACAGGAAACAAAGTAATCATTATTGATGACTTTTCTTTGGGAAGGGAAGAGAACATTGAGCATCTCAAGAACAATCCAAACTTAACAGTATACAGAAAAAGCATCTGCGAAGACCTTTCAGAGATATTTGGTAAGGAAAAAATTGACGGTGTGTTCCACCTGGCTGCTTTGCCAAGAGTACAATATTCAATAGAAAACCCGATTGAATCACATAATGTCAATGTCAATGGGTACTTAAACGTATTAAACCACTGCAGAAAATTTGGTGTTAAAAGGGTTGTGTTCAGCTCAAGCTCAGCAATTTATGGAGACACAAAAGATTATCCTACTTCAGAAACATCAAACTTAAACCCAATGTCTCCTTATGCAATACACAAGCTCATAGGAGAGGAGTATGGCAAATTATTTAGCGTTGTTTATGGATTAGAAGTGATTAACTTGAGATATTTTAATGCATATGGCCCAAAACAGGATCCAAAAGGAGCTTATGCACTTATTGTAACAAGATTCATTGACATGATATATAATGGCCAACCCCCTGTAATCAATGGGGATGGCGAGAATACAAGGGACTACATCTATGTTGGTGATGTTGTTGATGCGAACATTCTAGCAATGAAAACAGGAAATAGAGCATGCATTGGACAGTCATTCAATATTGGTTCTGGACGAGATATCTCGGTTAACAAAATTACAGAAGAGATAATAAAACTAAGCAAAAAGGAAGTTACGCCAATACACGGACCTTCTGTTGTTGAACCAAAATGTACTTTAGCAGATTACAGAAAGGCAAAGGAGATGCTTGACTGGAAGCCAAGAGTGCAGTTTGAAGACGGATTAAGGGTAACTTATGAAAATTACCTAAGAGACCAAAACAAAGTTGGCTTTACCTAAGGATATATATACTTACTTTAAGCCCAAAACCTTTATAAACAGATAAAATTTTTCAATTAAAAATGAAAAGAAGCTCTCGTAGATGGAAGAAAAAAAAGCAAATGCGTTGGAAATGGCAGCGTAAGAGAATGAAAAAGGAAAAGAGAAAGAGGAGGGCTAAGTAAATAAAAAATGGATAAGGTAACTAAGGAAAAAATTGAAAAATATTTTTCAGTTACCGGTGAGGCCTTGACTAAGGCAAAGAGCGCTCCAGAAAACCTAAATATCACTGATTTAACAAGGGCTGATTTCTTGGACATGGCACAGAGATATTTTGAGGATGCAAAACACTTTCAGGAAAAAGGGGAGATTGTCAATGCTTTTGCAGCACTAAATTACGCCCATGGATGGCTGGACGCTGGCGCAAGAATTGGGTTATTTGATGTTGGTGATTCTAGACTATTTACTGTTGATGACAAGCCGGTTTTGAACGATGAAAAAAAAGAATAATATCACAATAATAGTAACTGGCTCGGTTTGTTCTGGGAAAACAACTTTTGCCAAAAAGCTGGCTGAGGATAACGGTTTTAATTACCTTGATGTTTCAAAATTAATCAAGAATAAAAGAATGATGGATTCTTATGACAAAAAAAGAGACTGCTATGTTGTTGATGTAAGAAAACTAAACAATGTCTTAGTTAATATCATTAAAAATTCCAAGCATTCCTTGGTTATAGACTCTCATCTAAGCCACTATCTAAATCCAAAGTATGTGGATATCTGCTTTGTGACTAAAACAGACTTGAAAACACTAAAGAAAAGGTTAACCAAGAGAAAATATTCAAAAGAAAAGATAAGAGAAAACCTTGATGCAGATATATTTGATGTTTGCTACAACGAGGCTGTACACATTGGGCATAAAGTCATCGTGATTAGCAACTAAGATTTTTTCTGATTAGATTTAACCATTCTTTGTAGTCTTTTTTGTTAAACAATCCACCAAGATGGAACACAACGATTTTATCTATGTTTATTTTTTTCATGAATTCAATGTCTTTTTTAAATTCACTAATACTTTTGTAGATCCCTTCATTCTGGAATACACCTACATTGAGGCAACCAAGCGCGACATAGAATTTTGGATTATTTTCTTTTTTAAACCAGCTCTTGTAAAATAGTTTCAGCAATGGGACCATTGGTTTTGACAGCATTGAAGTGTAAAAGATGTGGCTGTAGTAAATGTTCTTTCTGTCTTTGACATTTCCAACTAATTTTTTCATGTAAAATCTTGGCAATCTTGGACTTATGATTATTTTTTTGTTTTTAAGTCTGTTAATTTTATCTGCAAGATAGTTTTTGTTTTCTGCTTTCTTGAAAATAGGCTTGATAGCCCACTTTAATACTTTGAGGGCAGTCATTTTACCATTAAATATTGGCGGTTCTATGTCTATTTTAATATTAAAATCCTTAAAGTCATCCAGTTTGTCAATGGATTTTCTTTCTGAAAAACCAGAGAACCAGTAGCCTTCTTTCTTCGACAATGTAGGCCAGGCTCCAATAGTTATATTCTTGTTTTTTATTCTTTTCTTGTATTCTAGAAATTCCTCTCTTGAAGAGGCTGCAATATAAATTTCTGTTTTAAAATTAATCTCTTTATTGATTAAATCCCAATTTGTTTCTTTGGGAAACTCGCACCAGAACAAAACTTCTCTCAGCATTTTTTTATTAAAGGTCTGTCATTTATATAGATTTTGAAAACAAGCAATTTTTATAAGGCAATAATGGTCATCAAAAAGATGGGTTGTGATTGTGAATCTGGAACTGTAGATTTATTTACAGATAATTCTGTTTTGATAGCTATAATACTTAAAGAAATTGAAGAGAAAAAATTAGAAATAGACTACGATTGTAACCCCCCCACCAATGGTTTTTACGGGTTTGATATGAAATTTGTAAAATATCTTATTTCAAAAGCATACCCCGCCAAAACTAATTATGAACTAAGAGACCCAAAAAGCGGAGAAGTATTGCCTCAATTAAATATTTAAATTAAATAAAAAATGGATTATTCATCCAACATTTCTTTTTGTCCAGAAATAACTGGCTGATGAAGGATTCCTGCCTCCCTTCTTAATATTTCTGCTTTATCTGTTTTCTCCCAGGTAAAGTCAGGGTCATTTCTACCAAAATGACCATAGCAAGCAGTCTTCTCATATATTGGTCTTTTAAGATTAAGCTGCTGGATAATTTCTGCAGGTTTCATTTTAAAGTGCCTCTTTACCAGTTCAGCAATCTTTTCTTCATCAATCTTATTGGTTCTAAAGCAGTGGATTAAAACAGAAACAGGCTCTGCAATCCCAATCGCATATGCCAACTGAACTTCGCATTTATCTGCCAATCCAGCTGCAACAACGTTCTTTGCTATGTACCTTGCCATGTATGCAGCAGACCTGTCTACCTTAGAAGGATCTTTTCCTGAGAAAGCACCGCCACCGTGAGCTCCGTGGCCACCGTAGGTATCAACAATGATTTTCCTTCCTGTTAATCCTGCGTCTGCGTAAGGACCGCCCCTCTCGAATTTGCCTGTTGGGTTTACATGGTAGACTGTATCTTCATTAAGCCAGTGCCCGCAAACAGGCTTTATTATTTTTTCAATGACCTCACGCTTTAAAGTTAAATAGTCTACATTTGGATCGTGCTGCAATGAACAGACAACAGTGGTAACCTTTAATGGTTTTCCATCTTCGTATTCAACTGTAACCTGCGCTTTTCCGTCAGGCCTTAGATATCTTAAAATTCCCTGCTTTCTTACTTCTGCAGCTCTTTGACATATTTTATGGGCTAGCAAGATTGGCAAAGGCATTAATTCAGATGTTTCGTTTGTTGCATAACCAAACATCATTCCTTGGTCACCTGCCCCCTGTTCTTTTTTCTGCGAGGCAGTTACTCCCTGAGAAATATCTGGAGACTGCTCTTCAATATGGGTAAGAACTGCACAGGTTTCATAATCAATTCCATGCTCGGATTTATTATAACCAATTCTTTTCAAGACACTTCTTGCTATATGCGGGATGCTTACATAGGCATGGGTTGTTATCTCTCCTGCTACTAAAACCATCCCTGTTTTTGTCAAGCATTCACAGGCAACTCTTCCTTCTGGATCTTCTCTTAGAATCGCATCTAATACAGCATCTGAAATCTGATCACAGATTTTATCAGGATGCCCTTCAGTTACTGATTCTGACGTAAATAAGTATTTTCCTCTTCTCATTTTGTGATCACCCTCTTTGAAATATTTAGTTTGACTACTAAGTATCTTATATAAGTTTTTCTAGTCTTATTTAGTAGTTAATCATCTTCCTAGAAACTTAGAAAGGTCTGTTTGTGTTTGGTTATTGCAGTAAGGGCATTTTTCACCAGGCTCGTGCCAAGCACCGCAGTGTTTGCATTTGACTCTGGTAACCATTTCAAAAATGTTGATTTGTTTTTTAGTTTATATATATTTATAATCTATAATATATTTCATAAGATATACTTTTTAGTGAATATAAATGTTTTTAAATGTTTCATTTTGAGAGTTACAATATTTATTTATAAAGAACCAAAAATTAAATTAAAAAAAGAAAAAATTACTCATTAACAACGGTAAAGTAGGACTTAACCCATTCTTCGTTTTTATAGTCAAATGCCTTTACATAATAAAGACCATCCCAATCAGCGTGGGTTTTGTATCTTACTGTAAGGGGCTGATTACATTTATATTCCCCGCATTTGAATGGATATTCTACTCTGCAAGAATCTGTTCTTCCGTCGCAGATGCGATACATCTTGTTGAAACCACTTGTTGTCGGCTTTATTGTAATATCTATGTACTCCCCTGCATTTACAAATTTGGGCTCTACAGAGATGATTGCCTTATCACTGACGTTTCTTCCTGTGATCCCACCCATAAGAGTAACAACAAGGGCTATGATGACTATGATTAGAAACCCAATAACCAGTGTTTTAGAGTTTTTCTGCATTACAAATACACCTCCTAGGCTTTTAGAACCCTGAAAGCTATATAAATATTACTTTTTATTATATTAATTGTAAAGTAGTTACAAAATAGAAACCTTTATAAAGGAGATATTATTGCATAGTGATTACAAAATGCATCAGATAATGTGTGTTTTGTGATATTCATATAAGGAGGGAAAAAATGAATAGAATGTTGAAAGGTTTAAGCGCAGTTTTCTTAGTGCTAGTTGGCATTTTATGTGCTGCTACTGCAGAGGCTGCTACCGGATACGTAACCCTTAACGACTATGTTGAGGTTTGCGATATAGACTACACAGCTGGCGCAATCTATGTTGAAAGAGGAGAGTCTTGCTCAGTCGTTGTTGAACTTGTCGGAACAGTCGTAAAAGACTATCCTGAAGAGAAAGACGCTAGATTGAGAGACCTTAAAGTAAAAGCATGGGTTGGCGGTTATGAATACGACGATATCGAAGACACCACAAGTGCTTTTGATGTTGAAAATGGTGTTACATACAGAAAGGAATTAACATTAGAATTCCCTGATGATATGCAGGCAACCACAGATTACACACTTAATGTTGAAGTTTATAACAAAGACTATAGTGAAAAATTATACACTCAGACATTGAGAGTCAAGGAAAAAAGACATAGCTTGGCTATCCAGGATGTTATCATAAGACCTAGCTCCACAATTGAAGCTGGAAGACCTTTGTTTGCAACTGTAAGAGTTGAGAACATGGGAGACAGAAAAGAAGAAGACATCCAGGTTAATGTTGAAATTCCATCATTAGGTGTTTCAGCAAGAGACTATCTTGATGAATTATCATCTGATGAAGACTCTGATGCAAGAGAAGACAACGAAGATGAAGAAGATTCAGCTTCAAGTGATGAAATCTACTTGAAAATACCTGAAAATGCAATGACTGGTGCTTATGATGTAGTTGTTAAAGTTGTTTACTCAAGAGGACACGAAGAAGTAACCAAGACAGAAACAATCTACGTTGTAGGAAAAACACAGGTTATTGAAGAGGGCAAAGCATTAGTTAATGTTGATGCTGTATCCAAAACAGGCTCTCAGGGAGATTCAGTAAACTACAAAGTAATGATAGCTAACCTAAACGGAGCTAAACACGTTTATACTGTTGAAGCTGTTGGTGCAGATTTGTTCGCTAATGTAGCTGTTCAGCCAGGATTTGTAACTATTGACAAAGGCAATGTTGGAGAATCCATGGTTAACCTAAACGTTAAAGAAGACGCTACAGCAGGAGCACACCAATTTACCATAAAGGTAAAAGCTGATGACATGATAGTAGCTGAGAAAACAATAACACTAGACATAAAAGAAAACGGTGCTGGTGAAAAAACCAAGAAAGCATTAGCAATCGGTTTCGGAATATTGGTAGTATTGCTTGTTATCCTTGCACTTGTCCTAGCTTTCAATAAAATGAAAGGCGCAGGAAGTGAAGGGGAAAGCTACTACTAATTGTTGACAGGGATTACTTCCCTCCTTTTCCTTTTTTTAAAAATGGGAAAGGAATTTATTTCTTAAAAACTTCTTATCTATTATATTCTATTTGGTTGTATGTTTGAAAAATTATTTTTATAGTTAGATTATCTATTTAAATTATCTAATTTTAATATTAGTAAAAAGAGGAGGAAAAGAGGATGAATAGTTCTAAATGTGGAATATATTTAATAGTTATAGCTCTGGTTTCTGTTTTTGTTTCAGCCAGCATTGGCATAGGCAATAATGGAGACTGTACAGGAAAGGACATTACTGACAATATGACGCAGGTTTCTATTACAAAAAATGGGTGGAGTCAGTTATACCAACAAATGTATGTGGGTGAAACACATACAACAATTTTTAATGGATTAATCAATAATAATCCAGATCAGGTAACGCTGGAATACGATTTGTTTTATTGCAAGAGAGACTGTGACAAAAATGATGACGGCATGATTGATGAAAGTGACGCGTGTTTTGATTATCTGGTTAAGCCAGACAAAAAGACAATCGCTATCAATCCAGAAGAACAAATTGATTTTATAACTAATTTTAAACCAGCGCAGGAAGGATGTTATCAGCTAGACTGGAGAATAAATGATATACCTGGTGGGGTATGCTCATATGAAGACAAATCTTTTTGCAGAGGGTGCACCTTCTGGGCATACTTAGTTGATGTTTCGTGTGTTCCTGGAAAGATTATAACAAAAACATGCGGAATTACTGATGTTGGTGAATGCAGTTATGGCAAGTATAACATGACTTGTGAGGAAACCAACTTTGATATTGGACCTTTGGGCGTATGGAAAAAAGGGGGCTGTTTTGGCAATATAGATCCTGTTGAAGAGGTATGCGACGGCAAGGATAACGATTGCGATGGTGACACAGATGAGGGTGTTTGCCCCCCACCTGAGTGTGAAACCAATGAAGACTGTGACAATGGAGTATATTGCGACGGAATGGAAAGCTGTGTTGATGGAACATGTATTCCTGGAGTTAGTGTAGACTGTACAGGAAAAAATATATTTGAAATCTCAACCTGTTTCTACAGCCCAGAAAACAATCCATTTACATTTGACTTCAGAGAGGAATTTATATCTTACTGTGATGAAGGACAAAATGAATGCACTGAAGGAAGCAATGTTGTTTTGAGCAGCTGCAACAAAGAAATATGTTATGCAGACTGCACTACAAACAGCGATTGCGGCAAGACTGAATGTGATTTATTAGATGGGTGTCAGGGAGAAGACTACTATGATTACAGCGATGTAATGAATTATTGTACTGGCTGCCTGTGCACCTCAAACCAATGTAACATTATAAACATAACTGAAAATGACCCAAGATGCATACATTATGAATGCACTCCAGGAGACATGGAAGTACAATCATGCGGAATCTCAAATATTGGGGAGTGCAGTTATGGATCTGTGACAAGAATATGTGAAGATGGATATTGGACAGGCTGGTCTGAGTGCATTGGCGCAGTTTACCCAACAACAGAAATATGCGACGGAAAGGACAATGATTGTGATGGGTATATAGATGAGAACGGATGTGAGGACTGCACTTTAGAAAAAATAAGACTTGATGGCAAAAATGGTTACATAGATTACATAAACGAATTCACAGACATAAACTTCAGCAAAAAAAACATTAAGTTCAAGGCCTGGGTAAACAAGGAAGAAACCGGATATGTCATTGTTTCAGTTACTGCAGAAACAAAAGACAAAGCAAGGCTGTCATTGAAGTTTAAAGGCAGGGTAAGGGATGTTTATGAAAACAACTGCGAGATGTTCAGCGTAGAAAACAGCTGGTGGAGTTTAGCAACATACAGAGCGCCTGGATCAAAGATAACAGAAAAAATAGACATAGACAGCATCTGGTATGAGTTTAACAGAGAGACTAATAGATTAGACTTGTATGGAACTGGACCAGACGTTAACTTCAAGATAAGCAACATAGAAATAAAGCCTTAATGGCTTTTTTTATTTTTTATACGTGCTCGTGATTAAGAACTTTTCTTTTATTATGATAGTGTTTGCTTTTTGTTTTTTTAAGAGTTTCAGCTTTTTTCTCAAGACCAATCAAAATTGCTGCTCCAGCTAATGCAAATATGCCTGTAATAATAAACGTTATCCTAAATCCAATGAACTGTGCCATTGTTGCTCCGATTGCAGCAGCTATCGCAACCCCAATACCCACACTTGTTGAATACACGCTCCATTCAAAACCTTCATGTTTTTTATCAAGATTTGTACTGTACAAAGATAACCAACAAGGATAGGCCAAACCAGCCCCAATACCATACAAAAACTGGGCAAGGTAAATCTGGTAGATGTGGGTGCTAAAAATATAAAGGAACGGAGTTAATGCAATGATAAATGTCCCTAATATAAGGAACTTTACTTTATGATCATGGCTGTCTATGTATTTTGCAAATGGGAGCTGGACAATGGATTTTGATATAAGGTATATTGTTCCTGCAATGCCTGCTGCTGCAATCGTACCGCCTATGAGATTTTCTTTAATAAAAATAGCCAAAATAGGACTTATCAAACCAAGACCTGTCAGCAGGACTATATCTGAGATCATTAATAGTTTTAATGTCCTGTTCATATACATATATTACAAAAAGGTATTTATATATTTTATCATAATAATTAGGTTTATAAACTATCAATTTTAGTCAAGCTGAACGGCTTTCTAAGAAGATGATAACCTACATTGAAAAACCACATGAAAAGGAAAAGATTTTAGGTATTTTGAATCCCTTAGTTAAAGATTGGTTTTTCAACAACTTTAAGGAATTTTCATTGCCGCAGCTATACGGAATCATGGATGTCCATAACAGAAACAATATCTTAATTACTGCGCCAACAGGCGGGACTAAAACTTTAACTGCTACATTATCAATAATAAATGAATTAGTTACTTTGGCTGAGAATGATATCTTAGAAAACAGGGTTTATTGCGTTTACATAAACCCATTAAAATCATTGTCAAGAGATATTGAAGTCAACCTAAAGAAACCCCTGGATGAAATTAAGAAAACTGCAAGGCAGCAGGGGAAGAAAATAGATATTAACATTATGTCAAGGACAGGGGATTCTACTTCAAGTGAAAAAGCAAAGATGCTCAACAAGACCCCGCATATCTTGATTACAACTCCTGAGTCTCTGTCAATCTTATTAACAACATCAAAGTTCAAGGAAAAACTCCAGGATGTAAGGTATGTAATCATTGATGAAATCCATGCCTTGGCTGAAAACAAGAGGGGGACACACTTAGCTGTTTCATTGGAAAGACTCCAAAGAATAAACAAAGAAGAAATAACAAGAATCGGCTTGTCTGCATCTATTGCACCACTTGACAAGATTGCTGAGTTTTTAGTTGGAGACAAGAGAAAATGCAAGATTGCCGATGTAAGATTTAATAAAAAAATGGACTTAAGGGTTTTAAGCCCGGTTCCAGACTTGATTAATGTTACTTCAAAAACACTTTATGACAGCCTGTACAAATTAATCCATAACATGATACAGGAGCATAAAACAACGTTAATATTTACCAATACAAGATCTGCAACTGAGAGGGTTGTCCATAATCTAAAAGAACTATATCCTAAGTTTTATACAGAAAACATTGGGGCGCATCACGGCTCTTTGGCAAAGGAATTAAGGCAGGGATTAGAAGACAGGTTAAGAAACGGCGAATTAAAGGTTGTGGTTTCCTCAACTTCACTTGAGTTAGGAATAGACATTGGTTTTATTGATCTGGTAATTTGCTTAGGTTCACCAAAATCAATAGCAAGAACTTTACAAAGATTTGGAAGAAGCGGGCATAAGCTGCATGATACTGTAAAGGGAAGGATAATTGTCATGGACAGGGATGACCTAGTTGAATGCTCTGTAATGATGAAAAACATAATTGAAAGAAAAATTGACAAGATACATATTCCTGAAAATGCCTTGGATGTTTTAGCACAGCATATTTATGGAATTGCAATTTCTGAGGTCATGAACATCAAGGACATGTTTGATATGATCAAGAAAAGCTATCCTTACAGGAACTTAAGCTACAAGGATTTTTCTGAGATTATTGATTATCTAACTGGAAAACATATTACACTTGAGGATAGGCATATTTATGCAAAGATATGGCATGATGAAGAAACTGGGATGATTGGCAAGAAAGGAAAGATGTCAAGGATAATTTACATGACAAACACAGGGACAATTCCTGATGAGGCAATGATAAATGTAAAGGTTGGGGAGCAGTCACTTGGCTTTATTGATGAAACCTTCCTTGAAAGGCTAAAGAAAAATGATGTTTTTGTTTTAGGGGGCTCAAGGTATTTGTTTAAGTTTGCAAGAGGGCAGACTGCACAGGTAAGTGCGACATCAGACTTACCGCCTACGGTTCCATCATGGTTTTCTGAAACACTGCCTTTATCATTTGACCTGGCTTTGGAAATCCAGAGATTCAGAAAATTAATGAAACAGAAATTTGAGAACAAAAAAAGCAAGGAAGAGATACTAAGTTTCATTGATGAATACCTTTATGTTGACAACTTGGGAAAAAACGCAATCTATGAATACTTTTACCAGCAGCATAAATATCTTGGTTTAATTCCCAATGAAAATGAATTGGTTATTGAATACCTTAATGATGGATTTCAAAAATATGTTATTTTCCATTCATTGTATGGGAGAAGGGTCAACGATGTCATGTCAAGAGTTGTTGCATACGCAATAGGAAGGTTACAGCACCACGATGTTGAGATAAGCATAAATGACAATGGGTTTTATGTTTCAGGAAGAGACAAAAAAATACAGGCCTTGCAGGCATTTTCAAAAATAAAATCAAAAGAATTAAGAGAGATAGCCAAAAATGCAATTGAAAACACAGAAATATTAAAAAGAAGATTCAGGCATTGCGCTACAAGAGCATTAATGATACTGAGAAATTACAAAGGAAGAACCAAGAGAGTCGGAAGGCAACAAGTTAGCTCTATGATATTAATGAATGCTGTGAAAAGAATCTCAAATGACTTTCCGATATTGAAAGAAGCAAGAAGAGAAGTACTGGAAGATTTAATGGACATTGAAAATACAACTAAGGTCCTGAATGAGATTGAAGAAGGAAAAATAAAGATTAAGGAAGTTCACACACAAATTCCAAGCCCGTTTGCATTTAACATCATAACACAGGGAAGAATGGACATGCTGAAGATGGAAGACAAGATTGAATTCTTAAAGAGAATGCACGAGATGATCTTGCAGAAGATAAATAAATAATACATATATATCCTTAAGAGATATTAAAAAAGGCC
>JAQTOC010000001.1 GCA_028713535.1 Candidatus Nanoarchaeia archaeon | reverse complement strand
AAATACCTTAAAAAATTAAACCTTGCCCCAGCAGTAGTTGAAGAGTATCCTACATATGATCAAATGGAAGTAACCGTAGAATTTATTTAGTTTCCAGAATTTTAACTATGCCCGTATGAGCATCAACTTCAACTAGATTCCCTGTCTTTAATAATTTAGTTGCATCTTTAATTCCAACTATGCAAGGGACCTTTAATTCTCTGCTCAAGGTTCCAAGATGGCCCAAAGCTCCGCCTTCAACAGTAATAACCGCAACAGCATGCCTGATATGCTTATTAAACTCAGGGCTTGCCATCTCTGTTACAAGAACATCTCCTTGTTTAATGTCCTTAAACTGGGTTGGTTTAGTAATAATCCTTACAATTCCCTTAGCTTTCCCAGGGCTTATACCTCTTCCTTTTAGAATATCCACCATTTTTTATAGAAGTATATGTTGTTATTTATTAAGTTTTCTAATCACTCCTTTTTCAGTGTCAACCTCAATTAAATCTCCGTTCTTTAAAAAAGTCGTGGCAATTTTAGTGGCAACTATGCATGGTTTTTTTAATTCCCTTGAAACTATAGCAGCATGGCTTGTTAAGCCTCCTTCATCTGTTATAATTGCAGCAGCCTTTTTCATAACAAAAATATATTCTGGAGAAGTGAGGGGGACAACAAGGATATCTCCATCCTTAAAAGAACTTAGATTATATGGGTCAAGTAAAATATTAACTCTCCCCTTGATTTTTTTACCAACACTGACAACAATGCCAGATATTTCTTTAAGATTCTTGTCTATCCTTGCTTTGTTATAAATATCCCAGCATTCTAGAGCTTCATTTTTTGTTAAGCATTTAAAATCAAAGAAAAAGGTAATGCCAAATGCAATTTTTCTCTCTTCCAATATTTTACGATAGTCCTTACCTTTGAATATTTCTGGGACTTCATCATGTGCCATTCCAAGAAGATCATCAAGCTCATATCCAAATCGTCTTCCTACTTCTTTTAGTAAAACAGTTTGATAATGAATCTTAATAAAAATGTATTTTTTTCTTAAGTCCTGCCACGTTATATTTGTAGCGATAGTATCTGCAATATGAACCAATTCCTTGCTTAATCTATATTTTTTAATTATTTCTTTCTTCCTTGCTTTAACATTCTTTATGGAAACAAAGAGTTTTTTATCAAGATTTTTTTCCAGTTTCTTCTTTCTCTCAGCAAAGAAACTAATATCCAAAACCTCTGTGCAGGCATAACTGTTCCTAAGCCAGAAATATTCTTTGCAATGTTTTTCTAAACTCCTTGTTCTAAATAAATCTAGCTCCTCTTTCTGGTAAAAAGACAGCTCTTCAGGAGCAGTCATAATCTCCATGACCTTTTTTAGCTCATTTTCATCAGGAATAACCTTCTTTAATTCCTCTTCAAAATATCTGTCAGAGCCATAATTTCCAAGCTCAGGGACAAATCCATCCATCCAGAAATCAAAGGCCAGTTTATGATAACCTTTCCAGAGTTTTAATAGTTCACCATTGCTTTTATTTTTTAAAGAATCAATCTTTTTATGAAAATTCATCATTCTCTTAACAGTATTTTCCCATCTGGTCCTGATTCTCTTCCAGTTTTTCTTGTCCAGCATATATCTGATAAATAATTTTTTAGCATTTTTTTTAACACTAGGAGACTCGTTTATCCATACCATTCTCTTCTCTTTAAACAAGAATAAAACTCTTGGCCAAGGGCTCTCTTTGTATCTTTCATTGAATTTAATCATAGTCAAAAAATCAGAAACATAAAAAAATCTCCCGGGAATCGGACCCCATCTCAATAGTTCAACATTTGGGTTCAATGGCAGGTTTTTCATTTTTTCTTCAGGATTTTAACAACGCCTTTATTAGCATCCAATTCAACTATGTCATTGTCTTTTAAAACCGAAGTAGCAACCTGGGTAGCCAAGATGCAAGGTATGTTCAATTCCCTTGCTACAACCGCAGCATGGCATGTCAATCCTCCTTCCTCAGTTATAATACCTGATGCCTTAGCCAGAATAGGCATGAACTCAGGCCTTGTCATTTGCGTAACAATTATGTCTCCCTTTTCCATTTTGTTAAAATCTTCTTTCATTATAATGATCTTGACTTTGCCTTTGACTTTCCCTTTGTTTGCAACAACTCCTTTTAATCCTTCACTATTTACTAAGCTCTCGCTCAATAACGCATGAAGCTCCAAAGCATCCTTGCCAGTAAACCACCTAATCCCTTTTTTGCCAAAAGTATAATACAATCCTCCGTCCAGTCTTTTTTCTATCTCTTTTTTGTTTTTCTTTAAATAATCAAAACTTTTGACTTCATAAACCTCTACAAATTTCAAAACTTCCTTGTCAATTCTTGTCCTTTCAACTAATTTATCCAAGAATAAATCAGAAATATGATTTATCCTCAGCGCCTGGCCTTTTCTTTCATCTCTCCAGTCAGCCATTACAGAAAAAAAGTAAAGCACATTCTTGGCTTTCTCGCTTAATTTATATTTTTTTATTAAACGCTTCTTTTTATCTTCAATGTTTTTCTCATAATTCTCTAATTCATTGATTTTCCTGTTAAAATCAGTTTTAGAATCTTTCTCGATTAAATCCAAGAAAAAGTTAGTGTCCAGATTGCTAAGCTCTGCCCACGAGCCATGAATCCAATAATATTTCTTAACATGTTCTTCCAGATCAGCTTCAATATTCTTTTTGGATTTGAATTTATCAACCAATTTTAGCCTGTCAAGGTATTCTCTCTGAATAAATGTAAGTTTGGACGGAGAAACAAGAACAGCAAGATCTTCATCGCTAACCTTAATTTTTCCCAGGGCTTCCTTTATGATCTGTCCACCCCACGGATCAAATGATTCAATCAGAATACCAAGCCTCCAGGGCCTCAGTCTAATATCATTAAATTTTTCATGAACTTTTAAAAATTCTTTCTCAGCCAAGCTGGCTAAATATTTTATTGTTATTTTTTTAACAAATTCAACCAAGTCCTTGCTGTAATCTCTCCAAGGATCAAGCAAGCCCTCAAAAATAAAATTCTTGTTCTTAATCTGTTTCTTTATTAAAGCATAAACAATTTTCTTTTCTTTGTTTCTGTCAAAATATCCGTAGCTGTTCTCCTTGACGAAAAAAACAAACCCATCATAAATTTCAAAAGCAGCTCTGTAAGGAGTTGAAACATAAAAAGGAACTATAGCACCTCCCTGTCTGTACCAATCAATACGTTTTATCTTTTGGATAATTTGTTTTTTATTCATTTTATTTTTTTAATAATACCATTATCAGCATCAAGCTCTACTAAATCACCGTCTTTTAATACCTTGGTAGCTATCTTAGTCCCAATCACACAAGGGATATTTAATTCTCTTGAAACTACAGCTGCATGGCAGGTAACTCCTCCAGTATCTGTGATTATCCCTGCAGCTTTTTTGATAGCAGGCATAAGGTGGGGATTTGTAGAAGCACTTACCAATATATCCCCTTCCTTGAACTTTGGGAGGTCATTAACAGTCTCAACTAACTTGACGATCCCTCTTGCTTTACCCATGCATGCAGGGCTTCCTTTGAATTCACGAGTATCTTTTTCTCCAGTCTCCTCGTATATCAAAGAAGAATATTTTTTAGCATCATTTCCAGAAAAAACATAAAGTTTATCATCTTCACAAATCCAAGCACTGTAATTGATCCTAGAATTAATCTCATCCAAATCAATTTTATCGCCTCTGAAAGCAGAGTTAAACTCGTCCATGCTCATATGTTTAAGCTGAATCGGACTGATATGTAACCTTAAAGCAACCTCTTTGATAAACAAATCAAGTTTTCTAGAGCAAATAAACAATGTATCTTTTCTCAGCGCTTTAATATACATAAAATTCTTAGCAACCTCAAACCAATACTTTTCATTTTCATTCAATCCAAGAATTTTAATGAAATTATCGCTTTTTCGTTTTAAGTCTTGTAATTTATTCCCTCTTTCTTTAAGTTTAAACTTTGCATCCGTTCCCTGCCTAAGCTCACTCTCCAATGATTCCTTAAAATAATTCTCATCGAGAATTGTGGGGCCATCAAAATTATAAAGCATCCAGTCATATTTCTTTGTATGTTCTCTTATCTCATTCTTAACATCCTTTCCCTGCTGCATCAGAGATAAGATTTTAAAGAAATTCTCTTCTTGCTCCCTCAAAGGCTCAGACTCATAAGGCGTAATCAATGTAGCAACAACATAATTAACATTAACTTTTTTGTTCTTGCTTTTAATAATCTCATTTAACTTATTTGTCAGCATAAAATGATCAGAATCACTTATATTAATTATATGCCCCCAAAAATCCATCTCCCAGTATGCATCAAAAACTTGCTCATATCTTTCAACAAGTTCTCTGTCAGATAATTTTGAAACATTTTCATTGAAGATTTTTTCAGCAAGGTCCATGCTTGCTTTGATTGCCTCTCTCTCTTTCTCATTAATTTCATTGAAAAATTCTCTTTCATTTAATTTTTCTAAAAGCTTTCTGGAAAATTTAAGATAAATCTCATAATCATACGCCATCCTGCAGTTCATATTTTTATACTCAAACAAGATAGACGAAGGAACCTCTCCAACATAATCTCTAATCTTTTTGCCAGCAGAAGACAAGCAATAAGCAGCTGCATGCAGCATAGGGCAGACTGTGTTTAAAGCAACTACAGTCCACTTTTTAGTATGTTCATACATCATTATGAGATTTAAAGCGTGGTTATCGGCCTGCTCTGTAAAATAAATACCTCTCCGTTCTCATCTATAGCCCACTCAATGTCCTGCGGCTTTCCATAATGTTTCTCGATTAAAACTCCAGCCTCAGCCAACTCAAGTATTTCCTGATCAAACAAGCATTGCTCATTAGACCTTAGGTAATCTATATCAAGAATTTTGTTTTTCCCGTTCTTGTCTCTTATCATCTCAGTGTTTTTCTCATTGATCATTTTCTCTTTGATTTTTAATGGGTTTTTAGTGATAAAATATGTGTCCGGAGTAACTCTACCAGAAACAATCATTTCACCCAGGCCAAAACTGCCTTCAATAATCATTTCATCATGGTTCTTATTAACAGGATTAACAGTAAACATGACTCCTGCCTTGCTTGAATTTATCATCTCCTGAACAACAACAGAAAGAAATACCTTGTCATGCTCAAACTTGTTTATTGTCCTGTAAACAATTGCTCTAGCAGTAAATAAAGAAGCAAAACATTCCTTAACAGCTTTGATTAATTCTTCATAGCCATTGACATTCAAAAAAGTTGCTTGCTGTCCTGCAAAACTCGCAGTAGGCAAATCCTCAGCAGTGGCAGAGCTTCTTACAGCAACAAACTTGTTTTCTAGCTTGTCATAGTTTGATTTTATTTCAATTTCCAAATTCTCAGGCATCTTTCCCTTAACAATTATTTCATTTATCTTAGAACTAACTTCATCAAGTTTCCTTGTATCTTCAACATCAAGCTTGCTTAGTAAAGCATAAATTTTGTCTCCAAGCTTGTTTTCCTCAATGAATTGCTTATATGCATTTACAGTAACACAAAAACCATTTGGAATAGTAAAATGATTGAACATCTCACCTAAATTGGCTCCTTTGCCTCCAACAATGGCAATATCATTTTTATCAATCTCATTAAACCACAAAATATTAACTCCAGCTAGCCTGACTTCTTCTTTTGATTTTTCCTTGTTATAATCTTTTTTTAGGTTTCCCATCTTAGCTCCCTAATCTTTTATAATTCTCACAATTCCACAATCTGCGTCCACATTTATATAATCTCCGGTCTTAAAAACCTTAGTGGCAATTTTCGTTCCTATTACTGTTGGAATTTTAAGCTCCCTGGCAATAATTGCAGCATGGCAGGTAGCCCCTCCTTGGTCTGTAACTATCCCTCTAGCTTTTCTAACAGCTACAATAAAATCAGGGGAAGTGATTACAGTAACTAAGATCTCTCCATCTTTAAACTTAGAACATTCCCTTGAGTCTAAGATTACTCTTGCTCTTCCTTGGACAACTCCTTTGTAAGCTCCCCTCCCGTTTAAGCTGTCTACATCTTCAGTATTGCGCTCTTCTTCAAAAAATTCATCGAGAATCTTCTTTGCTTTATTTTCCTCTATAATTTCTACATCTCCATCAGGTTTAGCTATCCAAACCACATTCTTTTTTCTCCTTTCCAATTTCAAAATATCTGGTTTTTCTTTTTTAATAAGCAAATTTTTTATTTCAAAAGGTAAAACATATCTCATTAAACTCCAGTCCAGATTAATCCTTTTTCCAATTTCTTTAAGCAGCCTATCTCCATAAAAATGAGCCTTTGTAAGAACTTCTTTCTTTTTGTCTACCAAATAACTTCCAATCTGCAAAACTTCAAAATATTTTTCTTCCTTGCCCGAAATCTTATATCTTTTGAATAAACTTTTTTGTTTTTTCTCAAGGTTTAACTCATAATTTATTAAGTCATAATATCTTTCTTCTAATTCATTTTTGTTTTTCTTAGAAAGTTTCTTTAATTCATTTGAAAAATGATTTTCATCATAAAAATATGCTCCATAATCATAAGGCATCCACTCAAATTCCTCTGTATGTTTTTTTATATCCCCTCCTTTAAGTGCAAGATTTAACAGTCCCTCTTCTTCTCTTTGGATAAATGGTTTTTCAGTTGCAGAAATAAGAATCTCAAATTCCTCCTTGCTCCCTTTCTTTTTATTTATAAAATCCTCCTCAATAAAATCAGCAAAAGCCTCTCTGGATAACCATGCAATTGGTTCGCCATAAGCGCATAAATCAGTATAATCCCTCAAAAATTTGTTATAAAACTCAAAAATGTCCTTTTCAGGGTACTTGGAAAAATCCGCAGATTTGCAGAATCCAACAAACTCCAGGAAAGGTTTTGACTTTTTGTCAAAAATTTCTCTAACACTTTTTATGTAATCCGGATCCTTTAACAGGTCTTCTTTGATTCCTTCCATTAAAGCATTAACTCTCTCCTTGTCCTTTGTAACCCAGCAAGTAGTACCCTCCCTAAATAAACCAAGGATGTTCCCCCAATCCCTTCCCTTAAAAACAACTCTTGGAGCTCTTTCAACAAAACCAACAATAAGAGCCCAAGCCCATAATGAGGGGTACATGTTAGACTTTCTGTCCAAGATTTCATACTTTCTCATTTTTAATAAAGACGAAACTTAGTTTATTTCAATTTCCTGTCCTGGTTTCACAACAAAAACTTTAGTTGCAGTTTCAGATTCAACTTTCTTCTTGAATGCCCCAACATCGGCATCAAGTTTCAAATGCATCTTCTCGCCGCCAAAAACAACATCAATCTCCCCATAATGCATGGGTATTACAATCTTGGGTTTGATACTCTTAATAGCTTCCAATCCCATGTCAGTTCCCATTGTAAAAGTTCCGCCAACAGGCAAGAACAAAACATCAATGTTTTTTACATTCTTCATCTCATCTGTTAAATCAGAATCTCCTGTATGGTAAATCCTTTTTCCGCCAAACTCAACAATAAAACCAGTGTCAACTCCTTTTTGATGGTTAGGTATATTAAGATTATATGCGTAAACCGCTTCAACATTTAAATTCCTAATCTTCTTTTTGTCTCCAGTATTCAATACAGATACATCTCCAAAATTCATTTGTTTAGCAACAGAGTTATTTGTAACAAAAACAGTATTTTCGTTTTTCAAAGATTCAATTGCTTGTTTATCACAATGGTCAGGATGCCCATGCGAAATAAAAATAACATCCGCTTTTTTGTCAGACTCAAAAAATGGGTCAAAAGCAATGACTTCTTTTCCAGACTCAACAACAAAATTCGCCCATCCCATCCACTTAATTTTCAAACTCATTTTCCAGCCCTCCTTACCTCTCCTTTTTTAGTATCTAATTCAACCATGTCTCCTTCCTTGAATTTCTTGAATAAACTCTTGAAACCGACTATGCACGGTTTCTTTAATTCTCTTGAAACTACAGCTGCATGGCTTGTCATCCCTCCTATCTCAGTAATTATACCGGCAGACCTAACCATTGCAGGCAACAAATCAGGAGAAGTAGAATGGCTTCCAAGGATAAATGGCTCTTTGATATCCTCCACTTTCTTCAAATCTTCTTTTGTGTTAACTATAATCAGTTTTGCCCTAATAACTTCATCAGAAGAATAAGCAATAAGCAATCTTTCAGAAGAAACAAATATTTTTAATGAATCAATCAATTCCTGTGCATGTCTGTCCTCTAAAAAATTAAGTTCATTTTCTGCTGCAACATAGCAAAATTCTTTTTTTCTTTTCCCGATTAATGGGTTAAAGTTTTTTCCTTCCAATAAGCTTTTTGTCTCGTCCAGAGTCAAAAATTTAAGGTCATCAACTTTAATTTCTGTTCTCTTTTCCAGTATCCTAAATAAATTATCAAAAGCAACATAACTCTTCTGCATAAGCTCTTTTCTCTCAAGCTTGTAATAATTAAGATAGGAAATAACATCCAGCAGATAAACATCCTGTTTTGTTAATTCTAAATTCTTAATAAGGTCTTTCTTCTTTAATTTAATCTCTTTTTCATATCCTTTAATTTCTTTTAGTCTCGTTTCAGGGTTCATATAAGTCTTGCATAAGTCAGATATCATCTTTCTGACAGATTCCAAATCAGGAAGGGGTCCAGTGTAATAATAATACAGATAACCCCATTTGTCTATCCATTCACTCAGATATTTATCACCTAATTTATTCTTGGCAACTAATTCCAAAAGTTCTTTTTCAGCAAGTGTAGACAAAGAAAGTTCATCAGAAGAAGTCAAAACAGAAAAATCCTGTTTTGAAACATCTCTTGAAAGTAGATTCCTGTATGTTTCCATTATGTCAAAGTCCATCATCGAAACCACATTGGGGATGAATGCAAAAATTCTGAATTCAACAAGCGTTTTGATATAATCAGAATAAATCTCAAGGATCCTTTCATCGCTAATCTCTTTTTCCAAGTCATCTAGTTTATCTATGAGTTTATTTAGAGTTTTATTGCACTTTTTAATCTCATGGACAATCTCATTAAAATATTTTTTATCCTTGAAGCTGTCAATAAGAAAGCTTGCAAGGCTGTCAAATTCCTGCTTCGGATAATAAAAGGAAACTTCTCCGTTTTTCTCATAAAAAACAACCATAGAAAGGTTCATTCCAAAAAACTCTTTGTGTTTTTCAGAAACTAATGATAAATCCATTGTATAAATTGGGAAAAAATATTGTTTCTTTGGAGAATACTTAAACTTGTAAAATTCTTTCCCTTTAACCAGATTTTTAAAATCTTCCATAGTCTCAGAAACAAGAAAAACTATATAAAAATATCGAGCAAATGAATACGTTTATAAACCCCGTATTCTCAGCTAAATTATGGACAAGAAGAGATATAACGAACAGCCCCAAGAAGGAGAAATCCTCAGAGTAAAGACTCCAAGACCAAATGAAGCACTTGGGATAGTCCAGCAAAGGCTGGGAGCCTCAATGATAAGGGTAGCCTGCCTAGACGGAAGAACAAGAGTTTGCAGGATCCCAGGCAGATTAAAAAGAAAGCTCTGGGTAAGAGAAGGCAATATCGTCCTAGTTGAAAAATGGGAATATGGAGGAGATGACAAAGGAGATATTCTATACAAATACGCTCCAAACCAGATAGACTGGTTAAAGAAAAAAGGCTTCCTAGACAAACTCTCAGATCTAGAAGAATTCTAAGATGTACAAAGAAATAATAAAGGTTCCAAAAGACAGGATTGCAGTCCTGATTGGTAAAAAAGGAACAGTAAGAAAAAATCTGGAAAAGCTTTTCGGAGTGGCGATCAAGGTAGATTCAGAAGAATGCACAGCCACTCTTGAGTCAGAAGACAGCATAAAGATTTTTGAAGCAACTCCTGCAATAAGGTGCATAGCCCGTGGTTTTAATCCTAAACTTGCAACAATGTTAAGAAATGAAAACACTATTCTTGAAATAATAAATATCGAAGATTATGTTGGGGATTCAATCAAAGCAAAAAAAAGGATAAAAGCCAGGTTGATTGGTAAGGAAGGAAAAGCAAGAAAAGAAATTGAAAGATTGACAAACACACATATTTCAATCTATGGGAAAACAGTCGCAATCCTTGGAAGTTATGAAAATGTTGAAATAGCTAAAGAAGGAGTGGAAGAACTATTAAAGGGAGCTCCCCACGTAAATGCATTCAACTACATAATTCACAGAAAGAAAAATGCTGAACAAGATCATAACTGATATCAAAAGAGAAAAATCTTATTCCAATGTTTCTAATAAAATAATAAGAAAACTTGATAATAAAATACTCATGCCTATTATTGAATCCTATCTCAGGGAAAATAAGATTGATTTGAATTCGAGAAAGCAGTATGAAAATGCGGTAAAGGAAATAAGAAAGAATCTCGAGCAGGTCTACGGGGCATTTAATCCTGAAATAAAAAAAAGAAATTTACTATTAAAACAGCTGAAAAAAGATCCTTTAAACAAAGAAATCTACAAAAAAATTTTAAACACGCATGTCTCTTCAAAAGAAAGACTGGAAGATTATGAGGAAATCTATAAAAAAATATTTGAAATAACAGGAGAACCAAGAACAATCTTGGATTTGGCGTCGGGCATTAATCCGGTATCAATACCCTTTATGAACCTAAAAGAAATAAATTATATTGCAGTTGAATTAAATAAAGAAGATATAAGATTCTTAAAAGAATATTTTTCCATAATAGAGCCAGTTTATAACATTCATTCAGAAGTTCTTCAAAAAAATCTCATAGAAAATAATAACTTCCCAGAATCAGATATATGTTTCATCTTTAAAGCCCTGGATAATCTTGAAACACTGAAAATAGGCATTTCAAGAAGACTTCTAAAGTCAATTTCTACAAAATACTTCGTTATAAGCTTCCCCACAAAGACACTGTACAGGAAAAATCTAAATGTAAAAAGGCTGGCGTGGTTTAACAAATTAGTAAAACATCCAATTAAATTCAAAACAAAAAACGAAATATTCTATATAGTCAAAAAGGAAAATATTTATTAACCCCTTAAATCCACCTAACTGTTAATGGTTAAAAAAGAGGTTATAATAGCAGAAGAGCTTGCAAAAAAACAGAGAGAAATCTCAGTATCCGAATTCTTCACGAAAAACAGGCACTTGCTTGGCTTTGATAACCCGAGAAAAGCCCTTCTAACAACGATAAAAGAGGCAGTGGATAATTCTCTTGATGCATGCGAAGAATCAAAAATGACTCCTGATATTTATGTAGAGGTAACCCAAAAAGCAGAAGACAGGTTTCTTGTAATTGTTCAGGACAACGGTCCTGGAATTGTAAAAGAACAGATCCCAAGGATATTTGCTAAACTGCTGTATGGCTCCAAGTTTCATACGATGAAGCAGTCGCGTGGCCAGCAGGGTATTGGTATCAGCGCAGCAGGAATGTACGGCCAGTTGACAACAGGAAAACCAACAAGGATTACCTCGAGAATATCCCCAAAAAAACCAGCTCACTATTATGAACTAAATATTAACACCCAGAAGAACGAACCAGAAATAATCAAGGAATGTGAAGTTGAATGGTTAATTGAACATGGAACTAAAGTTGAGATTGAACTTGAAGCAAAATATCAAAAAGGAAAACAAAGCGTGGATGAATACCTAAAACAGACTGCAATCGCAAATCCTCATATCAAGATTGCATACAAAAGCCCAGAAGGCCAGGTAATAGAATTTCCAAGAGCAACAAAAGACCTGCCAAAAGAGCCAAAAGAAATTAAGCCTCATCCTCACGGAATAGAGCTGGGAATTCTTATCAAGATGCTTAAGACAACAAAGGCAAGAAACCTAGCATCATTCCTTATCTCAGATTTTTCAAGGGTCTCGCCAGCAGTTGCAAAACAAATATGCGACAAAGCAAAGCTTGATCCAAAATCAAAACCAGAAAAAATAGCAACCCATGAAGCAGATAATTTGCTAAAGTCCATTATGGAGACAAAAATAATGGCGCCTCCAACAAACTGCCTATCTCCAATAGGGGAGGAATTAATAATCAAGGGCCTTAAAAAAGAGATCAATGCAGAGTTTTATGCTGCAGCAACAAGGCCTCCGGCAGTCTACAGGGGAAACCCGTTCCAGATAGAAGTAGGCCTTTCATACGGTGGTGAAATAAATATTGATGAGGAAGGAAATGACTTGATAAGGGTCATTAGGTTTGCAAACCGGGTCCCATTGTTGTATCAGCAGGGAGCCTGTGCAACAAACAAAGCAATTGTAACAACTGCCTGGAAAAATTACGGTTTATCGCAATCAAAAGGAGCTTTGCCTTCTGGACCAGTAACCTTAATGATACATATGGTTTCTGTCTGGGTTCCATTTACTTCAGAATCCAAAGAGGCAATTGCTCACTATCCTGAAATATTAAAAGAGATGAAACTAGCCTTACAGGAAGTAGGAAGAAAACTTGCAGGCCATATCAGAAAAACCGTCAAGGCAAGGCAGCAGACAGAAAGGGCAAATTTATTTGAAAAATATATTCCAGAACTGGCAAACGCAATTGCCCAGCTAAGCGAAGAAGACAAAAAAACAATTCATGCAAACCTTGATGCAATACTTCATAAAAATCTAAAGGAGATTATAAAAAATGGAGAAAGCCAAAGCTAAACTAAAAGAACTCGGAAAAAAACTTGAAATTCAGATAAGCAAGAAACAAAATCCAACTCTGATATTCCCATTAAGAAGTCTCTCAAACATTGAATTTGATAAAAAATCAGCTACATTAAAATTAGGAAACAAATCAGCAGCAAGATCCTTCTTCAATGTAGCTCATTCAAAAAAATTCCTTCAGACCGTTGATATAGCAAGGATAAGCCACAACTTATTAAAGGAAAAAAAACACGCTTCTCTTAGGGATGTTTTCTACCAGATGAAAAGAACTATCCCTGGAACAAAAACAAACGTTGTTGACGACCAGGCAGAGAGCGACTCTGTCATCGAAGATATGGAATTGATTACTGGCTGCTCAAGGGAGCAGTTGAACATCAACGCAAATAAAAATGGTTCTGTAGCAGGAAATGTAATTGTCGAAGACAAGGGAGATACAATTGACTGGTCAAAGATGGGTTCTGGAGGATGGAGCATCCCAAGTAATGTCGAGGAAATAAAATTCAAAAAAGTCAATGCAAAATATATCTTGTATATGGAAAAAGCAGCAGTATGGGAAAGGCTTCATGAAGATAAGTTCTGGGAAAAGCAAAATTGCTTGATTATGTCCTCTCAGGGCCAAACAACAAGAGGCATCAGAAGACTGCTGCAAAGATTGTACGATGAATACAAACTTCCAATTTATGTTTTGACAGATTTAGATCCATGGGGATTCTATATTTATTCTGTAATAAAATACGGCTCAATCTCACTAGCTCATATGTCAGAGCAGTTAACAATCCCCGGAGTCAAGTTCTTGGGCATAACTGTAGATGACATTAAAAAATACGGGCTTGAGTCTAACCTAATTAAATTCAAAGACGTTGATATTAAAAGAATCGACCAGATAAAGGATTATGACTGGTTCAAGGATAACAAGGCTTGGCAGCATCAATTAACAGAACTTAAAAAACTAAAAGCCAAGGCAGAAATCCAGGCATTAAGCGCACGAGGAATCTCTTTTATATCTGAAAAGTATCTTCCTGAAAAGATTAAGAATAAAGAATTTATAGACTAACTGATTATTTATCCATAAAAGCTTTAAAAAATTCATCTCCGAGTCTATACCTGTCTAAAACTTTAACAAATTCATTCGGATCCAAGTCTTTAGGATCAAAAAGTAAATCAACCAGCCCTTTATTTAACCTACCTGTAAAATAATTCCAGCCCCTGCTCTCATAAAAATTTTCTCTCTGCTCTAAAGACATTTTATCACTCGGGCAAATCCCTATTATAGCTCCTTCATAAAAAAGTCTTTGATTATCCTCAAAATCTGGTCCAATCATATTCCTTAATTCATTAACAAATTCATGATGAAAATATTTGCTTGTAGAGCTAGGCAAACCAATCCTGGGATCAACCACAACAATCGCTGGTCTTAACTCAGAAACAGCATACATAAAAAAATCTAAATTTTTAGCAACAAAAGGTAAAATCTTTTTTGATTTTAAAGCTGAAACATACGGGGTTATTTTCTCCCTCATAAATGAGCTTGCAAGAATAACTGCCCCATAAGAATGATATGTCTCACGATTATGTCTTGCTCTAAGATTAAGCGATAACTCAAACCCAGTCTCTTTTAACCTCTGAAAACTCCACTGACTTTCTGGTCCGTTCTGAACTGTGTTCTCAAGCATTATCCCTCCAGTCTCTTTTAAACAGAACCAACAAACCCATTATTTATAAGCCTTTTCCAGCTTATTAGAAACATTTTTAAACCTCTTGTTGGTGTTTTTAAGCTATGTCCCGATAGCTTAATGGTAGAGCACATGACTGTTAATCATGCGGTTGCAGGTTCAAATCCTGCTCGGGACGCTTTTTGATATTCACGAGCCCGTGGCTTAGCCTGGCTATAGCACTCGACTGATAATCGAGAGGTCCCGCGTTCGAATCGCGGCGGGCTCAGTCCTTATTGCAAGAAATTTCTCTTCGATCAAGACAAAAATATTTAGTATCTATGCATATATACTTAACTAATAAACAAAACGCCCAACTGAATCAGTTGAGCGTAGTCTGATAACAAGATGCCTCACTCCTGGTTTTTCCTTTTAGTCTTCTTGGATTTCTTAAACAAGTTCTTCACAATCACTCCCAATATGTATGCTGTCAAAGGCACCGTAATTGAATTAGCAACCAAAAGCGGAAGATCTTTTTGCAAGAATCCATACACCCACCAACCAGATAATGACAAGGTTATAAGGACATACATCCCCAATGAAAGATCCTTCGTCTTTTTCGTCCGGTATACTTTCCATGCCTGAGGCATAAAAGATATTGTAGACCCTGTGGCTGCAACAAGGCCAAGTAAATTTGTAAAATCCATGGTATCTCCTTTTCAAATTTTAAACTTTCCAAGCCCCTCCAGCAATTAGAAATATCAAAGCAGAATTGCCACTAAGAGTCCACCTCTTAATATAACCCTGAAGGGGCAAAAATTTCTAAATCAATCAGCAAAAAACAAGATAAAGACTATATAAATATTACTGCACTCTTGCCCCGTTCTCTATATCGCTCTCAGGAGTTACCAAAACAACCTTGTCATTATTTACAGCAGCCAGCAACATTCCCTCGCTTTTGATTCCTCTTAACATTGCAGGTTCTAGATTAGCAACAATGACTATTTTCTTTCCAACAAGATCATCAATATCATAATGTTTCCTTATTCCAGCAACAATCTGTCTTTCCTCTTCTCCAATATCAACCTTTAAAATAACTAACTTATCAGCATTAGGATGTTCCTTGGCTTCCTTAATCTCCCCAACTTTGAATTCAAATTCCTTGAATTGCTCAAAACTAATCATTTTCTTGCCTCCAAAAATTTTTCAAAAGACCTGTCATAGCTTTTCTCAGTCTTATTGTCAAAATAACACGCAGGTAACTGTTTCTTTTCCCGGTGATACCTTATGCACTCGCAGCAAATTCCTTTTTTATTGCAGTCATAAGTGCAGTTGCAGTATTTCAAGTTGTTTTTTTGCTTACATTCCATTTTCTATTTTATCAAACAAGACTTTTCCTTTATTTGTCTGAATTCCTGCTTTTAGCAAATCAATTTTAATATCTTTGTATTTTCCCAAACCCATTCCCAGCTTCTTGCATATTTTCTCAGATGTCTCTGGAACAAATGGGCTGATTAATATTGAAATTATTCTTAATGAATCCAGAACAGAATAAATAACATCATTAAGTCCCTTGTCATTGTTCTTAGCTAATTCCCATGGTCTTTTATCATCGATGAACTTATTGCACTCAGCTATATATCTCCAAATCTCTCCTAAGGCCAAATGTAATTCTAATCTGTCAAAATGCTCATTAAACTTTTTCAAATCAAACTTAATAATATTTTTTCCCTTTGGTACTTTTCCCTCAAAGTATTTTTCAGTCATGCCTAAACTTCTGTTAACCAAATTTCCGATTCCATTTGCTAATTCAGAATTTATTCTTTCAACCAACGCTCTCTCAGAGAAATCTCCGTCTTCTCCAAAAGGAATGTCCCTTATTAAAATATATCTTACTGGATCAGCTCCGTATTTATCAACAAGTTTAATCGGATCAATCACATTTCCTAGGCTCTTGCTTATTTTTTGTCCATTAACTGTCAAGTAACCATGAACAACAATTTGCCTAGGTAATTTAATCCCAGCAGACATCAGCATTGTTGGCCAAATAACAGAATGAAACCAATTTATCCCTTTTCCAATTAGATGAACGTCTGCGGGCCAGAATTTTTTATATAAATCTCCATCAGGATAATCCAATGCAGAAACATAGTTTATCAAAGCGTCAAACCAAACATAAATTGAAAAGTCTTTGTTATTGGGTAATTTAATCCCCCAGTCAGTTCCTTTTCTGCTTACGCATAAATCTTTTAATCCTTCTTCCTTGACTCTGTTATACATCTCCTTCCTTCTGTAATCAGGATAAACAAAGCCCGGTTTTTCCAGGAGCTTCAGCATTTCTTTTTCATAATTTGACATCTTAAAGAAATAATTTTCCTCTTTGATGTGCTTTGGCTCTTTGTTGTGCTCAGGGCATTTTCCATTGACTAATTCTTTCTCTGTTATGAATGCCTCGCATCCATCGCAGTAATAACCTTCATAAGTTCCCTTGTAAATATCTCCTTTGTCAAAGACTTTCTTGAAGATTTCCTGGGAAGTTTTGATATGTTTTTTCTCGGTTGTTCTTATGAAATAATCATTGCTTAGGTTTAATTTTTCACATAATTCAATAAAGTAATTTACATTTTCATCAACAAAGTTTTTTGCTTCCTTCTTCGCTTCTTTTGCAGCCTGTGCATTTTTCTGTGCATTTTCATCAGTGCCAGTCAGGTAAAAAACATCTTTGCCGTTCAACCTGTTCCATCTTGCAAGAACATCAGCTATTACTTTCTCATAAGCATGCCCAATATGCGGTTTTGCATTTACATAATCAATAGCTGTAGTTATGTAGTACTTTGTCATAAAATAAATCAAGAACAAATTTATTTAAAGCTTTCTTAATCTATCAATGAATTCTTATCAGAAAAATTCTGCCTTATGAAATCAGCCATTATTATATTTCCAGCCAAAACATAAGATTTGTAAGCTGCCCTGAACAATCCTTCTTTTAATAAAACATCAGCTAAGTGGCTTATCCTTGCCTTGTCTCCAACAAGTTCAAGAGCCTTGTAAGCATACTCAAACTTGCCTTCCCTTATCCATTTCTCTCCCAATTCAGTAAGCAAGTCTTCTCTTGAAGCGCTCTTAAATACCTCAATAGCAAAATCTAATTTATCTCTCTCAAGGCAGAAATAACCAATCTTGACTAATTTCTCCTTGTCTCCAACATACTTGATTGCTCTTACAGCATCCCCTAATCTGCCTGCATCCAAGCATCTGTCTCCTAATCTTACTAATCCATCCAGATCTTCAATGGCTTTTAAAATATCAACCGCACTCCCAAACAATCCAATATCCTCATAGTTCTTTGCAATGTCCTTTAATCTCTGGGCGTTCTTTGTCATTAAGAAAATTTTTACAGCATCAGGCAATCTTCCTTTAAGTAAGTGCTCTTCTCCGACAGCATTTAAGATTTCATTTCTCATTTCCTGGCTGAACATGCTTAAGTCTAGGTTTTCAACCCCTTTCTCAATCAGTGCAGGAACAATCTTTCTGAACTGGCTTATGTTTGATTGCTTAAGCTTGAACTCATCCTTGACTAACTCTGGGACATAACCCTCTAAATTTCTGATTTGACTTTCTCTAGAACCAAGATTATCCCTCTTCATTATGTCCTCTTTTTTCTTTTGAATATCAAAATCCTCTTCCATTACCAAATTAAGTAATATTTTATTTTAAATACTTAATTATAATATTAGCTATATATCAGAGTATAATGCTTGTTTATCCTAATCAAAATCAAAACCGATAATCTATTCCCACTCGATTGTAGAAGGAGGTTTTTGACAGGTGTCATAAAAAACTCTGCCCACCCCTTTGACTTCGTTTATGATCCTGTTAGTAACTTTAGTTAAAAATGACTTATCAAAACCATACCAATCTGCAGTCATGAAATCATTTGTAACAACAGCTCTCAAGCCAACAATATAATCATAAGACTGGGCATCACCCATGACCCCAACCGCCTTTCCACCCAAAAGCCCTGCAAATGCCTGGCTTATCTTATAATATAATCCCTCATTTATAAGTTCGCTAATGAATATATCATCTGCTTTTCTGGCAATATCCAGTTTTTCTGGTGTGATATCCCCAATGATTCTGATTGCTAATCCCGGTCCTGGGAAAGGATGTCTCCATACAATTGATTTTGGCATCCCAAGTTTATATTCTGCAATTTTTCTGACTTCATCCTTAAACAAATTCCTGAATGGCTCTATAACCTCTAATCCCATCTTCTCAGGCAAGCCCCCGACATTGTGGTGCCTTTTTATTTTTGATGAAGAACCATAAACAGGAACACTCTCAATCACATCTGGGTATAATGTTCCTTGAACAAGATAAGTCGCACCAGAAATTTTTCTTGCCTCCTCTTCAAAGACAGCAACAAACTCATGGCCGATGATTTTTCTTTTTTCATCAGGATCTGTTATGCCTGACAACTTCTTTAGGAATCTATCGCTGGCATCAACATAAATTATGTTTAATAAAAATTTATCCAGGCTCTCTTTAACATTTTTGGCTTCATCCAATCTTAATAATCCATTGTCAACAAAAATAGGATGATAACTTTCACCAGATACCTGATTGACTAAAACAGATACTGTTGAAGAATCAACCCCGCCGCTAATCCCTCCAACGCCTATTTTTCCATTTAATTTTTCTTTCAGCTCTTCAACAATCCTGTCATATTCTTTTTCAGGTTTCCAGGTCCTTTGAGCATCACAAATTTTTAAGAAATTTTCCAAGATGGCTCTGCCATGTTGAGTATGATCAACTTCTGGATGGAACTGCACAGAATATATTCTTTTTTCCTGCATCTGCATAGCAGCAACATGCCCATTTTGGGAAATAGCCGTAGCCTCAAAATTTTCTGGAAGCTTTTCAACAACATCTCCGTGGCTCATCCAGACAATAAATTCCTGTGAGGGAGAAATTCCATCAAATAACTTGCTCTCCTTTTTCAATTTTATTTTTGTTTCTCCATACTCCCTGTTTTGGGTAGGGCTTACCTTTCCCCCAAGCAAATGAGCAATTGATTGCTGTCCGTAACATATCCCTAAGACAGGAACATCAAGGTCTAAAACCTCCCTTGAGTATATAGGAGAATTCTCATCATAAACACTGAACTGCCCTCCAGAGATTATGATTCCCTCAAGGTCTGCTCTTTTTATTTTTTCAACAGAAGTATTAAAAGGAATTATTTCTGTAAAAACACCTGCTTCCCTCACCCTTCTCGCAATGTTTTGGGTCAGCTGGCTTCCGCAATCAACTATTTCTATCATCCAATTGAGGGTAAGACCTAACTTAAAAAATTTCCCACAAAAAAGTCATTTGTATTGAGTAATAAATTTCAGTTGAATATCCCATTTATTATCCAAAAAGTATATGCTCCGGCCGGGATTCGAACCCGGGTTATAGGATCGAGAATCCCATGTGATTGACCGGACTACACTACCGGAGCAAAAAACCATATTCTTAATCATAAAAAACAATATAAACCTTTTTAATCTTAACTATTGCATGAAATCTGCCCTCATTACAGGCATTACTGGCCAGGACGGTTCTTACCTAGCAGAGTTATTGTTGGAAAAGGGGTATAATGTCCATGGTCTAGTAAGAAGATCAAGTACAGATAACTTAAGCAGGATTAGACATTTAAAAGACAAGATAACATTAATAGATGGTGATTTAACAGATACTCATTCATTGTTAAGGGCATTGCTGATTTCAAAACCAGACGAAGTCTATAATTTGGCAGCCCAGTCATTCGTACAGGCTTCATTTAACCAGCCAGATTATACTACCCAAGTAACAGGAATTGCAGTTCTTAATCTTCTTGAATGCATAAAAAAGATAGATCCAGAAAGACACATTAGGTTCTACCAGGCATCCAGCTCTGAAATGTTCGGAAAAGCTATGGAGATTCCTCAAAGGGAAACAACTCCATTTAATCCCCGAAGCCCATATGGAATAGCAAAGCAGTTTGCTTTCTTTACAGCTAAATTATACAGGGATGCTTATGGTATGTTCTGCTGCAACGGAATTTTATTCAATCACGAATCTCCAAGAAGAGGAGAGGAATTTGTAACAAAAAAAGTAGCCAGGGCTCTCGCAGAAATAAAAAAAGGAGTAAGAAGTGAGCTAAGGCTTGGCAATCTAGACTCAAAAAGGGACTGGGGTTATTCAAAAGATTATGTTGAAGCAATGTGGCTGATGCTGCAGCAGGATTCTCCGGATGATTATGTGATAGCAACAAACGAAACCCACTCAATAAGGGAATTCGTCGAGGAATCCTGTAAATGTCTTGGTATGTCTAACTTTGAATGGCGCGGTTCTGGATTTGATGAAAAAGGCTACTGGAACGGAATGCCAATAATACATATTGACCCTCAGTTTTTCAGGCCTGCAGAAGTCGACATTTTACTTGGAGATTATACAAAAGCAAAAATAAAACTGGGTTGGAAACCAAACACATCCTTCAATGAACTTGTTAAAATAATGGTTGACTTTGAATTAAAAGAACTGGAAAAACAAGGTTTATAAATTCAATTTATTTTTAGTTCTTTATGGAAAAAGAAATAAAAAAAATTCTTAGAAAACTAACAAACAAGAAAAATATTTATTTGGTTAAAAGCGGAAATAACGCAATTAAGCAATTAACAAGGATTTACAAAGATAAAATTTTTTTAATACCTGACCAGGGAGGCTGGATTACTTATTATCAGTATCCAAAGCATTTCCTTTACTATCAAACAGACCACGGTTTATTAAAAAACAAAATAAATTTTGATAAAGAAAAGTATGTTTTATTGGTAAATTCCAATCCAGGCTATTTTGCCATGCAGGATATGAAAAAAATAATCTTCAATGGATTAATTATTAATGATGCCTCAGGCTCGATTGGTTATTCTCAATCAAAAGAAGGAGCCATAATTTTTGGAAGTTTTGGAAAGGATAAAATAATTAACTTAAGCTATGGCGGTTTTATAGCATCTGACTTAAATTTAGAAATTCAGGAAGAATTTGAAAAGGAAAAACTAAGCTTATTGCACGAAAAGCTTAAAGACATTAAAAAAAGAGTTTTATATCTAGACGGTTTAAACAAAAAAGTTAAAAATGACCTTAAAGGATATGATATAATCCACAAAAAAAACAAGGGCATTAACGTAATAGTAAAATTTAATAATGAAAAAGAAAAACAAGAAATAGAAGATTACTGCAAAAAGAATAAATATGAGTTTACATTATGCCCAAGATACATAAGGGTTAAGTGCAATGCAGTTTCAATCGAACTGAAAAGGCTGTGAAAATGTTAAAAGAACCAGAATCAATGGATGAATGTGTATACTTTACTAACAGAACTCTCGAAGATGGAAAAGGCTCTATTAAATGCTGGGTTCTTAGGAATAAATGCCCTAAGTGCGGAAAGGGGATTATGGCTAAGCCAAGAGACCCTAAAACAGGAAATTTCAAGATTAGGGCTGAAGAATATGTCTGTCCTAAATGCAAATACACAGTAAACAAGGATGAATACGCAGAGAGTTTAATTGCAAGCATAAAATATGTCTGTCCTAAATGTTCTTATTCTGGGGAGATTGAAGTTCCTTTCAAGAGAAAATCTGTTTCTAGGTTAAATGAAGAGACAGGAAAAAGAGAATCTGTAAAAGCTCTTCCTTTTGAGTGTGCTAAATGTAAAAACAAAATGCTGGTTACCCAGAAAATGAAGTAACTAATTCTTAGCAGCTAACTTAATATCTTCCCCAGTGACTGTTTTTCTCTTAGAATGCAAAGCCAGTTTTACTGCCATTTCCCCAATCTTTTCTGCATAATCCTCTAATATGCTTCTTAGCTCCTCTTTTGCAGAATTACTCACTCTTGGAGCATTTGCCTTGATTTTTAACAGGTTTTCCATTGCTGCTAAAGGTAAAATGTTGCTTTTCATATAAAAACCCCCTTTTTGCTTTTATTTTAGAAAATAAGGCTTATTCTTAAAGATTTCGCCTCCAAATTTCCAAGATAATTCACGTTTACTCTAACACTCCCTATTTTTAAGACGAAATATTACTACATATATATACTTAAGAAATAAAAGAAAATAGCTTTTAACTTCCGTTATGAGAAGAGTTACAATACTCCTTTCTCCACTTCCCAAAACAAAAGAGCTATTTCCTTTTCAGAGGCTTTAATCCTTAAGCATTGCGCGAATATCCTCATCTTCCTGCCGAGCCTGCTCAATTTTTGCATCCAACGCACGAGACTCCTCTTCGTCTGCCTGTTCTTGTTCCTCCTGCGCCCGCCAATACTCTGTTGCACAACAGGTATTGGGGTCATCACTTTCTACAATCCTACAGTCCACAATTGTCAAGTCAGTCTCTGGGTCATAACCCATAGCCTGCTTGATTTCTGCATCTGATGGATCATGATCGAAATGACCCTTACAAGTTGGACAATTCGTTCCTATCATTATGCAAAACATCTCTCTTCTCCTATTGGTTTAAAGATTTAAGGAAGAATCTCATAGATGTAAATCACAATCACCTATTAGCGGTGCTAAATTACTTACTTATTTCAATTCTTCCTCGACATCCAATTTTCTCTAAGACATAACATCTAAGAGAAACAAAACCCACAAAGGGTTCTTACAGTCGGGAAGACCCGAAATTTAATCAAAGATATATCAGATTCTAAGAACTCTTTATTTATAAAACTTACTATTTGTATTTACTAAGCAGGAATAACAAAACGAAAGGTTTATAAGTTTCTTCTTCTTAACAAACAGTACAAAATTAATTTACAGTAGCCGGAAGGTCCTTTTTAGAATTCCTTTTTCTGAGTCTTAAAATCTCAGAGAAATTTTTTCCTTAAGGAAAAACCGGCAGAGTTCTATTAAACCACTAAAATAGGAGTGATTAAATGAAAACCTTAACAAAACTAGGCATTCTCATCACGATCGGTACGTTGACAATCCTTATGGTGAAGAGTATGATCGCTTGCAACACAGTTAAAGTATACGACGTAAGAGTCACAGAGAAAACCGTCAAACGATCCCACGACACAGATAAATACATCATCTTCACTGAATTGGCCAGCACCAAAGAAATTCGGGTGTTCAAAAACACAGACTCATATTGGCCGTGGTTTTGGAAAACAGATTCCTCAGATATGTACGCAAAAATCAGAGGAGGGAAATGTTATCGACTGAAAGTATACGGCCTGAGATTTAAGTTGCTCTCATGGTATGAGAACATCCTCGAAATAACACCAATTCCGTGCAAGTAAAAGTATCACAACAAAATGACTGTTCCAGTTAAAATCTGACCAGAGAACTATCCCAGTACTCTGGTCTAATTTTTTCCCGCTCAAGTATATATAAGTATAATTATAAAAATCCAAAACCTTTATATACCACTAAAAATCCAACATTTCTAACCCTACTGATAATCAAGTAAACACATCGTTTACTAATACACTAGCCGCTGATTCTAGAGGCGATCCAGGCATATGTCTTCAGCCTGAAACCCTGTTGAAGGGAGAACTATAGAGAATGGGAAAAAGACATTCACCTAGAAAAGGAAGTTTGCAGTTTTGGCCTAGGTCAAGGGCCAGGAGAAACTTTGCTAGAATTAGGAATTGGTCTCATGACCTTAAAGATACTAAGCTTCTTGGTTTTGCAGGCTACAAGGCAGGCATGACTCACATATTAAGGGTTGAAACAAACACAAAATCACAAAGAAAAGATCTTAAAACCCAGGAAGCAATCACAATTATCGAGTGTCCGCCAATGAAACCATTGGCAATCAAGTTTTACAAAAAAACCACTGATGGTTTAGTCGCTATTTCTCAGCTTATATCAAAAAAAATAAACAAGGAAGTTAAAAGGACAATAGGCCTTCCAAAAAAATCATCCCAGCCAGAATTATTTGATGATCTAAGGTTGATTGTTTATACCCAGCCAAGTTTAACAGGCATTGGAAAGAAAAAACCAGAAGTATTTGAAGTTGGTTTATCCGGAGACAAGGATAAAAAATTAGAATTGGCAAGATCATTGCTTGAAAAAGATCTTATTAATATCACAGATGTTTTCAAGGAAGCTCAGTATGTTGATATTCACGGTGTAACAAAAGGAAAAGGATTCCAGGGAACAGTAAAAAGATACGGAGTTAACATCAGGCAACACAAATCTGAAAAAACAAAGAGAGGAATCGGAACGCTTGGTGCATGGACTCCAAAAAGAGTTTCATTCAGGACTCCTCAGCCAGGAAAGATGGGCTATCACTTAAGAACCGAATACAATAAAAGAATTTACAAAATTAATTCTAAGCCAGAAGAAGTAAATCCAAAAGGCGGATTTGTAAACTATGGCATTATAAAAAATCCATACATACTGATTAAAGGTTCTGTGCCAGGACCAAGAAAAAGATTGTTAATCCTTACAGAAACAATGAGATTAAACAAAAGATATAATTATCCAATTGAAATTACATACATCAGTCAGGAGAGTAAACAATGAAAGCCTCGGTTTTGGATTTAAACGGAAAAAAAGTAAAGGATATTAATTTGCCTAAGCAGTTTGAGGAAGAGATAAGGCCTGACTTGATTAAAAGAGCTGTTCTTGTTATACAAGCCAATAAAAGGCAGCCCTATGGTTCAGATCCTGAAGCAGGTAAAAAATATTCATCCAAGATTTCAAGGAGAAGAAAATCATACAAGGGTGCTTATGGTCACGGAATCTCAAGAGTTCCAAGAAAAATAATGACTAAGAGAGGAATTCATTTCTTCTGGGTTGGAGCAACCTCCCCTAATACAGTCGGTGGTAGAAGAGCTCACCCTCCAAAGGTTGAAAAATTCCTTGGTCTTGGAATAAACGTAACAGAAAGAAGAAAAGCAATAAGGTCTGCCCTAGCAGCAACCATGGACAAAGAAATTGTCAAAGAAAGAGGCCATAAATTTAAAGAAATTCCTTTAATACTTGAATCCAAGATTGAAAACGTTGAAAAAACAAAAGACGTTCTTGACATTCTTAAAAAAATCGGCCTTGAAAACGAACTTGAAAGGATTAAGGTTAAAAAAATAAGGGCTGGAAAAGGAAAATCAAGAGGAAGGCCATACAGGAAAAAAGTCGGTCCATTGTTTGTTGTCTCAGACAGATGCAAACTGCAAAAATCAGCAGGAAACATCCAGGGAGTTGACATTGTAAAGGTAAACGAAATTAATGCTGAACTGCTTGCTCCTGGAACAATGCCCGGAAGAATTACTATTTATTCAGACAAGGCAATCGAAAGGCTTGAAAAAGAAGATTTGTTCATGAAGAAGAGGAGTAAAAAATGATGATATATCCATTGACAACAGAAAGATCCATAAGGTTAATGGAAGCAGAGAATAAATTAACATTCATAGTAGACCTTAAAGCAAACAAAGACGAAATAAAAAAAGAAGTTGAAAAATTATTCAAGGTTAAGGTCATAAGGGTAACAACAACAATACTGCCAAGTGCAAAGAAAAAGGCATATGTTACTTTATCACCAGAAAATCCTGCTATGGACATAGCAACAAAATTAGGTTTAATGTAAAATGGGAAAGGTATTAATTCAGCAGAGGCGTGGAAAAGGAACGTTTACATACAGGGCACACTCTCACAGGTCAAAAGGAAAAATATACAATCAGCCTCTGAAAAATGTAAAGGAAACTAACATTACAGGAAAAATAACTGACCTGATTCATTGCGCCCAGCACGGCGGTCCATTGGCAGAAATAAAATATTCAAACAAGGAAGTTGCATTGATTGCAGCTCCAAATGAAGTTAGAGTTGGACAGGAAGTTGTCTTCGGGGAAAACGCACCAGTATCAACCGGAAACACATTGTTCCTCAAGGATATTCCTGAAGGAACACCAATCTGCAACATTGAATCCACTCCTGGAAAAATTGCATTTTGCAGGTCATCTGGCTCAGCTGCAAGGATAGTTGCAAAATTTCCAGACAAGATTATAATTCAATTGCCTTCAAAGAAACAAAAAAAATTAAGCCCTGATTGCAAGGCAACAATAGGCATAGTGGCCGGATCTGGAAGAAAGGAAAAGCCATTTGTAAAAGCCGGTAATAGATTCTATCTTATGAAGGCAAAAGGTAAATTATATCCAAGAACATCTGGAGTAAAAATGAACGCTGTTGATCATCCATTCGGATCTGGAAGAGGTAAGAATATTGGTAAGCCTAAGAACGCACCAAGGTTCGCTTCTTCAGGTAGAAACGTAGGTTTAATACACGCAAGAAGGACTGGTAGGAAAAGATAAACATGGCAAAAGAAAAACTATTCAGGGGCAAGACTGTAGAAGAACTTGAAAGTATCAAGATGGAAGATACACTTAAGTTGCTTAAGTCAAGGCCAAGAAGAGCGCTTAAGAGAGGCTTAAGTGAACAGCAGATAAAGCTTCTTAAAAAAATTGCAGAAGCTAAGCAGGGAAAAAGAAAAAGGCCTGTTAAAACCCATTTGAGAAATATGGTAATCCTTCCTGAAATGATTGGAGTAACAGTTCACGTTCACCAGGGTAAGACATTCGAGCCTGTAATGATCAATGAATTAATGATTGGCCACAGGCTTGGAGAGTTTTCCCATACAAGAAGAAAAGTATCGCACTCAGCTGCAGGAATTGGAGCAACAAAATCCAGTAAGTCAGCTTCGGTTAAATAAAAATGGAAACAGAAAATAAGCATCAGGCAATTGCAAGAGGATTGGATTTGGTAATTTCACCTAAAGACAGCATCGAAATCTGCAACTGTATAAGAAGAAAATCCACTGTAAAAGCAAAGAAGATATTGCTTGATTCAATAAACAAGATAAAACCAATTCCATTTCTAAGATTCAACAAGGACAGAGGGCACAAGCACGGAAGGCTTTATTCAGGGGCATATCCTTATAATGCAGCAAAGGCAATACTGAAACTTATCGAAGCTGCAGAAAAAAATGCGCAGAACCAGGGATTAAACCCAGAGTCATTGTTCATAAAAAGCATAATCCCAAACAAGGCAGCAGAGCCAGCAAGGTACGGAAGGCAAAGAAGCAGGGAAGCAAAAAGAACGCATATTTATATCACAGTTGAAGAAAAAGAGCCAAAGCACGAGAAAAAGAAAGGGGAAGCTAAAAAATGATTGAAAGAAAATTCATAGCAAGAAAAATAAAAGTGCAGGAAGTTGAAAACTTCATAATCCAGCAGCTGTCCAATTCAGGGAACAGCAGGATTGAAATAAAAAGAACTCCTCTTGGAGAAAAAATAATTGTTTATACCTCACGTCCTGGTTTAATCGTCGGAAGAAAAGGGGAAAACATAAAGAAAATGACCCAGATACTAAAAACAAAATACAATATGGAAAACCCGCAGATAGAAATCGGTGAGATAAAGTCCCCATACCTTGATCCAAACACAGTCCTGGATGAAATGGTTTCCTCGCTTGAAAGATTCGGGCCAAAAAGATTCAAGTTCCTTGGATATGAGATGCTGAAAAAAATAATAGAATCAAAAGCAATCGGTGCAGAAATAATCATCGGCGGGGTTGGAATCCCTGGTGCAAGGGCAAAATCATGGAGATTTTTCTCCGGCTACCTGAAAAAATCAGGGGATGTTTCAGATTCGCAGGTATTAAAGGCGCAGGGGCGTGCAAATCTTAAGAGAGGATGCATAGGAATAAAATTAATGATACTTCCTCCGGACATAAGGCTGCCTGACAAAGTAAAAATAAATGAGCCTGCAATAATTCATGTTGAAGAAATAAAAGAAGAGGAAAAACCAAAGGAAGAAAAACCTGAGAAAAAAACAAAAAAGAGAACACCAAAGAAAAAGAAAGAAGTAAAGGAGAAAGAAGATGGCTCTGATAAAAAAGAATGAACTAAGAAACATGACAAAAGAACAGATGGAGCATAAGATTGAAGACCTAAACAAAGACATGCTTAAGATAAATGTTCAGAGAGCCACAAAGACAACAATCGAAAGCCCTGGTAGAGTAAAGCAAATCAAGAAGACAATCGCAATGTTACTTACAAGAATTCATGCTCAAAAAACTAAGGAGGTAAAGAAAAAGATATGAGTGAAATATGCCCAAAGTGTGGCCTGCCAAAAGCTCTTTGCGTGTGTGAAACCATTGCAAAAGAAGATCAAGAGATTAACGTAATGATCGAAAAGAGAAAATTTGGAAAGATGATAACTGTGGTTAAGGGGCTTGACAAAAAAGCAATTGATATAAAAGAAGTAACAAAAAAATTAAAGTCAGCCCTTGCATGCGGAGGAACCACAAAAGGAGACGTTATCGAACTCCAAGGACATCACCTGGCAAAGGTTAAAAAAGAGCTTGTCAAGCTAGGCTTCGACGAGAACTCAATAAAATGAGTATCAAGGACATACTAAGAAAAGAAATAATCGGCATATATGTCGAAATAACAGATTCAAAGAACAAGAGCCAGATCGGCAGGAAAGGAAAAATAATCGACGAAACAAAAAACACAATAACAATGCAGGAAAAAAACAAAAAAATCAAGCTCATAAAATCACAAATTAAGATGAAAACAAAATTCGAAAACAAAATCGTGGAAATTGATGGGGGTTTGTTAGTTAACAGACCAGAGGACCGCATCAAGAAAATAAGGAGTTTAAAATGAAGAATATAGGGATAAAGGTAGAATCTCCAAAGAAGGAATGCAATGATAAGCACTGCCCATTCCACAACCCAGTAAGCATAAGGGGGAGAATCTTAGTTGGAAAAGTAATAAAAATTAACGTTCATAAAACAATCACAATAGAAATTCCAAGATTAAATTATCTTTACAAGTATGAAAGATATGAAAAAAGGCTTTCAAGATTAAAAGTGCACAAGCCAGATTGCATAGACATAAAATTAGGTGATATGGTAAAAGTTGTTGAGTCAAAGCCGATAAGTAAGACTAAAAATTTCATAGTTATCGAGGTGCTAAAATGAAAGCATTGTCTGCAAACGTGACAAGGGGGATCCCTGTAGGAGCAAACGTTGATGTTTGTGATAATTCGGGAGCTAAAAAAGTAAGAATATTCAACGTAAGAAGATACAAGAACATAAAAGGTGCTCTTCCAAAAGGAGGCATTGGTGACTTTGTCATGGGCTCTGTAGTAAGCGGGCGTCCTGATGTAAGAAAGAAGGTAGTAATTGGAGTAATAGTAAGGCAAAAAAAAGAATACAAAAGAGCAGACGGGACAAGAATTAAGTTTGAGGACAACGCAATGATAGTTTTCAAAGACGATAAAGGAAACCCAAAAGGTACAATTTTTAAAGGCCCTATTGCAAAGGAGGCAGTAGAAAGATGGCCTGCATTGGCAAAGATTGCTAGCATCGTAGTATAAAATGAAAGAATGGTCAAAAACATGGAATGCAAGTAAAAGCCCTAGAAAGCAGCATAAATATAGGTACAATGCTCCACTTCACATTAAAAAGAAATTCATGAATGTAAACCTTTCAAAAGACCTGAGAAAAAAACACGGCATAAGGAACATCCAGATAAGAAAGGGTGACACTGTAAAGATAATGATTGGAAAATTCAAAAAGAGAACAGGGAAGGTAACAGAAGTAGATATTAAACAATCAAAAGTGTACATAGAGAACATAGAAACAATAAAGAAAGACGGAAACAAAACAAGATATCCGATTAATGCTTCAAACTTGCAGATAACAGAATTAAACCTTGATGATAAAAGAAGGATGAAGAACAAGAAGAAAGGAGAAAAAGAAAATGCCAAGTAAAAGACACCTAAAGAGTATTAACACGCCAAAGAACTGGCCAATAAAAAGAAAGGAAAACACTTATTTGGCAAAACCAAGGGCAGGTCCACATAAATTAAGGGAAAGCATCACTATCAACTTATTGCTGAAGAATGTTTTGGGTTATGCAAAAACCTCAAGGGAAGTAAAAAAAATATTGAATGATAAAAAACTTTTGGTAGACAAAAAAGCAAGAAAAGATCAGAGGCTTCCTGTTGGGTTGATGGATATCATTGAAATACCTGAACTGAACGAGCATTACATAGTCCTCATAGATGAAAAAGGAAAATTGACCTTGCACAAAATAAGCAAGCAGGATTCAAATCATAAAATATGCAAGATTATTGGAAAAACCCATCTTAAGAAAAAGAAGATACAGCTTAACCTGTATGATGGAAAAAACTTGCTCATTGACAAGGATGATTACAAGGTAGGCGACTCAGTAATAATTGACTTGGAGAAAAACAAGATAATAAAACATTTAAAACTTGAGAAAGGCGCCATTGCATTATTGACCAGCGGAGCATATCTTGGAAGGTTTGGCACAATTGAAGGCATTAAAAAACAGGAAGGTTTGCTTCCAGCAAGTGTAACATTAATATCAGGAAAAGACAAATTCGAGACAAGAAAAGACTTTGTTTTTGTCGTCGAACAATCAATAATCCCTAAAAAATGAAACAGATAAAAATTGAAAAAATAACATTGAATATAGGAACTGGCGAGCCAGGAGTTAAACTAGAAAACGCTAGGTATCTGCTTAACAAAATAACAGGATTAAAGGCAGTTGAATGCAAGAGCCAGAAAAGAATACCTACATGGGGAGTGCGTCCCGGGCTTGCAATAGGATGCAAGGTGACCCTAAGGAAGGAAAAGGCAGAAGCATTATTGAAAAGATTGTTCACTGCAGTGGAAAATAAGATATCCATAAAGAAATTTGACAGTAATGGTAACTTTGCATTTGGGATAGCAGAATATCTTGACATTCCTGATGTAGAGTATGACTCAAAGATCGGAATAATTGGGTTGGAAGTTGCTGTTACACTGGAAAGAGCCGGTTACAGGATAAAAAGAAGGACTATCCACCAGGCAAAGATTTCAAAGAAGCACCTCATCACAAAAGATGATGCAATCAAATTCGTAAATGAAAAGTTTGGAGTTGAGGTAATATGACTGTAAAAAGCTACAAAAAAGTTTTCAAGCAGCTGAAGAACAAGCCAGCAAAATTGAAGAAATACATTAAACACAACGCTCCAAAGAAAAGAGAATTCGGAAGATCAACAAACAGATGCAAGGTTTGTGGATCAACAAAAGGTATGATCTCGCAATACGAGATAGGATACTGCAGGAGATGCTTTAGGCTTAATGCAAAAAAATTAGGATTCAAAAAATTCCATTAAGGAGGAAACAATGTTAAATGACCCATTAGCAAACACATTATGCAAGATGAATAATGCAGAAAAAGTTGGAAAAACATCCTGCCAGATAAAACCAAGTTCAAAAATCATTGTTGAAGTATTAAAGATCCTTAAGGAAAATAAATACATCGAGGATTTCAAGGCCGAAGACGACAAGAAAGGCGGCATACTGGACATAAAACTCAACGGAAACATAAACGCAACAGGGGTAATCAAGCCAAGATTCTCAGTAAAGGTCACAGACATTGAGAAATTTGAAAAAAGATACCTGTCAGCAAAAGACTTTGGTTTGTTGATAATCTCAACCCCAAAAGGCATGCTTACACATTACCAATGCAAAGAAAAAAACCTTGGAGGAAAATTAATCGCATACTGCTACTAAAATGATATCAGAATTAAAAGAAAAGATAATCATACCTGAAAATGTTGAAGTTCATATAGAAGAAGATATGATAAGGGTAAAGGGGCCGCATGGTGAGGTTGAAAGGGAAATAAAATACCCAAACATAACCATAACACAGGAAGACGGCCAGATAAAATTAATTTCAAAGAATGCAACAAAGAGGGAGAAAAGAATGATGGGGACCTTTAAATCTCATATTTCAAACATGATCAAGGGAGTAACAGAAAATTATGAATACACCCTTAAGATATGCTCAAGCCATTTCCCAATGAGCGTCTCAACAGAAAAAGACGAAGTAATAATTAAAAATTTCCTTGGTGAAAAAGTCCCAAGAAAAGCAACGATAATTGAAGGCGTCGAGGTAAAAATTGCTGGAGACGAGATCAAGGTAAAAAGCGCATCAAAGGAAAAAGCCGGACAGACCGCAGCAAATATAGAGCAGATATGCAAAGTTAAAAAGAGAGACAAAAGAGTATTCCAAGACGGCATTTATATTATGGTTAAGGCAGGAAAGAAGATATGAAACCAGAAGAAGTTAAGCAGCTGAGAAGGAGAAAGCCAAAATTCCTTAGACAGGATGCTAACAAACTGACAAAGCTTGAGAAGAACTGGAGAAAGCCAAAAGGGATGGACTCCAAGATGAGAAGAGCCTTGAAAGGATACAGGAGATTGGCCAAGGTCGGTTTTGGATCAAACAAACAGATATATGGATTAAACAAGCAAGGACTGCATGAAATTATAATAAATAATATGAATGACATTGAAAAAATAGGAAAGGACCAGATCATATTGTTAAGTTCAACACTTGGATTAAAAAAGAAGATTGAGATACTCAAAAAGATAAAAGAGAAAAAGATGAAAATTTCAAACCTAAAAGACATTGATGATTTCATAAAAACCTCTGAAGAATTTATTAAGAAAAAGGCTGAAGAGAAGAAAAAGAAAGTTGAAGTAAGAACAAAATCAAAAGAAGAGCTTAAGAAAAAGGCTGAAGAGAAGAAAGAGGAAAAATCCAAAGAGGAAAAACAGGACGAAGAAAAGAAAAAAATACTTGAAAAGCCAAGGTCTGGCAAGGAAGGAGAATACAAATGAAACTCGGGCCACAAAAAAGACTTGCAGCAATCCTCCTAAAAGTAGGGGTTAACAGAGTAAGATTCAACCAAGATAGATTGGATGACATCAAGGAAGCAATAACCAAAGAAGACCTAAGGGCATTGATAAGGGAAAAAGCAATATTCAAAGACCAAACAAATTCACAATCAAGAGGCAGGGCAAGAAAAGATTTAATCCAGAAAAGAAAAGGTAGAGGAAAAGGTCCTGGAAGAAAAAAAGGTAAGAAAGGAGCAAGGACAAACAAGAAAGAAGACTGGATGAACAGGATAAGATCCCAGAGGCAAATAATAAGAACTCTTAAAGATAAAAAACAAATCTCAAATAAGGATTACAGAGACTTATACTTAAAAAGCAAAGGAGGCTTCTTCAGAAGCAAAAGACACATTATAATGTACATGGAGGAAAAAAAATTAATCAGTAAAAATGACACAGTTAAAAAGAAGAAAACAGAATAGGACCAGCTACAGCAAGAGGCTAAAACTCTTAAAGTCTGAGAAAACAAGAATTTTGGTTAGAAAGTCCTCCAAGAATATGATGATCCAGTTCACAAACTACCATGAAAATGGCGATAAAGTTTTATTGACAGTAACAACACAAAGCCTTGAGAAGATGGGCTACAAAGGATCAAAATCAAACATACCTTCAGCATACCTTCTTGGTTTGCTTGCAGGAAAAAAAGCTCAGGAAAAGAAAATAAAAGAAGGGATATTTGACATAGGTTTGTATGAACCAGTGGCAAAATCAAGGCTGTTTGCTGCATTGAAAGGCTTGGTAGATTCAGGCCTGAAAATACCTCACGATCCTGAAGTTTTCCCTTCAGAAGAAAGAATAAAAGGAAAGCACATATCCAATTATTTAAAAGAAGCATCAGAATCGCAGTTTTCAAGATACAAAAAGGAAAAAATAACCTCTGATGTCTTGGAAAAGAATATTCAGGAAACAAAAGATAAAATAATGAAAGGTAAATGATGAGAGACGAAACAATAAAACAAAGAGAACCAAGGGAAAAGAAAGATCCTTTAGAAGGATGGAATCCAACAACAAAGCTGGGCAAGTTGGTAAAAGACAAGAAAATAATTGACATAGATGAGATACTCGACAAGGGGATCAAGATAAGAGAGCCTGAAATAGTTGACACTCTTCTTCCAAATCTCGAGTCAGACTTAATATTCTTTGGACAATCCAAGGGTAAGTTCGGGGGGGGAAAAAGGTCCATATGGAGGCAAACCCAGAAAAAAACAAAAGAAGGTAACAAGCCAAAGTTCTCAGCACTGGCTGTCGTCGGAAATCATGATGGTTATGTCGGAGTTGGAAGGGGAAAATCAAAAGAGACAGTACCTGCAAGGGAAAAAGCAATGAGGCAGGCCAAATTGAATATTATCAAGATCAAAAGGGGAAGTGGTTCATGGGAAGGTAAATCCCTGGATCCACATTCAATTCCATTTAAAGTCGAGGGAAGATGGGGCAGTGCAAAAATTGTCTTAATGCCTGCGCCAAAAGGAACAGATTTGAAGGTAGAAAGAGAATGCCAGAAAGTCCTGAGATTTGCAGGAATAAAAGATATACGTTCAAAAACAAAAGGGCAGACAAGGACAAAGATAAACTTGATTTATGCTTTGATGGAAGCACTTAAAAAATTAAGCTCAACAAAGGTAATGCCTGAATTTGAAAAAAGGTTAAGCATCAAGGAAGGTAGAAATGAATAGGAGAATTGCAGTTATCAGGTTAAGAGGAACAATCAAGGCAAGGAAAGAAATAGGTGACACCATGAAGATGCTTCGTTTGTACAAAACAAACACCTGCATAATAATAAAAAACAGTCCTGAACTGGTCGGAATGATTAATACAATAAAAGATTACACCACCTGGGGGGAAATTGATGATAAAACAATGAAAGAGTTGTTAATCAAGAGAGGAAGACTAGCAGGAAACAAACCGATAGATGAAAATTATATCAAAGGCAAAACAAAAATGAGTGCAGAAGAATTCACAAAAATGTTTATGGACTTCAAGAAAGAACTAAGGGACATTCCAGGATTAAAATTATTTTTCAGGTTAAATCCGCCAAGGCACGGATTTGACAACAAGAGCATTAAAAGAACTTTTGTTCAGGGCGGAGCTCTTGGTTACAGAAAAGAAAAGATAAATGATCTTATAATGAGGATGCTGTAATATGATAAACAGAAGAAAGAAGCACAGGAAAAGTTATGGTAAAAGAACCCACTTCCACGGGGCTGCCAAGAAATGGAGAGGTGCAGGTAACCGAGGTGGAAGAGGTATGGCTGGAACTGGAAAAAGAGCAGACCAGAAAAAACCAACAATCCTGAAATTATACGGAAACACTTACTTTGGTAGGTTTGGGTTTAAAACACATACTCATGTAGATATTAAATTTATTAATCTAAGTGACGTGCAGAAACTAATTGAGAAAACAAACAAGACAGATATTAACTTGACAGAACTTGGTTATGATAAATTGCTTGGAAAAGGATATATATTAAAAAAAGTAAGCATAACTGTAGACTCAGCATCGAAAAAAGCGATAGCAAAAGTAGAAGAAAAAGGTGGAAAGGTCAAAACCTCAAAAATAGAAGAAACAGAGTAATATGTCATTCATAGATACAGCATTATCAATCTTCCCTGAAGTAAAAAAACCAGAGGGAAGGCTGGATTTTAAGGCAAAAATAAAATGGACTATAATTGTTTTGGTCGCATTCTTCGTGCTTTCAGCAATACCTTTGTTTGGTCTTGGCGCAAACCAATTAAAACAGTTTGAGCAGCTTTCAATAATACTTGGAGCAAGTTTTGGTTCAATATTATCATTAGGTATTGGGCCAATAGTTACAGCCTCAATCGTAATTCAGTTGTTAAATGGGTCAGGCATATGGAAGTTTGACACATCAACAAAAGAAGGAAGAGCAAGATTCCACGGAATACAAAAATTATTTTCATTGGCATTTATTTTATTTGAAGCAGCAATTTACGTATTGATGGGAGGTTTAGCTCCAAACGCAGCTTTGGCGCCTTCACAATACACATTAATGCAGATACTCCTTATTGCTCAGTTATGCATCGGTGGTATCCTTGTTTTATTGATGGACGACCTAGTCCAGAAATGGGGAATTGCATCAGGTATCAGCTTGTTTATTGCAGCAGGAGTGGCAGCTCAGATATTCATAAGGGCATTCTCTCCATTGACATCTGCAGGAATCTGGGCCTTTGGTTCAGGCCAGCCACCAGTCGGCCAAGTATGGGTCCTCATTAATTCATTGATAGCAGGAAACCCAGCTGGTGCAGGGCTTGCATTAAGCGCAATAATCGCAACAATAATCATATTTGTTATTTCAGTATTTGCCCAGGCAATGAAAGTAGAAATCCCATTGTCATTTGGTAGAGTAAGAGGCCATGGTATAAGATGGCCATTGCATTTCATGTACACATCAAATATCCCGGTTATTTTAGTTGCAGCATTAATTGCCAACCTGCAGCTTTGGGCAGGATTATTGGAAAGGGCAGGCCATCCAATCCTAGGTACATTTTCAGGAAACCAGCCCATAACTGGTATAGTTGCATGGCTAGATTCTCCAAACTTGGTCCAAGGAATGTTTGATGCATTTAACACAGGCGCATTTAACTTTAGTTTGCTTGCTCACGCAGGAACATATATTTTATTTATGATTGGTGGTTCAATCTTATTTTCAGTATTCTGGGTGCAGACCTCGGGAATGGATGCAAGAAGCCAGGCAGACCAGATAATGAACTCAGGCTTGCAGATTCCTGGTTTTAGAAGGGATCCAAGAGTAATAGAACAAATCTTAAAAAGATACACTTTCCCATTGACAATAATGGGTGGTGCAGCGGTTGGTTTCCTTGCAGCATCAGCAGACCTGTTGGGAGCATTAAGCAGGGGAACAGGAATATTGCTTACAGTTATGATTATATACAGGATTTATGAAGACATAGCAAAACAGCACATGATGGACATGAATCCAGCAATAAGAAAGATAATGGGTGGTAAGTGATGTTTGACAGTTTTTTCAATGCAATATTCGGAAAACTGATTCAATGGGACCCATTAGGAGGCCTAATTGTAATATGCCTCGTGTTAACATTCATAGTAACCTTGATTTACAAGTTTACCACAAATCAAACGCTGATGAAAGAGCTCAAAGTAAAGACAAAAGAGTATCAGCTTGAAATGAAAAAGTTTAAAAATGACCCGCAAAAACTAATGGAGATACAGAAACAGGCAATGGATGTAAACATGAAGTACATGATGCAGAGCTTCAAGCCGATGCTGTTTACATTGATACCCGTAATAATCCTGTTCGGGTGGTTGACAAGTGTCTATGAAACAACACCAATAAGGTTCATAGGCATCACAAGCTGGTTATGGATATACATAATATTTTCCATGATATTCAGCATAATACTAAAGAAAGTGATGAGGTTAGCATAAAAATGAAAAAAAGAAAATTAAAGATCAGGACTGCAAAAGGAACAAAAGTTAAGATAGAAAGAGGAAAGCCAAGACAGCCATGCTGTGGCAATTGCGGACAGATATTAAAAGGAACAATTAATGTTAAAACCTATAGGCAGGGAACAATAGCAAGAACAAAGAAAAGGCCTGAAAGAAAATACGGCGGAGTTTTGTGCTCAAGATGTTCCAGGCAAAAAATAAAGGATGAGGTAAGAAAATGTTTGAAATAGGAAGACTTTGCGTAAAGATTGCAGGAAGAGACTCAGGAAATTACTGTGTTGTTGCAGATGTAATAGATGAAAATAATGTGCTGATTGACGGATATGTCAGAAGAAGAAAATGCAATGTAAAACACCTTGAACCACTTAACAAAAAGCTTAACCTGAAAAAAGGTGCATCAACTTCAGACATAAAGAAAGCTCTTTTAACAGAAGGAATAAAAATAAAAGAACGGGTAGTTAAAAGAAAATCCAAAAAAGAGGCTAAGTCTGAGAAAAAGCCAAAGGCTAAAAAATGAACGAGGAACGTTTACTCGAACTGCAAACAATTTCCTACCAGATTCAGCAGCTGCAGGAGCAGCTCCAGTTGATAGAGGAGCAGTTCATGGAGCTTTCTGTTCTGAGTGAATCCCTTGAATCATTAAAGCATTCAAAAGCATCAGATGGTTTGATCCCTGTCGGCGCAGGCGTCTTTATTGAAGGCGCAATAAAAAACACAGAAAAAGTAATTCTCAATGTTGGCTCAAATGTCATGGTAAAAAAGAGTATAGAAGACGCCAAAAATCTTGTTGAAAAGCAGATTCACGAAACAAGGGAAGTGGCAGAGCAGATAAAAGAAGAAATAAACCATGGTTTGATTGAACTAAGAAAACTCGAAGAATAATTCTATCCTAAAAAACCTAAATTATTATAAAACAACGCACTTAGTTAACTTTATGGATCCAATCCTAAAGTATTATTCAAGAAGGGAAATTCAGAATAATATAGTTTCCCAGGCAAAGAACAAGGAAGTTGGCGTTCAGTTCTACAATAAAGGATTTGGCAAGCGCCCAGATATTTTAATGTACGAATCAGATGTTCTTGAACTCGCAAAGCAGGGAGTTACTTCTTTTCATATTTCAGAAGAGACCTGGTCAGACCCAATGCAGTTAAAGCCAAGCATGACCCCCCAGCAATTAAATGATTTAAGGATTGGCTGGGACTGCATCCTTGATGTGGACACAAAATTCATTGAATATTCCAAAGTCTGTGCGTCTTTGTTGATAGAAGCAATAAAATTTCATGATGTTAACCATGTTTACTCCAAGTTTTCAGGCGGTTCTGGCTTTCATATTGGAATTTCCTCAAACTCATTCCCAAGAAAGGTGGATGAAAAAGAAACAAAATGTTTATTCCCAGATGGAATAAGGGCAATTTCAGAATATCTAAAAGAAATGATAAGAAAGCCATTGTCAGAATCAATATTAAGTTTAAATACGATTGATGAAATAAAAAAAAGCACAAAGAAAGAGGAAAAGGATTTAATAAGAAACAATGTGTTTGATCCTTTCTCAGTCATTGGAATAGATTCTATTTTAATATCTCCAAGGCATTTGTACAGGTCTGCATATTCTATAAATGAAAAAACTAACCTAATAAGTATCCCTGTAAAAGATCCAAGAAGTTTTAACATAAACAATGCGCAGATGAAAAATATTGAGCCTGAAATAGAATTCCTTAAATCTTTTGAGCCTGATGAAGCAAAGTCCTTGATAATCCAGGCAATGGATTTCAAAGTAAGGTCAAACAAGGAATACATGAAAGAGATTTTAACATCCAAGGAAAACATCCAGATAAAAAGAGATTTTGAAATTCCAAAAGTTGCAATAAAGGAAGATTATTTTCCTCCATGCATCAAGCAGATATTGAAAGGAATTGAAAAAGACGGAAGGAAAAGAGCTGTTTTCGTTTTGATTAACTTCCTGAAGCAGATGGGCTGGTCTCTTGATGAAATAGAAAAAAGATTATTAGAATGGAACAATAATAACTACGAGCCATTAAGGACAGGTTATATTCTCAGCCAGATTTCCTGGCACAGAAAAACAAAAGAAAATATACTGCCTCCAAACTGCGATAATGAAGCTTATTACAAGGATCTAGGTATTAATTGCGATGATCCTTTGTGTAAAAAATTAAAAAATCCTGTGAATTATGTATTTATGAAAATGAGAAAAAATTAAAGTCCATCAATTTTCTTGAACAGTTTTGCCTGTTCCTTGCTTAATTTCTCAATATCTTTTGTTGTTTTTTTCTTTTCATTATTCAGTTTTGTTTTCCATGCAGGCTCAACCAGTTTTACATCTTTCTGCACATTAGTCAGCTTGTTGAATAACTCTTTTTCCTGTTTGCTTAATGCATTGACATTTCTTGAAACTCTGCTCCTTGCTCTCTCAGCCTCAACTTTCCATTCAGGCTTTCCAATCCTGTGTTCTTCTTTCTCAAATTCTCTTATTGATTCTTTTATGTTCCCTTTTATGTCTTCCATCTTTTTCTTCTCAAAGCCAACAAGCCTGTCCATAATGTCCTGTTCCTGTTTCCTGAGCTCATCCACATTCTTGCTTCTTATCTTGACAACAGGCTTCTTTATTTCCTGTCTTATGACATCAATCCTTCTTCTTTCATAGTCATCAATCCTGCCAAGCAAATGCTCAATGTATTTTTTCTTTGCCTCAATCTGTGCTCTTTTATATTTGTTAAGTAATTTCTCTTTCTGCATCAGTAAGGAATTAACTTTTTCCTTGTTTTCTTCTACCAAAGGCAATGAATCATAAACAGGCTGTAATTCTTTTCCCAAAACAAATCTTTCAATAGGCAGTTCATGCTCGTCATGCCTTCTTTTATGGAAATGCAAAATTGCCCTTAATCCTTTGGCAAGTTCTCTCTCTCTTAATTTTAATTCAACCAAACCTTCTCTTTCAATTGCATGTATGTGATCTCCAAATTCTTGCAGTTTAATCAAAACCGGATTTTCAGCCTTCAATATTGGTAAACTAAACTCCTTTCCTTTTGCAGCGTGTATTTTCTTCTTGGTTATATCATTGGATATCCTTGAGATTTCTTTCTGAGGTAATTCAAAAGTAAATAATTTATCTCTATGTTGTTTAGGTATATCAACTTTTAAAGTCCTTAGATTGTTCTTGAGTTTTTCATGGCTCAGTGGTTTGTTTTCAGTCTTTGGCTTAATAAACAATAAATGAATATCCTTTTCCACATCGTTTTCTATGTCCTTGAACTTTGTTTTAACAGCTCCCTTTAAGTCCTCAACTCTCTTGCTTAAGTTGTTTCTCCATTCCAAAACAGATTTTCTTACGTGTTTGACGCTTTCATGGCTGTGCTTGACAATTTCAACCTCAGGCTCTTCTTTTACAATTCCCTGCTTCTCAAGTATTCCCTGTATTTTCTCTGTGATCTCTGCCATGTGCTTGCTTTCTTCATCAAGCTTTGCCCTTTCCACTTCCCCATATAAATCAATTAAAGAACCAGCAACTTTCTCTTCATCAGAAACCGGAATCTTGTAATAAATCCCTAATGCCTTGTTGTAAATCCTGCTTGCATCCATCCAGTCTCTTTTTACAGTTCTTCTTCCTCTTCTAATAAGTCTCTCTACTAAATCCCTGTTGCTTTCATTCTTTCTTTTCTCAAGATAATCTTTTAATTCATAATAAACATTAACAGGATTAAACTTGCTGTGTTTTCTTGTGACCTCAATATTAAGATCCTTAACCTTAAACCCAAGAACAACAGGCCTTTGTTTTTCCTTTGTTCTTTTGAATAAATTATTAAAAGAAACTCTTAAATTTTTTAAGCCGACATTCTTAATGTCAATCTTGTCAAATAATGTTATTCTTCTTTCTTTCTCTTCTTTTGGTTTCTCAGCTTTTTCAGATCTTGCCAGTCTGCTAAAAGAATCAATTAGTTTGTTTACCTCTTCCCTGTTTATTTCTTTCCCGCTGTACCTCAAATGCACAATTTCTTTTGATAAAGGAACAAACTTCTTTGCTTTTTTCTCAAGAATTGGCTCTATCTCCTCAAATGTAAACTGCTTGCTCATTCCTAATTTATATGAAAGATAATCCTTTAACAATCCAATAAGCTCGTTAAACGCTTCTTTTGTCTCAAGTTTCTTTGCTCTTTTCTCAAACTCCTCAAGTTCCTTGTTTATGTCAAATACAGTTCCTAATCCAAGTTTTTCCTCTTTCTTGCTGAATAAGCTAATGTGCTTTTCTTTTAGTTTTAAGCTTGGGAGTTTTACTTTTGAAATTCTCTTTAATAGAAATGAAAACAGGAAAAATAATATGATTAATCCAACAACAATCAAAGGAGAAATAAATAATAATGAATAGCTTTTTCCTCCAATCATGACTTCCTGCGCGCTTACTAATTCAATAGACAATAAAAAGACAATCCAAAACCCCTTTCTCATGAATAAAGAACAATAACTTTAATATTAAAGCTTTTTGTTTAATCTCTTGAGATATTTCTTGATGAGTTCGACCTCATATTTTGAAAGATGTTCTTCATTGAACTTCCTGTATAGAAAAAGAATTTCCTGCTTCAAGTTTCCTTTTATTTTATACTTATTAAGTGTTAGTTCAGTCTCATAAGGAGTTGAATACCTTGTCAGTCCAAATTTCTCTTTGAACATATCTTCCATAACGTCTTTTATCTCTCTTCCTGTGCTTGCTTGATTTAATTTTTGATTTAGTGTTTTTTTCTTTGTTACTAGGTTGTATCTTGTCTTTTTGAAATAAGTCAGTATTCTGTCTCTGTATAGCATTAAAAACCCAACAAATATAATAATTAAGCCTCCTAAGATGTAAGACTTGTAATCTGGCTTCAATGCATTTTCATCAACTTTTGCATCTTCATCAAATAATACTATAGTAAGTTTTGGCTTGGTCTGGTTTTCAAAAGAAACCAAAACTAATGCTTCATCATTTACATTTACCATTAACTCTTCTTCTTTTACTTCAGACGTGACTTTTTCCAGGTCAGCTTTTTTTATGCTTTTCAGAAGAATTTCGTCAACTAAAGATTCTCCTAAAGATTCCTGGATTTCCCTGTCAGTTATCAATGTAGGATATTTTTCAATCATTGTCTCAGTTAAATTTTCAAGAAAAGTATAATCCTCTTTCTGCGGTTGTTTTTCATATATTGCGCTTTCATTTGTAGAGAATATTATTGTTTCTACACCCTCAAATCCAGACCTAGAAGTTATATGCGCAATTCCTTCCTGGTCAATTGTAATAATAACGTTCTTTTGCGTTGCATTGTAATAATACATTGGAGCTTTTCCCAAGTATAATTTTAAGTCAATGTCCTGTTTTTCTGCTGTTGAATGAAACCTTACAACTAATCTATCTGTAGCTGCATAAACTGTAGAACTGATTAACAAGATAAAAATAAAGCTGAAAATCCACCTCTTCATATGTTTCTTAGAAGATTATTGTTTTAAATAGGTTTTGAATAATAATTCTTCTTATAAACTCATCAAAATTCATTTCTTTAAACGTCCCATCTTCAGATCTTTTCAACATCCATAAGCCACGCATTTGACCACCTAAGCTAAGCCAACAGTTTAGACAATACCCAAAAACAGTTCACATTATCTTTTTTCTATTTTCTGTAAGATAATGCTCTAATGAACCTCTATTTACTGGTACTGCTTTTCCGTCTCTTATTTTTTTGTGTCTTACAAACCATACGAAATCAGAGGATTTGCTTTCTTTGCTACAGTTTACAATAAATGCTTCTTTTGTTTCCATCTATTATATTCCTTTTCCAAATTTTTAAACATTGCTATTTTTTACCTTTTTATTTTGGATAACGCTATTAAGAATTAAGATAAAAAAGCCCAATCAACTTCTTTAATTCTTCAAAGGGTCTTTCTACCTCCTCAATTATGAACCAGATCTGCTCTAGGATACATCCCTCCAGAAACCTTTATAAACTACTACATACCCAATATGCATATATAACCAAATATACACTAAAGTATTACGGAGTATGTAGTTAATGAAAGAGAGGATTACAGTTACTTTGGACAAAGATCTTCTGGACTGGCTAGATAAAAAAATCTCCCAAAAAATCTTTGCAAACAGAAGCCATGGCTTGGAATTTCTCATAAAACAAAAGGCTCTGGAGGAAACTAAGAAATGAAAGTAAACCAGATTAACTACAAAAAGAAAAACAAATATCCATTGGTAGTAGTGATCATAATAATCCTTGCAGCAATTGTTCTTAATTATTTCAACATGTTTGAATATCTTGGAAACGTAGTTGGTTTAGTAGAGTTTGAATACAATGAAACAATTCCGGTTGAAAATACCTTAGTAAGATTTACTTTAAACAATTACATAAAAGATGTTCCATTAAGTGAAATAGTAAAAGACAATAAAATAATAATCAACTTAGAAGACTACAACATCTCAGAGCCAGGAGAAGCCTATATTGATTTAATTGTAAACGGAGTTGTTATTGATAGCAAGAAAGTAACAGTAACCCAGGAAGATCTACCTGCTCAGCCAGAAATAATAGAATTAAATGAAACAAATGAAAACATAACAATAAGCGTTCCAGAAGATGAAAATACAACAATAGAAATTCCAGTTCCTGAAATAATTGAGATTCCAGTAGAAGAAAACATTACCGTTGAGGAAAATATTACAAACATAACAGAAACAAACAAAACCTCAAAAATAAATCTAGTCCAGAAAGGAAAACAGCTAAATCAGGAAATAAAAGAAACAGAAAAAGGCTATGAGTTAACTCTTAAAACCTCTCCAGACGCAATAGCACTTTTGTCAAAAGGAAAAAACAATCAGGCAGAAATTAACATAAAAGGATTAAAATCAGAAAACATAGTAAGCTTCCTTGACACAGTAAACGACCCAAGATTCACAACAGATGTGTTTGCATTCCCCTCAGTGGAAATTGAGGAAGCAACAATCACACTTCCAAAATACGACACAGTAAACATAATCTTGAAATGCCCTTCATTCAACCCAGAATCAGGCTACTGTCCAAGCTGGGATAAAACAGCAATTCCATTTACAGACAACGGAGATTCAATAACATTTAAGGTAAATTCATTTTCAGGTTATGTTGGAAGTAATCTAACAGTATTAAACATTCAGTCCTACCCTCAGGTAGGGGATTATTGGGAAGTTAACTTCCAGACTTTTGGGACAGCAGACCTTACAATTGAACCCATTGAAGGAACCTCATTTTCAAAAGACCTAGATTTCATAAACTTAAAATGCGGAAACTCAGTGATAACTTCTTCATTGACAAACGGAAAAGTGTTTGTCCCAAGTTATGCCTGCTCAGAATCATCAAAAGAAACCTCAGAAGTTCTTGGAACCGGCTCTCATATACTAAAAATAACATTTGGAACAGAGTCAGCAAACGCCTACAACTACGCCTCAGAATTCCCTCAGACAATAAGCGTCCATGGTAAGCTTACAGATTCAGCAGGATCAAGCGTAAACGGCGACACTGTAATGTTATTCAAGGTATATGATGTTTACAGCGGAGGTTCTGGTTTATGGGAAGAAAGTTTGACAGTTCCTGTTTCAAACGGGATTTATTCAGCAACTCTTGGATTAGACCAGCCAATAAATCTTAGTTTTGACAAAGGGTATTATCTCGGAATAACAGTTTCAGGTGATTCAGAAATGACTCCAAGAGTAAACATGACTTCAAGTCCTTATTCATTTGTTGCAGACATCGCTTATAATCTATCTTGTACACAATGTGTAGACTGGAATTCAGAAATAGTAAACATTCCATCTTGGCTTACAGGAGGAAGTTCAGAAACTCTAAATTCAAGTGCATGGAACAGGTCAGAAGGTTCAGTTACTTTATCAAACCCAACCGATAAAGTAGGAATCGGAAGTGAATCTCCAACACATTCATTGACAGTACAGGGGGATACAAACTTAACAGGAAATTTATACCTGGATAGTTTTGAATCCTGCACATTAAAAACAACATCTGGCGTATTAGTTTGCGGAACAGATTCAGGTGCTGGTGGCGATTTAACAAATGTAGCTTTCACAAATCAAACTGCTAACTTTACAGGTCCGGTTCATATTACTAATGAAACAATAATATTTGACTCAACTCCTAAATTAAGTAATCTTACAAGTTGTGACACAATAGATACAGACTCAGAAGGAAATTTAGTTTGTGGAACTGATAATGCAGGAGCAGGTTCAACAGATCTTACAAATGTAGCATTTACAAATCAGACTGCTAACTTCACAGGTCCAGTTCATATTACTAATGAAACTATTATTATGGACTCAAGTCCTGTTCTTAGCAATCTAACAAGTTGTGACACAATAGATACAGATTCTCAGGGTAACTTAGTATGCGGTTCAGACAATACTGGAGCAGGTTCAACAGAGTTAACTAATGTAGCTTTCACAAATCAGACTGCAACATTCAATGGACCAGTGCAGATTACAAATGAAACAATAATATTTGATTCAAGTCCTAAATTAAGTAATTTAACAAGCTGTGATACTATTGATACAGATGCAGGGGGTAATTTGGTTTGTGGTTCAGATAATGCTGGAGGCTCTTTCGATGATGGATCTATAAACATAACAATAACTGGAGTTAACACAACAGTAACTGAGAACAATGCCTCATTAACAGCCTTAGTAAAAGAAACAACTGAAAATAACGCTTCATTAACAGCCCATCTTGCAAGTGATGTACAGTTTGATAGTATTAACGTATCCTACTTAAATAACACTCAGAACTTTACTGGAGACATAACCTTTGACAGCCAGGTTTCAATGATGTACTCCCCTATATTAAGCAATTTAACTAATTGTAACACAATAGATACAGATTCCCAGGGTAACTTGGTTTGTGGAACTGATTTGGGTGGAAGCGATGATTTGACAAACGTTGCATTTACAAATCAGACTGCAACATTCAATGGACCAGTGCAGATTACAAATGAAACAATAATATTTGATTCAAGTCCTAAATTAAGTAATTTAACAAGCTGTGATACAATTGATACAGACAGCCAAGGAAATTTAGTGTGTGGCTCAGATGATTCAGGAACAGGTAGTGATTTAACAAATGTGGCATTTACAAATCAGACTGCAACATTCAATGGACCAGTGCAGATTACAAATGAAACAATAATATTTGATTCAAGTCCTAAATTAAGTAATTTAACAAGCTGTGATACAATTGATACAGATGCAGGGGGTAATTTGGTTTGTGGTTCAGACGATGCCGGAGGCTCTTTCGATGATGGATCTATAAACATAACCATAACAGGAGTAAACACAACCGTTACTGAAAATAATATATCTCTGACCAACTTGGTGAAAGAAATAACTGAGAATAACGCTTCATTAACAACCCACATTGCAGGGGATATTCCATTTGACAATGTAAATGTTTCCTACTTAAACAACACTCAGAACTTTACTGGAGACATAACCTTTGATAGCCAAACCTCAATGATGTATTCTCCAGTCCTAAGCAATTTAACTAGTTGTGATGTAGTTAGCACAGATACAGGAGGAAATCTATATTGTACAACAGATGATACAACCGCATTTGATGATACCGCAATAAACATCACAATAGAAGGAGTAAACACAACCGTTACTGAAAATAATATATCTCTGACTAACTTAGTGAAAGAAACAACTGAGAATAACGCTTCATTAACAACTCACATTGTAGGTGATATTCCATTTGACAATGTAAATGTATCATACCTGAATAACAGCCAGATATTTACAATAAATCAGACCTTTGAAACAGACACTAACTTCACCCAGGGGTTATATCTAGATAGTTTCACATCCTGTGTGCTAAAGACCGAGGCAGGAGTTTTAACGTGCGGAGAAATAAATAACGCAGATATAAATGCTTCAGCAGAAATAAATCCTTCTAAGATAGTAAATGGAACCTTTGGCACTACTGCAAATGACTATGTATTCCCTGCAAATCTCAATGTAACAAACAACATTACAGCCCAGGGTGTTAAAGTAAAAACCAATGATATAATTTACCTGGGGGACGAGGACAACGCCATGATCTACTTTGACGGAACTGATTTAATTTTTAAGGTAAACTAAAATGACCAAAAATCCTCTCAATAAGAAAAAAATACTATTTTTATTAGCAATCACTATTTTTATTATATTAATTATAATTCTCCTGCTAAAATACAAAGAAACAACAACCAACGTCATCAAAACCTCTCCAAAACTATTCACACAATTCCCAGAAAAAAACTTAAGAATGCAAGTTGAAAAACAAGACTATTTTGAAGCATATCTGGACTTCAATATTATCCAAAACGATAAAAACACGTTTATAATCACAATAAAACCAAAAGAAATAATAAAAAAAGAAATAGAAAATTGCAAGTCTAAATTTGATGAAGAAAAAATAAGATGTATATCAGACTTAAAGGATAATTATCTATCAACAGAAAAATCTCTTGAAGAAGTAATTTCTGATTTTGACAATCTGGACAAACTTCCTGTTAGGACTGAAGGAAACAAAATATCTACAAATATCTCCCAGATAAACTTCCTGGAGGAAAGTTCCATAGAAGTCCATGTTGATGAGGTAATCCCAGAACAAAAAGTTCTGATTGGGTTTGGAACAGCCATATTCACCACAGCAACAAATACAGATACCCAGGCCTCAGTCACAATCTTAAACAATTCTTATGTTGCAATGGCATGGTGTAATGATATAGATAATATTTATCACATTGCAGTATTTGATGTTAACGGAACTCAGATTGGTTCTACATGGGAAACAACATTTGGATTTTCCACAACAGGAGCACAATGTACTTCCCATCCAGTTGATATTGGTGGATTAAATGATACGTCCTTTGTTGTAGTTGGACAAAATGGAAATGCTACTCAAATAGATTTTGAGATATTTGATATTGCAGGAATGTTAAACGGGGGTTCTTCTTCTGGAACAAAATTAAATGGAGCTACTGCTGATACAACTACAGGATTATATGATAGAAGCAATAATATAGTTGTTGTTAACTCCACAGATTTTGTAATTGAATGGATAAATAACAATGATAATATGATTAGGGCAAGGGGATTTTTATATACTGGCACTAACACCGTCACATTCGCTAATTCAAATATAAGTGCGATACAAAGTACTGGAGATGAAAACTCTCAGGTTCACGGGGATTGTTGTATGAAAGATGGTGGTGCAGTAGGCAGGATTAATGTAGTCCAGAGTTACTATGATAACAACCTTGATGATATTATAGTTAAAACAAGAACAGAATACAACCAAGGATCATCTTCCTATGTAGTAGACGTTGGTGCCGGAGCAGCTGGAAATGTTAGGGTCGCAGTAATGAACAATTACTATTACATGGTCAATTATTATGATTATACAAGTGCTGCAACTCAGGCCAATTATTATCTGGCAAGCGCAAACCACAGTGATGCAACAGCCGTTGCTTCTACTCCTTATTCATTGCCACCAGGGGAATTAGGAAAAAGAACTGGGATAGCCATTGTAAGATTAAATGCAACAACTTTTGCCACTACAGGTGGAAGTAATTCAACTATATTTATTTTTGATTTTGTTGAAGATGGTTCAGCATTTAATAACGTAGTAAACATTAGTTTATCTGATGCTGGAATTGTAGATTTGGATGCTCCCCACCAAACTTGGGAAGGAGCATTTGATACAAATACCTATGGAGTTTTATGTAAAGATGCTTTTATTGCTACTATAATGAATGATACTGCAGGATGGTTTGAATTATATGATTACAACGGGGCTCCATGGGATGGAAATTGCATAACAATAACAGATTTTCCCCCAGATATAGCAATAGCATATCCAGAAAATACATCGTACGTTGAAGGCGAAGTTACCGATCTGAATTACACAGTTACAAATACCACAGAAGCTCTCGATACTTGTTGGTATTCATTAAATATCGGAGATATTAATACAACAATTGAATGCGGAACTAACTTGACAGGTCTGTCTCCAAGCCTTGGAAGCCAGACCTATTTTGTTTACAGCAACGGAACAGATGGACTAGAAAATTTAAGTTCAGTTACATTCACAGTTTATGAAAAACCAAACATAACTGCCCTGAATCCAACAACAGAACTTGTAAGAAATGCAACAGCATATGAAATTATTTCAATATTCTTTAATGTTTATAATCTAACAGAAATAACATCTGGAGTAAATCTGACAAACGCAACCATCGATGGAATAGATGCAACAATAGCAGAAACAAATTCATGTGCAGGAACTTTAAACTGTACAGCATCAAACGAAACTAAAAACTGTAATGAATGCAGTCAATGTAATTACACAGCTTATGGTTGTAGTGGTTCAGCATCTGCGTGTGCAACTTATGGCGTAGGTAGTTGCGTTTCTTGTGGATGCTCTTGGGATGTTGCAAATTGTTATGATGCTGGTGCAGGAGATCCAGATGTATGTGATACTCATGATTCAAGCCAAACAAATTGTGAAACCTGTGGATGTACCTGGGATGGATGTGAAGGAGCACCTGCTGCCTGTTCAACTCACACAGGAGCAGGTCAATCTACATGTGAAAGCTTTGGATGTGACTGGACATATTCAAGTTGTACTGGTGAAGGAGAATGTGAGAGTATTCCAAGAACATCATGTACTGGTTGTAGTACTCAGGGTTGTACCCTAGAACCTCTCCCAGGCGGATGTATAGGTGGTACCGCTGTCTGTGCAGGTTCTACAGAAGCCAACTGTCTTAGCTGTAGTACATATTGTACCGCAGTTTATGCCTGTACAGGAACTCCTTCTGCATGTGCTACCAAATCAACTTCAGAAACATGTGTAGCTCAGGGTTGCACCTGGTCTGGATGCGATGGATCTCCAGCTTCCTGTACCGGACAAAGTCAAGGAGACTGCTCTACATGCGGATGTTCCTGGGATGCAGCAAATTGTTATGGAACAACAAGTTATGTCTGTCAGGCAGGAACTTGTTCCTCTACATGTGGATGTAGTGAAACCAATCCTTCATGCGATGCAATAGGAAGTTGTGCAGGATGTGGTTATGGGTTAAATTGTGATGCCTGCTCAGCAGGAAATTGTTCAAACCTCACAGAGGAACAAGTTGCATATAACGGTACTGCATGGGAAGCAAATGTAACAACTCCAAATATTCAAACATCAGGACTAAAAGATTTGTTCATAGAAATAATTTACAACAGTGTTTACCTAAACTCCACAGAAGTTGAGTCTATAAACATCGATCTTTGTACTCCTCCAGCCTCAAACTGGTTTTTAAATACAACCTGCCATTGGATAGAAAAAACCTATAATTTCTTGTATAACCTAACAATTCAGGACGCAGGGAAGTTATACCTGACAAATTCATCCTTTAATTTTACAGATCTAGGCCAGTACATTACAATAAATAAAGGAGGCGAAGTAAAATTAAACGAAACCTCACAGATTATGTAATATTTTTAATCTTGCTTGCAACAGTAACCATTGCAGCAAATACTGGCTCAGATAGTTATAATTCAAACACAACAACTATTTCATCAGGAGGAACAAATTCATCATCAGCAAGCTATCAAAACAACATGCTCATAGGAACAATAAGTGGGAATTCATCATCAGCAAGCTACCAGAATTCTCTAGGGTTTTTCTTTGCAGAATCAGACAATTCTCCTTCAATAACAGACAATAAAACCATTCCAGAAACAATAACAAGAAACATAGAATTTTATCTTACTGCAACAGTTTCAGATGCAGATAGTAATCTTCTTGAAGTAAACATGTCAATAGTTCTTCCAAACGGAACAGCAATTGTAGACAATATCAATGCAACCTTCGACGGAATAACCTGGAACTCAACAACAATAAAAGCAGACTTGTCAGGAGTGTATACATGGAACATAACTGCAAGAGACTCAACAAACTTGGTTGACTTAGAATCAGGCTCATTTAATACAGGAAATAATGCTCCAAACGTTGTTGATTTATATCTTCCAGAAAACGGAAATGTAACCATAGTGGATAAAACAATAACTTTTGAATGGTCAAACACAACAGACCCAGACGGAGATCCAATAACATATTTTATCCAAGTTGATGAAGTTTCATCAGATTTCCAGAGTCCTGTAATAAATGTAACAGGAATAGCAGAAATAGCAACCCCAACAAAATACACTTCTTTGATAGAATTTGATGTTGATGTTAATTATACTTGGAGAGTGTCTGCTTTTGATGGGATTGAATATGGTGGTTGGTCAGAGAACAGGACTTTCTTAATTCCCTCGCAGGTCATACTCTCACTTCCAACCTCCTCAACAGACTTTGAAACTCTTAACGTAGGAGATGTATCAAATACAACAGAGGACTCTCCAGTTCCATTGGTAATAAGAAATGATGGAAACACATTGGTGGATGTTAACATATCATTAGGAGAAGGCTCAACTGGATTGTGGACCTCAAAGCAATCTCCAACGTCTTATTTTCAGTACAAGATAGACACAAAAGCAGGAGAAGAGCTTTCATTTAATGGCGGTTCCTCTCAATTAGACTGGCAAAACGTTCCTATATCCAATGAAACTGCAATCTCCCAACTGAATTATTCTGATACAAATGACGAAGCAGAAATAGATTTCCTAGTCCAAGTTCCTTTAGATGAGCCTGCAGGAGACAAGATTGCATACATAGTATTTACAGGGTGGGTTTCAGCATGAAAACAATATTAAAAATTGGAATCGTGAATTTGATTTTGATAATTCTAATCCTGACTATTTTGTTTCCTCTTCCAAAAACCCAGGATAAAATAACTTACGAAAGAAAGCCAGAATTCAAATGGACAGGAATTCCTATGACTTACACAATTTTAATAGACAACAATCCAGAGTTTACCTCGCCAATAAAAAAACAAGTTCCATGCTGTTCATACGTTCCTGAGGAAAACCTGCCATTAGAAAAAATCTACTGGAAAGTGGTTGGTTTGTTTTCCTCAAAAACCTCAGATTTTGATATCGAAAGCAAAGTATCTCTAAAACTAGAACAGGAAGAAGAAAACTACATAGTAACCAACGACGGAAATTCAAAACTAAATGTTTCAATAGAAGAATCCCTGAAAAACAAGATATCAATTACAGGTCAGGCAGTTCTTGACATGGACGAATCTCTAACATTAAAAAAAGACACAAGGGTAAAAGCTGAGCAATATGAATAAAAATATTTTAATAAAAACAATAATGGTTTTGATAATCCTGACTATTTTATTTTCAGTAGAAGTAAAAGCAATAGGTATAACTCCTGGTAAAATAACAACAGACTTTGAAGCAAACAAGAAAGAAACATTCAGTTTCAAGGTATTAAACAATGAAAAGAAAGACATGCAGGTTGTCTTATACGCAGAAAAATCCGAGCTAAGTGACTTAATAACAATGTACGATTCAATTATTTCATTGTCATCAGCAGAAGAATCCAAAGAATTTAAGTTTGATTTAACTTTGCCGGAAAAGATAGAAGAGCCGGGAACTCACCAGTTAAAAATAATTGCATTGGAGATTCCATCCAATTCAGAAGGCCAGGCTTTTGTTGGTGCCACAGCAGCAGTTGCATTAATCATAGAGATAAAGGTGCCCTATCCTGGAAAATATGCAAAGATAGATTTAGAAATTTCAGATGCCCAGGTAAATGACTATGTTAATTTCATAATTCCCATATCGAATTTTGGAACAGAAAGAATAAATCAGGCAAAGGCAACAATAGATATTTTAGGGCCAACAAATGAAAAAATCGCGACTGTAACAACAAATGAAATTTCTATAGATCCAAAAGACAAGAAAGAAGTAACCTCCCAATGGAAAGCAGAGGTAAATCCCGGAGCATATCACGCAGTAGCCACTTTAAGTTATGACGGCAAGTATGCAAGAGCAGAAAAAACATTTTACGTTGGAAATCTTTTCATAGAGATATTGAGCATAGAATCCAAGAACTTCCAGCTCGGCCAGGTTGCAAAGTTCACAATCTCAGCAGAAAACAAGTGGAATGACAAGGTAAACGACGTTTATGCCCAAGTCGTTATTACTGATGAAAATGGAAACGAAGCCGGAAACTTCAAGAGTGCAAACGTGAACTTCGAACCTTTGTCAAAACAGGAATTGCTGGCTTACTGGGACACTGAATTTGTAAAAGAAGGAACCTATGATGCAAAAATAATACTTAATTACAATGGAAAAACAACAGAAAAAAACATGAAAGCTTACATTACACTCGGCTCAATAAGGTTCTCCTCATTAGGAACTGGTGAGGCAATTGCTGCAGCAGGCCTTGGCAGGAATACCATACTGACAATACTTGTAATTGTCCTGATAATAATCAACATAGCCTGGTTTGTATACATAAGGAGAAAAAACAAAATAGAAAAAACTATTTAAATTAACTTAATAATTCAATTAAAATGGAAAAAAAGATTTCAAACAAGACTCTTGCAATAATCCTTGTAGTTTTAATTATAATTTCTGCAGCAGGGACCCTTATGGCAATCAAAAACAAGGATAATGTAAAAACATTTGATTCCATTGAAACTCCTACAGGAAAAATCGGGGTCTCTGTGAATGAAATAAACAAGACAAAAGAGAAAAATGAAAGAACCATCCAGTAAATTTCTTGTGGCGTTAGCTATACTAGCAGTTGGAATCTCCATAACAGGAATCATTGCCAGCTCCCCAAAGCTCTCCATTATCACAGGGCACACAACCGGTTCAGTTAATATTTCAATAAACTCAAGCCTTGGCATCTCAATTGTAAATGCAGATGTAAACTTTACCTCTTCAAATCCAGGGGATGGAAAAGTTTCTTATCTGAAAAAAAACATTGAAGGAGATGCCTGTGCAGCAGATTATGCCTGTGGCTTCAATCTAACAAACGACGGCTCAATTCTCATTAATATTTCAATACAGGAAACTGAAAGCTTGTTCAGCTCAGCAACATTTGACAACAGCAAACATCTTTTGTATAACACAACTCACGTAGAATTAAATTATCCAAGTTCAGCTCCTGGAAACGGCTGCTCAGTGGGCTATCCTGGTGGTCTAAGTTCTGGAGATTGGAGGCCAGTCCCAAATGCAGCTTCAGAATGGGCCATATGTTCTTTAAACTTCACAGATGACTCTGACTCTGTAATAGTTGACATTAACATCACAATTCCAGATGACGAGCTCTCAGGCCAGAAATCAGGAACCCTTACATTTATTGCAACAGCCTCATAAGATTTATAAACAAAATCGCTTCTTTCATCTTATGGAAAAAAGAGGGTTGATAATAATTTTGATAGTTCTTGTTTCTTGTCCCTCCCTTGCAATATTGGTGCAGCCTCCCTCTTTGGAGATTAGTTATGAGCCAAACAAGGAATTTTCATGCACGTTTAGTTTGTCAAACAATGCAGAAGAAACAAAAACATTTCTCATAGAGCCAAGAGGCCAGTTAAATAATTCAATAACAATTGAAAAAGAAATAACGATTGAGCCCCATGCATGGGAAGATATCTCATGCAGGCTTTTTTCCTCTGAAAATCTATCTCCAGGAATAAATGAAAACTCAATTGTTATCTTAGAATCCAAGGGTGGTCAGGGTTTAGTTGGAGCTATTGGCGGAGTTGAAATAAAAATCTACGCTTATGTTCCTTACCCCGGAAAATATATTGAAAGCGTTATTAAAATAGAGGATTCTGAAATAAACAGGCAGATTCCGGTCCAGATTGTTGTAAAAAACATCGGCAAGGAAAATATTAAAAACCTTGAAGCAACAATTTCAATGATAAGCCAAAACGAAGAGATAGCAAAATTAAAAATACCTTCAACAGCTCTTAATGTTAATGAAGAAAAAACACTAAAAACTTCCTGGCAAACCTCTAAACCAGGAGATTATCAGGCAAGTGCAATAATTTACTTTGACCAGAACCATAAAAGCACTGAAACAACTTTCAAAGTATGGGCTGAAATAATAAAAATAGTTGACGTTTCAATAAATAAAATAGAAAAAGACACAACCGCAATAATAAATGTTAAAATCAAAAACCTCTGGAATTCAAAGATAGAAAATGCCTATCTTGAGCTTTTTGTAAAAAAAGATAAGGAATATGTTCCTGTTTTCAGGGGCCCTCCAGTCTCAATTAATTCCTGGGAGGAAAAAACAGCAAATATTTACTTTGATTCAACCGATTATGAACCAAGCATATACCCAGCAAAGATTCTTGTTAATTACAATGGAAAAACAATAGAAAAAGAAATAATGCTGGAAGTTATAAATCCAAAATTAAAGATAACTACTTTTGTTTTGATATTTGTGATAATCTTGCTGATAGCCTTTTTTGTTATAAACATGGTAAAACACAAAAATGAAAAGAAGTAACCTAATCCCATTAATAATCGCAGTAGTTCCTACAACGATTCTTTTTATGGTTGTTCTTTACAATTATTATATTGTCCTTGACGTTGAAGAGATACCAATAGAAGTAAACGTAAATGAAAATCTTGGTTTTGATTTAAACACCACATACTTAACATTTGGGACAATCCCTCCTGGAAATAGTGGTTCAAGAAGCATCAGGATAACAAACCAGGAATACAATAAAGCCTATGTGAACATAAAAATAAAAGGTACATTGAAAAACTGGATTTATGTAAACGAAAACAATTTTAAGATGGAAAAAGACGAACTAAAAGAACTTGAGTTTAAAATTCTCGTGCCTGAAAACGCAGAAAAAGGAACCTATCAATCTAAATTAAGAATCATAACTACTAGATTCTAGAAAGCTATTTAAAGTTAAATCCATGAAGTTATGATAAAAATGAGGTGGAATTCAAACAAAACACTTGCTTTCATATATGTAACTATTATACTAACAACAATTCTGTCAACAATTACTATAATCAATGAAAGCCCTTATTTTATACAGCAGATAACAGGAAAACCAGTTGGAAGTGTAGGAGTATGCATAGCCACACTTCCTGCATTCAGCCCTTCATTGGAAAATAAGTCAGGAGAGGTAGGGACAGCATTTTATTATGATATTAACACCTCAGCTTCAGCAGGTTCCACAATAGTTTATTCAGATAATTCATCCATGTTCGGCATTGATCCAACCAGTGGAGAAATCTCATTCACTCCAGCATCAGGCCAAGAAGGAAACCATTCAATAACAATCTGGGCAAACAACACAATATGCGATACAAATAACACTTACATAGATGGAGAATTTATTCTTGAAATAATTTCAAACAGTCCAATCCTTGATCCAATTGGAGACTTAACAGCAACAGAAGACCAGGAATATTACATTGAAATCAATGCCACAGATCCAAACGGGTTGGATCTTACCTATGCTTCAGATTCCACAATATTTACAATTAATCCCATAACCGGAGTTATCTCATTTACTCCAACAAACTCAGAGGTTGGCTCTTACGACATAACAATAAACGTAACAAACAGTGCTAATTTATACGATTCAGAAACAATAAACTTCACAGTCACTAATGTAAATGATGCTCCAGCCCTTACAGAAGTCCCAAACTTCACAATAGAAAGCGGGGATGAACTTTATGAAGACGTTCTTTTTGAATATGATGTAAACGCAACAGACCCTGATAACGATGCAATAAAATTCTATGACAATACTTCCTTGTTTGTGATAGCAGAAGAAACAGGAATAATTCTTTTTACTCCAACTTATTCTGATGTAGGAAATTATAGTGTTGAAATTTACGTAGTAGATGGCTCTGCACTTGATTCTCAGGTTGTATTGTTTGAAATAATTAATGTAAATGATCCCCCTATTCTTGATTCAATAGGCTCAAAAACAGTTGAATCAGGCAATTCACTGGAATTTTATGTTTATGCAACAGATGAGGAAGAAAATTACCCATTAACATTCATTAGTAATGATACAATAATGAACTTAACATTTGTTAATAACACTGCTGCATTAGTAAACGCAACTTATTCAGGTGCAGCAACCTATTCAATAAACATAACAGTCAATGACACTGAAGGTGCAGAAGATTCAGAAATAATTTCATTTACAATAACTGCTGCAAGCCAGGCTCCTGTAATAGATACTTACTACCCAACAACTCTCTCATTTTCCATGAACGAAGGCTCAACCCAGGAATTTAATATAACTTCAAGTGATCCTGATGGAACAACTCCTTCAATCCAATGGTACTTTGATGATTCTGCACAAAGCGGAGAAACAAATAACCAGTACTCTTACAGTCCAAACTACAACTCCCAAGGAATTCATACAATCATGGCAATGGCAACTGACGGAATTCTTACAGTGAATAAAACCTGGACAGTAACAGTCAACGATGTTACAACAACTCCATCCGGAGGCGCTGGTGGCGGTGGCGGAGGAGGAGGCGGTGGAGGTGCAAGATGTGCAGAAACATGGGTCTGTTCAGATTGGTCATCCTGCCAGAACTCAGGCCTGTACATAAAAGAAAATTACTACAAAGGATTCCAGACAAGAAGATGCTCTGATTTCAAAAACTGCGGAACTGCTGTTTACAAGCCAAAAGAGGAACAGGAGTGTATTTATGTTCCTGTAGAAACCTGCTTTGACAGCATAAAGAACCAGAATGAAATAATGGCAGATTGTGGTGGTATTTGCAAGCCATGCCCAACCTGTGATGATAAAATCAAGAACCAAAACGAGGAAGACATTGACTGCGGCGGAGCATGCAAGCCTTGTTTTGAAATCCAAAAGCCAAAAACATTGACAAGTTGCGGTGATGGGAAAATAAGCCTGAATGAAATCTTTAGTTGCCCAAAAGATAGCTGGTGGGCCTTGTTAATAATCCTTGTATTAATCATAACAATAATAACCATAATAAAGAAAAAACCAAGAGGAACAACATTAACAGCAATAAGGGACAATTCAGAAAAAGAAAGATACAGGAAAATAAAAGAGCTTTACAAGAATGCTATTATATCAGCAAGAAACAAAGAATATGCCAAGGCAAAAACAACCTGCAGCAGGATAGAGATGCTCTACAGCGGGGTTTCAGGCAGATACAAAAGAAGATCGCTCAGATTGATTAGAAAGCTGAACAGGAAGCTGAGTAAACTTATCCAAAAAGTTTAGAAATGTTTAAAAACCTTGTATTTCTATTTTATTTTAGTTGTACTACATAAAAAGAGGTCGTTGATGGTTCATAAGAGATACATAAAAAAAGGTGGTAAACTCTACGGTCCATATCTGTATAAATCTGTAAGAGGGCCAGATGGAAAAGTAAAAAACATCTATCTTGGCGATGTTGAAAATGAAAAAAAAGATGTAGTACAAAACAAACTCCCAAGCCTTGAAGTCTTTTTCATACTCGCAATATTCTTGCTGGGTTTGTTCTTCTTTAAGACATATACAGGATTTTCAATAGCAACAGATCCAATACAGATAGAATCAACTGAGCCTCTTAGTTACAACATAGAAAAAACCGCAGACACAAATGTGATTGATTTATACCTAGACCAGGAAAAAGATTCTAAAGATAGCACACCTAAAGCTAGAATCAGAGGAATAAAGAAAATCCCTCCAGATCTCAAGATAAAAGTTGCCCAGCCCCAGGAATCTTTTATTAAAACCGAAGTTCTTTCTTTAAGCAAGGAAGTTTCAATAGAAAACGCAACTCTAACATTAAAAGCTTATGATAAAATAAACGCAATCTATCACTGCCAAAACTATGATTTTAGCAAGGCTAAGTGTGATGAGTGGGTTGAAACAGACATTCCATTTGAAGTCAATGGAGATTATGTTACATTTACAGTTTATGGTTTTACAGCATACGCAGGAGGTCTTCCTGATACTTCCAATCTTACACTCTGGGATTCATCAGATCCGGAAAATGACACCCTCACATTGTATTCTGGAACAAACGCATTTTTCTTTGCAAACTACACAAACTCAACAGGAGAGATAACAATTAACGATACAACTGCTACTTGTAGTGTAAATTTTAACCTGACAGGAGATTATGGCACCCCAACAGCAATGGTATTCAATGAATTTTCCCAGTTATTTGAATACAACCGAACCTTTAATGTAAAGGGAACATTCTACTTTAACGCTACTTGTGTAGATACAGTCTATACGACCTTGGAGGCAAATGACACATTTACAATTTCAAATACAGCTCCAGTAATAACTCAGGACGTTAGCGGATTTATACAGCCTCCTTGGGAATGTTACGAAGACCAGATATGTACTTATAATCTTTCAGAAAACATAACAGATCCAGATACAAATGACATTTTAAATTACACCTATGCTGCAGGAACCACCTTAAGCTGTTTTGACATAGACTTCCATACAGGAATAATGAACCTGACATGCACAACAGAAACACAAACCGGAAGCATAAACACAATTTTAATTACCTCAGATTCAGATTCAGCCTCAGATTCAGCAACATTGAACATAACCGTCTATCCTGTGAATGACACCCCAAAGTTTAGCAATATCCCTGACCAAAGTTTAATAGAAGACACAGCTTATACATACACCGTATCTGGCTCAGATGAAGAAAACGACGCTTATAGCTTCGAAGATAATTCTTCATTCTTTGAAATAAATCCATCCACAGGCCTGATTTCCTTCACTCCTACAAACACAGAAGTAGGGGATCACCAGATAAACATAAGCATTAACGATTCTCTCGGCTGTTATTCGCAGATTGTAAGGTTTATAATCTCTAATGTAAATGACGCTCCAGTTCTTGATTATATATGTGATAACCAAACTTTGACAGAAGATGTTGATTTTAATTGCACAGTCAACGCCACAGACGTTGATGGAAACACATTAACATTTTCCTTAAATGAAACCTGGCTGGATATAAACTCAACAGGATACATAAACGTAACTCCAACCGATACTGATATTGGAGAACACAGGCTTAACTTAACTGTAAGCGATGGCTCATTGATAGATTCAGCAATAATAAACTTCTCAGTCATTGGAGTAAATGACGCTCCATTGATAACAACAGCAGAAAACATAACTGGTTATGAAGGAATAACTTGGTATTATGATTTCAACGCGACAGACGGTGACTTAGACAGTCCAGGTACCACTGAATTTTTAACATGGAGCATAAATGAAAGCTACATAACAATCTCCTCATCAACAGGAATAGCATCTTTCACCCCAAGCCTGACCAATGTAGGGGAAAACTGGATTAATGTAACAGTGAATGATTCAACTGGAATAGAGGATTCTGTAATAATAAATCTCACAGTTTACGCAAACAATGCTCCTGTGTTTACCCCAAATACAGAATTCAGCCTTACAGAAGACATTGAATTTTACTTTAATTTCACATTAAATGCAACAGATGCAGACAATGATGCATTATTCTTCTACTCAAATGATTCTGTAATCACAATAAACGAAACAACAGGAGAGATAAACATAACTCCTAACGACACATCTGTAGGAGAAAACTGGATAAACCTTTCTGTGAAAGACCTTCCTGGTTATTATGTGTCAGGCATAGTAAACCTTACTGTTATTAACGTTAATGATAACCCAAACATAACCTCAAGGGAGAATCATACAGTGAATGAAGACGATACTTTGTCATATATATTTAATGCAACAGATGAAGACTTAAATATTCCCAGCACATGGGAGGTTTTGACATGGGAGGATAACTCGTCATTCTTTGATATAGGCTCATCAAACGGAGTAATTTTATTTACACCAACAAATGACTCTTTCGCAGGAGATCATTTCATAAATGTAACTGTAAGAGACACTACTGGGCTGACAGATGAATGGATATTTAACTTAAGCATATATGCTGTAAATGACAGGCCAAACATAACTTCAACAGACCAGATAATAGGAAGGCAGGATGAAGCATTGGTTTATGATGTAAATGCAACAGATGAAGAAGATTCTCCAGAAGGCCAGAATGGCTCTCTTACTTTTAACACAAACACAACCTGGGCAAACTTCATAATTAACATAACATCCGGCCAGATAACATTTACTCCAAATTCAAGCCAAACCGGAATTGAGCTCCTTAACATAACAGTCAACGACTCTCTTGGACTTGAAGATTCAAGAATATTCACAATAAATATCTCGGATGTGAATGATCCTGTAACAAGCTTGCTTGGAACTCCTTCTGGAAACATCGCAGGTATAGATGAAAATGCCTCTCAGGCCTTTACAGTTTATGTGAATGACCCTGACACAGGCCAAGCATTGTATTATAATTGGTACGTTGATAATATTTTAAATGTAACTTCAATAACATCAACTCAGTCAAATGCCTTTACCTATTATGCAAATTACACAGATGAAGGAACCCATAATGTAACTGTAATAATCTCAGATTTAACTTACGAGGCTTCTTGGTACTGGAACTTGACAGTAAGCAACGTAAATGCCCCTCCTGAATTTTACGCAGAAATTGCAAACATTTCCTTTAACCAGGATACAAGTTACACTTTGCTTAACCTGGATGATTATTTCAGGGATTATGATTATGGTGACGCCAGGTATAACCAAACATTAAACTTTACATTTATACAGATGAATGAAACCGAGGAATTAAAAAATTCAACAGACATAACAATAACTGTCAGCAACACTTCCAACATGGTAACAATAACCCCCAGGTCAGGATGGACTGGCTATGAAATTGTTCAGGCAATCTTGAATGATTCAGAATATGAGGTGGCAGCAAACAACTTTAGCATAAACGTAACCTCCGCAGTTTTACCAACAGTCTCAGTCCCAAGCGCTGGTGGCGGTGGCGGAGGAGGAGGCGGTGGAGGCGCAACAGAATATGTGACAATTGACATACTGCATCCTGGAGATGTCTCCTTGTTCCTTGGAGAAAGAATTATTACTCCAATCAAAGTAAAAAACACAGGCGATGTTTTGTTGTCAGACATAAATCTTGAGGCTTCTGCTTCAACAAAAGACATAACTCTAAACTTGAATAAAATCAAAATAGACAAGCTTTCCCCTGGAGAAGAAGTTGACGTTGATTTGGAGATAATCACAGACAAGGATACAAAAGAAGGAAAAAGAGACATAACTGTAAAAGCAATAGTGTCTGATCCTTCTGTAACAGACTCGATTAAATTCTTCGTAAGCCTTCTTGAGTTTGGTTTGGAAGACAAGCAGTTAGTAAAAGAAAAATTAAGGTACTTAAAAGACATGTTAAATGAAAATCCAGAATGTTTGGAATTGCAGGAATACATAAACAAGGCAGACATGGAATTAGCAACAGGAAGATTCTCCCAGGCAATGGAATTGACAAGGCAGGGAATAGAAGGCTGCAAGGAAATAGTCTTGACTTTGCAAGAAAAAGAACAGGCACAAAAACCAACTGGATTGTCAGGAGAAAACCTTCCATTGTTCTTGCTTGAATTGGTAGCAATGGCATTTATTTTGTTCATAGCATACAGATTTTACAGGAGAAGGAAAAACAAAATATGACCCAGGATATAATAATAGGAAGATCAGAACCAGAACTTAAAAAATATGGGAAAGAAGCAACAATATTTATCGGAAAACAATATGTAAAGATGGGAGAGGTTACCTCCCTTGCTAACAATGTTTATTTAGATGTAAACGGCGCCCATACAATATTAGTTTCTGGAAAAAAAGGCTCTGGAAAAAGTTTTTCTCTTGGTGTAATAGCAGAAGAAGTTTCAGATCTTCCAAAGGACATAAAAGACAGGTTATCAGTTTTAATCTTTGACACAATGGGAATTTTCTGGACAATGAAATATCCAAACCAGAAAGAAGAAGATTTGTTAAAAAAATGGGGCATTTCTCCAAAAGGACTGAATGTTGATATTTACACTCCAAAAGGTTATTTCAATGATTACAGGCAAAAAGGAATTCCAGCAGACTTTTCATTTGCATTAAAGCCTTCTGAGTTGACAGCAGGAGACTGGTGCAATGTTTTCAGTGTTGATATAAACTCCCCAATAGGAGTTTTGATTGAAAGAGTTATCCAGGATTTGATGGAAAATCTAAAAGATTATTCGATGGATGATATTATTTCAAGAACACAATCAGATAAACGCTCAGAGCAAAATGTAAGGGACGCAACAGAAAACAGGTTTAGGGCAGCCTTGACCTGGGGTCTATTTGACAAGGAAAGCGTTCCAATAAAAAACATAGTTGGAAAAGGAAAAGTTTCTATAATTGACATTTCATGCTATAAAGAAGGAACCGGAAGCTGGGGAATAAAATCTCTTGTTATTGGCTTAATATGCAAAAAACTTCTTGAAGAAAGAATGACCTCAAGAAAAGAAGAAGAACTGTCAGACATACAAACAAGGTCAAGATTATTTGAGGAAGAAAAAAAACTTGATATGCCCTTGGTTTGGGTTTTAATTGATGAAGCCCATGAATTTCTTCCAAAAGAAGGAAAAACTCCTGCAACAGATACCTTAGTTCAGTTAATAAGAGAAGGTCGTCAACCTGGAATCTCAATGGTCTTAGCTACTCAGCAGCCAGGAGAAATTCACAAGGATGTTATAACTCAGGCAGATATTGTTCTAAGTCATAGACTAACTGCCAAGCCAGACATTGATGCCCTTAATTCAATGATGCAGTCTTATTTGATTACAGATCTGCAAAAAAGTTTGAATAACTTGCCAAGATTGGCTGGCTCAGCAATTTTATTGGATGATAACTCAGAAAGATTGTATCCAGTAAGGATTAGACCCAGGTTTACCTGGCATGGTGGAGAAGCTCCTCACGCAATTGCTCCTAAAAAAGAATTTGGTTTTGAGAAATAAATAATTTTATAAATCTACAAAACAGGTTTATTGTCACAATGGGAGATCTAATAGGCTTCCTTTGGAAAATCTATTGGATTACATGGCTGTGTGTCATGATCATCCTTGTGGTTTTCGGGGGGATAGGGTTTTTAAGCCATTAATTTTTATGGCTTGGAGGGTTGGCCTCCACTTTTTCTATGTTTTCTAATATTAAATCTGTATCATAACTCGAACGCGTAGAATCCTAATCCTATTCGATTCGGGCTAAATCATTTATCTTCAGGCCACTCTGCAATCTCTAGATTCATTTTCATAAGAAGATCATCTATAGAAATAGCATTAACTCCTATTGTAGTAGCCATTTGCCCACTAATTTCTCCTTTTTCTTTGTCAATTCTGCTTACAATCAAATAAGTTGTCATTGGAATATCTTCTTCATTGTATCTTATAACATCTCCAACTTCTAGGTTAAGAAGTGTTTCTTTGTCAATTTTGTAAGTTTCACTCATTTTATTTCAGAACAGTTAATCCAGACAAATTAATAAAGATTTAGTAAGAATAAAATAAGCTTGGCCGAACTCATCTCCGCTTTGTTCAGACTTATACAACCCTAACCCAGACACTTAGAATGGTAATTCATCCAAGTAACGCTCAATCTCTTTCTGGAGCTGATCAGTTAGTTTATTATAGAAACTTTTTGTATGTGATCCACGGAATTCTTTTAAAGAAGGAGCATCCCAATATGATAACCTCAAAACCTCAGGGTCAACAAATACTTTAAAAAAAGAATTACCTAATCTAAAATAAATTGATTCACCATATTTGAACTCATGATTTTTTTTAGATGCAATATCCCTTGGTAAATCCTCCTGCTTTTCTGTCTCAGCAATAATTTCCTTAAGAGTTATTTTTTTCGCTTCTGTCCTTATCGCTCCTACAAAATCTGAATATTTTTCATCAATAAACTTTTCAAGTATTTTAAGGGAAGTCATATCACAAGAATTCCATGGCAACTTAAATAGTTTTTTGCACAAAATCTCAACCTATTCGTCGTCACTACGTAGCAAATTGTTACCTATCAGATAGCCTAACCAATATAAAATTTCTTTCTCTTGTAATTCTCAAGAATCTTCTTGCTTGGGAAAAAAATATTGTTAGGCAATTTATCCAGCTCAAACCATTTCCATTCAGTTATTTCATCCGGCTCCATAACTCTTGGATCACCCTCAAAATCCTCTGAAAACAATCCAATTGTGACAAAATGAGCATCTTTTAGTCTTTCATTATTTACACAGATAACTCCAAATTTCCTTAATTTAATTCCAGTCTCCTCTAAAACCTCTCTTTCAGCCCCATCCTCAAAGCTTTCTCCAAACTCAAGCCTCCCCCCAGGCATTGTCCAGGTTCCCTCTCCGTGTAATGCAGAATCAGCTTTGCCAGGATTATCGTGGCGTTTTCCCAATAAAACCTTATTATTTCTAAGCATCATTACCCCAATTCCAGCTCCAACTCTCTTATCGTTAGCCATGCCTTAAACAAAACAGAAAAAGTTTATTAAATTATCTTTTCTTCTTTCTTCTCTTGGTTCCTGATTTAGCAAGCTTAATTAATTTCTTGACCTTAGAAATCTTATTTTTATTACTAGCATTTCTTCCTTTATTCTTTTTCTTCCTGGAAACCTTTTTCTTGAGTTTTATCTTGAACATTTTATTATAAGCTGGAACTGGACTCGGTGAAAGAGTTCCTTAAACAACTACCAATATCAATCTTAACCTATTGGTTCGTTTTAAAGGTTATCTCATTCGCACCATAAGGAAGCTTAACAAGTGCAGGTTTCGTATGATGAGTTATAGTCCAGTCATCATATTAATAGCTGAGCGCTTGACAGAGGCTTGTATGGATACATCCTTTTCAGGACAACCGAATTGTCCACCAGCTATAAAATCTGTATACTCCAGAATATATATTTTTATCTAACCACCGTTTGGTTAAGAAAAAACTAAACTAAATCCTCTCTCTTCTTGTATCTCTCACTATCTCTCTTGCAGCACTTCTCCATCATTTTCTTCCAGGCATCATCAAGATTAATATTTTTAGAATTAGCTAAGCACATTAAAGTAAAGATAACATCTGCCATCTCATCCCCCAAATCTCTTTTGTCCTCACTGTCTTTTTTCTTTTTTGGCCCATACAAATGGTTCACTTCCCTTGCTAATTCTCCTGTTTCCTCCATTAATCTCGCCAGAATTTCATGAGCCTGCCAGTATTGGGGGGTAAACTGGGCTGTCCACTTATCAACTTCTCTCTGCAGTTCTTCCAAAGCCATGATTCTTAAGAATAATTTAAACTTATAAGTATTTCTCAAATCTAAAATCCACACAGATTCTGTAGATTCTAGGACCGTAGTCTCCGCATTTTACAACTCTTAGAACCTTTCCTTTTGCTTTTTTCTTTATCTTTTCAACAGCCTTGTCAAAATTATCTTCTTCCTGAAAATCATAGAAATGCAAGATTCCATTTTTCTTTAAGTGTTTAAATGCTAAGTCCAGATAAGAAGCTGCATCTGTTGGATGTGGCATTAATATTCTGTCAAATTTCTTTAATTTAGGCAGTATTTTTTTAACATCGCCTTTATACAAGAAAACATTCTTTACTTTGTTTAATTTAATATTTTCTTCTGCATATTTGTGTGCAACAGGATTAATTTCAATTCCATAAATCTCCTTGGCCTTGGAATTTTTAGAAATGACAAGAGGCAGTGGCGAGATGCCTGAAAACATCACCAAAACAGATTCATTCTTTTTTACTAGTTTAGCTATTCTTAATCTCTCACTTCCAGTTCTAGGTGAAAAATAGCATTTCTCAACATCAAGCTTTAAAATGACTCCGCTTTCTTTGTGTGTAGTTCCTTTTGTTTTTTCTCCTGCAATAATTCTTACTTTCTTAGTTCTAAATCTTCCTGAATGTTTCTCAGATTTGATTGCAGCAGTTTTTAGATTTTTATTTAGTTTGATTAGAGTTTCTCCAATTAATTTTTCTTTCTTCTTTAATTCTTTAGGAAATTCAGAAAAAATAGCTATGTTTCCAATCTGGTCAAAAGACCTTGGAACTAAACTAAGTTCTTTCTTGGTTAATTTATTTTTTAAAGATTCTTTAAGGCTCATGAATTAGAAAATCAAAGTTCGTTTAAATAGTTTGTTATAAATAAAATGATTAAAACCTCAAGAACTTTTTCCAATGGTTTATCTGAGTTTATTCTGTTTAGTTGAGCATATTAAAAAACTATTGAGAAAGGTATTCCCTGTTTTATGTTTGCTCTTTGGCTCTACTTCTCAACAAAGAAATTTCCATACAATAGCTCTGTGTTTTCTTTAAAACTAGCACAATTAATCTCAGAAATAATCGGGCTACATCGTGGTTCACCCGGATCAAGTCTAAATGATCCGCGAACTGGAGCTATCGTTAAAAAACTCCCAAAACACATATCTTTACCGCAATCAGGCTCAGGTATACGCCTTAACCCAAGTGGGATAATCCCATCTATAATATCTCCTTTAAAATTATTATTAAGATCATCAAAAACTGCCCTTGCATATTTCTCAAGTAATTCTGAGTTTGGTACTAATTCATTCAAAATCGGATTTTGGAAAATAGAAAGGTCTTCTAAATACAAGCCCCTTTCAGTATATTTACTAACTTCTTCTTCAGTAAATTCTGGTCCTTCAATCTGATTATATGCCTCCTTAGAAACAACTAAAACCCCCCTGTATATTTTACTTTTGGAATTTATATCTCTCATGGTTCTTGAAGACAACTCAATCTTAAACTTTCCAGAAGAAGGATCTCTAAAAACTGCATCTCCTGTAACGATGGTTTCATTCCACCAAAGATTAGTTAAATTATACAAGATCAAGCGGTCCCCTCCTTCAACCTGTAAAACATTCAACCTCTCCTCCATTGACTTAGATATAGATATGGGATATCTCCCTTCTTTAGCTAAACGGGGCATTATATCACGAAGGGGTTTACCTTTAAGATTTTCATATTTTCTCAGAAATGCATTAATGTTTACCATCCTATCAAATCTTAAGAATTTTTTATTTATAATTGTTTATATGCTTTAACTGTTCTTATATAATATTTATCTTCCTAACTATGCCATTTATAGCATCAACTTCAACTAAGTCATTGTCTTTAAATACTTTTGTTGCAATTTTAGTTCCGACCACGCATGGCTTCTTCATTTCCCTAGCAACAATGGCAGCATGACAAGTTAAACCCCCCTCATCTGTAACAAAGGCGACAGACTTCTTCATAGCTGTAATAAAAGAAGGGAAAGTCATTGGAGCAACCAACACATCTCCTTCCTTAACCTTAGATAAATCATTAATAGTCCTAACAATCTTAACAATACCTTTTGCTTTTCCTGAATAAACAACTCTTCCTTCAACAAAATCTTTTTCTTTGATACTCGTTGAGTTTACTATCGGTTTATCGCTGACAAACAAGCCTCCATTATAAAAAACAAAGTTTAATCCAGAAGGATATTTCCTTGGTTTTTTGTTTACCAGACTCTGGGCTGAATAGTTCTCTAAATCATTATAAGGAATCTTGTAAAATTTAGAGACCTTTTTAAAAATTGATCGAGACAGGTATAAGAATTCATAAAGGACATCGGTTCTTGCACTCCTGAAATAAACTAACTCTTTTACTTCGTCAAAAAGAGATCTAAGCGGTTTTGGGATCTCTGGAGATTTAAAAGGAGTTCCCGCATTTACCTTCGCTTTAAGTTTGTTTATATCTTTCACATCAAATGGTTCATCAGAGATGCCTCTTGTTTTCAACCATCCAAATTCCTCAATGATTTTTTTAGTATTAACATTTTTACGTATTGCTTCCTCCATCAATGTATATGCCGCTTTCTTGACAGGAAAACTGGCATCCCCGATAAATTTGTCAATATCTTTTTTAACATACCTGGGGACTTCCTCATTCAATCTTTTAATATATACTCTTTCTAATGCGTGAGCTAAAAGAATATATGATACAGGAACCAATAAAATATCATAAACTTCTTCAAATTGTTCAAGTGAAAACTTTTTACTGTTAGCTAAAATTTTAAGCCTTCTTTTTTTGCTTTTATAGAATTTATCAAGATCATTGGTAATGTCAAAGATAGTGTGTTTCTTAAGATAACTATTCGTTCGTTTGTTAAAGGTTTCCCATAAAGCCCCGTACTCATACCACCTCCCCTCCTGGTATAACATTGCTTTGATTTCCATGTTTGGGATTCCAATCTTTTTAAAAGAGTTTTCCCTTCCTGCATCTATGAAAAGAGAGGTAACCAACGGGCTGGAATGCCTCTCCAGCCACTCCTCCCAGTCTAATTTCCTTACTTCTTCCAAAAATTTGTTCATATTCAATATCTTTTTTGCTTTAAATTTGTTTTATCTTCCTTATTGTTCCGTTATCTGCGTTAACTTCAATCAAATCTCCATCCTTAAAAACTTTCGTAGCATTTTTCGTTCCAACAATCCCAACTATCTTAAATTCCCTGATTAAGTTTGCTGCATGGCATAAAATCCCACCTTCGTCTGTTACTATCGCAATTGATTTCCTGAGAAAAGGCGCCATATCTGGTTTTGTTTGATAGGTCACAATGATCCTCCCTTTTGGAATTTCATTAAAAGGTGTTTTCTGTGTAACAACCTTAACCTTTCCTCTTACAACGCCTTTATTGATTGGTAAACCTTTAACCTCAGAACTTAACAAGTCCTCGTAAATAAATTTTTTAAGTTTTTCATACTCCCTGTCAAAATTATCTGTAATAACTTTCCATTTTCCATTATCAACCCTCATGATATACTTTATTCTTCTTTTATTCTGAAGCTCATCAACAGTTTTCTTGCTTAGTTTTCCTTCTAAAAAAGAAATAATCTCATCAAAAGTAAGATAAGACAAGTCTTTGGATAAAAGTCCTTTTTTCCTTGCAATCTTGTTAGTTACTAAAATAAAAAACTGCAGATATTTTAAGTATGCCTCCTTTCTGAGATCATTAAATTGCGCAATAGTCTCGATTTCTTTCTGGTTTAGCTTAACTCCAGACCTTTCTGTACAATGTACCAGTTCAATAGAAGTTGCAAAACCAAGTAACTTTTCAAATAAACTATCTAATTCATTAATAATTTCCTCATCAATCATCTCCTTTATTTTATTTGGCAAGTTCATAGGAAGATTAACCAATTCCTTTGCTAATGCTATCCCTTCCTCAACCTTACTTATCAAAAATAATTTATTTCTGGTTACATTATCCAGAATGAATTTCTTGTTGTGCTCAACATCTTCTCCATGGACATAAATATCCATAAATCCTTTCTGAAATACGTCTACGACAGAATTATAATATATTCCTTCGTTTTCCGGGTTGTCCTTAAGAAGAGTTTTTATAACAAGATTATGCTCAAGTAGACTATAATCCCTAGTGAGATATTTTATGAGTTTCATTTTAATTTCCTGACAATACCTTTGTTTGCATCCACTTCAATTATATCTCCATCTTTTATCGAACTCGTTATTCCATGCACTCCAACAATGCAAGGTATATTTAATTCTCTACTGATTATTGCAGCATGAGATAACAAACCTCCTTCATTAGTAACTATTGCCCCTGCCTTCTTGCATGCAACAACCAGCTCCGGAGATGTAGTTTCTGTTACCAAAACATCTCCTTTATCCATTTCCTGGACTAGTCTATCTACCTTATAAAACTCATAACCATGATTAAATAGTTTCACCTTTCCAACACATCTTCCTCTACTTGCAATTGTTCCTCTCAATACAGTTTTAGGTTCAATCTTTGGAACCATAAAGTCTATTATTTTTTTATAAGAATTGTCATATAAAATATTTACTCGCATATTTCTGTCCATTAATATGTAAAATTTCTTTCGTTTGGCAAGTTCCCAATTTAATACTCTCTTTTTGTTGAATAAATCCAAAATCTCTTCAGACCTATACGCAATTAAATCCTCAAAAGAAATTTTAAATTGCTTGCTTAGTACTTTCAAAAACCTATAAATGTACGAATTTGAATCAAAATAAACCCTTATTATCTGCTCCTTGCCCGGATTCTTGAATTTATCAAAATCCAAAAGATTTTCTTTTAATTTTTTATTATGCTTGGATTCTCTGAATGCCCTATCCAAATAAAAGAACTCGCATTTAACATAAAGTGACAATGTTTTACCTGCATGTTTGAAGAACTCGATTGACTCTGCTTTAGTTATTCTTTTTCTCCTAACTAAATCTTCAAAAAAAGGGATGGATCTTTTAAAGTGATTTTCATAATCTTTTCTAAACCTTCTGATATTCTCCTTGTTAGAATAAAATTTAATTCCATCTTTCAAAGTTTTCTCAAGCATTTTCTTTTCAAGAAATGCAGTCCACAAGTTATCTTTCCATGTTATTAAAAAATCTATGGTTCTGTAATGCTTTGCAAACATATAAGAAGTTATAAAGGGCATTCCTGGACCACCAAAAACACGTACATATTTTTCAGGATTAACTTCAGATTTCATTTTATCTTTTTCACAACTCCTTTCTCTGAATCTACCTCAATCATATCCCCTGTCTTTAAAGCCAAAGTAATATTACTTACACCCACTATACAAGGAACTTTTAGCTCTCTTGAAATAATCGCAGCATGGCAAGTCAACCCGCCTTTTTCAGTAATAATCGCTCTTGCTCTTTTTAAAAAAGGAAGATAATCTGGAGTAGTATTTCCTGTAACAAGAATTTCTCCTTGTTTCAAGGTATTTAATTCTGTAAAACTCTTAATAACTCTCGCCTCTCCCTTAATTTTTCCAGGATAAGTCCCTCGCCCGTTAAATACTCTCCCTTCAGGGATTTTCAGTGGTGCAATCATATTTTCAACTTTAACAGCTTCCTCTCCGCTGTAAAATCCAAAATCCCCCTCGTGATAATAAAAAACAATCTTTTTTCGTCTTCTGCTTAATTCTTCATCAGAAACAACCGTTCTTTTCAGGTCATACATTTCGTCTGGATTAAACAAGAACATATCCATTAATTCATAGCCTTTTTCCTTCCCAATGATTCTCAGGATCTCATTCGTATAATAACTAGTCTCCATGAAAACTTTTTTCCTGTAGTCCTGAATAAACGCCAAAGATTCGATGATGTCGGTTATGGCCCTAAGAGTATCGTATTTTTTATCCTTCAAAGAATCCATTAACTTCTTTTTCTTTGATAAATCCAAGGATGCATTCATATCAATTCCCTCGAGTTTATTCCTAAAATACTTTTCATCAAGATAGACTGTGTCAATATAGTTGTTGCTGATCCAAAAATATTTTTTAACATAATCTTTTAACAAAGAATTAAAATTCTTTTTTTTGGAAATATCAACAAGCTCTCTTTCTGCTCTTCTTAATTCAGATTCTCTTGGAATAGACAAAATAGCCCCATATTCTGAAGACTTATTTCCAAATTGTTTTATTAATTCTTCATCAAATCTTTCCCCAAGTATTTCAGCAGATAATTCAGGTATCATTGAATAAGCAAAAAACTTGGTCCTGTAATCTTGGATAATTTTTAGACTCTTCAACAAATCTTTTAAGTCTTTATCCTTGCTGTTCAGCCATCCCTGCCTTGAAGTTTCAATGAATTTCTTGCCTCTGTCCAAAACAATTTTTTCAGTTTTCTCTAAAAACAAATGATCTCCAGAATAGTTCCTCAATAATGCTTCAGCTCCTTCTTTGATATCTCTCTCAGAATAACATATTCTTGTAACACAAACATTTTCAAAGGCAAACATGCAGTCTTTTATCGTTCTGCCATAATACTCATTATGTTCTGCAAAGCAATTCATTAAAGCCCATCCTACATATACAGGGCTTCTCTGGTTAGAAACATCATGATACCATTTAACCCTGCCAATCTTGTTCAAATCCATAAAAAATTAAGGTAAGAAAAATTAATAAAACTATCTCACATCAGAATATAAGATTTATTCATCTTCCAAAATCAAACAGTCCTTTCTGCCCTTTTTCTCTTTTTTCCAGTTTCTCCAAAACACTGTCAACTCTTTCTTCATTAAACTCATGTTCATCAACCAATATTTTCTTGATCTTCTCAGAATCAGGCTCATTCCATTTTATCTGGTAGTTTTTCATGATAGGCATTGACTTGAAAACAGCATAAATCTCTTTCCAGTTAAATTCAGCCTTAACTTCTTTAAAAATTTCATCAAAGTTTTTGTGTTGCTTAACTAATTTCAAGGCAGTTTTAGGCCCAATTCCTTTAACTCCCCCTTTATTATAATCAGTTCCAGTCAAAATAGCTAAAACAAGCAATTGATCCTGGCTAATTCCCAAGTCATTTAAAACTTCACTAAGTTCAATCATTTCAGGATAAACATTGACATAACCTCCTCCTTTCAGTTTTTTCTTTGTAGCAGAGGTTAAATTATAAATTAATCTGGGAGTACCATAAACCAAGCAATCATAATCAGAGCTTGAAACTCCGTAAACATCGCCTTTTTCAGCCATAAAGCTTGCCTGAGCCTCAGCTTCAGAAGGTGCTTGTATTACAGGTAATCCAAATGCTTTTATCAATTCTTTTGCATCTTCGCTCATTTCCTTTGTAATTCTTACAGTCTGTCTTGAATACTTGTACATTCCTTCTATGTCTTCTTCCTGCTTTGCCTGTTGTAGTTTTTCTTCAGCCAGTCTTTTCTTGTGTTCTCTGTCTTCTGTTTCAGTCAGTTTTAATATTGGAGGTTTTCCATCAAAAACAAAAACTAATTTTATCTGTTTCTCCATTAGATTAGGTATTCTATTCATCAAACCCATTAAATGGCTTGTTATTCTTCCTTTATTATCCATCAATGGAGTTCCATCTGACTGCCTTATTGTTGTTGCAAACTGATATAACATCTGAGAAGAATCTACAGCGATTTTTTTATTTTTCAGATCTTCCCATTTTAGTTCTTTTCTATGAACCAAGTCAGTTATCTTAAGGCCCATAATTAAATAATAGATGGATTGTTTAAATAGTTTATTAATCCCCGCAACCTATTTAAATTAAATCTTCTTCTTAAATTTATGAAATTGGAGAAAATCCTGATTATTGTTCTTGTAGTAATTTTACTTATTGCAATAATATTTGGAGTCTGTAAATACAAACAACTAAACAATGAAATTTCTACCTTGTCAGAAAGCAATCAAAGATTTCTCTCAGAAAGGGAACAGTTGTTAAAAGAAAGAGATGATTGTAGACTCGAAACAAAGGGGTTACAAGAATCTTTAAACCTTCTCCAAGACGATGTTTTCAAAATCAAGAAGTCTTGTTTAACAGAAAATGTATGTAAAAACAGATTCCCCGGAGTAAGGTATAAGTGTAATGACTTTGGTGAAGCACACGAAGACGGAACTAAACTTTGTGAATGTACAGATAATTGTGAAGTACAGTTTGATTAAACTGCTAAAACTCTTCTGGCAACTTTCTCATAATGAGAGCCTTCAATAGCCAACTCAACTGCAATGGAAAAAGCTCTTGGTTTTCTAATTCCGGTCTTAATCAATAATTTCCAGTAATAAAATCTAGCCTTAGAAAAAATTCCTATAAACCATATGCTTTTCAAAAAAGAACGTATATCACAAATCCTAACCTTGCTTTTAACAGTGGGTTTGTAATTCTTGATAAAAGTCCAGACTCTTTTGTAATAATTCTTGTTGCTGTAAATTGTTTTTATAATTTCCTTGTAACCTTTAATTAATTTTTCCTTTCCCATCTTAGGAATAAAATTCAAGCTACCATCAGTATTTTCTCCAGTCGTCATTTTAGTTAATCTTCCTTCTTTTTTTAATCTGTGCCATAATCTTGTCTGCGGCATTGCAGTCAACAATCCAACCATTGCAGTAGCAACTCCAATTTGTTGTATGAACTTAATCTGGGTATCAAAAATGCTTTCATTATCATTGTCAAAGCCAACAATAAATCCTCCCATGACCTGCATTCCGTTCCTCTGGATTTTCCTCACAGATTCTCCCAGGTCTTTATTCACATTTAACATCTTGTCGCATTCTCTTAAGCTTTCAACGTTTGGAGTTTCAATTCCAAGAAAAACCTTGTTAAAATTAGCAAGGCTCATTAGTCTCATTAATTCTGGATCATCAGCTAAATTAACACTTGCCTCAGTAAATAATTTAAAAGGATAGTTGTGTTTTCTCTGCCATCTGGCAAGATAAGGCAGTAATTTTTTTACATTTTCCTTGTTGCCAATAAAATTATCATCAACAACAAAAACAGAATCTCTCCATCCCAAATCATAAAGAATTTGGAATTCATTTATAATCTGTTCTGCAGTTTTAGTTCTTGGAATCCTTCCATTCAGGATTATGATATCACAAAACTCGCAGTTATATGGGCATCCTCTTGAATACTGGATAGGCATGGTCAAATAATCCTTGAAATTAATCAAGTTCCAGGAAGGTATCGGAGTTTTAGTTATGTCTGGCCTTTCTTCAGAGCTATAATTCTTTTTCAAAGTGCCATTCTCCAGATCTTTCAAAAACAAAGGCAGGGTAATCTCTGCCTCATTCAAGACAAAATGATCAACATCTTTAAAGATTTCAGGGCTTGTTGTAAAGGCAGGCCCTCCAGCAACAATTTTCTTGTTGAATGACTTAACTCTGTCAATAACTTCCTTTGCACTTTTTTCCTGGACCATCATTGCGCTAATGAAAACATAATCTGCCCACAAAATATCCTCGTCTTTCAAACTTCTTACATTCAGATCAACAACTTTCTTGTTCCATCTCTTAGGCAGTAAAGAAGCAACAGTTAACAATCCTAGAGGAGGAAAAACAGCCTTTTTAGAGACAAATTTTAATGCATATCTAAAACTCCAGAACGTGTCTGGATACCAAGGATAAACCATAAGAATGTTCATTAATAAAAAAGGAACGTATTAATGATATAAAAACCTTCCCTTAAGAATTAATTTTGCAATCGTTGCTTTACAGCCTCAAAAACATTATAAACTGGGTATTTTAGAAAGAAATATGGTAAGCAGCCCAGTTATCGAAGAAGTAAAAACTTATCCTCCAGTGGTTATTGTGGGAGAAAAAGAATTCGCCACCATTTACAAATTTACCTCCCAAGCTAACAAGCTTACAAAAACTGAAGAAGAATTTAAAAAGATAATACTTAAAGAAGAATTAAAAGAAGAAATTAATAATGAATACCCTCATATTTTAATGGTTTCTCCAATTCCTGTTGGAAACAATCGCTCAGCTGAAAAATTTATGTGTTTCTCTTGTTCTGCTGACAAAGGCACAGGAAATGTCATTACATTAAACCTTGGAGAGCATTGGTGCGATCAAGATGCAGACTTTTCTTATTTCCTCAATGATGCAAACGGATTCAAAAAGAAAAATTTAGATGGTTTGCTAGAAGAAAGACTCTTAATTCATCATCTCCCAAGCTCAGAGCTAGTCTTAGATTACCATCTAGATAAATTAAAAGGAAAGCCCTGTCTGGAAGACAAAACCGAACTCATTAAACAATTTGGAATTGTTTATAGGAATCTACTTGACATTCTGCCAGAGATATAATTAACTTTAAATACTATAAGCTTTTCAAAACCTAAAATGATAGAAATACTCCAAGTATCAGAAAAAGAACTGGTAACCTTGACAAAACCAAAGAAAAACTGCTGGATAAACGTGTTTAACCCCACAGAAGAGGAAATCCATAAATTAAAGAAAATAATCAACATTCCAGAAGAACTGCTGACTTCTTTAAAAGATATAGAAGAAATCCCAACGATAGAAGAGTATGAAAAGTTTATATTCATGATAATAAGGACTCCTTACAATAACCTGAATGATGACTATGAATACTACACAGTTCCAGTCGGCATATTTATCACAGAGAATTTAGTTTTAACTTTGTACTATCATGAAAACGACGTCATCCCAAAGCTGAAAAAGCAAAGATTTCCATTCAGAAAAACCCAGCTTATATTCAAGTTGCTTTTGACATCCGCAAGGTTATATTTAACATACTTAAGCGAGATAAACAAGAAAATTTATGCAATAGAAAAAGCACTGGAAAAATCACAGAAAAATGAAGCAATCATGAAATTATTGGACATAGAAAAATCTTTGGTTTATTTTAGCACCTCTCTTAAATCAAATGGAATCCTTGCTGAGAGAATAGAAAAGGAAAGGATTCTTATTAAAACAAAAGAAGACAAAAAATTAATAGAAAAAGTAATAGATGAGAACAAGCAGGCAATTGAGATGACAAAAACCTACTCGAGTATTTTAGTTAATACGTTAGATGCATTCGCCTCAATCATCTCAAACAACCTAAACATAGTAATGAAATTCCTTGCAGCAGTCACAATTATTATAGCCATTCCGACTTTAATCGCAAGCATTTATGGAATGAACATAGGTTTGCCCTTCCAGGGTAGCCCACAGGCATTTTTAATCGTGATGATGATCTCAATGCTCGGCGTTTTGGCAGCAGTATTTATATTCTGGAGAAAGAAGTTCTTCTAAAGAACCGAAAACCTTTATATATCTTCTTCCCTCTCTCTTAAATATGAAAACCTACGGCGTTATAGGCACTGGAACTATCGGCGAGATGCTTATTCAAGGACTCATAAAAGAAAGAATCACAAAACCAACCCAAATAATTATATCAGATAAGGATCAAAAAAAATTAAAAAAAGTTGCAAAGAAAACAGGAACTAGTCCTAAAACAAATAAAGAAACAATCTCACATTCAGACATACTATTTCTTTGTGTTAAACCTCAAGACCTCACTCAAGTTTATCCTCAATTAAGAGGAAACCTAAAAGGGAAAATAGTTATAAGTTGCGTAGCCGCAGTAGAAAGTAAAAGATATTACAAAGAATTAGGAAAAATAAGATTAGTAAGGATTATCCCAAGTATAACAAATAGGATTAGAGGCATCATCCTCTTAAGTTTCGGGGATAATCTAAAGAAAGAAGAACAAAAAGAAGTAAAATCAATTCTTTCAAAAATCGCTAAGATTTACGAAGTTAAAGAAAATGAACTAGATAACTATACCCATCTCTCAAGCTGTTTTCCTGCCATTCTATCTGAATTTATCAGAGAGTATCTTGAATATGAAATCAAGAACGGAATAGATTCAAAAAAAGGAAGAGATATAATCTTAGACACTGTTTGCGATACTGGGGAGTTACTCAAAAAGTATAATTTTAAAATCATAAAGGAAGTATGCACAGGAAAAGGAATAAGCCAAGAGGGGGTAAAATTCATTGAAGAAAAATTCCCAATTAAAGAATTAGTAGACAAACTTTCTTCAAGAATGAAAAATATTAAAAAATGATCAAACCAGAAATAGCTAGGGCAATAATTAAAAAACAAGGCACGCCCATCTATATATATCAAAAAGAAAAGATTATTCAAAATTATAAAAACATAAAAAAAGCATTCACATATCCACATAAAAAGATTCTTTATGCAGTAAAATGCAATCCCAATGAAGAAATATTGAAGACTATTAAAAGAGCAGGAGGATATGCACATATCAATACATTAAAAGAATTATATTTAGTCAAAAAGATTGGTTTTAAAGATAATGATGTTTCGTTTACTTCCGTCGGATTAGATAAAAAAAGTTTAAAAATTCTAATAAAAAATAAGATTCAGTTAAACCTAGACTCTATAGAAGAAATCGAAAAATTCTGCAAAATTAATCCAAAAGGCAAATTTGGAATAAGGGTTCGCCCACATGGAAATTTTATCCTTCCAGAAGGGCATACAAATTTTTCAAAAGACACAGGAATCGGAATAGACTCAAAAGATTTTGACAAAATCAAGACGCTTTGTAAAAAATACAAATGTAAAATAAATGGGATTCATGGGCATCTTGCCTCAAATATCCTAACTACAAAACCATTAGTTAAATTCTCAGATTATTTATTTGAACAGGCAAAAAAATTCCAAGATATTGAATATATTAATTTTGGAGGAGGTTTTGGGGTTCCTAATGAAAAAAATAAGCCATTTGACTTCAAAACAATCGGCAACTATTATTCATTGTTAACAAAAAAACTTTCAGTTTATCATTCTAAAAAAATAATATTAAAAATCGAGCCTGGAAGGTCTTTGGTAGCAGATGCAGGAGATTTATACACAACAATCACAAATGTAAAAAAAGTAGGAAACAAAAAACAAATAGCTATAGATGCAGGATTCGCCGAATTCCCAAGACCAAGAATCTATGGAGCCTATCATGAAATAACCCTCTTAGAGAAGAAAGGGAGAAAAGAAACATATGATATAAGGTCAAATACGGCTTTTACCTCGGACTTTTTGGGCCTAAATCGAAAACTTCCTTCAGCAAAAGAAGGAGATATTCTAGTAATTAAAAAAACAGGGGCTTATGGACGAGCAATGGCCTCAGGATTTCCAGGAAAAGATCTCCCAAAAGAGGTTTTTATTTAAAATATATACCAAAAACCTTTTTATATTCCCCGCCCATTCTTAAATTATGCAAAACTACGACTTTTACCTCTTAGACATAGACCATAAAACAACAGAAGATAAAATTGATATTTTACTATTTGGAAAAATTAATGACAAATACGCATGCTTAATAGATAACTTTGAAGATTATGTTTACATTATCCCAAGCAAGGAAATAAATTCCTACCTTGAAAAACTAAAAAAGGAAAAATTAATAACTAATTATAAAGAAGAAACCAAGTTTTTTCTCAGGCAAAAAGTAGATGCAATTAAAATTAATTTCATATCCCAAAAAAACCTTGATGAAATAAAAGAAAGGCTAAGATCTTTTGATAAGGAAATAAAAATAGAGGAAAAAGACATTTCTATAATAAAAAAATACCTTATTGACAAGAAAATAACTCCATTAAACATCCTAAAGATAGAAGCCACTCCAATCCATTACGAAGAAATAAAAGCCGATATAATTCTAAAGTTAAATTCAATAAAATCAACAGATGAATTCGCAGAGCCAAAAATACTTGCTTTTGACATAGAAACCTACACTAAAGGCATAACTTACTCTAACCCTGAAAAAGACCCCATAATAAGCATAGCATTCTACGGTAAAAACTTCAAGAAAGTAATAACCTGGAAAAAAGTACCAACAGATATAGACGTCATTTTCGCCAAGAATGAAGAAGAATTCCTAAGAGAAACAGAAAAACTAATCATGGATTACAAACCAGATTACTTAATTGGATACAACTCAGATAATTTTGACCTGCCTTATATTAAAAGTAGGGCTGAAAGGCTAAACGTAAAACTAAATTTTCTTGAAAAAGGGATAAAATTAACAAGAACAAACAGAGGTTCATGCAAACTAACAGGCATCCAACATATCGATATTTATATTTTCATAAGCAGGTTGATGGCAGGAACCTTGATGCTGGATTCTTATACTTTAAATGAAGTTTCAAAAAGCTTAATCGGAGAGCAAAAAGACGAGATGGACTTTAATAAGCTTCATTTAGTCTGGGACAAAAATTCAAAAGAGATAGCAACAATACTTGAATACAATCTTCAGGACGCAAAGCTTACTTACAAAGTAGCAGAAAAAATCCTTCCAAACATCAATGCTCTAACTAAACTAGTTAGCTTGCCTCCATACGATGTAACTAGAATGATGTACGGCTCAATGGTAGAGAATCATTTAATGAAAAAAACAAGGGATTTAAATGAAATTATCCCAAACAAGCCCTCAAACGAAGAAGTCACTTCCAGAATACAATCAACTTATGAAGGAGCAATAGTAATTAAGCCAGTCCCAGGTTTGTATGAAAATATTTTAATAGCAGATTTTAAAGGATTCTATCCAAGCATTATTGTAACATACAATACAGACATAACTTCATTGACAAAAGACAAGAAAAATTCTTTTGAATCTCCAGAAATTAACGGAAAGCATTATTATTTTAAAAAATCCCCTAAAGGATTTATCCCAGAAGTCTTGGAAGAAATTGTTCATATGAGAAATAAAACAAAGGAAATTATGAAAAAAGACAAAACAAATAACGCTTTAAGGGGAGAATATTATGCATTAAAGACTTTAGCAAACTCAATGTACGGCTATGAAGGTTTCTTTGGCGCAAGATGGTACTGCAAGGAAGCAGCGTCGTCAATTACCGCATTTGCGAGAGAGCACATAATGAAGGTAGCAAATGAAGTAGAAAAAGCAGGATTTAAGGTTCTTTATGGAGATACTGACTCCTTATTTCTCTTGTTGGGCAACAAAAAACTTTCAGAAGCAGAAGCCTTGATAGAAAAAATAAACAAGAAACTTCCAAAATTAATGGAGCTTGATTTGGAGGGGGTTTCAAAAAGGGGTATATTTGTCTCTAAAAAAACAGAAGAAACAGGAGCAAAGAAAAAGTATGCATTAATAGACGAGAACAACAAAATATCTGTAAAGGGTTTTGAAACAGTAAGGCGTGACTGGAGTTATCTTGCAAAAGAAGCTCAAAGAAAAATTCTTGAGATAATTCTCAGGGAAGGCTCCTCAGACAAAGCCATTAGGTACATCCAGGATATAATTGAAAAAATAAGAAAAAAACAAATACCAAATGAAAAAATGGTCATAAGGACTGTATTGAAAAAACCAATCGAGTCATACAAGAATGTTGAAGCTCACGTCGTGGTAGCTAAAAGGATGAAACAGCTTGGAATTAATGCAACGACAGGAACAACAATAAGATTTATTGTTGCAGAAGGCTCTGGCTTGATAAGCAACAGGGCAAAACTTCCTGAAGAAGTAGAAGAAGGAAACTATGATTCTGAATATTACATTAATAACCAGATAATCCCTGCTGTGGAAATGCTTTTCGAAGCGCTTAAAAAAGACAAAAATGTTTTAACTAAGTCAAAATCACAGAAAACACTAGGGGATTTTTAGATGGATAAAAACAATTCTGAGTCGGGATGGTACGAATTTGGAAAGTGGATTGAGCCTGTTATCTCAGCTTCAATATTCCTGGAGTTGGATTATGAAGAGTTTGGCATGGGTTTCATGAAAGATATCAAATCCCTGGATTGTTCATATTACATTAAAAAAAGCAACCTGGAAAAATGCTATGAATTTGTTAAAAATAAGATAGAAAATGACAGGGGCTGGTTCGACAAATTTTTCTCAGTAGTTGACAGGAGGGTCAACAAACTCCTCAATTCTAAAGACAAAAAAGATTTGAACAATTTCCTAAAAACCATGGTCAGCACTCTTGACTGCGTCATGGGCGTGCAATATATTGATTTCAGCTTAATAAGGTACCTTGAGGAAATGTACAAAAAAACCAGAATACCTCCCTCAGGTATAATCTCAAGGATAAACCCCTACAGAAAATATCCCCTGATGATTTATCAGGAAGAACTAAAAACCTTAAAGAAAGGGAACATTAAAGATTTTGTAAAAAAATACAAATGGGTTGGAACCCACATTTTTATGAACACGGGTTTAACAGAAAAAAAGGTTATTGAAGAAAGATCCAATCTGCCAAAGGACAAGAAAGCCCATGAAGATTTCAAAATCCCAAAAGGCTACGAATTTATAATGGCGCTTGGCTCAAAACTCGCATACTATCGTTCCTATCTCATTGACGTATCCAATATCATAGCCTATGGATACTGGCCAACAATAAAAAGATTAGGAAAAAAATATAATCTATCATGGGACGAGATGAGACTTCTAACTCACAGAGAAATCATCGAACTAAATACAAATGGTAATTTGCCTGCTTCATTTAAAGAAAGAAAGAAAAAATATGGAGTAATAAGAAAAAACAATCAAATAACAGTGATCACAGGCAAAGAACTGGAAATAGAAATAAAAAAATGCAAAGGAGCGATAAATAAAAACATTAATGAACTAAAAGGGATGGTTGCCTGTCAAGGTAAAACAGTTTTAGGCACCGCAAGGGTTATTGAAGAAGCAACAAAGATATATAAACTAAAAAAAGGGGATATTTTAATTGCCAATGAAACAACCCCAGACTATTTGATTGGAATGAAAATTGCCGGAGCCATTGTGATAAACCAGGGAGGGGTCACAAGCCATGCATCAATTGTTTCAAGAGAATTAAAGATTCCGTGCATAATTGGAACCAAGATTGCTACGAAAGTATTTAAAGACGGAGACTTAGTAGAAGTAAACACTCATACAGGTATAATTAAAAAAATAAAATGAACAAAGAAGAATTAATTCAAGCAGGAAAAATAGCAGATAAATGCTTAAAGTTAGGAAGAGAAGAAATACAAGTTAATGCAAATGCACTTAGTATATTAAGAAAAATAGAATCATTGGTGCAAAAAAACAATGCAAAATTAGCATTTCCAACAAATATCTCAATTAATGAGGTTGCAGCACATGAAGCTCTGAGTTTTGATGATAAAACAATCCTTAAAAAAAACGACGTAGTTAAACTTGATCTAGGAGTTCACATTAACGGCAATATTGTTGATTGCGCAATCACAATAGACCTAGGAAATAACAAAGATTTAATCTTGGCATCCAAAAACGCATTGAAAGAAATCATTCCTTTGGTAGAGCCAGGAACTGAACTAAGAGAAATAGGAAAAAGAATCCAGTCTGTAATCGAAAGTTACAACTTAAAACCTGTAAGAAACTTGTTTGGACATAGCATTGAGCCTTATAATATTCATGGTGGCTTAAAAGTTCCAAATTATAACAACAATGATTCCACTCAATTAAAAAAAGGCCAGATATTGGCAGTGGAGCCATTTGCCACAAACGGGATTGGCCTAATCGAAGAAGGCAAGAAATCAGATGTCTACACAATACTAAAACAAAAGCCAGTAAGAAACCCAAAAGCAAAGGAAATCTTTGAGTTCATAAAAGAAGAATATAAGACTTTGCCGTTTGCAAAGCGCTGGATACAGGAAAAATTCCCAAATTCAAACTTCTACTTTAATATTCTTGAAAAGGAGGAAATCCTCGTAAACTACCATAATCTGGTTGAAAAAGCCAAAGGATTGGTTTCTCAGCATGAAACTACTTTTTTGGTCGGAGACAAGATTCTTGTCAATGAAAGCTTAAAATAACCACTCGGAAGAGACAACAAAAACGAAAGGCTTATAAACGCCTAATTCTATTAAATATTGACAAAAGATGGTACAATCAATAGAATTTTGCTGTACTGCCAATGCAGGTAGATCTCCTGTAGCAGAAGCCATAGCCAGAGAACACCTACGTAAACAAAATGCATTGGATATGTATAATGCAAAATCCAGCGGAGTTTACAGAGATGCCATAAGAAATGGAGTAATTTCTGAATCAGATAAAAGAAAAACAGTCGATACAGTATTATCTTATGCTCTACATGATAAATTCCTCACAAGAGAAGAAATCTATAAATTTTATGATGCTATAAGGGACATTAATGTGCCTAACAGAAAAGAAATAATTGATGAAGTGTTTAATAAAACGATGAATAAATTTTCAAGAGAAGAGCATGCTTATAGGACAATTGCATTAAGACGACTTGAGTTGGAAGGTAAAATAAAGAAAGAATCAGAACAAACAATAGCAGATCCAAACGTAATTGCTTCATTTGGAATGGAACCCTGGCACGCAAAAGCAATCAAGGAAATATACAGGGACGGTAATCCATTCCCTCCTGCAGTAATCTCATTAGGCCCAATTATTGCTCCTTTAGGAGAATATGTTACAGGAAATCCAAATCTAACTATAAAAAGCACATTTGGAGGTACAAAAGAAGAATACTTCGAAACAATTCAGGTTCTTGAAATGTGTATTTCTCCAGCTATAGATAAAGTAATAAATCACTACGAATCCTTAAGTATTTAAACACGTTTTCTATGCTTATAAGATGGCAGAAAAGTCTCGGTATAGGCTTGTATGGGGGGATATTCAGCCTCATTTAACTATCGAAGGTAACATCCTGTCTTTTAAAAACTTCAGAAATAATATTTGGAACCAAGTAGATAATATTATCCAGGTCTCAAGAAAAAACAAGATTTATTGTTATCATTCAATCAAAGATTTAGAAAATGATGTAGAAAGAGGGAAAAATTTCTTAAATAAAGCTTATGGGGAAAAATTTCTAAGTGATTTAGAAACACAGTACAACACCCACTGGCAACTTTTCAAAAAAATCAAAAAAACTGACTTTTCCAGATTAACCAATAAAGAATTAGTCTCAATCTTCAACAAAAGTGCAGAAGAATGGGAAAAGACTCTCTGCTTTTTTAGAGCAACCCAAGAAGAAGGAACCAGATTTCTCATAAAAGAGTTAGGGGAAAAATTTTCAAAAGAAGAAATATCAAAACTTCTGCTTCCATCCAAACTTGATATAGCTAATAAAGAGCAGATAGACTGGGAAAAAGTAATATATTCTCCTGTTTCAGACAAGATTCTTATAAAACACGCAGGAAAATATCCATGGGCGGTCATGTGCCATATCACTTTAGATGAAGTCCTAGAAACACTAAAACAAAGATATAGAATAGATAAAGAAAGAAATTTTAAAACCAATATTATAGAAGAAAAAAAGAAATTAAAAAAAGAACAGGAACAACTAATAAAAAAAGCTCCAGAATTAAAATTAACAGTAGAATTACTCCAAAGACTGTCCCTATCCAGAATGGAAGTAAAATCCTGCTGGGCAGGTACAGATTTTTATTTGATTAATTTTTTTAAAGAAGTATCAAAAAGAACAGGAGAAGATATTCATGAACTTTGGAAATACTATCTCTCCAAGAATTTGGAAAACCTCCTGCTGAAAAACATAAAACTAACAAAAGAAGAAAAATCAAACAGGGATTTTTGTTTTGTAGGACTCTGGAAAAACAACAAAGCAATATTTGTTTCTGGAAATCAGGCAGAGGAGATTGCTAAAAAAGAACTAAGAGAAATTTATTCAGTAAAAGAAAAAACTGAACTAATGGGGGCTGTTGCCAACCCCGGAGCAGTAGTAGGGGTTGCAAGGATTCTTGAAGCAAATAATGTCGCTCAGACAAGGAAACTAAGAGAAAGTTTCAAGAAAGGGGAAATACTAATAACTCAAATGACCCAGCCAAACATAATGGATATAGCAAGTAAGGCCGCAGCATTAGTCACAGATGAAGGCGGTATGCTTTCCCATGCAGCAATTATCTCTAGAGAATTAAAGATTCCTTGCATTGTAGGAACTCATGATTCCACAAGAACAATAAAGGATGGAGACTTGATCGAAGTGGATGCAAACAAAGGAATAGTAAAAATTCTTAAGAATTAACCCATATAACTTGGTTTCTCATTTAGTGCAGCCTTTGCGCTTCTCAAATAATCCTGCTCAATGCTTTCATATTTTTCAATCGTATCCTTAGTCAATGATCCAGTTATCTTTTTCATAGCCTTGTCAAAATGTTTCTTCTTGATTTCTTTTACATTAATGTCTTCTCTTAATGCAAGCATAGCAGCCTCACGACAAACAGCCTCGATATCAGCTCCAGTATATCCCTCAGTTTCTTCAGCTAGTTTTTTAATATTAACGTCTTTTGCCAAAGGCATTTTTTTAGTATGAACCCCAAATATTTTTTCTCTTCCATCTGTTTCAGGAGGTTTTACAAAAACAATCCTGTCAAATCTTCCAGGCCTTAACAAAGCAGGATCAATTATGTCAGGTCTATTTGTTGCAGCAATAACAACAATGTCAGTTAACTCTTCAAGGCCATCCATCTCAGCTAAAATTGTGTTTACAACTGTCTCGCTGACTCTTGATCCAGAATTGTCTAGCCCCCTTCTTGGAGCTAATGCATCAATTTCATCAAAAAATATTATGGTTGGAGCAGCCTGTCTTGCTTTTTCAAATACTTTTCTTACTCCTTTTTCAGACTCACCAACGAATTTATTCAGCAAACCAGGTCCCTTGACTAAAATAAAGTTAGCTTCAGATTCAGAAGCAACTGCCTTTGCAAGTAAGGTTTTTCCTGTTCCAGGAGGACCATACATCAAAACTCCTTTTGGTGGTCTTATTCCCAATCTAACAAACGCCTTAGGATGTTTTAATGGCCAATCAATGCTTTCCCTTAGTTCCTGTTTGATTTCATCCAAACCACCTATGTCATCATACTTGACATCAGGCCTTTCAATGAAAACCTCTCTTAATCCAGAAGGCCTTACAACTTTCATAGCCTCTCTGAAATCATCTGCATCAACAACAAGTTTTTTTAAGATTTCGTCAGGAATTTCTTTTTTGCCGTTCTTGTCTTTCTCTCTCATGCTTAAATCAGGCAATATTCTTCTAAGAACATTCATAGCAGCTTCCTTGCTTAAAGCGTTTAAGTCAGCGCCGACAAATCCATGAGTCACTTCAGCAATCCTAGTTAAATCAACATCTTTTGCCAAAGGCATATTCCTTGTATGTATTTTTAATACCTGCTCTCTTCCTTTTTTGTCAGGAACACCAATAATTAATTCTCTGTCAAATCTTCCAGGTCTTCTCAATGCAGGATCCAAAGCATTTGGTCTGTTAGTTGCACCAATAACAATGACCTTTCCTCTTCCTTTCAGCCCGTCCATCATAGTAAGTAATTGTGATACAACTCTTCTTTCTACTTCGCCATGAACCTCCTCTCTTTGTGGTGCAATTGCATCAATCTCATCAATAAATATTATTGAAGGTGCTTTAGCTTCTGCCTCTTCAAATATCTCTCTTACTTTTTTCTCACTCTCTCCATAATACTTGTTCATTATTTCAGGCCCGTTTAATAACATGAAGTGAGCATCGCTTTCATTTGCTACAGCTTTAGCAAGTAAGGTCTTTCCAGTTCCAGGCGGTCCATGCAGTAAAACTCCCCTTGGTGGATCTATTCCTAACCTAGCAAATATCTCGGGGTGTTTAATCGGAATCTCTACCATCTCTCTTATTTTTCTAATTTCTTCTTCCAATCCGCCAATGTCCTCATAAGTAACCTCAGGTATTTTTTCCTCATTCATATCCATAGCCTTGGAACTTAAAGTAACATTAGTATTCTCAGAAACAATTACAGCCTCTTTTGGATTGGTGCTTGCAACAACAAATTTTAAGTCAGCTAAAGTAAACCCGGTAAATCCTTTCTCAAAAAAATCCTCGAATATCTCCTCAAATGGACTTCCAGAAAAAGTTCTCTGTCTTCTTCTTGCACCGCCTAAAACAACCAAGTCACCTTTAACAAGCGCTCTTCCCAATAATCCTCTCTTGAATATTAAAGGATCTCCCTGTATTGAAACATTTTTTTGGGCTGGAGCAATCACAACTTCCTTTGCCTCTTTGACATTAGCCTTTCTTACCTTGACAACTTCACCAATTCCTGTTTTGGCATTTTTCCTCATAATCCCATCCATTCTTATTACAGCCAAGCCAACATCTGTAGGATATGCCCTGTCAACAATTCCAACAGTGACTCTCTGCCCCTCTATCTCAACAATGTCCCCAGGCCTTATTCCCAGGTCTCTCATGGTCTCAGAGTCTATCCTAACTATTCCTTTGTATGCCTCTTCCTGAAGGGCTTCCATTACCTTTAACTGTACTTCTTTTTCAGCCATTTTACCACAAGTTATATAATAACCTCCTTACTTTAACAATTAATAAAGTTTATGGTAAAAAAATGGTAGAAACCGGCTCAGAAGTGCTAAAAAAAATTATTAAGGAATACTCTGGAATAACCTGTATTTTCGGCGAGTCTGGAACAGGAAAATCTACCTTTTGCTTTATTTCAGCTATATCAGAAGCAAAAAAAGGTCATAAGGTTTTATTTTTAGACACAGAAAACTCATTTTCAATTGAAAGGATAAAACAACTAGGTGGGGAAAAATATCTGGATAATGTGCTGATGGTGAATATCAAGAATATTAAAGAACTGCAGGATACAATCAAAATGATTTCTTCTTTCGGCTCTAAAATATCCTTGGTTATTGTAGATACAATCTCATCTCACTACAGGAATTTAATGAGAAAAAAACCAGAATTAGCCAGAACAATGTTACTTTCCCAGTTAAGAATGCTTAAAAAGATTTCAGAAAAAGTTCCAGTGTTAATTACATCTCAGGTCTACCAAGATATAAATAATAATATCCAAAAACCAGTTGGCAGTGATCTGTTAGTTAAAGAAGTTGATAATTTAATTAAATTAATAAAAAAACCAAGAAAAGCTTTGTTGTTAAAGCCCGAAAGAAATCATGTTTACTTTAAAATTGAGAACGAAGGTATTTTTGAGGATTAAGTTATGGGGTTATTAACCACCGAGGAATAACGAATTATCGAAATATTTAAATATTTTAGTTATATATTATTTTAGTTTAAACTACTTAGTATTTACAAAACTCAAAAGGAGATTGATTTTTGTAGGATGAAAAATCTGCATGAAATAGAAGAAAAAATAAATATATTATTGAAAAAAAACACCATTGGGCTTGGGAAAATGAATAAAGCCTTTTTGCTAAGTGTGTTTATTTTAATGTTAACAATTAATCTCATTTCTGCATCAGATGTTTCAGTGTGGCAAGGACAGTATTACACTGGAACAGTCTTTAATATAGGAACTTATGAATTTAATTTTACTGTTTATGATGCATTAACAGGAGGAGATACTTGTTATTCTAACACAACAACATTAACAACCGGTAATTGGGGGGATTGGGAAACAGAGCAGGGTGAAGTAGGTTCTGCCTGCAATAATGCTTCAAAAGATTATTATTTAAACATAAATATAGACGGGGTAGATCAAACTCCAAGAAGAAGATTAATAGTTTGGGATTCTTTAAGAAAGGATGTTGATGAAATAACTACAGGAAAATTAGAAACTTCTTCACAGGTTATAGCTCCAACAATTCAAGCAGATACAGAAATTATAGCTCCAACAATTAATGCTTCACATATTATCACCACAAACGTAACAACAACAGAAACAGGCTTTTTTAGTAATCTTGGAAGTTTAGTTGACAGGATAATTAACTTATGGGTTATTGATATTAATGCAACAGGAAACATAGAAACAAGCCAGAATGTTTCAGCTGAATACTTCAAAGGAGATGGTTCTTTATTGACAAATCTTCCCTCACTTACCCCAGTCTATTTGGAAAATAACCTGACTGCTACAAATGAAACATACACAACCATATTTACTATTGCATTGACCCCAAACAAGATGAATGTTATTCGTGCCTATCTTGCACAGAGCTCATCTGCAGACGGAGTGGCAATCAGGAATAGGGTAATCATAAATGCAACAGGGCCTGCTGGATTCTGTAGCCTTGAAACCTTGAATGGTGCAACCACCCGTTCGATTCAGAACATCCAAGTTGGCACAAACTCCGAAGATACTGGAGTTACTACCTTGCCTGCTGGGCTGGATATACTTAACATCCCGTTCATCAATTTCGCAACTTGCGCAATACTTGCAGATGCTGATCAAACAAATTTAATTATTCAGTTCACGTCAGAGACCGAAGATACTGTCACAACACACGCAGGCGCATATTATACAAATGCTGTCAATTAATAAAAATGATATCTAAAACTAATAAATTTAATGCTATCTTAATTATATTATCACTGCTTACAGTTAATGTTTCTGCAGAAACAAGTTTCTTTGATGATCCTGATGATGTTTTTATCATGAGCAGTTCTACAGCAAGCGGGATAACTGGAGGGGCAACTGGAACAGGTGGCGGGGGGGGTTGTACATATAAATGGAACTGCACATACTGGAGTGAATGTCTTTCATCTGGAAACCAAACCCGAAATTGCACAAATGTTGGCACCTGCTCTGATACATACAAGTTCCCAGGGATAGAACGAAGTTGTGATTATGCTGCTCCAGAAATTAAAGAAAATAGAGGATTAGAAAACGAAACAGAAGAGCCTGCTTTCTCATCCCCTAATGAAGAAGTCTTAGATACTAACAAAATCCCTATTTATTTTGTTATAGTCCTGCTAATTTGTTTTATTATATTTTATTTTAAGAAATATTACTTCAAAAAACCAACAAAAAAGTAATTATTCAAAAATTAAGAAGTTTCATTTAATGGGTTATAAATTCCATAAACTGCATATGCATATCTTTCTCCAAGTATCCTTAGTGAAGGGCTGTCAAAATGAATTATTTCATTTGATTTTGCATACAAACCATCAGACTGGACACAGAAAGTATAATTGGTTCTGTTTGGAAGATTATTTAATACAGTTTCAATACCTGTTTTCTGGCTAGATCCATTCATCCATTGTGGTGTAAATTCTCCAACAATAAATGGGAGGTTTGGATTTCCTAAATCTTTTCTGACAGAAGCAATTATCTTATCCAAATTAGTACGATAAACAGCTGGTTTTGTATTAAGAACATTAGATTCACCCTGTAACCATAATACTGCCTTCACAGTTCCTCCGGTGTCTTCTGCAGCTTTTGCTCTTGCAATTGCATCTTTATATAACACAGTACCTGGTATCCACGAACCTATTGCCGTAGAAGATTTAGCAGATGGAATTAATCCAACCCAAACATCATTGTTTAAAGCTCTCCAGGTTTTAGCAAAGTTCAATCCCAATCCGATTGGTTCTGTAACTCTTGGATTCCAATTTTGTAGGGGATGTGAAGCAATTATCCATTTATTGCTATCGTTTCCAACCCTCCCCCATTGAGAGATTTTTTCATCAGGCATATCTATTTCTTCAAGTGGACCAGGGCCAATGCCAACCATGTTTGATTGTCCCATTAATAAGAATAAATCTTCAGGATATGTTCCAGGTACAAGGCATGCGCCACTTCCACATTTAGCAGGACATGCCTCAATAGTATAATTTATGGTGTTATTCTCACCACAATAAATCTGTTTTGCAAAAGTCTTATTATAACAGCTGTCATAAACAGTAAAATTGCCAAATTTATTTCTAACTGTAATATTTTCTTTAATAAAAATATCTCCTGCTAATTCTCCTGAACAGGCAGAAATCATATTAACCTGGCATCCAGTTGTAGCCTTGCAAGCTTTTGGAGTAGCAATTGCAGCACATTTCTTCATGCCTATGCATCCAGGATCTAAAACTATTGGGGTTGTTACATTTGATGTTTCATTGGATGTATTCTCAGTAAGATTCGAAACTTCCATCCCGATAAAAAATCCCAAAGAACCAACAGCAATCACTGAAGCTAAAATAAGAAAAACTAAAATCATTGATTTTTTATTTTTTTTCATCCGCTTTTTCATACAATTTAAATTAGTTATAATATTTAAATTTTACTGAGAATTAAACCTCCATTCACTTCAGGCAATATTATTCTTCTCTCTCTAGGGCGTTTAGGGTTAATCCAAAATTTGAAGCGTAATATTTATTAAATCTTAAATTAAATTAAGGAATGATGTATGTATATGATATAGTTATTGTTGGTGCAGGCCCTGCAGGTTTAAACTGTGCGTATCATCTCTCAAAGTCCAATAAAAAAGTTTTGATTCTTGAAAAAAACAAGACTATAGGCCCAAAAGTCTGTGCTGGTGGATTAACTCTGCATGACATAAACTATCTTAAAATACCAAAGAGCTACTTAGACAGAGAATTCAACCAAGTATTGTTTCACACCTCCTTAAGAACTCAAACCATTAAATTTAATCAAGAATGTATTGCCACAATAGACAGAAAAAAATTAGGGGATTTTCTTGTTAAAAGGGTTAAAAATATTAAAATAAAAACAAACGCAAAAATAACAAAAATAGAAAAAAACTTTGTGATAATAAACAATAAAGAGAAGATAAGATTCAAATATTTAGTAGGTGCAGACGGCTCTTGCTCAGTGGTAAGAAAACATCTTGGACTGAAAAATAAAAACAAAATAGCAATACAGTATCTCCTCCCAAAAAAATACGATAATCTCGAGGTATTTGTTAATCCAAAACTGTTCAAATCATGGTATGCCTGGATATTTCCCCACAAAGACTATACTTCAATCGGAACAGGCTGCGATCCAAAATACTTTTCAGTAAAAAAACTTAAGGAAAACCTTGACTCTTGGTTAAAAAAGAATAAAATTAATGTTTCAAAGGCAAAATTTGAAGCATTTCCACTAAATACAAACTATCAGGGATTTAAATTTAATAATATCTTTTTAATTGGAGACGCAGCAGGCCTTGTTTCTGGTCTAAGCGGGGAAGGAATTTATGCAGCATTAATCTCAGGAGAGGAGATAGCAAAAATCATTCTCAATAAAAACCATAAACCAGAAAGACTTGAAAGAATTTTACTCAGAAATAAAATACATAATAAGATTCTTTCTTTATTAAATAAATCAGGTCCATTTAAAATAATCTGGTTCGAACTGGGAAGTTTATTAACAAGAATAAACTATTTTAAAAAACAGGGAATAAGAGGCTTTCTTTAAATTTCAAACCCGCTTCCAGTAACTTTGTCTTCATCTTTCTTAGGACATTTCTGGTTGATGCAAAATTCCCAGGGCCTTTTGCCTTTCCTGATTAGTTTAACCATTGGAAACTTGCAGCTTTCGCATGTTTTGCCGGCAGGCTTAACCAAGCAGTACTTTGGCAGTGAAAACGTATTCGTGCATTTAGGATAATTTGAGCATGCAACAAAGTAACTTTTATTCTTCCTAGAATACATTATTCTCAAATCACCGTCGCATAAATTGCATTTGCCAATTATTGAGCTTTCATCCCTTGTTTCAATATGCGCCTCGCTTAATTTTTTTCCAATGTCTTTTTCTTTCTTCTTAAAATCTTCGAGTATTTCAGTTAAAACTTTCTTGGCTTCATCAAAAACACTTTTAACATCTTTCTTGTTATTCCTTATCTCCTCCATCTCCTCTTCAAAATGTCTTGTCAGGTTCTCATCTAAGATAGAAGGAGCATATTCTTCTAAAGCATCAACAACTCTTAAACCCAAAGTAGTAACCATTATTGATTTTTCTTTTAGATATCCTCTTTCATACAGGTTATCAACAATTCCTGCTCTTGTTGATTTAGTCCCCAAACCTTTTTTCTCCAGTTCTTTTATTATAGAAGCAGGAGTATATCTTTTTGGTGGCTGTGTTTCTTTATTCAAGATCTCAAATTTCTTGACCTCAATTAGATCTCCTTTCTTAAGGTGAGGCAACTCAACATCTTTAAGCATCGTATACTTTCCGTAAATCTCATGCCATCCTTTCTCGATTGTTCTTGTCCCGCTTGTGACAAAGATTTCATTGTTAACATCAATTTTCAAAGTAATCGTTTCCCTTACAGCCTTTTCTCCAAAACTAGAAAGTGTTCTTTTTACAATTAAATCATATAATTTGTGTTGTCTTTCAGTCAGGCTCCCAGGTATTTCCCCAGTAGGATAAATTGCTGGGTGTGCAGGATCAGTTTTCTTTCCGTTATTAGGGAATAATTTACCTTTCTTTAGTAATTCCTCACAGATCTTTGAGTATTCTTTTTGTTTTCCAAGTAACTGTATTATTTTTTTGTATCCAATTGAAGGAGGCAATTGGTTGCTAGATGTTCTCGGATAAGAAATATATGAGTTAGTATAAAGCTCCTGTGCAACATCCAAGGTGTCTTTAGGGCTTATCCTAAAAACCTTGTAAGCCTCCATCTGTAGTGAGGTTAAATCAAATGGGTTAGGAGGTAACTGGTCAAATTTCTTGTCTTCAATCGCTTTTACCTTTCCATCTTTTCCTTTTACGTTTTCATGTATCTTTTTGACTTCGTTTTCATTCCAGAACTTGTCCTTTTCATGTATTGCCTCTAATTCCTTGGCTTTTAACCATAATTCCCAGTACTGAACAGGTTTAAATTTCATTATTTCTTTTTCCCTATCAGTTAAAATTTTCAATGCAGGTCCCTGAACTCTTCCAGAACTTAAAATTTTAAACATTCCAGAACTTGCTTTTATTGAGCTTGTTAATGCTCTTGACAAGTTCATCCCATAAATCCAGTCCAGCATATGCCTTGCCTCGCCAGCATGTGCCTGGCCCCAAGACAAAGTTTTCATTCTGTTTTCATAGCTATCAATTAATTCATCTTTTGTTAACGTGCTGAACTTCATTCTTTCAGCGTCTTTTTTATTTGCAATGAATCTGACAATGTTCAATCCGATAACCTCGCCTTCAACGTCAAAGTCTGTTGCAACAATCAATTCATCAGCTTCCTTGCATAGTTTCTTAAGAACATCAGCGTATTTCTTTGTAAAATTTGCTTTTTTATTCTCAAAACTGGGCTTCCATTCAATGTCAAAAACTGGATATTTATACAGGTTTTTCTTTTCCTCTCCAATAACATATAAATGGCCAACCGCAGATCCAATTAAAATCTTGTTTTTATTTCTGGTTATTTCATAGTAAGAAACTTTTCCAATAGTATTCTTCTTTACCTTTCCTTCTGCTAAAGCACCTGCTATTTTTAGTGCAGCACTTGGCTTTTCAGCTATAATTGCCTGAGTAGTCATAGAATTAAACTATACTAAAATCTTTTAAATCTTGTGTTTTAAAAAAGAAAAGAAAAAGAGATTAGTTTTATACTCTTTCAATGCTGTTTTTTCCAAGGCAGATTCCATCAGAACAGCCCTTAGGGCATTTATATTCGACAGTGTTAATCTCTCCTGCATTGCACCAATATTCTAACAACATATTTTCATATCCTTCTTCATAATACCCGCCCATGGCCTCTAAACAAGTATCAGATCTGAATACTGATCCATCAGGACCTGAACCAGAAACACTTCCTTTAATGAAATATCTTTTTCCTCCATCAGTGTCTATGCAGCTTGGTTCACTCCTGTCAATCACCCTGAGAATAGCATATCTTGCAGTTTTTTTGGATGAGTAATATGCTTTCTTGTTTGTAATCTCAAGTCCGCCAACAAGCTCTGCTCGTCCATAAGGAATGGTTTCTGGAGTTCCTCCAACATTAACTACAATTGCTTTGTTGCTTCCAACATTCTCCAAGGAGATCTCAACAGAGTTAACAATTATTTTATCTCCAACACTGAGCTTGTACATTCCAAAGTCTCTTGCAACCTCTCCAGAGATTTCATCCCAAGAGCCGTCATAAGAAACTGCGTTTGCCCTGAACATCACTACGATTCCAACAATCGCCACAACAGCAACAACCATAACTAAAAGAAAATTAGAATCAAATCCTTTCTTCATCAAATCACCTCTCAAATAGCTATATTTCAGTAGATAAGCAAATATTTAAATGTTTTCAAAGAGCTTAGTCAAATATTAAGAATTTTCCCCTCTCTGCCAACATTTATTACAATTGTGTTTCCAACTTTTTCTTCCAGGCCTTCTGCTTCATGAACGTGGCTGCATAATAAGACATCTGGCTTAAATTTCTTCAATGCCTTTGACACAGCATCGCTTCCAAAAACAAAACTGGAAAGTTTTTCCATCTTAGATCCTCTTGGGTGTGTGTGCGTGATCATTATCTTTGTTTTAACGTCCTTGATGTGGTCAAAGCCCTGCTTTAACAACTTAAACGTTTCATCCTCGCTAACTTGATGTATCCCTATGTTTGTGGCGCTCGCGCCAAAGAATCCAATGTCCTTGTATTTTACGCTGTATCCATGAAGATTTTTAACTCCATACCATTCTGCCAGGAAATCTACTGTTGCAACACTCTCATGATTCCCAGGGATTAATAAAACTCTTTTATGTTTTTTAACAAATGGACCAACTATTCCCTCAGTGGACTTTTCTCCCTGAGTCAAATCCCCGCAGAGTATGACTAATTCAACATGTTCTTTCTCTGCTCTGTCAGCTAGTTTTTTAGCTAGTCTAGAATCTCCGTGTATGTCTCCTGCAGCAAGTATTTTCATATAATAACTAACGTAACAATGTTTTTAAAGATTTTGCACCTAAAATAACCATGGAAAACATAGAAACTTACAGGGAAAAAGTAAACTCCTTGCTTAAATCGTTTCTAAACAAAAAACTTGAAAAAAACAGGGGTGTTTCCCCATACATCAACAATTTAATTGAAAATCTAACAGAATATACATTAAGGGGAGGAAAAAGGATAAGGCCCTTAACGACAATCTTTGCATATAAATGCTTCAAGGATGATAATAAAATAATCGATGTTTCACTTTCCTTGGAGTTGATGCAGTCCTACTTATTAATCCATGATGATATTATGGACAAATCAAATTTAAGAAGAGGCCTTCCAACAATACACAAGCTGTATGAAAAAGAGTTTAATCCTCATCTAAGCCTTTCAGCAGCAATCCTTGCCGGAGATCTCTGCTCCAGCTATATTTATGACATTATCCTTGAATCAAAATTCAGCCCAAAAGAAAAGATTGAAGCAATAAAATATATCTCCTGGATACTTGAAAGGGAAATCTTAGGGCAAACAATGGATGTCCTCCCAAACTTCAAAGAACTGACAGAAAAAGACATCTGGAAACTCTATGAACTAAAAACAGCAACTTACACAATGCAGGGCCCAATCTACATTGGCTCTATCCTGGCAAACGCACCAGAAGAAAAAATAAAAAAGTTGCAGGAGTATGCATATAACATAGGAATCGCTTTCCAGTTGCATGACGATGTTAATGGTATTTTTGGAAACACAAAAGAAACAGGCAAGCCAAATGATTCTGACGCAAAAGAAGGCAAAAAAACTCTTTTGATAACAAAAACACTTGAACTTTGCTCAAAAGAAGAAAAAGAATTTATTTTTAAGAACTGGGGCACAAAGGAAATTTCTTCAAAGGACTTAGAAACAATAAAGAAAATAATAAAAAATTCAGGAGCATTTGAGTATTGCCAGAAAAAAGTAAACGAATTAATAGAAAAAGGAAAATCCTCAATAAAAAATATTGAATTAAGGCAGGAAGGCAAAACCTATTTGCTGGAAATGGCAGATTACATCAAGAATTTGTATTAATTCTTTCCAAATCTTCTGTCTCTTCTTGAATAATCATTTATTGCCTTAACCAAATCTTCTTTCTCAAACTCAGGCCACAGTTTTTTTATGAAATAAAATTCAGCATAGCTGCCCTGCCACAACAAGAACCCAGAAATCCTTTGCTCTCCAGAAGTTCTTATGATTAAATCCGGATCTGAGTTCAGATATAAATTCCTGCCAAACAATTCCTCATTGATTTGCTCTGGTTTTAGCTTTCCTTTTTTGATTTCATTGGCAATTTTTTTTGTAGCATCAATTATCTCAGCCCTTCCGCCATAAGCCATTGCAAAATTAATAAAGTATTTTTTGTTGTTCTTGGTCAATTCCATTATTTTCTTCATCCTGCTGTAAACCTTTTCAGGAAACATCTCAATTCTTCCAATAAACCTTATTCTCAGCCCTTTTTTATTGATCTCATCAATTCTGTTAAGAACCTTGTCAAAAGATTCCTTAAAGATTCTCATAAGCATGTTAAACTCTTCTTTTGGCCTGTCAAAGTTTTCAATAGAAAAAGCATAAAGCGTCATTTCCTTGATTTTAAGCTCCTCAGCCCAGTTCATGAGCTTTTCAATCTTCTCAGCGCCAAACTCATGGCCTTTCCAGGGCTTCATCATTAATCTCTTGGCAAACCTTCTGTTTCCATCAAGAATAATGCCAATGTGCCTCGGAACATTGCTTTTGACAGGTTTCATCCTTTAAACTTAGAGTTCTCATTTTAAAAATATTTCGCATAACAACCTGTGTTTTCACTCAATATCAAAATAAAAAAAACATCAAAAACTTTATATATGAGCCATAAAGTTATGATATTTAGTTTCAAAACATAATCTTTAAAAATAAAAGACAAAACCATAATATTGGACAGAAAAAGGGCGTGATAGGGGGAAATAATGGCAAGAAAAAAAGACATTTTTGAAGTGTTTTTCAGAAAAAAACCAGCTATGATTCTAGTTGCTTTAATGAAGAGCACTAAGAACAGATACGGAAGCGTCCTAGCAAAAGAAGTGGATTGTACCTACTCTCATGCTGTTAAGATTCTGCAGGAGATGCAGAAAGCAAACCTTGTTATGTTTGAAAAGAAAGGTAGGATTAAAGTTATCAATCTTACAGAGAATGGTGCACGGGTAGCCGAGCACATTGAAAAGATAAGAGGATTCTTATAACTCCTCTTTCCTATTTCTTTTTCGGTTTTTAATTAAATAACTTTATAAAAAACATCTCCTTGATTGTTTTATGGCATTTAGCAAGTCATTTCCAAAGAAAGGAACTAGGTACCCTGAATGGGAAGAAGTCTACCTTACTCTTGAAGAGGAAATTGAACAGGAAAAATTATCTAGAAAAGAAAACATTAACTTAATGAAACAGAGTATTGAGGATGCAAAGTCAATATTAACTGAAAAAAAGCTTAAGCCTTACCAGTCAGATGTAATAAACATGGCTATTGCCTTGTTCGGAAAAACCGCATCGCATCAAATCTACTGGAAAGAAGGAAAAGCAAAAGAGAAATTTGACAACAAATAATCTTATAAACAAAAAAATATCTAGATAGCTTCATGAAGAAGGTAAATATTTCCCTTAAGGAAGCTGAAGTCGTTGCAGTTGACAAGGTAAACAAGATAGTGACTCTCTTCATAAGGTACTCTGTAGACAACAAAGAAAAAACAACAACCCATAATGCTAAATTAACAGACCCTGAGGAAGTCAGTGAAATAATTCTTAAAAAACTAAGGGACATTGAAGGCGAACAAGGCCTTGGCTTTGGTGATGATGTTCTTTCAGGGATTACGATTACTTCTATTGTCAATGAAGATATTGTTTCAGAAAAACTCTCGTTCTTTTTATCTAAGTTTAAGGAAAAGCTAAAGGACTTTGAAAGGACAAAGGTGGCAACAAACTATTTGAACAAACTTCACGACATGAAAAACCAGAAGGTTACGTTCTAATATGGATTTAATCAATGATATCAAAGAAGTAGATTGGATATGTATAGTAAATAGGCTTGAATCTCTGCTTTTTAGGTCGATAACAGACAGGGCTTATATGAACTTTAAAAATCTAACCGGAATCCCCTGGAATGCAGAAAGCATACTTCGTCTAGGGGAAGGGGAGGTTTTTCATAAAAAACAAGAGGTTGAATGGCTGAAAGTTTTTTTCTCAAAAACAAACCTAGCGGAAATAAATAAATTTAAAAATGCCCTGGTGGTTAATGTAAAAAAATTAGATAAAAAAGCAGAAGAAATAAAAAAAATAAAGTGTTCAGAGCTTACCCAACAGCAAATAATCAAAAAGATTGAGGAGTTTACTAATGCAGCACTTCACAGCCACTGTTTTTTGGTTCCTATGCCTATTGCAGATAAAGCAATTTCAAATAGAATATCAGATAGTCTTCCAGAAAACTTAGATAAACAAAAGATACTGGGAATTCTAACATTTCCGGACAAGGAAAATCAGCACGTCTTAGAAGAAAGATCATTGTATAACCTCACCAAGAATTATAAGAATAAAAACTATCAAAAATTGTTGGATAACCATCTAAAAAAATTTGCAATAATCGGAGCAAGAGGTTATAAGTTTGATAAGGCCTGGACAAAAGAGGATATAGAAGAAAGAATAAAAAACTTGATTTCACAAAATAAAAATCCAGATGCAGAACTAAAAAAATTAGCTGAATCTAGAAAAAGAGAAAAAGAATTATTCAAACAAACAATAAAAGAACTAAAAATTGCAAACGACTCAGAGTTGTATAAATTAATCAAACTTGCAAAAGAATTTGCTTATATAAGGACTTGGAGGACAGATACAATCTATGGAGCAGGATACAAAGTTAAAGATCTTTTCTATGAAATAGCAAAAAAAGCAGGTTTCCCAATAAAGGACCTACAGAACCTAACTTACACCGAAGTAATTGGAATGGCAAAAACAGAAAAAGCCCCAATCTCAGAACAAGAATTAAACAAAAGGAGAGAGTACTCTGCCCAGTTTACATTCAAAGATAGTTATAATGTTTTGTCTGGGCGGAAATGGCAGGAAAGATTGCAGTTTCTAAGAGAAAAAGTAAACAGTGAAATAAATGAAATCAAAGGAAACGTTGCAAACAAAGGTAATGCCCAAGGCCAAGCAAAAATTGTCTTAATTCCAGAAGATCTGCCCAAGGTAAAACAAAAAGATATCTTAATAACTGTAATGACCTTCCCTAATTTTATCCCCGCTATGGAAAAGGCAGCAGCATTTGTTACAGATGAAGGAGGCATATTATGCCATGCAGCAATAGTCTCCAGAGAAATGAACAAACCCTGTATAATTGCAACAAAGATAGCAACAAAGATATTTAAGGATGGAGATCTGGTTGAAGTAGACGCAAAGAAAGGTATAGTTAGAAAAATATATAAATGAGTAAAAGTTAATCAATCTAAATATGAAAGTTTCTTTGTTAGAAAAACCAAAAAATCCAACAATAATAGAGGGATTTCCTGGTTTTGGCCTTGTAAGCACAATTGCAACAGAATTCTTAATCAAGCATCTCAATGCAAAGCCAATTGGAAAGATGTGGTCAGAGGAAATGCTGCCAATAGCTGCAATCCATAACTCAGAGGTAATGGATCCTGTAGGAATCTTCTACGATAAAAAAAATAACATTGTACTAATCCATGCGTTAAGCAACATAAAAAACAAGGAATGGGACATTGCAGAAGCAATAAAAGAACTTGGAAAGGTATTAAACGCAAAAGAGATAATCTCGTTGGAAGGGATCGGGGCAGCACAGCCAACCTTAAGCACTTATTATTATTCAAAAGATAAAACCAAAAAGAAAAAATTTGAATCAATCGGTCTTAAGCCTTTAAACGAAGGGGTTGTAATGGGTGTAACTGGTGCTTTGTTATTAAAACACCACGATTTAACATCTATCTTCGTTGAATCCCAGATGGGATTGGCAGACTCAAAAGGCGCTGCAAAGATGGTAGAAGTCCTTGATAAATACCTTAACTTAAACGTAGACTACAAGCCATTATTGAAAGCAGCAGAAGAATTTGAAAAGAAACTAAAAACAATGATTACCAAAAATAATGAAATGAAAAAAGCTGCTCTTAATGTTAAAGCTAAAAAAGACGAAGATTTGGATTATGTCGGTTAATTCTAAGTTGTTGCAACAACATTGATTCCTCCAGCAAGTATTGTGAACACGATTATTCCTATCAATGAGATTAAAACATAAAGTCCAACTCCGATAAGCATGTTTCTTCCCATAGCATTTTGCTCGCTTAGTTTATCAACTCCTTTTTCAATTGAGTTGCCAAGTACAGTTAATATGTAGACCATCTCAACTACAAACAACCCAACAACCAATTGAAAATAAAATCCAGGGATCACATTCGTAATGTCCAGTATGTCTGCCATCCCTGCAAGCCCCCCCATTTGTTGAGAAGCATCAGCTCCGCTTCCAGCAAGTGTCCCGCTTAATTTATTTATGATTGTTGTGACCATCGTTGCAACACCTACAACTATTCCTGCAATTACAGGAGTCAAGAATGTGATCTGGCTTTTCATGCTTGAGATAATATCCGCAAGTAAATCTTTCAGTCTCCTGTTTACTTTTTCTATTCTGTCAACATAATCACTGATGCTAATCAAGCTTTTTGCAACAATCTTTGGCCCTTTTCTCGAACCTTCAATAAGGACCTTCATGCTGCTCTCAATCAGTCCAGATGGATACCTCAATATTGCTCCCCTTTGCTTGTCAAAGATTGCATCCTGTATCCCCATCCCAAGTTTTCTTATGTTTAATCCGACAAGTTTGAAAAAATCTCCTGTTCTTGTGCCAGCAAGATTGCCAGCAACTTTTTCAAAAGCAAGTTCTGCAGGAACCCCGTCTTCAACAGCATTTCCCAACTGGAATAAACTTCCTGAAAATTCCTGCTCCAGTGTTTCAGTTTCTTTCTTAATTATCATTAATCTCTTTGTTATGGTCCTGAAATAAAATGCAAGCCCTATTGCAATCCCTAAAGGAATCAGCAAGCTTAATAATAATGCTCCAAGTCCATATGGTCCAACACATGTTCTGACGCTCCCAACAGTAGTGCATTTGTAATCCAAAACACTGAATGAAAAAGCTCCGCTTCCAACAGTCAATGTATCCAACGATGGATTTGCATAATGTAATATTAATGGCAAGAATCCGAGTAAAACAAAAATAGATATTATAAAAATTGCAATGTGCTTTGGATTGACATAAATTGGTTTGTCCTCTCTTCCAATGTTTAATTTTTGAAATTGTTTCAGGCTTGGATTTTGTTTTAATATGTCTGTGTTTGCCTGCCCAACCGGTCTTTTAGACAATAAGTTTGTCCCTACAAAGAATACTATTACAGGCAATAAAATATTGTATAATATCATCAAGTGGTACCACTTCAATGCTCCCTGCAAAAATGCAGCAATTAATGGAAAAACAACTAAGCCAAGTAATGGCAAAATTATTCCAAGCATATGCAGCATCGTAATTGGGGATTGTAGATTATGTGCATAGTTCAGCATTCTGTTGTAGCTTCCCTCAAGCATTACTTCTAAAGATTTATCCAATAACTCAAGTCTTCTCTGCTCACTGCTCTCATACAGACTGGATTCAATTAAATGAAAGCTTTCTACAAATTCAAGGTTATAATCCTTCCATCCGCTAAGATATGATTCCAGGCTTTCTTTCATCGTGGAATATTTTCCAGATTCAACATTCCAGAATACTTTTCTTAAGTCCAATGATAAAGGATATCCAACATGCTGGCCTGCAAATTTTATTGCATGTTCAATATTGGAAGTGTGCCTCATGTACATGACAATATACAAGATGCATAAAACCATCTGGTTTCCTGCTTCTGTTCTCCATCTGTTTGCAAGGTAATGCGGAAGATTGGAAACTGGCTTGATTATAAAAGCCCCAGCTATCATTAAGATAAATGGAAAGAATATTTTTAATTTTGCTGTGTCTGCTCCTCCTGCAATGACCATATTAAAGATAAATGGGAATATAGCAACAATTAATGCAAGTACAATTATGATCATCCCGGCTATGACCCCAAAGCTATAAGCTTCAGCAGGGGTAACATCCAAGTGTGCAGTCTCAATACTCTCCTCTAATTTTTTTCTTTCTGCTTCCTTTGGTGCAACATTAATTATTTTGCCTGCTTTTTTGCATGCTCTCTCATAAAAAGTGCTGGTTTTATCCAATGCTTCTTCCTTGAAGATTTCATACTCTTTTGAAAATGCCTGATTGTCCGGAAGTGTAGTGGCCTCAAGATCAATGCTGCTTCTCAATCTTTTGTCATATTTCTCCAGGATTTTTCTTACTTCTTCTTTTTCAATCATGACTCTTTCTTCTCCCTGATCTTTCTTCTTATCCATTCATCCCATTCAAAAAATATTTTTTTGCTGTCAATTTTTCCAGTTTCATCCAGTGTTTTATCGCATAACCTGTGGAATATGTCATTTGATTCAATAACAAACCCAGACTCAATTAGCTCATGGTCTTTAGTTTCCTTTGCATAATTTACCAGTGCCTCTTTTATTTTCGCTCTCAATAAAATGTTTTCCCATACAGCTTCCCAGTTCCCAACCCACTCCCTTACATTTCCAGCGATGTTTTTCACAATTTCAGAGTCTCCGTTTAATAAATCTGCAGTAGGCTCAAGTGAATCTGTTGTAGGATCGTATTTCATGAGTTCAACAAATCCTCTTTCAGCAATCGGGTCTGTATTCCAGTGCTTCCTTACTTCTGTAATGCTCATTACTCTTCTCCATTTGTGCAGGCCATCTGGGCTCTTGACTGGATTTGAGATTATTATGATATCTGTAGCTTTAAAGCTCGTCGGTGGAACTTTTAGGTCATTAACTACTCTGTCAAATACTCCATATGCACTGTCTCCGTGTATTGTTCCTGCAACAACATTTGCTAATGCGCCAATCCTCATCGCCTCATACAATGCAAAAGCCTCGCTCGATCTTATTTCTCCAACTATTAAGCTTGAGTCTCCAAGTCTTAATGTTGTCCTTATTCCCTCATCGGCAGCAATTTCAGAACCCATCTTTGTAAGAGCGCTTCTTACTTTCATTGGCTGTATGTTATATCCCATTTTTCTGAGTGCTTCGGTTGGAAGTTCTAAAGTGTCTTCAACAGTGATTATTCTGTATTTCCTCATGATTTCTACTAAAGCTGCTCCCAACAATGAGGTTTTTCCGCTGCTTCTTGTTCCAGCAAACAACAATGTTCTTGCTCCGTCTATTAAAAATGAAAGTAATCCTGCAGCTAGCGGACTTATTGCTCTGTTCTCAATAAATAAAGGCAACGTCCATGGTCTGTCTCTGTGTCTCCTGAATGCATACGCCAATCCAAAAGGGTTTAATGGCTGTTGTATTATTGCAACTCTTGACCTTGAACCAGGCAATGATAATTCAGTATCCAATATCGGATTGGCCTCATCAAGTGGCCTGCCGCTTAAGATCCTGAACTTAGATGCCCACCCCTCTGCATCCTGCCTGCTTGGAATTATATTTGTAAAGCATTCATCAAAATCCTGATGTACAATAAAAACAGGGGTTTCGCCAATAGGTCCGTTAATTGTAATGTCCTGTATTCTGTCATCTCCCAATAAAATTTCAATTAATCCAAACCCAACAGTATATCTCACAAGGATATTTGCCAAGTCAACCAGTTCATTATAACTTACATCCATCCCTCTTGTTTGCGCTAGTTCCTGCAATAAATCTCTACCAATATTAAAGAAAGTCATTCTCATTTTTTCAGGATCCAAGAATTCTTCCTCTCGGGGTTTATGTTCAGCAAGCACAGTTCTTGCTAGATCCAGTAATTCATATTTGTCCTCTGTTAACTTGAATTCGGGCGGAGTTAAATGATACAGATATTTTATATCGCTTTCAACCCTGTAAATGTTAACCTCTGCATTTTCAACAGTATAAACATCCATCTGCTCTGCATCAAGTGGTACTCTTGCCATTAACTGCGTGAATATAAAATCAGGGGATATTGCCGGCCTGAATATCAATGTGTAAATCATTCTCTCGCCAACATGGTATCCTGCAAGGTTATTTTTGACATTTCCAACTAATTTTGTGTTTTCCAGCATAGTCCTCATTTCATCAAGTAAGGACAAGAAAACATTCTGGCCATCTATCGCATTTAATGGGATATTCTTTGAGTTTATTTTTTCCTCCCTGATAAATCTCTTGAGCTCAACATACGCCCCGATTGGATCGCTTTTCATGAGGTTAAGCACGATATACTGCATTCTCTGTCTCCACCCGCCTAAGAAAGGAATTAATCCTGAATATCTCTCAAGATTTGAAAGCGTTAAAACATTGTTTTGTTTTACCCATCTTTTGTATAAGTTAGATATCTCAATAAGCATCAAGGTTTGGTTAAAGTCATAGATATAGTTTCGTCGCTGTGTGAACACCAGTCTTGAAACGTTTGGAACTTCCACTAGGAAATCTATTGTTCTGGACATGGTTAGTGCATTATCTTCCAATGAAGGTGAAAAAGGCCAGTTCTCAGCGTCTATCTTAAGGATAGATTCCTGTCCTTCTCTTACAACTTCATAACCTCTTTCCTTAGCAGAAACCATAATCACCACTTTTTAAGGTCAACATAATATTTAATAAACTTTTAAAAATAAGTAATTATACTTATATTAAATAGTTTTCGATTAAGATGGCTACTACTGACCCAACACCACAACAAGATCTTTCATACATGCTTAGTGATATTACCGCAAGAATCAGGGTTCTCGAATCCAAACATAATACTTACGGAGAGAAAGTTTTGATCATGAACAAGAATATGATTACAGAATACCAGAAACTTTCAAAGGAAATAAAAAACATGAACGAGGAAATTGTTGAATTGAAAAGAAATCTGTATGAGATGAAGGAAGTTACAGAAAAAATAATTAAGGAAATGAATGTTTTTGCAAAAAAAGAGTCAGTAAAAGTTTTAGAAAAGTATATTAACCTCTGGAACCCTGTAAAGTTTATAACTGAAGAAGATGTTAGGAAAATACTGAGAGGTGAATTAAAATCAATAACGAGCCCCCATTCGAACGAGCCCTAGATTTGAAGAAGCAGGGGTTCGATGAAGATAAAACAAGGAGGATATTAAAAGAGGAAGGTTTCTCACCACTGGACATTGCAGAAGCAATAACTCAGATGAACATTAAAACCGGTGTTGAATATCAGGACTTTTCTCCAACAGAAAAAATGAACCAGCAAAACAGATCCTATCAAACAAATGCAAATAATCAGCCGGGAATGCAGTCTTCAATGTTAGACCAGGACATTCCAGTTCCAACTCCAGAACCACCTCAAGAAATCCCTCAGTATACTAACCAGCCCCAGTCATTTAGCTATCCTCAGGTCCAGCAGCAGCCTGTTGCAATGGACACCTCAAACGAAGAATTAATAGAATCATTGATAGAGGAAAAATGGCAGCAGGTCATCCAAGGCATAGGTGATATTGATGTCTGGAAAGCAAGAGTAAAAGATGATCTCCTTTCTGTGAAGCAGGAGATTGTAAGGATAACAAACAGATTTGATAGTTTGCAGGCAGCAGTTTTGTCAAAAGTAAACGAATATTCTTCAACTTTGTCAGAGGTAAGCTCAGATATAAAAGCTCTGGAAAAAGTAATGGAAAGGATAATCGAGCCATTAACAACAAACATAAAAGAACTTGACAGAATCACAGATGAACTAAAGAAAAATTACAAAAAATAATTATTTTCTTCCGCTAATCAATCGTATGGCCTGTGCAGCTACAACAAGAATAAATAAGGCTCCTAATAGCTTTGGGCTGAACAAGACTTTTCCAATGTCTGTGGTTACATCCTGGCCTTCTTCTCCCTGTGTCAAGCCCTGAACTTCTCCGCCCAGAGTTTTCGATGCAGCATATCCAAATACTCCAACTACAACAATGATAACGATAAGCCAGATCATCCACGATTGCTGGAAGACTCCCGCTATCGCCTCGCCTCCAACACCCACAGACATGAATACAAGCAATATCAAGACGATTACCACCATTAAAACAACATACCATGGTGCAGCTATGCTAAGCAAGTCACTTACCCCAGGGACTAGCATAAACAAAAGCGCAACTACGAACGCAGCTATTCCATTAAGTGCAGCGCTTCCAAAAAGATTGGTCTTGGCAAGTATTGCGTATAAAATAATGAGTACAAGAACAAATATCAAGAATGGTTTCAAAAAGCTGAAAAAAGTAAAATCAAGGAGTGTTGCCATCTTATTTCTTTGATTCGTCCTCCTTAACTCCCTCTGCAACTCCTTTCAATAATTTGGTTGCCCAGTTAGAATCCTCTTCTTTTTTTGGTTCTCTGACAACCAGCCAGATTACCACTACAAATACAGCCACAAACAATATTGTTGCTTTTGTTTGGGAGTCCATGTTTGATAGCCAGCTTGGCCCGCTTGATCCAAATAATTTCTCTGCTGTCAATGCCCAGATGACAAATATTAATGAAACTATTGTAGCCAACCCAAGCATCCATCCCTTCCACTTTGAAGACCCTCCAAACAAGCCGATAAGTAAGAGAAACATCAGTATTACAACCAGAAACATTGAAACATTAGGCAAGAACCTGTTTACCAATTCTACTAAGTACTGGTTTCTTACAAACAATAATGCAATAACCAAAGAGACAACAACGTTAATCCCCTTTATGTTCCTTTCATCTTTCCCGAATAATTTTATTTTTTGCAGTACTGCAAATACCAAGGTAAACACTAATAAGAAAGGCAAGAGCACATTGTAAACTCCTATGTTCTCCCATGTAGTCAGCCATGAAACAAAATCAATATCAGCGATTACTACTCACCCCCTTTTTCCCCCTTTGGTTTTTTGCCAACAACAATTAAAATTGTTCCGATTATAATAAACAATAATACTATCCCCATTATAAGCGTATCTGCCCACTTGTAAATAATAAAACCAATGAAAGGCTCAAGCCATCCAAATCCATGCAAGAATATTGCTACGATTGCGATGAAAGCAACTATTATTAGGAAGGTTCTCCATCCTTTGTTGTCCTCAAATGTGAATTCCTTGTCTCCAAATGCAACTCCTGCAAGCATCATGAACATTAATATTGCCAATAGTATCAGAACAACCCATGGCAATGAAATTTTGAACGCGTCAGTTATCTGTTTTGTTGCAACTACAAATAATGCAACAACAAAAGCAAGCATTGCATTGACATTTGTCTTTGGTTTGTCTTTTTCAGTTTTTCCTAGTATCTTTGTTTTATCCAATACCGCATAAACAATTACAAAAGTCAATAAAAATGGCAGTATTATATCAAAAAACCCTAAATCTTCTAAGAAGTATATAGACTTCGCCAAAGGAGATACCATATAGGAATAAAAAAAATACTAATATAAAAAGGTTATTATTCCTCTGCCTGTGCCATTTCCTCTTTGTCTTCATAAGAAGGCACTGCAGCTTTTGAAATAATCATGATGTCACCGACAGCCTTAACAAGTTGGTGTGGAACAATAACTCCTTTAGCTCCCCCAAGAACTTTTGTCAAGAAAGAATTTTTAGTGGCCTTTACTCTCCAGCCAAAAACCTTGGTCATGGTTATAATCCCCTCTTCAACATCGCCAAAGTATTCTCCAGTGTCGGTATAAACAGGAATATTATACATATCGCTTATCTGTCTTAGCTTTAACATGGGCTATACCTCCTTTATTTTTTTGGAAAACCTTTTTAAGTATTTAAAGATTTCTGTGTTAGATGAGAATATATAAAAATTTGATAATCATCGGGACATCGCACATCTCTAAAGAATCAATAAAAGAAGTTGAAGATACCATCAATTCAGAGTTTCCAGAGGTGGTCTGCTTGGAATTGGACTCTCAAAGGCTTCCAGCTTTGCTTTCAAATAAAAAAAGAAAATTAAAAGTCTCGGACGTTTTTAAGGTTGGATTCAAGGGGATTTTGTTCAATCTTATTGGTGCATACGCAGAAAAAAAACTCGGGGAGATTGTAAACGTAAAACCCGGATCTGAAATGAAAAAAGCATACGCTTTGGCAAAGAAATACAATCTCAAGATAGCATTGATAGACCAGCCAATAAGCATAACCCTCAAAAGATTGTCAAAATCAATAACATTCAAGGAAAAAATAACTTTTATCAAGGAAATATTCAAGGCAATGTTCAAGAAACAAAAGATAAAGTTTGACTTGAACAAGGTTCCTGATGAAAAGATTATCGCAGAGCTTCTTGAAGAAGTAAAGCAAAAGTATCCTTCAGTTTATAATACTTTGATAGCAGAAAGAAATTTATACATGGCAAAAAATTTATATACGCTAATGCCTAGGTACAATAAGGTGTTGGCGATAGTTGGCGCAGGACACGAAAAGGATATAATAGATTTAATCAAAAAATGGAACTGACAAAAAAAGAGGTAAAGTCAATCTTTGTTGCATCGCTTATCATAGCTGTAGTTTTTGGCTTTAATGATAAAAGTGAAAGTTTTGATATTGTTTACTGGCTTCTTAACTTTGGATTTGTTTTTCTTGGTGCATTGATAAGCACATTCCTTTACACTTTTGCAATAAAGTGGGGGGCAAAACATTACGGAGGAAAAGCAACTTACCATATCTGGTCAATAAGGCAGTACTTCATAAGGCAGCAGATGAAATTCGAGCCTCCAATTCCAATTGGGGTAGTAATTGGTTTGCTAGTCACTTTATTTTCATTCGGTAAGGTTTACCTTCTTGCAATCCATGCCCCTGTGATTGAATCCCACAAAGTTGCAAAATCAGGGAGATTATTTAAGAATATTTATGAAACTGAAATGGCAAAGGCGCATTCATTTGGCCCATTGACTCTTTTGATTCTTGGGTTGTTGCTGCAGGTTATTAATCCAGAGGTATTTTCCACATTAATCACAATGAACTACCTTCTTGCAATCTATCATTTAATCCCTGTATCTGAACTTGATGGAACACACATCTTCTTTGGAGGAAAAATATATTATATATTCCTTGTAATTCTTACATTGGCATGTGTAATCTTTGCCCAGTTCTTATCCCCAGTACTTGCAGCATTCATAGCTCTCGCAATTGCATTGATAATTGCATTGATAATCTTGTTTAGTGTTTTAGCCTAACCAAACAGGCTCCAGATTCCTTTAAGAATAAGCCAGACTATCGCAACATAAGACAAGAAGCCAAACATCCCAAAAGCAGCAAAAATAAGGACCAGTCCTGCCAATCCGTCAATAATGCTTCCGACATCAGGGAAAAAGAATATTGATTTTAATATTAAGTATATGGCAAATGCCCATCCAATCCTTGTCACAGAGCCCGATTTAGCCAAGAACAATACTATCGCAGCACCCAGATCGAGTATTCCAAGCAGCTTTTTCATGCTCTTGTCCCTATAAAAACCTATATAAACCTTTTGAAAATAAACAATACTATGTACCTTATTTCTAACTTTGAGCCCAGGGAATACCAGAACAATATAATTGAAACCTGCAAGAAAGGCAACACCTTAGTTATACTGCCAACAGGTTTAGGTAAAACCAAGATTGCAATTATGCTGGCAATTGAGCGATTAAATTTAATAAGAAATTCAAAAGTATTAGTATTAACTCCGACAAAACCTTTGGCAGAGCAGATTGGAAAAGAAATAAAAGAATCCACAAACATTGTTCATGTTGAAGTTCTAACCGGATTAATCCCTCCAGAAAAAAGAAAAGAACTCTGGAAAGATTCAACAATCCTTGTTTCAACTCCACAGGGCTTGACTAATGATATTATGAATGAAAAAATAACTCTTGAAGATATCTCCTTGATTGTTTTTGATGAAGCTCACAGGGCAACAGGGGACTACGATTATGTTTGGGTAGCAGAGCAGTATATGAAAAAAGCAAAGATGCCAAGGATTTTGGCTTTGACTGCATCTCCGGGTTCAGACAATAAAAAAATAAAAGAAATCTGCGACAACTTATTCATAGATGAAATTGAATTAAGACATAGAGAAGATCCAGATGTAAAACCCTATGTCCAGGACATGAACATAACCTGGATTAAGGTTGCTCTTCCAGAAGAATTCAAGAAAATAAAAGAATATATTGAACTTTGCTACAAATCCATAATCCAAAAATTAAAAAATCTTGGTCTAATAGGAATGAACCAGGAATATATTTCAAAAACCCAGTTGTTGGACATCCAAAGAAGAATCCAGGGAAAACTAGCTCAAGGAGAAAAAGAGCTTAGGTTATGGCAGGGAATTTCTCTTGCAGCCCAGTTAATGAAAGTTCAGCATGCTCTTGAGTTATTAGAAACCCAGAATCTTGAATCTCTTAAAAGTTATTTTGAAAGCATGATGGACAAGTCTACAAAAGTAAAGGCAAACAAGAATCTTGCAAAAGATGTTAACTTTAAGTCTGCATACATAAAAACAAAATCGTTGCTAGAACAGGAAATTCAGCACCCAAAAATAAATGAAATAAAAAAACTTGTTTTGTCCCAATTAGAAGAAAAAAAAGATTCAAAGATAATAATATTTAACCATTACAGAAATTCTGCAAAGCTGTTGGAAAATGAATTAAACAAAATAAATGGAGTTTCTGCAAAAGTTTTCGTTGGCCAGACAAAAAAATCAGGGACCGGTCTAAGCCAGAAAGAACAAATTCAATTGCTTGATGATTTTTCAAACCTGAAATACAATATTATAATTTCAACTTCAATAGGTGAAGAAGGTCTTGATATTCCTCAAGTTGACCTAGTTATTTTTTACGAGCCTGTTGCCTCTGCAATTCGTTCTATTCAAAGGCGTGGAAGAACCGCACGTTTAGAAGCAGGAAAAGTAATTATTCTAATAACCACAGGAACAAGCGATGAAGCTTATCATTGGTCCTCTTTTAACAAGGAAAAAAGAATGTACAAGACCTTAAATGAATTAAAAGATAAAATAAAACTAAAATCCCAGATTCCTCTGACTACATTTGTAAAAAAAGAGTTTGTTATAGTCGCAGACCATCGAGAAAAAAACTCTCCAGTTCTAAAAAACCTCATAGAGGAAAAAGCAGAAGTCCAGTTAAAAGAACTTAAAGCAGGGGATTATATCATCTCAGATAAAATAGGGATAGAGAGAAAAACAGTTAAGGATTTTGTTGATTCATTGGTAGACCAGAGATTAATGGGACAGATGATAAAGCTTAGAGAATCTTTTGAAAAGCCAATCTTGATTATAGAAGGAACAGAAAATATCTATGAAGTGAGAAACGTCCATAAGAATGCTATCCAAGGAGCTTTGTCTTCTATCGCTGTTGATTTTAACATTCCAATAATCTACACCAAGGACGCAAAAGAAACAGCTTCTTTAATTAAGAATATAGCTTTAAGAAAAGACAAAAAAGAAAAAGAGCTACAGAAGAAACTAAAGTGAATATCTCTCCAAAACCCTATACTTTGGTCCGTCCTTGCTCAAAACACTTGAAATGAGCAAGAATTCATTAACAATAAACTCTCCTTTGATCTTAACATTCATTTTATCAAAGAATTTATCCTTGTCCTTGATTTCATTAATCCTGCCGATTGTAACATGGGCTTTGAATTTTTGGTCCTTGTCCATCGAATAGCTTAACAATTCCCCGTCAACCTTGCTTTGTAAGTCTAATATATCTTTCTCAGGTTCTAAACCAATCCAGACAACCCGAGGTTTTTGTTTGTCAGGAAAAAAACCAATCTCATTCACAGAAACCTTAAACGATTTATGTTTAATGCTTTTTAATAATTCTTTAATCTCTTCAACTTTTTTCTCAGGCAATTCCCCCAAGAATACCAAAGTTAAATGAAGGTTTTTCTTTGCAACCCATCTTACCTTTGCTTCCCTAGAAGAAACTTCTCCCTGCAAGTCATAAATCTGTTTTTTGATTTCTTCAGGGATTTCAACAGCAACAAAAACTCTCATAAGAATAAAATAAAACCTAAACTTTTAAAGTTAACTCTTTGACAATCTGTTTAGCAACCCCAACAGTAATCCCATTTATGTCCTTGTCAGGATTGACTTCAACCAAATCAATCATCTTGAGATTCTTTAATAACCTTAGTCTTCTTAAAAAATAAAATAATTCCTTGCTTGACAACCCTCCCGGGCTTAAATTACCTGTTCCAGGAGCAAAGGCGGGGTCTAAAACATCAATGTCAATGCTTAAGTAAAGAGCATCAAACCTTCTTGAGTTTTCCATTATAACATCACAGACCTCTTCAATATCATTAAATAATTTCTTGTCATCAAAGAATAATATTTTATTCTCCTGCAAAAACCTCATTTCAATTGGGTCAATGTCGCGGATGCCAATTAAAATAACATTCTCCTTCTTAACAATTTTATCATTAACTAAAACATTCACAAAGTCTTCATGGCAAGGCGGCCTAAAATCGTTGACGCAGTCAGGATGTGCATCAAAAATAACTAATCCTGGATTTTTGTATTTCCTTGCTAACTTCCTGAAACATGAATACGTAATAGAATGATCCCCCCCAACAATAAATCCTTCATCAACTTCATTAAAGATATTATCATTTGTTTCTTCAAGATTATTCTTGACAACATTTATCTTAACAAAATTAACTCCGTCTAAAATTAAGTCTGGTGCTTTCTCGCATCCGTTGTTTTTTCCAAGGCTTCCCTGACTAGAATCTATTTTATAAAATTTCATCATCCAAACATTTTAAGGTCTTCTTCTTCAAAGTTCCTTATCTTCTCGATTGCAAGTATAAAGTCCGCCTGGCTTACTTTCTTTCTGTTGTCTCTTATTGCAAAATAGCCGGCTTCAGTGCATATTGCATGTATTTCCGCTCCGCTTAATTCTCCAGCTTTCTCAGCCAGTAAGTCAAAATCAATCTTTTCCTTGTTCATGTTCTTTGTATGAACCTTGAATATTTCCCTTCGCTCTTCCAGATTGGGCATGTCCACCTCAATTAATCTGTCAAACCTTCCAGGCCTTAAAACAGCCTCATCTAAAATATCCACCCTGTTTGTCGCCCCCAAAATTTTTACATTTTCCAGATTATTAAATCCGTCAATTTCAGCAAGCAGCTGCATAAAAGTCCTTTGAACCTCTCTCTCGCCAGATGTTCCTATATCAATTCTCTGTGCAGCAATTGCATCTAGCTCATCAATGAAAATAATAGATGGTGCTTTTTCTCTTGCTAACTGAAATATTTCCTTGACTAATTTTGCTCCATCACCAATAAACTTCTGGTTTAATTCCGAAGCAACAAACTCAATGAACGTAGCATTTGTTGATGCAGCAATCGCCTTTGCAAGTAATGTCTTACCAGTGCCGCTAGGGCCATAAAGCAAAACCCCTTTTGGTGGTATAATTCCAACTTCCCTGAAAAGCTCAGGATTCTTCAAGGGAAGCTCTATTACTTCATGCAAATCCCTTATCTGATCCTTAAGCCCCCCGATTTCATCCCATTTTATTTTTGGTTTTTCAATTATGACAAAATCCTCAACTCCAAAGTTCTTGTCTTTCTCATTTAATTTATCAATAACAGTCAAGCTTCTCTGCTCTACAACAACACTGTCTCCAGAGCTTAATTTTCCCTTAAGTGTTCCAATAACATCCACCAAAAAAAAGTTCCCGTTTGGCAGTCTTATTATTGCCTTATCATCAATCATCTTTTTGATATCGCAAACAACAAGTGGCCTTCTCTTAAACTTGTTAACTTCTTCCCTTAAATAAGAAACAGTGGCTCTTAAAACCCGGTTTTCACTCTCTGTATCAAACCCCTCTCCAAGATTTAGTTCTCCAAGTTTGTCTTCATCCTTGCTTGCAGATTTCATGCTAATAAGCCTCTTTAACCAACTTTAAAAGGCTTTCCCTGTGTTTTTTCATTGGCTTAAGAAGTAAACTTATTTCCCTTGCAACAGCATTTTTCAGGTCTAAAGGATGTAACTTTCTGTTCTTGAAGTCATTCTCAATATCCTTGTATTCTTTATAGCTTAAGTCTCCACCGTATTTCTTGTCTCTTTCAACAATAAATTCCTCGTTTCTGTCTTTCTTGATTATCATAACAACATGCTTTAGAAAAGCGAGCAGTCCATTGTCAATGTCTCCGCTTACGCAGTCAGCATTTTTTATTTTATTCAGTACCTCTTCTTCTGCATCAAGTAAATCAATCTTTGACTTTGGATCAGATGAGCTCATCTTTTTTCCAACTAATCCGGGAATTAAAGGAGTCATAATCTCGATTCTTGGTTTATAACCAACCTTAATGTGGTTTTCCCTTGCAAACATCAGGATTTTTCTCTGGTCAATCCCGCCATACTGTATATCAACATCTAAATACTGTTCATCTAGCATCTGCATTATCGGGTAAATCAATCCAGACAGTTTTGGATTGTCCCCAAACTTGACTACTTCAGATGCAGCTCTCTTGCAGTCATTGATTGAAGCAAAGGTTGAAACTTTTAAAACATCAAACATATAGTCCTTTTTTAACTGAAAATCAGATCCTTTTACAATTTCAAAATTCTTGATATCAACATCAATAGACTCAAACATCAAAGGGATTAATCTTGAATAATAATTATATCTTTTTTCTAATGTATCCCAAGGAGTGTTATCTAATGCTCCATGCATATCCGCTAATAATAGTTTAACCTTGAATCCTGCCTTTAGAAAATCAGCAAGTTTCAAGACCCATACAAAATAACCGACATGTGGTCTTCCAGTAATAGCAGTTCCTAAGTAAACACTTGGATTCTTTTTCTTCTTTAACAGCTCCTTAAGTTCACTCTCAGTTATTATTTCCTGTGTGTTTCTCTTGACTAATTCCATCCTTTTATCAATGTCCATGCCAATAAATCAAACAAAGAATAATATAAATATATCGGAAGGTTTTTAAATTAAGATAATATCAAAAAACTGTAAATTTCACATAGGCTTTTTTTCTGGCCAATATCAAAAAAGAGGCAATAGTTGCTTCTATGAATTCTAGGGAGATTTGGCTGGAAAAACTAGAAGAATCAATCTTAAACAAAAAATGGAGGTAAATATGACAGATTATTACGCCAATAGAATCGTCCAAACGTTTTATGAAGAAAGGATGCCTCTTGAAACGATGCTTAGGTATTTTTTTTGCAGTTTCGTGTGTGAAAAGCTTGCTAAGGATTTCATGGATTTGCTATCCCAGTTGATTAACAATAACCTATCAGGACTGCTTCACAGAAAAGATGCGCTTAGATTTAGATTGCGGCAAGAACTTAAAGAAGGACTAAAAGCAGCGAAAATCAAAAACGCAGATAAAACTATGATATCCATACATATCACCCCCTCAAAAGGACACGTATATCTTACCAATAAAAAAGCAACAGATCTGCAAAAAAACCCCCTTTTCCAGAATCACTGTGAAATAATCAGTCCAACCGCCATCAAACCCATTGGCTGGAGCCGACACAGCAATATACTGGAATGGAATCTCAGCCCCATGCCTCTTAAAGATTTTATGAAAATTGCTGTTCCAATCTTTGAGAAATTTAAAAAAGACGAATGGGCTGTACGTAAAAAAATGTTGGAGGATGAGCAGCCCACAGAATGACAATAATTCTCAAAAGAGATATACCTGCTTTTCTATCCTCTCTTTGGAGTAATTCCCTAAGATTACTCCTCTTTTTATAAGTATAGTATATATATCCATCTACAGGGGTTTTTTTATGTCCATTTCCGAATAACAATAAATATTTTCCGTAAAACTTTTATTTGTTTATATAAAACCCCAAAACAAAAAATAATTATGCTTGACGAATCAAAAATAATAAAACTATCATTAGTCTGCTCAATCCTTGGATTGTTTTTGTTATTGATAATCTCAGAGAGTATCTCCTTAAGAAACTCAGACATTTCCTCCATTAATTCTTCAAAACTGGAAAACAAGATAAAAGTAAAAGGAGTAATAAAAAGAGTGACAAACAAAGACACAGTCTCAATAATTAACCTTGAAGACTTAACCGGAAACATTACGGTGGTTGCGTTTCAGCCCAAATATAAATTCCTAAAGCAGGAAACAATAGAAGTGGAAGGAATTGTAAAAGATAACTATGATCAGATTCAATTAGAAGCATTAAAAATAAAAAGATTCTAAGTTCCTTCTTTCCATCCGCTTAAATATCTTTTTTGTTCAGCAGTCAATTCATCAATCTTAATGTTCATTGCCTCAAGCTGCAGCTCTGCAATCCTATTGTCAATTGCTTCAGGAAGCAATATAACTTCATTCTTTAATTTTCCTTTGTTTCTCACTAAGTATTCGCAAGCCAATGCCTGTCCGCAGAAACTTGTAGCCATAACCTCACTAGGATGACCTTCAGCAGAAGAAAGATTTACTAAACGGCCTTCAGCGCATAAATAAATTCTTTTTCCATTGACAATGTATTCTTCTAAGAAAGGCCTTATCATTCTTTTTTTGGAAGCAATCTTTCTCAGACCCTTAACATCAATCTCAACATCAAAATGACCGCTATTTGCAAGTATCGCTCCGTCTTTCATTTTTTTCATATGTTCAGTCCTGATAACATGAATGTCTCCTGTTAAAGTGCAAAATATGTCTCCGAGCTTGCAGGCATCTTCCATCTTCATAACCTTAAATCCATCATAAGATGCCTGTAACCCGCAGAAATGATCCACCTCTGTGACAATTACGTTTGCTCCTAGTCCTTTGCATCTCAATGCAAATCCTTTCCCGCAGTCTCCATAACCAACAACAACAATTGTTTTTCCGGCAAACAAGATGTTTGTTGCCCTTATAATCCCATCAACCGTGCTCTGCCCAGTTCCATAATAATTATCCAATAAATGTTTTGTTTTGTTGTCATTCACAGCTATTACAGGATATCTTAATATTTTTTCTCTTTGCATAGCTCTTAATCTTAAAATTCCTGTTGTTGTTTCCTCACACCCGCCAATGATTTCCTTTATTAGCTCAGGTTTTTTTGTGTGAATCTCAGTAACCAAATCACATCCATCATCGATTGTTATGTTTGGCCTGAAATTAATTACATAATTCAAGTATCTGTAATAATCTTCCTTTGTTTCTCCCTTGTATGCCCAGACCTTAATTCCTTCTTTTGCAAGTGCTGCAGCAACATCATCCTGTGTCGACAAAGGATTGCATCCAGTAATTGCAACATCTGCCCCTCCAGCTCTTAAAGTCCTGACAAGAATGGCAGTTTCCTTAGTAACATGCAAGGCCAATCCGATTTTTATTCCTTTGAAAGGTTTTTCTTTTTCAAATCTTTTTCTTATTTTTAACAAAGAACCCATGTTTGCTTCAGCAAGTTCCATATTTTTTAGTCCTTGCTCAGCCAAGCTTAAATCCCTAACCTCATAATTAATTCCTTTGTTCATTTTATACCATTATTCCTGTTTAATATGATTTTATAATCTTTTCTGAATTAATAACTTCCCTGTTAAGAACCTTGTAAACATCCTCACTGTCAATGAATTCAAGCCTTGCTCCTAATTTTTCAACAACTTTCGCAGCAAAATAACTTCCAAGATAACCGCATATCTCAGTCTCATAGCCCCTGCTTAACCCATACAAAAATCCTGCAGCATACATATCCCCTGCTCCTGTCGAGTCAATAGAATTGACTTTAAATCCTTCTATTTTGTAATTTTTTCCTCTGTATCTTACCAATGAACCTTCTTTTCCAAGTTTAATAACCGCAACCTCGCACCAGTTTCCAAGTTCAGTTAATGCATCCTCTTTTTCTTTTCCAGTCAAGGTTCTTGCTTCATCTTCGTTTGCAAAAATAACATTAACATAAGTTTTTATTACTCTTAGCATTTCCTCTTTGTTTCTTGAGATAACTCCTGTGTCAGAAACATCCATTGAAACAAGAACATTGTTTTTCTTTGCAAAATCCATTGCATAAATCATAGAATCCTTGAATACGCTATTTTCAATCTGATAACCTTCTGTGTGCAAAATCCTGCTTTCCTTGACATCATCTAGATTGATGTCTCTTCTCTTAAGGTCAATTGATGCCCCAGAATAAACCACAAATGTTCTTTCCTGGTCCGGGGTTATAAATGTAATAGCATTTCCTGTTTTATAATTGTTGCTTCTGACCAAATCACTCTTTACATAAGATCTTGTTTTAATCTTGACAAAATCTCCAAA